>JAIUOY010000039.1:0-9097 GCA_020160995.1 Pseudomonadota bacterium | reverse complement strand
GGCAAGGCGCTGTTCCTCGACCTCGTGAAGCAGGCCGACGTGGTGATCGAGAACTTCGCGGTCGGCGTCATGGACCGGCTGGGCATCGGCTGGGACGTGCTGCACAAGCTGAACCCGCGTCTGGTCTATGGTGGCAGCTCGGGGTTCGGACTCGACGGGCCGTACCGCGACCTCGCGGCGATGGACGTCACCATCCAGGCGATGAGCGGCATCACCAACGCGACCGGCGATCCCGACGGGCCGCCGACCAAGGCCGGCGCGGCGGTCTGCGACTTCCTGGCCGGCATCCACCTCTGTGCCGGCATCCTGGGCGCGCTGGTCCAGCGCGAGCGCACCGGCCAGGGCCAGCGCGTCGAGGTCGCCATGCACGAGGCCGCGTCGATCGCGCTGGCCTCGGCGCTGGGCGCGGTGATGGATGGCGACACCAACGTGCCGGCACGCACCGGCAACCGCCACCCCGCGCTCGCCATGGCGCCCTACAACACCTACCCGTGCAGCGACGGCTACGTCGCGATCTTCACCGCCGCCGAGCGCCACTGGCAGTCGATGTGCCAGATGCTGGAGCGGCCCGACCTCGCGACCGACCCGAAGTACGCCAGCACCGTGGCGCGGGCGAAGAACATGGCCGAGATCGACGACATCGTCGGCGCCTGGACGATCGGCCGGACCAAGGACGAGGTGGTGACGCTCCTGAACGAGGCACACGTGCCCTGCGCGCCGGTCAAGACCGCCCGCGAGGTCGCGACCGACCCGCACCTCGAGGCGCGCGGCTTCTGGGTCGACATCGACCACCCGCGCCGCGGCCGCACCCGCGTGCCGATCTCGCCGATCCGCCTGCACACCGGCGGCAAGCCGGAGATCCGGACGCCAGCCCCGACGCTCGGTCAGCACACCGAGAAGGTGCTGGCGGAGCTCCTGTCGCTGAAGGCGGAGGAATTGAAGGAGCTGCGCGCGGCCGGCGTGACGGTGCCGGTGACGGAGAGAGGATGACGAAAGGTCCCTCGCTGCGCTCGGGATGACAAGACAGGGCTGTCATCCCGAGCGCAGCGAGGGACCTTTCAGGACCGCTCGCGGATGTCGCTGAACTTGATGGCGGGCGACTTCTCGGCGATGTAGCCCAGCTCCCACGCGTTGCGCGCCAGGAACACCGGCGAGCCGTCGCGGTCCTCGGACATGCCGCCGCGATTGGCCGACATGAAGGCCTCGAGATCGGCCTTGGTGGCGGCCGAGATCCAGCGCGCCGTCTCGAACGGCGCCGGCTCGAGGTCCATCTTCACGCCGTACTCGGCCTCGACCCGGGTCTTCAGCACGTCGAGCTGCAGTTCGCCGACGACGCCGACGATGTGGTCGCCGCCGATCACGCGGCGGAACACCTGGGTCACGCCCTCCTCGGCGAGGTCCTCGAGCGCGCGGCGCAGCTGCTTGGACTTCATCGGGTCCTCGAGCCGCACCCGGCGCAGGATTTCCGGCGCGAAGTTCGGGATGCCGACGATCTTGATCGTCTCGCCCTCGGTCAGCGTGTCGCCGACCCGCAGCACGCCGTGGTTGGGCACGCCGATGATGTCGCCCGGCCACGCCTCGTCGACGATCTCGCGCTCGCGCGCGAAGAACAGGATCGGCGAGTTGACCGACAGCGTCTTGCCGGTGCCCATCTGGGTGAGCTTCATGCCGCGGCGGAACTTGCCGCTGCACAGGCGCAGGAAGGCGATGCGGTCGCGGTGGTTGGGGTCCATGTTGGCCTGGACCTTGAACACGAAGCCCGAGACCTTGGGTTCGGTCGGCTCGATGGGCCGCGGCTCGGCAGGCTGCGGCCGCGGCGGCGGCGCCCAGGCCGCCAGCGCATCGAGCAACTCGCGCACGCCGAAATTGTTGTAGGCGCTGCCGAAGAACACCGGCGTCAGATGGCCGCCGCGATAGGACTCGATGTCGAATGACGGATAGCCGGCACGTACCAGCTCCACGTCTTCGGCAAGCTTGGCGTACTGCTCGGCCGGCAGCGACTTCGCCAGAGCCGGATCGTCGATGCCTTCGTATTCGACCGACTGGCCGATGCGTTCGCGATCGGCGGCGTCGAAGATCAGCATGCGGTCGTTGGCGAGATCGTAGGTGCCCTTGAAATTCTGGCCGGAACCGGCCGGCCAGCTCATCGGCGTCACGTCGAGCGCCAGGGTCGAGGCGATCTCGTCGAGCAGCTCGATGGGGTCCTTGCTCTCGCGATCCATCTTGTTGATGAACGTCACGATCGGCACGTCGCGCAGGCGGCAGATCTCGAACAGCTTGCGCGTGCGCGCCTCGATGCCCTTGGCCGCGTCGATCACCATGACGGCCGAGTCGACCGCCGTCAGGGTACGATAGGTATCCTCGCTGAAGTCCTCGTGGCCCGGCGTGTCGAGCAGGTTGAAGACCGCGCCGCCATACTCGAAGTGCATCACCGAGGTGGTGACCGAGATGCCGCGCTGCTGCTCGATCTTCATCCAGTCGGAGCGCGCCCGGCGGGCCTCGCCACGCGCCTTGACCGCGCCCGCGACGTGGATGGCACCGCCGAACAGCAGCAGCTTCTCGGTCAGCGTGGTCTTGCCGGCGTCGGGATGGGAGATGATCGCGAACGTGCGCCGCAGACCGGCAGGATGGCCGGCCAGGCGGGTGTCGAGATCGTGAGAAACAGCGGAATCGGGCACTTCTGGGGGACCTTTGGGGGTGCGTGGGGGTACCCGACACCCCCAGCCCCGTCAACCCGCGCTCTTCAGCTCCTCGCGCAGCATTTCCAGCTCCAGCCACTCGGTTTCGGCGGCATCGAGCTCCGCCTGGGCAACGCCGAGACGGGTGGTCTTGGCGGCAAAACCCTTGGGATCGCGCGTGTAGAGCGCAGGATCAGCCAAAGCCTCGTTGAGGGCGGCCATCTCGGCGTGCAGCGCGTCCATCTTCTTCGGCAGCTCGGCCAGCGCCCGTTCCCGCTTGTAGCCCAGACGCTGCTTGGCAGGGGCCGCTTCGCGCGGCGCGGCGGCCGCCTTCCCGCGGCGCGGCGGAGGGGCAGCCGTCGGCGTTTCACGCGGGCCGCGCTGCACGAGATAGTCGCTGTAGCCGCCGGCATACTCGACGGCGGTGCCGTCGCCTTCCAGGGCGATGGTCGACGTCACCAGCCGGTCGAGGAAGTCGCGGTCGTGGCTCACCAGAAGGACGGTGCCGTCATAGTCCGCCAGAGCCTCCTGCAGGAGGTCCAGCGTGTCGGCATCGAGGTCGTTCGTGGGCTCGTCGAGGACGATCAGGTTCGAGGGCGCAGCCAGCGCCTTGGCGAGCAGCAGGCGGTTGCGCTCGCCGCCCGAGAGCGTGCGCACCGGCTGACGCGCCTGCTCGTCGCGGAACAGATACTCGCGCAGATAGGTCATCACATGCCGCTGCTGGCCGCGCACCAGCACATGGTCGTTGCGATCCGCCAGGATCTCCCAGGGCGTCTTGTCGGGGTCGAGGGCGGTGCGACGCTGGTCGATCACCACGGGCATCAAGTTGGCGCCGAGCTTCACCGAGCCGGTGTCGGGCTCCAGTTCGCCGATCAGCATGCGCAGCAGCGTCGTCTTGCCGGCGCCGTTGGGACCGATCAGCCCGATGCGGTCGCGGCGAAAGATGCGCGTGGAGAACTCGCGCACGACGGTCTTGTCGCCCCAGCTCTTAGAGATGTTGCGCGCCGTGATGGCGAGCGCGCCCGACTGTTCGGCCGATCCCGTCTCGATGACGGCGCGACCGACCGGGCCGATCTGCTGGCGTCGTTGCTTGCGCAGCTCGCCAAGCGCCCGCAGCCGGCCTTCGTTGCGCGTACGGCGGGCGCGGATGCTCTTGCCGGCCCATTCGGTCTCGCGCTCGATCAGCCGGTCGAGCTTGTGTCGCTCCGTCGCCTCGCGCTCCAGGATGTCGTTCGACCAGGCCTCGAACTCGGCATAGCCGCGGTCGAGGCGGCGCACGATGCCGCGGTCGAGCCAGAGCACTGCGCGCGCCAGGTTGGTGAGGAAGCGCCGGTCATGGCTCACCAGCACATAGGCGCCCTTCCAGTCGGAAAGCGTGGCTTCGAGCCATTCGATGGTCGGCAGGTCGAGATGGTTGGTCGGCTCGTCGAGCAGCAGCACATCCGGCTCGGCGACCAGCGCACGTGCCAACGCCGCGCGGCGGGCTTCGCCGCCCGACAGTTCGGAGGGAGCACGAGCACCATCGAGCTTGAGCTCGTCGAGCAGCGCTGCAGCCCGATAATCCGAAGGTCCGAGCGAATCGCGCAGCGCCGAGGTCACATAGTGGGCCACCGTCTCGTGGCCGGTGAAATCCGGCTCCTGCGGCAGGGTCGCCACCGTCGCGCCGGGCTGGGCGAACCGCGTGCCTGAATCGGCAATCGGCTCGCCCGCCAGGATACGCAGCAGGGTCGACTTGCCGGCGCCGTTGCGGCCGATCAGCGACAGGCGCTCGCCAGGTGCAATCGACAGCTCGACGCCGTCGAGGATCGTCTGATCACCCAGCCGGTAGCGGATGTCCTGGAGTGCAAGAAGGGGCGGTTCGGCCATGAAGGTCGGTCTCTTGCCGGATGCCGACCGAGTGGGCAAGGGCCAGTGGCAGCGGTAGGATCACGCATGCTGCGGGTCGTGGGGGAGCCAAGACGTATCGACCGCGCCATCAAACGCCTACAAGGCGCGTTGAAGGGCGTCCCTGCGCGCGGCGTGCGCCTCACCTGGCGCGGCGGCGAACTCCGCACCGCCATCCATTGGACCCGCGACGATTCCTTCTGGTGGGCGTTCGAACCACGCCGGGCACGCGACGGCATCGCCGCACGGCATGCGCTGCTTCTCGGCTATGCGCCCAACCCGCCGACCAAACGCGAGAGCATCACCTGCGAGATCAACCTGCCGCGCGCCGGCACCGACCGGAAAGTGGCAGGGATTGTCGTCGCAGACGCGACCGGCGCGCTCTATCTCGCCCATTCCGGCCGCATGGGCGGGGCCCGGTCTGGCCAACGCAAGGCGGGCTTCCGCGAATTTCTCGCCGACGGCGTATGGCGCAAGGTGACCTGGCCCGACGGAGAGGAGTCGGAAGCGTTGATCGTGGCACCTCTCGACAGCCCGCGGCTGACCCGACTGCTCGGTCAATTCGTCGATTCGGTGCGCCGCTTCAAGGCAGGAGAACCGGCCAGCACCCGGCCCGGCCTTTGCGTCGAACCCATGCAGGTCGAGTCGGCAATGACAGCCTGCGACCGCAGGCTGGTCGACGCGGCATTGCATGAGGAACTTGCCAAGCGTGGCCTGTTCGGCGGGACCCAGGATCTCTTCTCGCTGCGCGGTGTGCGGCCGCAGCCGCTGTTTGCCCTGGTGGCCGACGGCCGGGCCGACGAGCTGGCGCTCGCCGTGGGCTCGTTATCGCTTGCCTCCGCGCGCAACGGGCCCGATATCAGACCCATCCTGATCGCGCCGGCCTCGCTGGCCGACGGCGATGCAGCCCTCGACGCGCTTCCCTTCGCCTGCGTGCGCTTCCGCTGGCGCGGCGCACGGGCCGTGTTCGATGGATTGGACGACGCGCTGGAAGGATGACGAGCCGATGGCGATGGGCCTCACGACCGGACTTTGGGTCAGCGCGCAGGTGCGGCTGTGCGATCGCGCCTTCATCCCCGCGGCCGTCGTGCGGCGCGGCGATCCCGATGCCGGCACGGTGCTCCTCAAGATCAACCGCTTCGAGGCCGGCGTGACGGTCTACACACAGGCCAGCACCATGGATGACGAGCCGGCCTGGAGTCGCGGCACCGGGCCGACGCCGGTCTCCGAGCCCGACGCCGACGCCTACATCGCGCGCCAGGTGGCCCGCGATCCCGACCTCTGGGTCCTCGAGATCGAAGACCGCAAAGGCGAATACAAGATCGACGGAAAGGTCGTCTGAAGCTGCCGCCTACTGCGGCGGCAGCACCGTCGTGGGATCGACCGTCTTGCCGGAGCGGCGAACCTCGAAGTGCAACTGCGGCTCGGCCGTACCACCGGAATTTCCGACCTTGGCGATCGCCTGGCCCTTCTTCACGGTGTCGCCCTTCTTGACCAGCAACGACTCGTTGTTGCCGTAGGCGGTAATGTAGCCGCCGGAATGCTCGACCAGCAGCAGGTTGCCCATCTTGGCGACCTCGTTTCCGGCATAGACGACCTTGCCATTGTCGGCCGCCTTCACCGTCGCGCCCTTGGCAGCGGCGATGTCGATGCCGTCGTTCTTCTGGCCGCCCGACGTGCCGTACTTCGAGACGATCTTGCCGTTGACCGGCCAGATCATGCGCGCCGGCGGAGTCGCGGGCACGGTGACGGACCGTGCCGCCGGTGCAAGCGGTGTCGGCTCTCCGGCCGGTGCCGCCGACCGCGGCGCCTCGCTTTGCCCCGGCGCGGCCAAGGCTTCGCGTTTGACCGGGCCCGGCGCGCTGGGATTGGCCGCAGCGGTCTGGGTCGTGGCGGCGGAGGCAGTGCCGACATTGTCGGCCACGAAGCGCGCACCCGGCATCTGCAGGGTCTGACCTGCCTTGAGCGTGTAGGGCTGCTTGAGATCGTTGCGGTCGATGATCGTCTGGGTCGACACGCCGTAGCGCTGCGAGAGGCTCTCGACCGTGTCCTTGTCTTTCACGACATAGACCGGAACGGCATTGGGGCCGGCCGCTGAGCCGGGATACTCCATGGTGCCCTCACGGGCGCCCATGACGGTATTGCAAGCGCCGAGCGCGACCGACAGCACCGCCATTGTACCCAGCGTGCGCAACCAGCCGGCCCATCGCGAGGGGAAGCGAGGGGCTCTTTTCATGAATCCATTTTACTGCATCACGATTCCGGCGGGAATCGGGCCAAAGACGATTTTTGGCCGCGTTATCCCTGCCCCAAAACAGGCAAAGGACCCGCGACGAGGGGCACGAAACGCACCGGCATCAGCGTATCGCGTTGCAGGCCGCGCTCGCTTTTCACGATTCGCTCGACGACCTGGGCGGTGGGATCGCGCCCCACCGGGACGATCAGGATACCGCCGACGGCGAGCTGGTCGATCAAGGCCTGCGGCCTTTCCTCGGCCGCGGCGGTGACGATGATGCGGTCGAAGGGCGCTTGGCCGGGCCAGCCCTTGCTGCCGTCGTTGATATCGACCACGACATTGTAGATGCCGAGATCGAGCAGCAGCCGCTCCGCTTCCTTCGACAGAGGCTTGAAGCGCTCGATCGAATAGACCCGTCGCGCCAGCTTGGCGAGCACGGCGGCCTGATAGCCCGAGCCGGTGCCGATCTCGAGGACCTTCATGCGCGGCCCGACCCGCAGCGCCTCGGTCATGGCGGCCACCACAAGCGGCTGGCTGATCGTCTGGCCGAAGGCGATGGGCAGCGCCGTATTCTCCCAGGCCCGCTCAGCAAAGGTAGGCGATACGAAACGCTCGCGATTGACCGCGGCGATTGCTGCCAGAACATTTTCGTCCGAAATGCCGGAGTTGCGCAACTCGGCAATCAGGCGCTGCATGGCCGGGACGTTCACGGCGCCCGTCTCGCCCTAGTCTTCGTTCTCGGCGGCGAACTCGGCGACGAGCTTGCGACGCATCGCCTCGTGGGTGAGGTCGAGTTGGAGCGGCGTCACGGAGATGTAGCCCGCGCGAACGGCGGCGATGTCGCTCGCCTCGTCGATTTCGCGCTCCTGCGGCGTATAGCCGATCCAGTAGTAGGACCCGCCGCGGGGATCGTGGCGCTCGATGATGTAGCCGCCGAACCCGCGATTGCCCTGATGGGTCGCCCGCACGCCTTTGACCGATCCGGCAACGACATCGGGGAAGTTGATGTTGACCAGCACGTTGCGCGGCCAGTCCATGGCGAGAACGCGCCGCGCCACGGCAGCGCCGTGGGCCGTGGCAGTGCCCCACTTCACGGGATGGTCGTGCGTATAGGCCTGGCTAAAGGCAATCGACGGCAGACCGAGCAGGCAGCCTTCCATGGCCGCCGCGATCGTGCCCGAATAGGTCACGTCGTCGGCAATGTTGGTGCCGCGATTGACGCCGGACAGGACGATGTCGGGCTTGCGATCCTTCAGCAGATGCTTGACCGCAAACAGAACGCAATCGGTCGGCGTCCCCTCGATGGCGAACTTGCCTTCGCTCACCTCGCGCGACCGGATCGGCCGCGACAGCGACAGCGAATGGCCGGCGCCGCTCTGGTTGACCTCGGGCGCCACGACCCAGACATCGCTGGACAGCTGCTCCGCGATCTCGATCAGGGCCTGCAGGCCGGGTGCGTGGATGCCGTCGTCGTTGGTGACGAGGATGCGCGCCTTGGCGAGATTGATCGCGTTCACTTCTTGGCCACGCCGGCGGCGATCGTCTCGATGCCGCGCATATAGGGACGCAGCGCATCGGGGATCGTCACCGAGCCGTCCTCGTTCTGGTAGTTCTCCAGCACCGCGACCAAGGTGCGACCGACCGCGAGGCCGGAGCCGTTCAGCGTATGCACGAACCGCGTCCCCTTGCCTTCCCTGGGGCGGTAGCGCGCGTTCATGCGGCGGGCCTAGAAATCGCCGCAGTTCGAGCAGCTCGAAATCTCGCGATAGGCGTTCTGGCCGGGCAGCCAGACTTCGAGGTCGTAGGTCTTGCGCGCCGAGAAGCCCATGTCGCCGGTGCACAGCGTCAGGGTGCGATAGGCAAGGCCCAGCCGCTTCAGGACTTCCTCGGCCGACGCCGTCATGCGCTCGTGCTCGGCTTCCGACTGCTCGGGCGTGGTGATGCTGACCAGTTCGACCTTGGGGAACTGATGCTGGCGGATCATGCCGCGCGTGTCCTTGCCGGCAGCGCCCGCCTCGGAGCGGAAGCAGGGCGTGAAGGCCGTGAAGCGCAGCGGCAGGTCCTTCTCGTCCAGCACCATGTCGTTCACCAGGTTGGTGAGCGAGACCTCGGCCGTGGGAATCAGCCAGAAGCCGTTGTCGGTGCGGAACATGTCCTCGGCGAACTTGGGCAACTGGCCGACGCCGTAGACCGCGGCGTCCTTCACCAGCATCGGCGGGTCGACCTCGGTGTAGCCGTTCACCTCGGTGTGCAGGTCGAGCATGAACTGTGCGATCGCCCGCTCCAGCCGGGCCAGCCG
>JAIUOY010000038.1:0-41074 GCA_020160995.1 Pseudomonadota bacterium | reverse complement strand
GAGCTCGATTTCCTTGGCGACGGTGACGCCGTCCTTGGTGATACGCGGAGCGCCGAACGACTTGTCGAGGACGACGTTGCGGCCCTCCGGGCCCAGCGTCACCTTGACGGCGTTGGCGAGGATGTCGACGCCGCGCAGCATGCGCTCACGGGCATCGGCGCTAAAGCGGACTTCTTTGGCTGCCATTACTCAGTTCCTCTCGATTTGGATGAATGGGATTCGGAAGCGATCAGGCGGCCTTCTTGCCGGCAGCTGCGGAACCTTCGACGATTCCCATGATGTCGCTTTCCTTCATGATCAGGTACTCGACGCCGTCGAGCTTGATCTCGGTGCCGGACCACTTGCCGAACAGGATGCGGTCGCCGGCCTTCACATCGAGAGCGACGAGAGCGCCTTTCTCATCCCGGGCGCCAGGACCGACGGCGACGACTTCGCCTTCCATCGGCTTTTCCTTGGCAGTGTCCGGAATGATGATGCCGCCCTTGGTCTTCTCTTCCTCCGCGACGCGCTTGACCACGACGCGGTCGTGAAGCGGACGGAACTTCATGCTTCTTCCTCCAATGATCCTGGTTGAGCCTGCGCAGCCGGACGGCCGCGACGGGAAGGACTGCTGTCAGCACTCTCGAGCGAAGAGTGCCAACGCGCACCGGATTTAGGGTTGCGCCCGGCCCGAGTCAAGCCAGCGAAACGAAGTCACTTCGCATCAGCAGCAATCATCCAGAAGTGCTGATAAGCCATTGTTATGGAACGAATTTTACTGACTTTTCGTTAAGAGTGCGTGACTATTTCCTGACGCGCCCCCTGTCAAGGAGTGCCGCATGGATCGCAGTTTTTTTGCGCAACTCAACAACTATCGCATCACGACGGCCGAAATCCTCTACTGGATGCCCGATCATCGGCATGTCCTGCAGAGCTTCGTCTGGCAGAACCTCGATCTGGCCCCCCGCTTTCCCGCTCTGACCAAGTTCCTCGACTTCTGGGAACACAATCTCGACGGCAGGCTGCACCGCGTCCGCGTCGCCAACGCCGCCCTGATCAAGCCGGCGGAGTTCCGCTTTTCCTGCGGGCTATACGCGCTGCATTGAGCGAAGGGCCGCGTCGTACTCAGCGGCGGTGCGCTCGACGAGGTCCGCCACCGAGGGCACGTCGCTGACGCCGGAGACGGAGTGTCCGGCGCTCCAGATGTCCTTCCAGCGCTTCGGGTCGGGCTTGTCGCGTGCCGAGGCGTTGATGTCCTTCGAAATATCGATGGCGCCACGCGCCGGCAGATTGTCGGGATCGAGACCCGCCGCCGCGATGGAGGGCCGCAGCATGTTGGTCTCCAGCCCGGTGAAGGCGCGCGTCAGCAGCACATCGTCGAGCCGACTGTCGACCAGCATCTGCTTGTAGGCGTCCTTGGCGAGGCTCTCGCGCGTGGCGATGAACTTGGTGCCCATGTAGGCGAGATCGCAGCCCAGCGCCGCGGCCGCCGCGATGGCATGGCCATCCGCCATCCCGCCCGCCATGACCACGATGCCATCCCAGAACCTCCGCACCGCGCGCACAAAGGCGAAGGGATTGACCCAGCCGGTCTGACCGCCCGCCCCGGCCGTCAGCAGCACGAGACCGTCGACACCCGCCGCGACGGCCTTCTCGGCATGGCGCACCGAGGCGACATCGGCCAGCACCAGGCAGCCGGCATCCTTCAGCGGCTTCATCACCGGCTCGGGCGAGCCCACGGAGGTGATCACGATCTCCGCCTTGTGGCGCAGCACGGCCGCGAGATCGTCGGGCACGCGCGGATTGGAACGATGCACGATCAGGTTGGGGCACACTGGCGCCGGGGCACGACCGCTCTCGTCGGCCGCACGCTTCAACGTGTCGGTCATGCCGGCAAGCCACTGGTCGAGCTCGTCGACGGTGCGGCAGTTGGCCGTCGGGAACGACCCGATCACACCGGCGCGACAGGCCGCCGTCACCAGCGCGGGCCCTGACACCAGGAACATGGGCGCCGCGATCAGCGGCAGGCGGAGACGTTTTTCGAGATCTGCAGGCAGGGACATAAGGGCAGCTTACCTCAGGAGGCAAAGGCGAGAAGCGCGATCCCGCCGACGACGAAACCGGACGCGACGATCCGGCGAACGCCGAACCCTTCCTTGAGCACGAGCGTTCCCAGCACGGCGCCGAAGATCACACTGGTTTCGCGCAAGGCGACGACCGGGCCGAGCGGCAGGCTCTGCGCGGCGGCCAGGAAGGCAAGGAAGCCAATCACCGAGATGGCGCCCGCGAGAAGACCGATCGCCCCGTGGCGTCGCGCATAAGCAAGAAGACCGCTGCGTCGTGTCGCGAGGGCGTACGCGACCATGCCGAGGCCAGTGACGATTTCCAGACAGGCCTGGAACCCGAGCACGGTCCCGGCCGCACGAACGCCGACGCCGCTGGAGAAACTGTAGGCTGCCACCGAAACGCCGGTCGCCAGCGCAAAGCCCACCGCCGCGCCGCGGGCCAGGGGATAGACGACGCTCATGTCGCCCACGCCATACGAACGAATCAGCAGCGCGTAGTAGCCGAACTGTATGAGCGCCGTGAGACCGAGCCATTTCCAGCTCTCTGGTGCTGGCCAGTCGACGAACGGCAAGGCGCAGAGGCCAAAGACCAAACCGGCGACCCGGATCGCCACCATCGTGAGCGTGCGGTCGCCGGCCGATTTGACCAGCGCATTCCAGATCGAATGCGCAATGGCCGACAGAATGACGAGACCGTAGAGCAATGCCGCGGACATGACGTCCGATCTGGCGACGCGCCCTACCGGCGGTCAACGACGCGAACGCCGTCGAGCCGCCACGCAGACAGGCTCCGAAGCGGGAGCCGCGAGGAGAAATCAGGCCACTGCAGCCAGACCTTCCTGTTCCAGCACGCGCTTGACGGCGGGACGTGCCTTCATGCGCTCGTAGTGGGCCGCGACGTTCTTGGGCAGCGGCATCTTCATGCGGCCGTGCGCCCAGAAGGAGACATAGAACAGCGCCGTGTCGGCCACCGAGAACTTGCCGGCGAGGTACTCCTTGCCTTCCAGCGCCTTGTCCATCAGGGCAAGGCCCTTCTCCATGATCTCCTTGCCGCGCGCCTTGACCTTGTCGTGGTCGGCTTCGGTCGGCGCGTAGTTGGCCGGGCGGAACATGCGCGAGAAGCCCTGCATGTGCATGGTCGAGACGGCGTAGTCCATCGCCTCCAGCGCACGCGCCTCGGCGTCGGCGTCGCTCGGCAGCAGGCCGGCCTCGGGATTCTTACGCGCCAGCCAGACCGCGATCGCGGGATACTCGGTCAGCACCGACCTGTCGTCGCGCACCAGCGTCGGCACTTTCGACTTCGGGTTGAGTGTCACGAACTCCGGCCCGTATTGCTCCTGCTTGGCGCCGTCGACCTTGTGCAGGTCGTAGGGCTTGCCGATTTCCTCGAGCAGCACATGGATGCCGAGGGAACAGGCGCCGGGCATGTAATAGAGCTTCATCGCTTTCTCCCTTGAGAAGCAGGTGTTTGATAGAGACGGTCCACGCTAGCATCGCGGCCGTATAGGGGGAAACGACAATGGCGAATGACACTCTGCGCGGCCTCGTCGGCACGAACTCGACCAAGATCGGAACATTCCTTTTCGAGTTCGCAACGCCCGGCATCGGCCAGATACTGAAAGCTGCCGGTGCGGACTTCGCCGTCCTCGACATGGAGCATACTGGTTTCGGATTCGATACCGTCCGCCAAGTCGTGCGTTACATGCAGGCTGCAAACCTGCCTCTGGTCGTACGCGTACCTTCGCAATCGCGTCATCACATCTCGCGCGCGCTCGACACCGGCGCGGACGGCGTGATGGTGCCGATCGTGTCTTCGGTCGAGCAGGCCAAGGCGGTGATCGATGCCGCCAAGTACTGGCCCGACGGCACGCGCGGCGTGGCGCTGGGCCTCGCGCACGAACGCTTTGCGATGCGCAGCGAGCCGCTGCTGCCGCGCTTTGCCGAACAGAATGCCCGCACCGCCATCATCCTGCAGGTCGAAGATCCGCGCGGTGCAGCGGCGGCCGACGAGATCGCCGCAATGCCCGGCGTCGACATGCTGTGGCTCGGCCACAACGACCTCTCCGTGGCGATGGGCGAACCCGGCGCCTTCGATCATCCCGACTTCCTCAAGGCCGAGCAGGCGACGATTGCGGCGGCGAAGAAGCACGGCAAATCGGCGGGACGGCTGGCCATCGATGCCAAGCAGGCCGCGCAATTCGTGAAACTCGGCTACGACTTCGTCTCAATCGCAGGCGATGTCTGGCTGTTGCAGCAGGCCTTCGCCGCCGGTCTGCAGACAGTCAAGCAGCAGACCAGACCCTGATCAGAACGCCGGAATGTTCGGACCGACGAGAGCAACCGCCCGGGCGAGCCGCTCTTCGGCCGCCTGGTTGTATATCGGGGTGCCGCAGCGCGGGCATTCACCCTCGGGTAGAATGACGATGTCGGTTCTGTCCTGGTGTGACAGCCAGGCCGCGAGATTGCTGAAAGGTGCCACCTGATCGACGCGCCCCTGCCAGGCACAGGCTCGACACAAACAACGCGGCGCGGTCCGGATAAACGACATGCCTCAGCCTGCACTGCCTGAATGCCGTTGCAACTTGCTAAAGTGCACATGTGACCGTCGATGCGGCATCGCCCGTTAGAGGGACGCCAGGCTCAACCCGCGATCCTCACCGGCAGCGCGCGAATGCCGCGGATGAAATTGGAGTAGAGCCGCACCGGCGCCCCGACGACCTCGATCTTCAGGTCGCGCTTCAGGATTTCCTCCCACAAAATGCGCAGCTGCATCTCGGCCAGCCGGTCGCCGACGCAACGATGAATGCCGGCACCGAAGGCGAGATGCTGGCGCGCCTTGGGGCGGCCGACGACGAAGCGCTCCGGCTGGTCGATCGTCGTCTCGTCGCGATTGCCCGAGACGTACCACATCACGACCTTGTCGCCCTGACGGATCGTCTTGCCCGCCAGTTCGGTGTCCTTGCGCGCAGTCCGCCGCATGTGAATGACGGGCGACTGCCAGCGGATCGTTTCCGACACCAGGCTTGGCAGCAGGCTCGCGTCGCTGCGGACCTTGTCGACTTCCTCCGGATTGTCGAACATGGCCATCAGGCCGCCTGTCATGGAATTGCGCGTCGTGTCATTGCCGCCGACGATCAGCAGGCCGAACGTCCCGATGAACTCCGGCAGCGGCATGTTCTGCGTCGCCTCGCCATGGGCCATCATCGAGATCAGGTCGAACTTGGGCGGCTGGGCGGCCCGCTCCTTCCACAGCGCCGCCATGATCTCGGCCATCTGCATCAGTTCCGCCGTCCGCTCGGCTTCGCTGCGCACGACGGCGTCCTCGTCCTCGATATTGGCGATGGCGACATCGGACCAATGGGTGAGCTTGCGCCGGTCTTCCTGGGGGAAGTCGAACAGCGTCGCCAGCATCATCGCCGTAAGCTCGGTCGACACCAGATCGACCCAGTCGAAGGTCTCGTTGCGCGGTAGGCCGTCGAGGACGCGCACGGTGCGCTCGCGGATCAACCCCTCCATGTTGGCGAGGTTGGACGGCGCCACGATCGGCGCCACCGTCTTGCGCTGCGCCGTGTGGCGCGGCGGATCCATGCGAATGAAGCTCGGCCGCTCCGATCCCTTGGGCTGATCGGCGATCTGGATTCCCCCAAGCTCCTGAGCCGACGAATAGGTCCCGTGATCGAGTTCGACCTTCATGATGTCGGCGTAGCGGGTGATCGACCAATAGGGGCCGAACGGGCTTTCGGGATGGAAATGCACAGGGTCCTCGCGGCGCAGGCGCGCGAAGGGGGAGCCCCAGCTGTCGTCGCGGTAGAGTCGCGGCTGGCTCACGTCGACAAAGTCGTCGGATACAAGTGCGTCCATAGGGCCCCGGCAGCGCTTCGAGAGACGTGGCTCAATCGATGATCCAGCACGGCGCACGCAGGATCGGATCAAGTCAAGCGCTTTCGTTGCAACACCCCCACATCTGGTGCGTTGACAGGCGGAAGTTAGGGGCGCACACCGTCGCCCCTCCGCCGCCGCAATTGGCGGCGTTTCAGCTCATGGCCCCAGCCGACACCAATCAGACATCCGTTCCCCACGCCGCCCCCCAAGGATCGCCTGCTCCCCATCCTGCAGGCGCAGCCCTGGTCATCGGCGCGTTGGGCGTCGTTTTCGGCGACATCGGCACCAGCCCGCTCTATGCGCTGCGGGAGACCTTTCTGCATGGGACGGGCCTGGCACCCACGCCCGACCACGTGCTGGGCGTGCTCTCCATGCTGTTCTGGGCGGTGACCCTCACCGTCACCATCAAGTACGTCGTGCTGATCATGCGCGCCGACAACAAGGGCGAGGGCGGCGTGCTGGCCCTGGCGACGCTGGCGACGCGCGGCCTGGACGACAAGGCGCGACGGATCCGACATGCCGTCATCCTCTTTGCCGTGATCGGCCTCGCCCTCTTCTACGGCGACGCCATCATCACGCCGGCCATGACCGTGATGAGCGCAGTCGAGGGCCTGTCGGCGATCACGCCGGCCTTCACGCCGCTGGTCGTGCCGCTGTCGCTGATCATTCTGGTGGCGTTGTTCATGCTGCAGTCCCGCGGCACGGCAAATGTCGGGCGGCTGTTCGGGCCCGTGATGCTTCTGTGGTTCGTGGTGCTGGGCGTGCTGGGCGCGTGGCAGGTGGTGAAGTATCCCGCCGTTCTGATCGCCATCAATCCGATCTACGCCTACCATCTCGTGACCGACCAGGGATTCGGCATCTTCTGGGCCTTCGGTTCGATCGTTCTGGCCGTCACCGGAGCCGAGGCGCTCTATGCCGACATGGGACACTTCGGCCGCAAGCCCATCCGCATCGCCTGGCTGGGGCTCGCCATGCCGGGGCTGGTGCTGAACTATTTCGGTCAGGGGGCGCTGATCATCGCCAACCCCGCCACCGTCCACCACGTCTTCTTCGAGCTCGTTCCCCAGGATTACATCATCGGCCTGGTGATCCTCTCGACCCTGGCCGCGGTGATTGCCTCGCAGGCCGTCATCACCGGCGTGTTCTCACTCACCCGCCAGGCCATCCAGCTCGGCTATCTGCCGCGCATGGAGATCCAGCACACATCCGAGACGGCGATCGGCCAGATCTACATCCCGCGGGTCAACTGGCTGCTGATGGCGGGCATCGTGGCGCTGGTCGTGGGTTTCGGCTCGTCGGGCGCGCTTTCCGGCGCCTACGGCCTCGCCGTCACCGGCGCCATGCTGGTCGATGCCGCGCTGGCTACGGTCGTGGCGATCCTGGTGTGGCGCTGGTCGTGGCCGCTCGCCGTCCTGGTATTCGGTTTCCTCGGCATTCCCGACATCGCCTTCTTCATCGCCAACGCATTGAAGATTCCCGACGGCGGCTGGCTGCCGCTGGTCGTGGCAGGGCTGATCTATTTCACCATCACGACCTGGCGCCGCGGCCGCCGCCTGGTCGCTGCCGAAATGAGCGAAGGCGCTCTGCCTCTGAAGGAATTCCTCGAGCGTATGGAGCGCGCGCCGGACCGTGTGGCCGGCACGGCCGTCTTCCTAACCGCCGACGCTACCCACACGCCAGCGGCGTTCCTGCACAATCTCAAGCACAACAAGATCCTGCACGAACGGATCATCATCCTGCAGGTCGATACGATGGATGTGCCGGTCGTATCCGACGCCAACCGCGTCAAAGTCGAGCGCCTCGGCAAGGGCTTCCACACGGTGATCGCCCATTATGGCTTCACCGAGCAGCCCGACATCCCGGAGGCATTGCGCGCCTGCCGTCCGCACGGCATCGCCTACGACGAGATGGAAACCTCGTTCTTCCTGGGTCGCGAAACCCTGGTGCCGTCGCAGCATTCCAAACTGGGCAGGTGGCGCCGCGACTGGTTCATTTCGCTCTCCCACTCGGCCTCGGCGTCCAAGACTTTCTTCCGCATCCCGCCCAATCGCGCTATCGAACTCGGCAATCAGATCCAAATCTAGGATCACAGGCCGGGATCAAGGGGGGGCCGACATGCCGAGTACACCGCTCGTCCTGCTGCCGGGACTGCTCAACACGCGGCGTGTCTACGAGCACCAGATCGAGGCACTGCAGGACATCGCCGACATCACCATCCCCGAGCTATGGCAGGACGATACGATCGGCGCGATGGCCGATGCCGTGCTGGCAGCCGCGCCGCCCAGGTTTGCCCTGGGCGGTTTCTCGATGGGCGGCTACGTCGCCTTCGAAATCTTCCGCCGCGCGCCAGCCCGGATCGAGCGGATCGCACTCATCGATACCCAGGCCGCCCCCGACTCAGCCGAAACGAGAACGCGGCGCCAGGCCTTCATCGAGCAGACGAGACTCGGCCGCTTCCACGGTGTGCATCCGACCCTGCTGCCGCAGATCATCCATCCCTCCCGACTGAAGGACGCTGCCGTCACCCAGCCGATCCTCGACATGGCGAAGGAAATTGGCGGCGACGGTTTCGTGCGCCAGCAGCAGGCCATTCTGAGCCGGACAGACAGCCGGCCACTGCTGGTCGAGATCGAGGTGCCGGCGGTGGTGATCGTCGGCCGCCAGGACATGGCGACGCCGCTGCCGCGCGCGCAGGAAATGGCCGCCGACATCGCCAACGCCCAGCTTGTGATTCTCGAGGAATGCGGGCACGTCTCGCCTCTGGAACGGCCGGCCGAAGTATCGGCGGCCCTGAGGAGATGGTTGACGCAATGAACACGATCTACGCCCGCGAGGATTATCTCGGCGCCGACGAATACATCGATGTCGTAAACAAGTCGGGCCTCAACCGGCCAGTCGGCGATCGCGGCCGCATCGAACGCATGCTGGCGCACGCCAACCTGATCCTCACCGCCCGTCAGGACGGCCGGCTCGTCGGCTTCGCCCGCTCCCTCACCGATTTCTGTTTCTGCTGCTACCTCTCCGACCTCGCCGTCGACAAGGCCTGCCAGGGCCAGGGGATCGGCCGGCGGCTGATCGAAGAGACGCGCACGGCGGCAGGCGGCCCCAACACGACGACGTTGCTGCTCTCCGCACCAGGGGCGATGACCTACTACGAAGGCATAAAGATGCCGAAGGCCGACAACTGCTTCCTCCATCGCCGCGAGCGGTGACCGAAAAAGCATGACTGGAAGGCGCCGGCCATGCTCTGGCGTTCGACAAGTTTTCCGGGCAGGGTCTTTCTCGTAAGATCCGACAGCAATTGCTCAGAAGTAGGAGCTTCCATGCGTACCCGTCTCGTCAGCCTCTTCTCACTCGTTGCGGCCATCGGCCTGACTGCCGGCGCCGCACAGGCCGCCGACAAGTTCGAGTGCCCGGCCCCGGGTGGGCAAGATGCACCGAAGCTCTCGGCCGATCTGGTCAAGAACCTGCCGACCGGCGGAGCACTCGACAAACTGGACGCGCTTCAGAACGCTGTCGACCTGCTTCAGACCGGCGGCGTTCGGGCTTCGAGCACCGTGAACTACCTCATGGCCAGCTACTGTCCCTGGCTCGCCGGCAACAGCCAACTCTCGGCCGCCGACAAGACGAAGCAGATGCGCCGCTTCGCCAACCGGGTAACGGGCCTCGTCTATTCCAGCCAGAGCGCCGAAGAGATCATCTTCAGCGTGCCGCTCAATCCGAAGGAGGCGGCCGACCTGGAAGCCCGGGCCCGCGAGGCAAAGATGACGCCGGGCGACTGGATCGCCAAGTCGCTCCGGTCGACGCTGAAGACTCCGTGACCCTGGCGGCGAGCAATAGCTCGCCAGCAGTGTCGGGATCACGCCAGAAAGACCACCACGCCAAGCCCGGCTGTCACTAACAACACGACCGCGACCTGCCAGGATCGTAGCCGGAAGGATGCCGGCCGGCTGCGCCCGATCTCCTGCTGGATTCGCTTCCAGACCTCGCGCGAGGCGAAGGGTTGCTCGGGCAGAAACTCCGTCAGCATTGCCAGTTGCGCTTCCCAGCGATCGGCAGCATGGCAGAACCGGGCGTCGCGCTCGCGCCGCCGTTCAAAGCCGCGCCGCGCCGTACCCTGCAGACTGCCGATGGCATAGTCCGCCGCCACGAGCGCTCGCCGATCCGCGAGCTCTTCCTTGAGGAGGCATTTGCTCATCTGCGCCAGGCCGCGCCTGACCCAGCTCTTGGCCGTCCCGAGCTGGACGCCCAGCCGCTCCGCGAGTTCCAGGTGCGTCAGCCCTTCGAAGTAGACCAGCGCGACGGAACGACGATGATTTGCCGGTAGGTTGCCCAGGCACGCGTTCACACGGCGCGCCTCGTCGCTGCGGACGGTCAGCATGAGGGGATCGGGTGCATCGGACACCATTGTATCGACATCGATCTCGGCGCGACCGACATCGCGACGCCCCATGCGCAGGCGTGCCGACAGCGCGCGGTTGCGCACGATCCGCACCAGCCAGGCATAGGCGGGTCCCTTGGCGGGATCGTACTGATAGGCCGCACGCCAGATGCGCAGGAAGGACTCCTGCAAGACGTCTTCGGCGAGGTCGTCGCGTTGCACGATGCGCCGCGCGACGGCGAACAGGCGCGGGCTCACGAGTTCGTAGAGCCGCGCGAAGGCTCGGTCGTCGCCGACTGCGGTTTCGGCCAAGAGCCGCGCCAGCGGATCGAACGACGACGGCGCCGGATTGCGAGGATCGAGCGCGAGGAGCGAAGGCGGCATCGGTGCCGGCCGCGAAGCGTCGTGAAGCCTGAGAATCTCGACCATATCGAAAGACCTCCTCGGGCCAACTACCCCGCCGTCGCGCCGTTGGATGCAGGTCCCGCCAAATAAAAACCGGCATCCAAGTTCGGGGGTGCCGGGGTTCTGCTGAGTACGAACGACATCTCGACGTTCGCCGAACCAAGGAGCTCCCCATGTCCTCGATCACCCCACAGGCAAGCATGACGACGCCAGCGCGGCGCAGTTTCCTGTCCGGCTTTGGCAAATTCACGCTTTCGGCAACGGCAGTTGCTCTTCTTGCGGGCCGCGACCGGCTGGCGCTGATCGGACCTGCCGAGGCCAAGACCGCCGGCAACGATGTGACGATCCTTAACGCCGCATTGGCGGCCGAGCAGGAAGCAATCGCGGCTTATCAGGTCGGCGCCACCAGCGGCCTGCTCCAGAAGCCGGTCCTCGACCTCGCCGTCCAGTTCCAGAGCCACCACAAGGAACACGCGACGGCCCTGGCAACGACCGTGAAGAAGCTCGGCGGCACGCCGGTCGCGGCGAAGGCCAAGTACACCTTCCCCGTCGAGAAGCTGAAGACGCAGGCCGACGTGTTGGGCTTCGCGGCCGAGCTCGAGAGAGGTGCCGTCAGCGCCTATCTCGGCGCCATTCCCATCCTCGACGATCGCGAACTCGCGAAAGTGGCAGCCTCCATCCTGGGCGACGAGGCCATGCACTGGGCCGTGCTGCGCCAGGCGCTGGGCCAGCCGCCGGTGCCCTCGGCCTTCGTGTCCTGAGCAAAGTCGCGTCGCGAGCATCGACATGAAACTCCCGTTCGCTCTCTTCATCGGCCTCACGCTCGGAGCCTCCCTGTGTCAGGCGGCGGACGGCGATGCCGGGAAAGGCGCGCAGATCTACCAGCGATGCCTGGCGTGCCATTCCCTGGAACACAATCGGAGCGGGCCGCGCCATTGCGGCCTGTTCGGCCGACCCGCCGCCGCCGTGCCCGACTTCACCTATTCGCAGGCCCTGAAGTCGGCCGGACTCACCTGGGACGCGGCTACTCTCGACCGCTTCCTGGAAAATCCTCTCAAAGCCGTCCCCGGCACCAGGATGGCCTATGCCGGCATCAAGAACGGACAGGAACGCGCCGACCTCATCGCCTATCTCAAGCAGGCGACGCACGACCCGGCCAAATGCCCGCAAGGATCATCCCGCTAAGACGCCGCTTTCCGTGATGATCATGTCCATCGCGATGTCGTGGGGCTGCGGGTAGATGGTCGGAATGGCCAGCTTCTCGTAGCCCACACCGATGATCCGTGGCCGCCGCGGCAAGGCGGCCAGGGTGCGATCGTAGAAGCCGCCGCCGTTGCCGAGGCGATAGCAGGCACGATCAAAGCCGACGACGGGAGAGACGACGATGTCCGGTGTCGCCTCCTGCTGCTCGACGGGCACCGGAATGTTCCATACGCCCGGCTCGAGCGCGTCACCGCGCCGCCAGACGCGAAATGCGAGAGGCATCTGGGGGCCGACGACCACCGGCAACACGCAAACGGCCCCCCGATCTCCCAATCCTTCCATCCAGGACCGCAGATCGGGCTCACCACGGAACGGCCAGTAGACGCCGACGATCCGGCCTGAAATGTCGCCCAGCACCTTGTCGAGCTCCTCGACGATCCTTGCCGAATGCCGGCGCCGTTCCTCGACGGGGATTGCCACGCGCAAGGCGATCAAACGTTCGCGCTCGGCCTTTCGCCATCTCTTCAGGTCGAGCTGCTGGCGGAAATCGGCCTCCGGCAGCACCTGCCCCGAGAGGGGATCGACGAGGTGCATCATGCAAGGCGGCGAGCTGTACGCCTGCGATACGTCCTCGTCGTCACTATTGTCGTTGGCGGAGTTCATCCCAGCGCACTGTTCGTCAGGTTGATGTTGGCGACATGAGAGGAGAGCATGTGGCTCAAGTCGGCAAGGAGCGCATCGTCCCTCACCCGGGGCGTGACTTCGCGCAGCTTGCGGACGACCCAGCCCTGGCCGCGATTGAGAAACGCCAGACGCTCCTTCAAATCCCCGATGGCCATTGCCTTGCCATGGAAGGCTCCCATGCGTGGCGAGGCGGCGCCATCGAGGACCCGGATTTGCCGCAACAGCATCGCGCACCACCGCGCCTCGTCGTCCTGGATGGCCTTCAGCAGTTTCGCCGTTTCGGGATCTTTGGCGTCGCGGGCGCTGTCGAGCGCGACACGCGCCCCGGCGCGCTCGGCTTCGAGCAGCTCGTTCAGGAAATCGATCAGCTCGTCCCGGCTGATCGGTCCGGTCGGTGCAAGGGTCTGGTCCGTCATCGTTACTCCTAGAGCCGCCATGGTAAGAGGTCGGATTACATCTGGAAAACGAAGAAATATGGCAAATGATATCGAATTAATCGATATTAAGCCAAAGAGAGGCTCTCCTTGGATACCGAGCTGGCCCGCACCTTCCTGGCCGTCGTCACCACCGGCAGCTTTGTGAATGCCGCCGAGCGGCTGCATGTGACGCAATCGACGGTCAGCACGCGGATTCACACGCTGGAGACGGCGCTGGGATGCCGGCTGTTCGTCCGCAACAAGGGCGGCACGACGCTGACGCCGCCGGGCAAGCACTTCCAGAAGCATGCCTCCACCCTCGTCCGGACGGTCGAGCAGGCGCGCCACGACGTCGGCGTCGCCCGCGGCTTCCGCGCCGCCGTCACGATCGGTGCGCGACTGGGTCTATGGGAGCAATTCCTGATCAAGCGGCTGCCATCGCTGCTGGAGAAGGCTACCGACATTTCGGTGCGCGCCGAGATCGGCCTGGAGAGCGACCTGATGGAGGGGCTCGTCGAGGGGCGGCTAGACGTCGCCGTCATGTACACGCCCGAAAGCCGGCCCGGCCTCAACGTGGAGTTCCTGTTCGACGACAGGCTCGTCCTGGTCTCCACCAAGGCACAGCGGCGGCCGGTCCTCGATTCCAGCTACGTCTACATCGACTGGGGACCGGAGTTCTTCGCGCGCCACAGCGCCAGCTTTCCGGAATTCTTCGGCGCCGCGCTCACCGCCAACATCGGCTGGCTGGGCCTGCAGCATGTGATCGAGAATGGCGGCTCGGGATACTTCCCCATCCGCCTCGTGCGCCCGCATCTGCAAAGCCGGAAACTGACGATCGTTCCCGGCGGACCGGAGTTCTCGATTTCCGCCTATGTCGTCTACCCCACGGATGCCGACATGGGCGTTATCGGCCCGGCGCTCGAACACATCCGCGACGCGGCGGCAGAAGAGAGAAGGCCCGACGGCCTTCCCTAGGAATTCACCAGGAGCTCAGCCGCCGCGCTGCGCCGCGAGGGCCTTCTGCAGTTCGTTGTCGAAGCCGCTCAACGTCTGCTGGAACGGACCCGCCATCGTATTCTGCAGCTGGATCTGGACCTGGATCTGCGACCCGGAGCGCATCTCCCCGAGAAGCTGGGCCGACTTGCCGGCGTTGTACTGGCAGATCCCCTGGCCGCAGATGCTGGTCGAGATGAAGGGGTTGGAGTCGACCTGAATGCTGGCCTGCACGCCCTGGCCATCGCCGACCACCGAGAGCTTCCGGTAGGCTGCCGAATAGCGCACGACGAGGAACTGGCCGAGCAGGCTGTTGCCGTCGATCGTGGCCTGCACGCCGCAATCCCGGCCGCCTTCCTGGGTGCAGTACATCACCCATTTGTTGGGCGGCTGATCCTGCCCGAAGGCGCCGCTCGCGGCGACCGTCGCCAGAAAACCCAACCCGCCGGCAATGAATCGCTTCATAAGTCTCTCATCTCCCTTGCCTTCGCCGGTCAACACTTATCAGCTTGCAGCAGCCTCGCCCACTGGCTCACTGGCCCGCGTTGCCAAATCGCTCCGCAACCTCTTATGTAGCCACTGGCCGTTTTCCGACGAAGGAGCGACTCGCATGACAGACTCTCTGAAGCTCGTCGCTTTCTGCGGCAGCCTGCGCAGGGCTTCGTTCAATCGCCTCTCGTTGCAGGCCTTCATCGAACGCGTTCCGGCGGGAACCTCGGTGCAGACGATCGAGATCGGCGACTGGCCTCTCTATGATGCCGATATCCAGGCCAAGGGGTTTCCCGACAAGGTGCAAGCGGCCCAAAGGTCCATGCTCGAAGCCGACGGAATCGTGCTGGTGAGCCCGGAGTACAATTACGGCATCTCGGGTGTCTTGAAGAACGCCATCGACTGGCTGTCCCGCATGACGCCGCAACCGTTTGCAACCAAGCCGATCGCCCTGTTCGGCGCATCGATGGGCCTGCTAGGCACGGCGCGCGCGCAGTATCAATTGCGCCAGACCCTGGTGTTCCTCGACGGCCGCCCCCTCAACAAGCCCGAGGTCATGATCGGCCAGGCGCAGAACAGGTTCACCGACGGCAAGCTCACCGACGAAGCCACAGGCAAGATGTTGTCGGACCTTGGCGCCGCGCTGGCGCTCGCCATCCGTCAATCCAAGGCAGCAGCGGCGGTGAAGTAGAGAACACGGCGCTGAGGCGACGGTCTCGGCACGTCGCCAGACGGACCCTTCGGTCCACGCCGAAGGAAAGCGCCGGAGGAGCATGCTAGCAAGGCGGGCCATGGCGTCGAGAGTGCCTCTCCTTGTCCTGCTGATCGCAGTCACCTGTCTCAGCCAGTTCTACCGTGTCTCCAACAGCGTGATTGCGCCCGAACTGGTCCGCGATCTCGACCTCTCGGCGCGTCAGCTCGGCTGGGCAGGAAGCGCCTTCTTCTTTGCGCTGTTTGCCGTGCAGATCCCGGTCGGCATGTGGTTCGACCGTTTTGGGGCGCGTCGTACGGTGGCCACACTGTCGATCGTCGCCATGGCGGGAGCCCTCTGGATCGCGGTTTCCGCGAGTGCCTTTGACCTGATCGGCGGACGCGCCATCGTCGGCGTAGGCTGCGCCGCCTCCTTCATGTCGGTGGTGTTCCTGTGCTCGCGCTGGTTCCCACCGGCCAGGCTCGCCACCGTGCTCTCCTGGGTGTTTGCGGCGTCCAACATCGGCACGCTGGCCGCCGCAACGCCGCTTGCCTGGGTGGCCGCCACGGTCGGCTGGCGCACGGGTTTTGTGGGTCTCGCCGCCGTTACCGTACTGGTCGCCGTCTGCTTCTACGCCTTCGTGCGCGACCGTCCGCCCGAGAAGGTCGCACCGCCGGCAAAGAAGGAAAATCTCGCCGAGATCGTGAAGGGCCTGTTCGAGGTCTGGTCGACTCCGGGCCTGGGCCCCGTGCTCGCCATGCACTTCTTTGCCTATGCCACGATGCTCACAGTTCTCGGCGTCTGGGGCGGCCCCTATCTCTACGACGTGCACAAGCTCGACGCGGTGGCGCGTGGCAACGTCCTACTGGCGATGGGCGTCGCGCAAATCCTGGGCATTCTCGCCTATGGCCCGATGGATCGCCTGCTGCGCTCGCGCAAGAAGGTGGTGCTGGGCGGAGCCGCCATCTCGACCGCTCTGCTGGCCATGTTGGCGCTCCTACCGCAACCGCCGCTCTGGCTCGCCGTCGGTCTTCTATCGGCCTTCTGCTTCGCGTGCGCCTTCGGCACGGTGATCGTGGCGCAGGGCCGCGCCCTCTTTCCCGACCGGCTGGCCGGACGCGGCGTCACGACCGTCAACATGGCGCAGTGCCTGGGGCTGGCCGTGCTGCCGGCCGGCATGGGCTATGTCGTCGAAGCCTTCGGTGCCAACGATACGGCCTATCGCATCGCGTTCGCCGCACTTGGATTCGGCCTCGTGCTGGGCGCTGTCGTCTATCTGCGCTCTCGCGATAGTGCGACGGCGCACGGCTAAATGGCCATCGTTGTTGGGGCGTTGTCGGACGCGCCGCCGCACGACCGGCGGCCCCCAGTCGACTGCAGCAAGGCGTCGACTGCAGCCAGACCATGAGCCAACAATCGCGCGGCTGTCGCTGGCTCCCTGCAGCCGTTGATCAGCGGGATCAGGCGCTGACTACTTGGCCGCCTCCTTGAGATAGGCGACGAGATCGGCGAGCTGGCCGGCTTGCTTCACGCCGTTGAATATCATCTTGGTGCCGGGCACCTTACCTTTGGGATCGCGACCGTACTCGGTCAAGGTCGCCTCGTCCCAAACGATATCCGAATTCTTCATGGCATCCGAAAAGGCATAGCCTTCCGCCGTACCGGCCTTGCGGCCGAACACGCCGTGCAGATTAGGGCCCGTGGTCTGCGCACCGCCCTTGTCGAGCGTATGGCAAGCACGGCACTGCTGGTTGAACACGCGCTGACCGCGACTGGCTTCACCTGACTGCGCCCATGCCGGCAGCGCCGCCAAACCCAGAAGAATCGCAACGACCGTGCCCATCCAGCTCTTCATTCTTCTCTCCTGTGTTTTCAGGTAGATGCCGCCTCACGTAGGTTACCGAAGAGTCCAGGCAAGGGCTGTGCCCTTGCCTCACGTTCGATCAGCGCCCGCTTGCGCCGCACTCCCCAGCGATAACCCGAAATGGAGCCGTCCTTCTTCACGACCCTATGACAAGGCACAACCACTGCCAACATGTTGGCCGCGCAGGCTTCGCCCACTTCGCGCGCCTGGCGCGGAACGCCGAGCTTCGCCGCGATTTCGCCGTAGGTCAGGGTTCGGCCAGCGGGAATCTGCCGCAGCACCTCCCAGACGTTCAGCTCGAAGCCAGAGCCTTGCAGGTCGAGCGCAAAATCGCCTCCGGTGTCGGGCTGGTCGATCAGCCTGGCCAACCGATCGAGCAGGCCGCGAAGTCCGGCACCGTCTTCCATCAACGTCGTTCCCGGGAAGCGCCCTGCGAGCCTGACGCGCAGAGCCTCGTTCATGTCGCCGAACTCGACCATGACCAGGCCCTTGTCCGATGTCGCTACGACGAAGGTCCCGAGCGAGCTTTCGGCCTTTGCATAACGCAGGGTCGTTGCCATGTTTCTCTCCTCATAGTCCCTCTTGGGGATCGATAGCGGGAAGATAGGGCGAGCCGTTTGCCGTTACGCTCCGGCAACGGATTGGAATTCTCGGACATGCGGGATTTGTTCGAATCTTCGGGCGATCAGGAAGTCCTCCACGAACCACTGGGCGAGGGCGCCGTGTTGTTGCGCGGCTTCGCGGCGGCACGAAGCGCAACGCTCCTCGCGGCCATCGACAACATTGCTGTCGCGGCTCCGTTCCGCCGCATGATCACGCCGGGCGGCTTCGAGATGTCGGTCGCCATGACCAACTGCGGCACCGCCGGCTGGGTCACGGATCGAAAGGGCTATCGCTACACGACACACGATCCCGACAGCGGCAAGCCATGGCCGCGCCTGCCGGCGGAGTTTCTGGAGCTGGCAGAGGCCGCTGCAACCGAAGCAGGGTTTCCGGGCTTCGTACCCGACGCCTGTCTGGTCAATCGCTACGAGCCCGGCGCGCGGCTCTCGCTCCATCAGGACCGCGACGAGGCCGATTACGGCCATCCGATCGTATCAGTGTCGCTCGGCCTGCCGGCGACCTTCCAGTTCGGCGGCCCGAAGCGCAGCGATCCCGTGAAGAAGGTGGCGCTGCGGCATGGCGATGTCGTGGTCTGGGGCGGCGCGGCGCGCCTCTTCCATCACGGCGTGCTCACGCTCAAGGACGGCGAGCACCCGTCGACCGGCCGCCGCCGGTTCAACCTCACGATGAGGAAGGCTCTGTAGCCGGTCTCACTCCGGCTTGATGTTCTGTTCCTTGATCAGCGTCACCCAGCGCTTCTCTTCCTTGTTCAGGAAGTCTTTGAACTCGGCCTGGGTAGAAGAGCGAATTTCCACGCCCTGGACCTTGAAGCGCTCGATCACTTCCGGATCGGCCGCGATCTTGGCAATCGCCTTCTGCAGCTTGTCGACAATCGGCTGCGGCGTGCCGGTGGGAACCACCATGCCCTGCCAGAATACGGCCTCGAAATCCTTGAGGCCTGCCGCTTCGACCACGGTCGGGACATCCGGGAAAGCGGGCGAGCGCTTGGTGCTCGAGATCGCGATGGCGCGCGTGCGACCCGTCGCCAGCACCGGCTTCGCCTCGAGCGCCGCCGAGAACATCATCTGCGCCTGACCGGAGGCCACATCCTGGCCCGCCTGTGCGCCACCCTTGTAGGGCACGTGGGTGATGTTGAGACCGGCCTGTGCCTTCAGAAGCTCCGCCGCGAGATGATTGGTCGCGCCGATGCCCGAGCTCGCGATGTTGAACTTGCCGGGATTGGCTTTCACCACAGCAATCAGCTCGGCCATGTTCTTGGCAGGGAACTCGGAATTGACGTGCAGGATGAACGGCGTGAAGGACATCAGCGACACGAGTTCGAAGCTCTTGTGCGGGTCGTACTGCACTTGGCCCGTGAGCGTCGGATTGATCACCAGCGACGTGCCACCGGCATAGATCGTGTAGCCGTCGGGGGGCGCCTTGGCGACGAAGTTGGAGGCGACCGTGGTGGCAGCACCGGCGCGGTTGTCGACGATCACCGGCTTGCCCAGTTCGGCCGAAAGCTTCTCGGCGTAGACGCGGGCGACTGCGTCGTTCACGCCGCCCGGTGGATAGGGCACCACCATGGAGATCGGCTTCTGCGGCCAATCGGTTTGAGCAACCGCCGGCGCCATGACGGCGAACGGCAGCGCGAGCGCGGCGAGGCCCGCCGCGACGAAAGTGGAACGCTTCATCTTCTTCCTCCCAGATCCTTATTTGGCGACGCTACTCCGCCACGAAGAACGGTAGCGTCACTTCTTTGTTAACCGGCTCGAAGCCGAGCTTCACCCGTTGGCCGATCTTGATGTCGGCTTCGGCGACGCCCCGGAGCGGTGCGTTGACCCGCACACCGGCGTCCATGTCGACCAGCGCCACGACATAAGGGACGGCCGCCTTGAAGAAGAAGTTGAACGGATGGTGACACACCGTCCAGGTGTGGATCGTGCCGCCCGTCGGCGCTTCCTTAAACTCGCTCTCCATCGAGAAGCAGTGCGGGCAGACCGGCCGCGGATAGTGCCGGACCTTGCCGCAGGCCGAGCAGTGCTGCAGCAGAAAGCGGCCCTCGCGCATTCCGTCCCAATGCGGCTGGCTCTCACGCGTCGGCGTCGGCAGCGGACGTTCCGGGGCCGGCGGTGTTGCTGCGGTGCTCATGCCGCTCTCCTCAAGATCGCGATTGAACCATCGCCCATGTCGCCATAGCCCGTGACCAGACCCACTTCGGCATCCTTGACCTGCGCCTTGCCCGCCTCGCGGCGGAGCTGACGCGTCAGCTCGATCACGTGGTTGAGGCCCACGACGTGGCCCTGGCTCAGGAGCCCGCCATGCGTGTTGATCGGTAGTTCACCGCCGAGCGCAATGCGGCCATCCATGATGAACGGCCCGCCCTCGCCCTTCTTGCAGAAGCCCAGGAGCTCGAGCTGGTTGATCACCGTGAAGGTGAAGCAGTCGTAGATCTCGGCAACGTCGATGTCCTTCGGACCGACGCCAGCCATCTCGTAGGCACGCGGGGCGGACTTGGCGAGGCCGAACTCCAGCAGGTCCGGCCGCTGCGCAATCGAGGCCGGCGATTCGGGATGCCCCTCGGCCACGCCCATGATGGTGACCAGCGGCTTCTTCAGGTCACGCGCCCGGTCGCTTCGGCTCACGACGATGGCCGCACCGCCGTCGCTCTCCAGGCTGCAATCGAACAGCCGGAACGGATCGGAGATCATGCGCGAGGCATGATGCTCCTCGACCGTGAGCGGTTTGTTCATCACGACGTTGCCGTTGAGGATGGCGTGCTGGCGCGTGACGACGGCAACCTCGGCGAAGTGCCGCTCGGTAGTGCCGTAGAGCTCCATGTGGCGGCGTGCGCCCGGGGCATAGAGCTGCGCCGGGGCAAAGATGCCGATCGGCGCCTCGAACTCGGCCGCCAGCGCGAATTGCGGGAACTGCTGCAGACGGGTGCTGACCCGGGCGCCCGAGTAGCCGGTACGGCCGACGGCGATCAGCACGTTGTTGCAGACGCCCGACGCCACCGCCATGGCGGCGCTCTGGATGGCCGCCACGCAGGTGGCGCCACCCATCGGCACGAACAGCGACAGTTTGAGGTCGGGCAGCCCGAGGTTGGCGATGAAATCCTCGGCGATACCACCGCCTGGAAAATAGGGGATGACGCCGTCGATATCGCGCGGGCTGAGACCGGCGTCGGCGATGGCCGCGAGGCTCGCCTCGAGTTGCAGGGCCAACGCACTCTTGTGCGTGCCGCGCGTATACGCGGTTTCGCCGATGCCGCTCACGGCCGCCTTCTCCCGAAGCGGATGCACCATGTTTGATTTCCTCCGGCGCGCATCGTGCCCTAAGCTCCGTTCCGAGCGAAGGGGGAAGAATGTCAAAGCAAGAGCTGGTTTCGCTGTCCGCAGTCGAGATGCGTCGCCGTATCGGCACCAAGGAGATTTCGCCGGTCGAATTGCTCGAGGCCTGCCTCGATCACATCGAGGAGGTGAACCCGGCAGTCAATGCCGTGACGGCAATGTGCGTGTCCCGCGCGCGCAAGGAGGCGAAGGCCGCCGAGACCGCGGTGCGCCGTGGCGAAGAGCTGCCGCTGCTCCACGGCCTCCCGACCGGCATCAAGGACCTCGAAGAGACGAAGGACCTCCTCACCACCTATGGGTCGCCGCTCTATCGCGACTATGTGCCGAACTACGACAACGTGATGGTGAGCCGCGTACGCACCAACGGTGCGATCGTCGTGGGCAAGACCAACGTGCCGGAATTCGGCGCGGGCTCGAACAGCCGCAATCCGGTGTGGGGCGCCACGGGCAACCCCTTCAACACGACCCTGAACGCCGGCGGCTCGTCGGGCGGCTCGGCGGCGGCGCTGGCGACCGACCTCCTGCCGGTCTGCACCGGCTCCGACACCGGCGGCTCGCTGCGCAATCCCGCTGCCTATTGCGGCATCGTAGGCTTCCGCCCCTCGCCGGGCATGGTCGCCGTCGAACGTCGTTCCATGGGCTGGACGCCGATCTCGGTGCTGGGCCCGATGGGCCGCACCGTGGCCGATACCTGCCTGCTTTACGCCACGCAGATCGGCCAGCACGACCAGGACCCCCTCTCGTTCCCAATCGATGGGGCGGCGTTCGCCGAACCCTGGCCGGTCGATCTTGGCAGCCTGCGCGTGGCCTGGACCGAGGATTTCAGCGGTGCGCCCGTTGAGAAGGGTATCCGCTCGACGATGCGCGAGAAGATGAAGGCGATGAAGCCGCTCTTCCGCTCGCTCGACAAGGTCGAGATCGACTACGGCGACGCCGACCGCTGCTTCGACGTGATCCGCGCGGTGAGCTTCCTCTCGCGTTATCACGATGCCTACACCAACAACCGCAAGATGCTCGGGCCCAACATCGTCGCCAACTACGAGATCGGCGCGAAGCTGAGCCTGGCCGACTTCGCCTGGGCGCATGGCGAACAGACGCGCATCTTCCGCAAGTTCCAGGAGCTTTACCGCGACTACGATCTGGTGCTGGGGCCGACAGTCGGCTTCTCGCCCTTCCCCTGGAAGCAGCTCTACATCGACCAGATGGATGGCAAGAAGCTGCGCAACTACTACCACTGGATGGCGTCGGTCTATTTCGTGTCGCTGGCCACCAATCCGGCGGTGTCGCTGCCCTGCGGCCTCGATCACAACAAGATGCCGTTCGGCCTGCAGGTGATCGGCCGTTTCCGCGGCGACGGCGAAGTGCTGGGCGCTGCCCATGCCATGGAGCAGGCCTTCAAGAGCATTCCGGGCCTGGCGCGGCCGATGCCGAACCTCGCCAAGCTCCGGAAGCCCACGCCGGCGCTGAAGTCGATCGTGACGCATCCGCCGAAGCTCAACGCCAAGGTCTCGCGCGGCCCCGCTCCCGGCGCCCTGTAGCGTCCGATAACGCACGGTGCCGGCAGGGTTGCCGGCACCGCGAGCTTTACAGAACTTCATCTTTTCGCCCGTGTGGTGCCACCTCGGGCTGCTTACCTCGTTGTGTGGGAAGTCCCGCCTCCAGGGCGGGTCCGAAATCCCAACGGAGGTAAGATGAGCAGGATCATGATCGTGGTCGCGGCCGTCGCACTCGGTGCACTAACTGCCGCGTGCAACCAGACCGCGGGTTACGGCTATCCGAACTACAGCTCGAACAACTACAGCTCCAACAGCGGCTACTGGCGCAACGGCACTTACTACAGCAATGCCAACGCCTATCAGCCCGGCTACTACAACCAGGCGCCGCGCCGCGGCCCGAACGGCGACTATGATCGCGACGGCGTTCCGAACCGCTACGATCGCGACGCCAACGGCGACGGCGTACCGGACCGCTACCAGCGCCGGTAACGTTCCCATCAAAGAAGCCGGCTCCCCCCATGGGAGCCGGTTTTTTTGCGTCTGCGTGCCTTCAACAAATCTCAGTTGCGCCGCCGCCACGCCATCGTCGATGCGTTTCATTCATCATGGGCTTTCCCGGTGGAGGGATTGGATGCGCAATGCGAAGTGGCTCGCTGCCGCAGGCCTGCTGGTCGTGACCGCAGGATGCGTCGAACAGTCGGGTTCCTATCCGACGACCTACGGATACAGCCCGGGCTACGGCTCGTCCGGATACAGGTATCCGACCTACAACTACGCCAACAGCTACTACAGCCAACCTACCTACTATCGCAGCCAGCCGACCTACTATCGGCCGACGACCTACTACACCCCGGCGCCGCAGTATCATCGCCACCGGCGCGATCGCGACGGCGACGGCATTCCAGACCGCTATGATCGGGACAAGAACGGCGACGGTGTCCCTGACAAGTACCAGCGGGGCTGGCGCTAGGACCGGGGCTTCTTCTTCCTGATTTCGCCGTCGTGCTGGCCGAGCGTGGGCGCGGCACGACGAACGCTTCCCGGCGTCGCCGAGAGCTTGAGCGGCACGCCCAGCGTCTTCTGTCGACCGGCCTTGGCATGGTCGACTTTGGCCACCATGCCGCGGGCCAGGATCTGCGGATCGGCAAAGACCTCGTCGTGATGCAACACCGGGCCGGCGGGAATGCCCTCGGCTTCGAGGATCGTCATCCAGTCGGCCGTACTGCGCTTGCGCACCTCTTCCTGCAGAAGGCCGACGATCAGCTCGTTGTTGCGCACGCGGTCGGCATTGGCCTTGAAGCGCGGATCGTCGGCGAGTTCCGGCTTGCCGATCAGCGCGCAAAGCCTGCGGAAGAAATTCTGCTGCGCACCGCCGATGGTCAGCCAGCCGTCGCTGGTCTGGAACACCTGATAGGGCGAGGAGCCGCGATGGGCCTGGCCGAGCTTCTCCGGCCGCTTGCCGTTGGCGAAGTAGTTGGCGGCCTCGTAGACGCCCAGCGACACGGTCGACTCGAGCAAGGAGGTCTCGACCCATTGGCCTTCGCCCGTCTTGTGGCGTGCCTGCAGGGCCGACAACACGCCAATGGTGAGATAAAGGCCCGCGCCGACGTCTGAGATGGCCAGCGGAATGCGATACGGCGGGCCGTCCTTGGGGCCGGTCACCGACATCAGGCCGGACATCGCTTGGATCATCAGGTCGAAGCCGCCACGACCGGCATAGGGGCCCGTCTGGCCGAAGCCCGAGATCGAGCCCAGCACCAGCCGCGGATTGCGTGCGTGCAGCGCCTCCCAACCCAGCCCGAGCCGCTTCATCACGCCCGGCCGGAAATTCTCCAGCACGACATCGGCGCCATCGACCAGTTCCCAGAAGGTGGCGAGATCGTCCTTGTCCTTGAGATCGAGCTTGAGGCCGCGCTTGTTGCGGTTCCACAGCATGAAGGGCGCCGATTCGCCTTCGACGAAGGGCGGCGCGCCGCGCATGGCATCACCCTGCGGGCTTTCGATCTTGATGACATCGGCCCCGAGGTCGGCGAGCTGCATGCCGCAGAAGGGGCCGGAGAGATGGGTGGTGAGGTCGAGGACGACCAACCCGTCGAGAGCGCCTGCCATGGTCCTAGTGCAGAATCTTGTGAAGATCAGACATGGTCCGTGTCCATTTGTTGGTGCCAAACTCGTTCGACACGATCTTGCCGTCCTGCACGATCAGGAAGCGCGGCGTGCCGTTTTTGCGCGGGAGCTGGTCGAGGATCGGCTTGAGATCGCTGGGCCAATGACGCTCCTGGTAGGCCTCCTTGAGCTTCGGCGGATCGACCTCGATCCAGGTCACCTTCCCGAACTCCGGCGACGCGAGCCAGGCCGCCTTGTACTGCTTCTTCCAGTTCGTGCAGGGCTGGCAATCCCAGCCACCCACATAGATCACCTTGACCTCCGACGCCGCCTGCGCCGGGCCCAGCACCATCGCGGCAAGCAGGCCGGCAACGAGAAGGGCGCGACGATTCATGATCACTCCGAGGGCGGCAGACAGGCTAATCTAGGATCACATGGCGCAGGCTAACAAACCCTCTCTCGTCACACTGGGTGACTTCTTCCATTTCGCGGTCCGCCGCTTTCGCCAGGCAAGGCTCAGCTACGGTCACGGCACGACCAACGCCGTGGACGAGGCTGCCTTCCTGGTGCTGGAGGCCCTGCGTCTCCCGATCCATCGCATTGATCCCTGGCTCGACCTCAAGCCGACGCCGGCCGAAGGGGCGCGGCTGCTCACCTTGATCGATGCGCGCATCAGCCTGCGCATGCCGGCGCCTTATCTGCTGGGGGCCGCTTACATGCAGGGCGTGCGGTTCCACATCGACCGGCGCGCGCTGATCCCGCGCTCCTTCATCGGCGACATGCTGGCCGGCGGCGTCCTGCCCGTCGCCAAGCCGCGCCGTATCCTCGATCTCTGCACGGGATCCGGATGTCTTGCGATCCTAGCCGCACTCGCCTTCCCACGCGCCACGATCGATGCCGTCGACCTTTCGCCCGGGGCGCTGGCGCTGGCGCGGCGCAACGTGGCGGCCCACCGGCTGGGCGATCGCATTTCCGTCCACCGTGGCGATCTCTTCAAGCCGCTTGAGGGGCGTCGCTACGACCTCATCATCAGCAACCCGCCTTATGTCGATGCCGGTGGCATGGCAAAGCTGCCGCCCGAGTTCCGGCACGAGCCGCGTCTCGCACTGGCCGCCGGCAAGGACGGGCTCGACCTGGTGCATCGGATTCTGGCCGAGGCGCCGCAGCACCTGACCAAGAATGGCGGCCTGGTCTGCGAGATCGGCCGCGGCCGGGAACCGCTGGAAACGGCCTATCCCCGCCAGCCCTTCCTCTGGCTCGACACCGAGCTCAGCGAAGGCGAAGTGTTCTGGATCACACGCTCCGACCTTGCCGGCTGACCTTGTCGTCTGATTAGGGTTGTCTGATCAGGGTCGTCTGATCAGGCCGTGTCGCCGAGGCAGATGCCCAGCGCCCGGGCGGTACGGATCAGCGTGCCGTCGGGATCGACAGTCTGTGATCTGCCGACCACCTTTTCGAGCGGCACGTCGATCACCTGACGGTTCCACCACGCGACCATGTGGTCGGCCTTGCCCTCTGCCAGCAGGTCGACGGCCCGCACACCCAGCGCCGCAGCCAACAGCCGGTCCTCGGCCGTCGGCATGGCGCCGCGCTGCACATGCCCCAGCACCGTCGCCCGCGCCTCCGCGCCCGTGGCTTTGACCAGCCGCTTGGCCAGCCAGTCGCCCACGCCGCGGTCGGGCGCGTCGGTAGCAGGGTCGGCCGCCTCGTCCGACTGGCCGGCCGCCTCGGCGACGACGACCAGCGCAGAGGTCCGGCCGGCTGCCCGCAGGCGGGCGATGCGGCTTACAACCCGCTCCAGGTGCCAGCGAACCTCGGGGATCAGAACGACGTCCGCACCGCCCGCGATCGCGGCCGCAATGGCGATATGGCCGGCGTCGCGCCCCATTACCTCCAGCACCATCGTGCGCTCGTGGCTGGCGCCGGTGGGCTGCAGGCGATCCAGCGCCTCCGTGGCGATGGCGACCGCCGTCGAGTAGCCGACGGCGCGTTCCGTGTGGTCGACATCGTTGTCGATGGTCTTCGGGACTCCGACGAAGGGAATGCCCGATGGCGCCAGGAGACGGCGCAGGATCGCCAGGCTGCCGTCGCCTCCCACGCCGATCAGACCTTCGAGTCCCAGCAGCTTCAGACCCTCCACCATCTCGCCCGAGCGATCCTTCTTGCTGCCGTCCGGCATGGGAAAGGCGAAGGGATCGCCGCGATTGGTGCTGCCGAGGAACGTGCCGCCCTGGCGGGCAAGCGCTGCATCCAGCCGCGCCGGATCGAGAGTCACCGCGTCGACGGGACGCTCGAGCAGGCCGAGCGTTCCATAACGCAAACCGACCGTCGTCCAGCCATAGCCAAGCTGGGCGCGCAGGGCGACCGCCCGTATCGTGGCGTTGAGGCCGGCGCAGTCGCCGCCGCTCGTGAGAATGCCGATTCGCTTGGTCATCAAGATACTCCTGCGTACTACGGGCTACCGACCGGCGGACAGCTTGAACGGTTCAATCAATCTTGAACTCCATCGTTGCAGCATCAAGATGGCACCCATGAAGGAACACTACCGGACTTTCGCAGGCTACAACGCCTGGGCCAACCGCCGTCTGTACGCGGCGGCGGCGCAACTGCCCGATGCCGACTACCGTGCCGATCGAGGCGCCTTCTTCAAGTCCATACATGGCACGCTCAACCACCTGCTGACGACCGATCGCATCTGGATGAAGCGCTTCACCGGCGAAGGCGATGCACCCGACCGGCTGGATACCATCCTGCACGAACGTTTCGACGAACTGCGCGCCGCGCGCGAAGCCGAAGACCGTCGCATCGTCGGCTGGATCCAAGATCTAGACGACGCGCGACTGGCGGGCGTGATCCGCTATCGCCGCGTCTCCACGCCCGAGGAGTTCGTGCAGAAGCTGATGCCGGCGCTCAATCACTGGTTCAATCACCAGACTCACCATCGCGGCCAGGCGCATGTGATCCTCACCGGCCTCGGCAAGCCGGCGCCGGAATTGGACATGCTCTACTATCAACGCGAAGTCGCGGCCGGCAGAGCTACTTGAGTTCGCAAACCGAGCGGGCATGGCCGGGGCCCGGCCAGCGCGAGTCGCAGACCGCAAGCACCCCTCCCGCCGTGCCGTAGAGCGCGCTGGTCCAGGTACCGTCCTCCACCGGAGTCACCACCATGGTCGCAAAGTCGCGCAGCCCCACGACAAAGGCGTCGCTGCGATCGAGGCCGGGCACACGGACAGGTCTCTTGGGATGCTCGGGCGAAGGGACCGGCTGGACGTGCGACAGTTCCATGCCGCCCGTGCCGACCGCGAGGTGCGGCGGCTGGCGGCTGTCGAAGCCGATTGCCTGGAAGCGATGCATGTGGCCGGCAACGACCACTTTGACATGCGGCGGCAACCCGTCTGGGAAAACACGACGCACGGCTTCACGCTGGGTTTCGTTGACGAAGCCATAGGGCGTCGGGCTGAGCGGGCCACCCTTGTCGCGCTTCACGACACCCCAGATCGGTCGATGCGTGACCAGCCAGGTTGGCGTGCGATCCTCGGCCAGCAGGCGCGCAACCTCGCGATACTGACCAATATAGAGGTCGAGGTTGAAGAGGACGGCATCGGCGGCATTGGCCGAGTCGACCGCGATGATATTGAGCTTGCCGAACTTGAGGCGAAACGGCGCGTTGGTGAGGGTCGGGAAGACCTGACCGGCAAAGGGAAGCGCCGGCGGCCGGGGCCAAGCGCCGAGTTGCCAGCCCGGTGGCGTCTGCGGCGGGCACTCCTGCTGCTTCGCGCCGGGGCCGAGCAACGTCGAGTTGGCGTCGAGCAGAAAGAACCAGCCGGGACCGGCCCGGCTGCACAGCTCATGATTGCCGCGGCTCAGCAGCCACGGTGCGACAGGCAGCAGGCGGGCTGCAGGCAGAAAGAAGTCGTCGCGCCAGTACGCCCATTTGTCGGGGATCGGGCTGCCCTCCATGTTCTGGCTCCAGTATGCGGCGCCAATGGGCAGGTCCGGCTCGTCTTCGTCGTCGAGATCACCTGTATCGTAGAAGCTCACAGACATGTCGCGGCCATAGCCCGAAACACGAGCCGGCACGACCATGCCCCGCGGCGTGCCGCGATAATTGTAGTCTCCGACATGGATGATCAGGTCGGGCCTGTTCCCCACCTCTTCGTCGGCCATCGTGCCGAAGGGCCAGACATTGGCGAAGCCGTCGCCGGTGCAGGGTTGCGGCTTGTCCTTGGTGTCGCCACGACAGCCGCTGTCACCCACGAGCACGACCCGGCGCGGCGTGCCGAGTGAGACGACCGGCAGATCGATGCGCCGATCACCGAGGAAAACGCTCGCCGCCTCTCCAACGGGGTAGCGGGCCTCGCAGACCAGGACGTCGTCGAATTGCCCTCCCACCGGACGCCGGCGGGGCGTCATGGCGACGGAGGTGCCGCCGAGCGAGGAGCGCAAGACCGGACATGCCGCCGCTCGCTCGGCGACGCTGCGGACCATCGGAACGGGCTTGCCGTCCGCACCCTCCCCGAACAGCACAAAGGCAAAGAAGGGAGGAGCCGCCCGCTGCGCCTGCGCCACGCCATTCCCAACGAGCACGGCGAGAACGGATGCGAGGGCGAGCCAGACAAAGCGCATAGCGAAAGACTCCGGAACATTGCCGCGACGGCAAAGCTCACGCAGGATGTCAGAAACGAACAGCGAGGAAAGTGCGATGAGCCCAGCGTCGAAAGACAAGCGAGACGATGCGCAGGATGTCGGCGCGGTTTCCTACATGGAGCGCACGCGACAATACTATCGCGCCCTGGGATACGAGCAGGACTATGTCTGGGCGCACTTCGACGACGTGCCGTTCGCGCCGCTCGGCAAGCCTCTCGCCGCCGTCCGTCTGGGGCTCGTCACGACGGCAAGCCCGCCCGGCCTCGGCAATCGCGATGCGCGCGGCGTGCGTCACGTCTGGTCGGGCGAGATCGCCCCGCCTCCGACCACGCTGTTCACCGACAACCTCGCCTGGGACAAGGAATCGACGCACACGCAGGATCGCGAAAGCTATCTGCCGATCGAAGCCGCGTCGGCACTGGCGCGCGAGGGCCGGTTTGCAGGCCTTGCGTCGCGCTTCCATGGCGTGCCGACCGAATACAGCCAGCGCAAGACCTTGTCCGAAGATGCGCCGGAGGTGCTGGCGCGACTACGAGCCGACGGCGCCGATGCCGCCCTGCTCTGCGCGCTTTGACCCGTCTGCCACCAAACCGTGAGTTTGGTCGCCCGACATCTCGAAGCCAACGGACTGCCGACCGTGATCGTGGGCTCGGCCCGCGATGTGGTCGAACAGTGCGGCGTGCCGCGCTTTCTCTTCACCGACTTCCCGCTCGGCAATCCGTGCGGCCTTCCCTGGGACCGCGGCATGCAGCGCGCGATCGTCGGTCAGGCGCTCGATCTCCTGGAAACCGCGGCCCAGCCGCGCACGACGGTGCAGGCGCCCTTCACCTGGAAAGCAGACGACCCCGGCTGGCGCAGCCGATACGGCCGCGTCGATCCGGCGGAGCGCGACCGCCTGCTGGCCGCCGGCCGCGAGCGTCGCGAACGCCAGGCCGCCGCCAGCGCATTGAAGAAAAGTTAGGCGCGATCAGGAATTCCAGAGCTGCGGCGAGCCACGCACGACGACACGACGGCCCATCGCGGTGATCGCAGGTCCACTGTCTGTCACGATGGCAAGTTCGGACGCGACGAGATTGCGGACGGCGTTGTTGTCGAGCAGGCGACGGTCGCGGTTCCAGCCGCCGATGGCTTTCAACGTTTCCCATTCGCTGGGACTTAGTCGGAGTTCGTTTTCCATATCCATGCTGCCTCCGATGCACTGGCGGCAGATCGTTTACTTGCCGAACGTGACAGATCGGCGACCGGCCCGGATTTGTCACAACCCCAAATCGGAAACACGTGCGGCCCGGATCCGCGACCAGGGCCGGGGCAGCAACGACGTCGGAACGTGACGATCCTGCCGTTCTCGCGCCGGACGTTGTCGATGATGGCCAAGGCCCTGAGGCCTTCGTTGCCATCGGCCCGGCTAAATTGTCCTGAATGTACTTCGCCCCGGAATGACTAGAGGCCGTATCGACGTCTTTTTGGTTGAGGCCCTCTCGTCGACAAGGCACGAGACAGGCATCGTCGCCGCCCGAAGAGCTCGCACGGCCCGAGAGCCAATATTGATTCGCTAAGTGCTTGCCGGGAATGGTGGGCGCACCAGGGCTCGAACCTGGGACCCGCTGATTAAGAGTCAGCTGCTCTACCAACTGAGCTATGCGCCCCCCGAAAACCGGAGGCATTGCCCGGAAGCGGCGCGGCTATACCAAGGCCTTTTCCCCTTGTCGAGTCATCCGACGCTCCGACCGGGGGAAACCTGCCTACCGCGTGCGTGGCAATTGCGCATCGCGGTAGACATTGACCCCGATCAGCAGCCCGCAGGCGAACATGACCGACAGCAGCGCCGTCCCGCCGTTGCTGACGAGCGGCAATGGCACGCCCACGACCGGCAGCAGGCCCATGACCATGGCCGTGTTGATGAAGACGTAGAGGAACATCAGCGACGTGACGCCCAGCGCCAGCAGGCGGCCGAAATGGTGCTGGCTGCGGAAGGCGATCGAGAAGCCCCAGACCAGCACCAGGGCGAACAGGGCAAGCAGCACGCAGGCACCGACCAGCCCCCATTCCTCGACGAAGGTCGTGAAGATGAAGTCGGTCTGCTTCTCCGGCAGGAAATTCAGCGACGACTGGGTACCCTTCAGGAAGCCCTTGCCGAACAGGCCGCCCGAGCCAATGGCGATCTTGGACTGGGTGATGTGATAGCCGGCGCCCAGCGGATCCCGGTCGGGATCGAGGAAGGTGAGCACGCGTTTGCGCTGGTATTCGTGCATGAGCGTCCAGGCGATCGGCAGACTGGCGACCGCCGAGATCCCCGCAACCAGGAACATCCAAATTCGCACGCCGGCCACGAACAGCAATGCGCCACCGCCCATCAGCACCATCATCGCCGTGCCGAGATCGGGTTGGACCATGACCAGCGCCACCACGACCAGGATCATGGCCAGCGGCGGCAGCGTATAGAGGAACTGCGACGCCTGTTCCTTGCGCAGTCCGTGGTAGTAGCGCGCCAGCACCAGAATCACCGCCACCTTGGCGATCTCCGAGGGCTGGATCTGCAGCGGACCGATCACCAGCCAGCGCTGCGCACCCATGCCGATCTTGCCGATGATATCGACGGCCACCAGCATCAGGACGGAGACGATGTAGATCGGCCAGGCCATCGCCAGCCAGACCTTGGGGTGAACCAGCGCGACTACCAGCATCAGCCCGAAGGCCATGCCATAGCGCACGGCATGTCGCGCCGCCCATGGCTCGAAGCGGCCGCCGGCAGCCGAATAGAGCGCCAGGACGCCAACCCCGGCGATTGCGGTGAGGACCAGGACCAGTCCCCAATTGATGCGCCAGATCTTCTCGGCAAAACCGATCGGCGCGGGAGCATCGAGGGCGAGGCTCATCGCGACGCCATTTTCTTGAAGCCGTCGGTGCGGCGCGACGGATCGCGCTTGATGGTCTCGGCCAGCACATCGCGGCCGATGGGGCCAGCGGTCGCGCCACCGGCCATGCCGTGCTCGATGATGACGGCGCAGGCATAGCGCGGCTTTTCCGCCGGGCCGAAACAGACGAACAGCGCGTGATGGCGCAGATGCCAGGGCAACTGCGCCTGGGTAATGCCGAGCTCGCGTTCGCGCTCGGTGATGCGCTTCACCTGGGCGGTGCCGGTCTTGCCGGCGAAAGTGAAGTCGAGCAGCTTGCCGCTCGCATCGCGCCGCAAGGCGCCGGCGGTGCCGATGCTGCTGTTCACGACGTCGACCATGCCCTGGCGGACGATCTGCAGGTGCTGCGGATTGAAGCGCAGCGACGGTGCCGTCGGCTTGTCGCGCGGCGCCGGCGGTGCCAGCTCCTCGCGCGGCGCCGTTTTGGCCAGCAGCAGATTGGGCTGAACCTCGTAGCCGCCATTGGCGATGCGGGCCGTCATGATGGCAAGCTGCAGCGGCGTCGCGGTCATGAAACCCTGGCCGATGCCGAGATTGAAGGAATCGCCCGGCTGCCAGGGCTTGCCGACCTTCTCCTGCTTCCAGGCCCGCGTCGGCTGGTTGGCCGACGATTCACCCGGCAGGCCGAGTTCGCTCACCTTGCCGAAACCCAGCCGGTTGGCCATGTCGGCCATGCGGTCGACGCCGGTGCGCCGTGAGGCTTCGTAGAAGAAACAGTCGCAGGAGCAGGCAATCGCCTCGGTGACGTTGGTCGAACCGTGACCGCCCTTCAGCCAGCAATGGAACTTGATGTTGCCGAGCTCGAGGTAGCCGGGACAGGGCAGTCGCGTCCAGGGGTCGATCACCTTGGCTTCGAGCGCCGCCAGCGCCGTCACCATCTTGTAGGTCGAGCCCGGCGGATAGACGCCGGCGATCGCCTTGTTGTGCAGCGGCCGTTCGGGGTTGTCGAGAAGCTCGCGCCATTCGCTCTGCGTGATGCCGCGGGCAAAGGTCGAAGGATCGAAGCCCGGGGTCGATACCATCGCCAGCACGTCGCCGGTGATCACGTCCATGACCACGACCGAACCGGACTGATGTTCCTTCACCTTCTCGGCCACGAAGCGCTGCAGATCGAGGTCTATGGTGAGCAGCGCATTGGCGCCGGGCTGGCCTTCGGTACGGTCGAGCTCGCGGACGACGCGGCCTACGGCATTCACCTCGACCTGGACCACACCGGCCCGGCCTCGCAGATCGTCTTCGAGCGCACGCTCCATACCCTTCTTGCCGAAGCGTATGGTGGGAAGGCTCAACACCGGATCGTCGCGACCGGCAAGATCTTCGTCGGAGACACGGCCGGTGTAGCCCACGATGTGGCTCATCAGCTCGCCTTCGGGATAGTCGCGCGACTGGCCGAGATCGATGAAAACACCGGGAAGATCGGGCGCATTGAATTCGAGCCGCGCCACTTCTTCCCAGCCAAGGTTCTCGCGGACGACTGCAGGCTGGGAGTTGCGGCTGCGGCGCAGCTCGCGCAGCAGGCGGATCCTGTCGGCCTCGCCCAGTGTCAGGATCTGATCGAGACGTTCGATCAGGATGTCTGCGCCGCGTCCGCGGTCGGACGCGACCATCGCCCGGAAATTGTTGCGGTTCACCGCCAGCGGATGGCCGCTGCGATCGAAGATCAGCCCGCGCGACGGCGGCAACAGCCGCAGATTGATGCGGTTGTCGTCGGCCAGCGATGCGAAGCGCTCCGTCTCGACGACCTGGAGCTGATAAAGCCGGCCGGCCAGCGCCGTCAGCAGCGCGGCCTGGGCACCGCCCAGCAGCAGGGCACGGCGCGTGAAGAGGCCGCTGCGCTCGCCGTCACCCTTGCGAAAATGCTTCATGACGTGGTCTCGCCCGGCCGCGCCGTGCCACGGGACAGTTCCGGCACGTTCAGCGGATCGCGCGCGCGCACTCGGGCAAGCAGCGGCGCCAACAGGGGATAGAACACGACCACCACGAGATACTGCATGATTGCCGGCAGAGGATCGATGGCCGTCCAGGTCCACAGCGACGTAAAGGCCCAGACCAGCACCACGAAGCCGAACATCAGAATGCAGAAACCAAACCACTGGAAGAGAAACGGTACGCCGACCAGGTAGCGGCGGTTGGCGATGACGGCGGCGCGGATCAGCACGAAGCCCAATGCGCTGACCCCGACCGGCGCTCCCGGCCCGCCCAGCAGCAGATCGAGCAGCACGCCCATGGCCAGCAGCAGCGGCCCCGGCAGGCGCTCGGGCGTCGCCAGGCTGAACTGGAAGACGACCAGCGCCGGCAGGAGCGGCAAGGTGTCCGAGAGATAAGGTGCGCGCAGCGGCGCCAAGGTCAACAGCACGAAGAAGAGCAGCACCGAGCCCGGCAGGGCGGCCCTGCCCCAGCGGTCGAGAGCGGCGAGGACACCATCGGCACGCATCTCAACGCGCCTTCTGGCCAGGCATTGGTGTCACGGGCTGCGAAGCCCCCGTCCCGCCCACCAAGCCGGTGACGCCATAATCGATGACACGCACGAATTCCAGTCGCGAGAAATCGGTGAAAGGCCGCACGCGAACGCTGCCCTCGTTCGTCTCGACGACTTCGCCGACGGGAATGCCGACCGGGAAACTGCCGCCATGCCCCGAGGTCACGATACGATCACCGCGCTGCACGCCTGCGACGCTTTGCAGGAGAGTGAGCCGCAGGCGGGCCGAATTGTCCCCGGCCAGAATGGCACGCTCGCGCGTGCGCTCGATCAGCACAGGCAGGCGCGAATTCACGTCGGTGACAAAGAGAACGCGGGCGCTGTTCTCGCCGACCTCGGCGATACGGCCGGCAAGGCCTTCTCCAGTGACGACGGCTTGGCCGGGCTCGACGCCCACCCGACGGCCGACATTAAGGAGCGCCCCGCGCATATAGGCGTTGATGCTGTCGCCCACGATACGGGCCGTGATGAACGAAGCTTCGGGTCCTTCCCGGAAGTTGGCGAGCCCGCGAAGGCCCTCGTTCTCGTTCTCGAGTCGCCGGGCGGCGGTCTGCCAGGCAAGCAGCCGGGCGTTCTCCTCGCGCAGCCGGGCATTCTCCTCGCGCAGCGAGGCAAACTCCCTCAGGTCGGCGATAGCGCGGTTGGCATAGGCGACAGGCCGGGCAATGGCTTCGAGCACGGGACTGGCGACATCGAGGGCGACCACGCGGGCATGCTCGACGAGGACAGTATCGGCCTTGCCGATCAGCATGATGACGAAGGCAGAGACCACGAGCAGGCCAAGGGCGAAGCGCTGCACAACTGTGCGCACCTGGCCCGCGACCACCTCGAAGTCGTCCCGAATCGCCATGTTCGGCTATTCTACTCCAACTCGCTCGACTTCTCCTCCCCCGCTTAGTCGGGGAGCGCGCGAAGGGGAGGCGTTTCTCTTAGTACATTGAGGACAGAACGCCGCGCAGGCGTGTGATGTTCTCCACCGCGTGGCCGGTGCCCAGCGCCACGCAGAGCAGCGGATCCTCGGCCACCGAGACCGGCAGGCCAGTCGCCTGGCGCAGCACGGTGTCCATGTTGGCCAGCAGCGCGCCGCCGCCCGTGAGCACGATGCCCTTGTCGACGATATCGGCCGCCAGCTCGGGCGCGGTGTTCTCCAGCGCCACCTTCACGGCCTCGACGATCGCGCTCACCGGCTCCTGCAGGCTCTCCGAGATCTGCCGCTCGGTGATGATCAGTTCCTTCGGCACGCCGTTCATCAGGTCGCGCCCCTTGATCTCCATGGTGCGGCCTTCGCCGTCGTCCGGCGGGCAGGCGGACGCGATGGTCTTCTTGATGCGCTCGGCCGAGCTTTCGCCGACCAGGAGGTTATGGTTGCGGCGGATATAAGCGATGATCGCCTCGTCCATCTTGTCGCCCCCGACGCGGACGGACCGCGGATAGACGATGCCGCCCAGCGACAGCACGGCCACCTCGGTGGTGCCGCCGCCGATATCGACGACCATCGAGCCGGTCGGCTCGGTGACGGGCAGGCCGGCGCCAATCGCCGCCGCCATCGGCTCCTCGATCAGCCATACCTTGCGGGCGCCGGCGCTCTCGGCCGATTCCTGAATGGCGCGCCGCTCAACGGCGGTGGAGCCGGACGGCACGCAGACCACGATCTGGGGATGGGCGAAGCTGCGCCGATTATGCACCTTCGAGATGAAGTGCTTGATCATCGCTTCGGCGACTTCGAAGTCGGCGATGACGCCGTCGCGCAGCGGACGGATCGCCTGGATGTTACCGGGGGTACGGCCCAGCATCATCTTCGCTTCCTCGCCGACGGCAAGGACCTGTCGTTTGCCGCTCTGCGTGGTCAACGCCACGACGGACGGTTCGTTGAGAACGATGCCCCGACCCTTCACATAGACCAGCGTGTTGGCCGTGCCGAGGTCGATGCCCATGTCCGCCGAGAATAGCCCGATGACGCGCGACAGCATTGAGTTAAGTCTCTGTAATTGCGGCGAAATCTTGATTTTAAAGCGCCATTCCTGCGTCCGGCGCCAAGGTGCGACCGGGTTTAGACCGGCAGGCCAACGCTCGCAAGGCGATTCAAGCCATGCGAGCTGCAACCATGCTGGGGACGTGTTCTTCTTTCGTGCGACGCGAAGAACAGACGCGCCGCCTGCAGCTACAGCCCCATCATCTTGGCGATGGTGTTGCGCTGGATGTCGTTGGTGCCGCCGCCGATCGAGCCGACGCGCACGTCGCGGAACAGGCGCTGGATGTCGTGCGCCATCGTGTAGCCGGCGCCGCCCATGATCTCCATGGCGAGGTGGGCACATTTGAATTCGCCGTCGGTGCCCTGGATCTTGGCGATAGCCGTCTCCTCGACGGGATCGAGCCCGGCGTCGAGCATGTCGGCCAGGCGGTAGGTCAGCGCCTGCGTCGTGCGCAGCATGATGCGCATGTCGGCGAACTTGTGCTGGATGGCCTGGAACTTGGAGATCGGCTGGCCGAACTGTACCCGCTCCTGCGCGAAGCGTTTGGCGTACTCGATGGCGAAATGCATGTTGCCGCAGGCTTGCGCGGCCAGGCACAGGCGCTCGAGGTTCAGCCCCTTCATCAAGCCGGACCAGCCGCGGTTCTCCTCCCCGATCACATGATCGGCCGGCACGAACACGCCATCGAAGAAGATCTCGTTGGCATGCGTGGTCCGCCGGCCCAGCGTCTCCAGCGGCTTCATGGTGAGGCCGGCCGCCTTGGCATCGACCCAGAAGAGCGTCACGCCCTTGTGCCGCGCATCGCCGTCGGTCTTGGCGACCACCATCAGATAGTCCGCCACATGGGCGGCGCTGATGTAGAGCTTCTGGCCGGTGATCCGGTAGCCGTTCCCGTCGCGCACGGCGCGCGTCTTGATGCCGGAGGCGTCCGAGCCGGTGTCGGGCTCGGAAAGCGCGAAAGCCGACTTCAACTTGCCCGCACAAATCTCCGGCAGATAGCGCCGGCGCAGATGCTCGCCGGCCGTGAGCTGCAGATGCATGCCGCCATAGACGACGGTCGGCAGGTAAAGCGACGAGGCGCCGCTGTAGTGGCGCGCCAGCGCCTCGACCAGGATCACGAGATCCTTGCGGCTGCCGCCCATGCCGCCATAGGCGGGATCGTAGGGCAGCGACATGTAGCCTGCTTCGGCCAGCGCCTTGAAGGCCGCGTGCGGGAATTCGCTCGCGGCATCGAGCCGGCGCACCTCCTCCGCCGGCAACACGCGCGCCAGCAGTTCGGAGACATTGCGCCGGATCAGCTTCTGTTCTTCGGTGAGACCGAATTCGTCGAGGTCGCTCATCAGTCGAAGACAACCACGCCGCGGGCGACTTCGCCGGCCATCATCCTCTTGAAGCCGTCGTTGATCTCCGAAAGCTTGTACGTGCGGCTGATCAGCCCGTCGATGTTCAGACGCTTGTTCATGTAGTGGTCGACCAGCACCGGGAAATCGAGGTCGGGCCGCACGGAACCGTAGAAGGTGCCGCTCACCTTCTTTTCGCTGAACACCATCATGAAGGGCGAATACTGCGCCTTCATCGACGGCGCTGAGATACCGACGGCAACGGCGTGCCCGCCCGGCGCCAGGGCGTCGAAGCCCAGGGCCTGGGTCTTGTCGATCGACACCGCGTCGAAGGAATAGTCGACGCCCAGCCCGCCGGTGATCTCCTTCACCTTCTTCACCGGATCGTTGTCGGTCGCGGTGTTGACGGTGTGCGTGGCGCCGAAGGTCTTGGCCATCTCGAGCTTGTTGTCGAGGATGTCGGCCGCGATGATCTTCGACGCGCCCGAGAGCATGGCGCCCTGGATGGCGTTGAGGCCAACGCCGCCGCAGCCGATCACCAGCACGGTCGAGCCCGCTTCGATCTTGGCGTGACGAGTCACCGCACCGACGCCGGTCGCCACGCAGCAGCCGACCAGGGCCGCCTGGGCCCAGGGCATGTCCTTGCGGATCGGGATCACCATCTCCTCCGGCACCACGACCTCCTCGGCGAAGGTGCCGATACGCGCCATCTGGTTGATGCCCTGGCCCTTGTGCTTCAGCCGCAGGGTGCCGTCGTAGAGAGAGCCCGGCGGTACCGAGGCGCGGCCGATGCACAGCACGGTGCGGCCCTGCGTACAGTAGCGGCAGCGCCCACAATGCGGACGGAAGGAGAAGATCACGTGGTCGCCCGGCTTCACCGTCGTAACGCCGGCGCCGCATTCGAGAATCTCGCCGGCCGCTTCATGGCCCGGCACGATCGGCATGGGAGACGGCCAGTCCCCGTTCATGACATGCCAATCGCTCTGGCAAACGCCCGAGGCCCGCATCTTCACGCGCACTTCCTGCGCCTTCGGCGGATCGAGCTCGCACTCCACGACCTGCAAGGGCTCGTTGGGCTTGAACAGAACAGCGGCCTTCATGTTTTTCCTCCTGAATCGTTGGCGGGACTATATCATCGCCGGCATGATCAACACTCTTCTCATCACAGGTGGCGCTTCGGGTATCGGCGCCGAGACCGCCCGTCGCGCCGCGACGCGCGGTTACAGGATCGCCATCAACTATCGCTCGCGCGACGCTCAGGCCAAGGCTGTCGTGGCCGACATCGCGGCCAAGGGCGGCCAGGCCATCGCATTGCCAGGCGATATGGCGAACGAAGCCGATATCGTGCGCCTGTTTGCAGAGACCGAGCGAGCGCTGGGGCCGATCACGCATCTGGTCAACAGCGCCGGCATCGATCCCGGCAAGGCACGCGTCGAAGACTATGACGCCGCCACCCTCCATCGTCTGTTCACCATCAATGTCACCGGCCTGATGCTGTGCTGCCGCGAAGCCACGCGGCGCATGTCAACCAGGAACGGCGGCAAAGGCGGCGCAATCGTCAACGTCTCGTCCATGGCCGCCACGCTCGGCGGACGGAAGGGCGCTTCGGCCTACGCCGCCACCAAGGGCGCGGTCGATGCCTTCACCAAGGGCTTTGCCCGCGAAGTGGCGGCCGAAGGCATCAGGGTCAATTCGGTCCGCCCCGGCGCGGTCATGACCGAGATGACCGAGGGCCGACTGAACGATACGGCCGTCCGCACCGCCATAGCCGCGTCGATCCCCATTCAGCGCATCGGCGAGGCGCACGAAATCGCCGAGGCGATCCTCTGGCTCCTGTCGAATGAAGCCTCCTTCATCACCGGCGCCATGCTCGACGCATCCGGAGGTGGCTATGTCATCTGAAGCCAAGACGCTTCTCATCACCGGCGGCGCCTCGGGCATCGGCGCCGAAACGGCACGTCGCGCGACAGCGCACGGCTACAAGATCGCCATCAACTACCGCTCGCGTGATGCGCAGGCCAGGGCGGTCGTGGCCGACGTCACGGCCAAGGGCGGCCAGGCCATCGCCCTGCCAGGTGATATGGCGAACGAGGCCGATATCGTGCGGCTGTTCGAGGAGACCGAACGGGCGCTGGGCCCCGTCACGCATCTCGTCAACAGCGCCGGCATCAACGGCCGGCGCGGCCGGGTCGACGAATACGACGCAGCAATCCTCGCCAATCTGTTCGCCGTGAACGTCGTTGGCCTGATGCTGTGCTGTCGCGAAGCGGCGCGTCGCATGTCGACCAAGAACGGCGGCAAGGGCGGTGCGATCGTCAACGTCTCGTCGATGGCCGGCACCCTGGGCGGACGCCCCGGCTCGTCGGCCTATGCCGCCAGCAAGGGCGCCGTCGATGCCTTCACCAAGGGCTTCGCCCGCGAAGTCGCGGCCGAAGGCATCCGCGTGAATTCGCTGCGGCCCGGCATGGTGCTGACCGAGATGACCGAAGGCCGGCTGAACGACGCCGCCTTTCGCGCCAGCATCGAAGCGTCGATCCCGATGGGACGAATCGGCCAGAGCCACGAGATGGCCGACACGATCCTGTGGCTGCTCTCGGACCAGTCGTCCTTCATCACCGGCGCGATGCTCGATGCCTCGGGCGGCGGATACAAGATCTAAGCGCATTCATATGCGCTGGCGGGCGGCAGCGCTTGTAGTCAAGCGCGAGAGCCCGCACCGAGCAGAATGGACAAAAAAAAGAGGCGCCGGTTTCGGCGCCTCGATTCTTTCTGGACTGTGCGGGCTCTCGCGCCTCAGAAGGCGCTGCCGCCCGCCGGCGCGCTTAGTTGCGCGCCTTGTCGACCAGGGCCTTTTCCTTGATCCACGGCATCATGCCGCGCAGCTTCTCGCCGATCTCCTCGATCGGGTGCTCCGACATGCGCTTGCGCATCGCCTTGAACGAGGCCTGGTTGACCTTGTTCTCCAGCATCCAGTCGCGCGCGAAGCGGCCGGACTGAATGTCCTCGAGAACGCGCTTCATCTCGGCCTTGGTCTCGGCCGTCACGATGCGCGGGCCCGAACGATACTCGCCGTACTCCGCAGTGTTGGAGATCGAGTAGTTCATGTTGG
>JAIUOY010000037.1:0-2880 GCA_020160995.1 Pseudomonadota bacterium | reverse complement strand
GTGCGGCCGTGCGCATGGCGGTGAAGCAGGAAGACTACATGCGCGCGGCCCAGGGCGACGACACCACGCTCTGGCAGACCTGCCGCAGCCTGTGGTGGCGCGGCACGCCGTATTTCGACGGCGAGCAGGAAGACCTGATGCCGCAGAGCCTGGAGAAGGCGAAGGCAGCCCTCAAGGAATCCGGCTACAACGGCGAGAAGGTCGTCATCATCAACCCGACCGACTTCCCCGATATCGGCCCGCTCGGCGAGGTGACCTTCGAACTGCTCAAGCAGCTCGGCATGAATGTCGAGATGGCGGCGAGCGACTGGGGTACGGTCGTGCAGCGTCGCGGCAGCCGCGAGGCGACCGAGAAGGGCGGCTGGAGCATCTTCCACACGACGGGTTCGGCCACGAGCTGGGGCAATCCGGCGATGTCGTCGCTGGTGCGCGGGCAGGGCGACAAGGGCTGGTTCGGCTGGTGGAAGAGCGATGCGGCCGAGGCCCTGGCCGAGGAATGGCTCTACGCCCCCGACGAGGCCGCCCAGCGCAAGAGCGCCAAGGCGCTGGCCAGACTGGCGCTGGAGGAGGTCGCGACCATCCCGCTCGGCCAGTTCGTCAGCCGCACCGCCTATCGCAAGGACATGACCGGGATGCTCGCCGGTTCGGCGCCCTATCCGTGGGGGCTTAAGCGCGGCTGATCGCATGGGATCATGAAGAAGGGCGGCCGCACTGGCCGCCCTTTTTTGTTTCAGCGCGTCGCGGCCACGGCTGCCGACCAAGGCGAGGCGGCGTCGCTCGATCCTTCCGCGCCGTTCCTGTCGACGCGGACGAAGTTCGGGCAGGCGAAGTTGATCGGCAGCACGCTGTGCTCGACGATCGCGGTCGGTCCCGCCGCTTCCAGAGCCGCAAGCGTCTCGACCGGCAGGCGCAGATCGGCGCTGGCCGAATCCGGGCCGGAGACGTCGATGCGCGGCTGATGGGCGGTCGCCTCCGTGCCCATGCCGAAATCGAGCTGCCAGGCCAGCGTCTGGTAGATGCTGGCGAGGATGCGGCGTCCACCGGAGGAGCCCATCGCCTGGCGCGGCCAGCTGCCATCCTTCGGCGTGACCACGACCGGGCACATGTTGCAGAGCGGGCGGGCGCCGGGCGCGATCGCATTGGCGCTGCCGGGGCGCGGATCGAACCACATCATGCCGTTGTTCATCAGCACGCCGGTCGAGGGTAGCACGACGCGGCTGCCCATCGAGGAGAGCAGCGTCGTGGTGACCGTCACGAGATTGCCTTCGCCGTCGACCACGGTGAGATGGGTGGTGCAGGTGTCGCCCGGCTCCTTCGCCGTGACGGCAGCGCCGAGGCCGTCGAGCCTCTCCTTGTAGGCCTCACGCATCACCTGCGAGAGCTGCGCGAACCAGGCGGCCGAGGGGCCGTTGCTATCGAGCGGGGCATCCGCCATGCCGGCGACTACGCGCTCGAGCGTCGGCGCTGCCGTAAGTCCGCCGGCTGTGTGGACGAGATGGCTGCCGCGCCAGTCGATCGTCGGGGCATCGCGGAGCTCAGCCTTGCAGTTTGCGAGGTCCTGCGCATCGACGACGCCGCCGGCCGCGGCGATATCCGCCACGAGCCGGTTCGCGACATCGCCGCGATAGAAATCGTCGAGCCCGGCCTTTGCCAGCCGTTCGATCGTGTCGCCGAGCTGGCCGAGCTTCATGAAGCCGGGAATGCCCTGATAGGGCGGCACCGGCGGCAGGCCGCCCGGCAGGTAGATGCGCGCGCTTTCAGCATAGAGGCGAAGGACCGAGGCCGAGGAGGCGACCTTCAGCGTCGTGTACCAGTCGGCCGGCAGGCCGCGCCGGGCGAGCGCAATGGCCGGTGCGAGGATGTCGGCGAGCGGCAGCTTCGAGCCGAAGGCTTCCTTGAGCTTCTTGTAGCCGGCGACGGAGGAGGGCGTGACGAAGGAGAGGGGGCCGTGGATGTTGCGGTCGTCGACCACCTCCGGCCAGGTGAAGAGGTCCTTCTTCATCTCGCCGGTGAGGGGATAATCGGCGGGATCGGCGCGGCGTGGCGCGACCGGCCCGAAATCGACGACCTGCGCGCGGCTCTCGCCGGCTTTCAGCACGACGGCGAAGCCGATGCCGCCGAGTCCGCTGTTCCAGGGCTCGACCGCGGCCAGAGCGAAGCAGGCGGCGACGGCGGCATCGGCGGCATTGCCGCCCTGTTCGAGGACCGCGGTTCCGGCTTCGGCCGCCTCGCGGCTCTGCGAGACGACGATGCCGTGCCTGCCGCGCGCGGCGGGTTTGGTCAGAGCCCAGTTCTGGCTGCGATAGGGAAGGGCGGCAGCGGCCATGCGGAAACCTCTAGGCGTTGGCGAGGCGGCCATACTGCATGCCGTCCGCCACGGCGTCGAATGCGTCGTGGCGGTGCGCGGGTCGCGCCCCGTGCAGGGCGCGGGCGGATCGTCATGCGCCCTCTCGGGCACAAAGTGACGATCCGTCCTTTGGTTCTGGCATCAGATGTCTCCGAAAAGTGCATTCCACTTTTCGGTCCGATGCCTGGTCAGAACACGTTCGGGTAGATGTAGCGGACGATCACGCTCTGGATGAAAAAAATGATCAGCAGCAGGATGATCGGGGAGATGTCGAGGCCGCCGAGATTGGGCAGGCGCTCGCGAATCGGCCGCAGCGCGGGCTCGGTGACGCGATAGAGCGAGTCCCAGACGGTGGAGACGAACTGGTTGCGCGTGTTGATGACATTGAAGGCGATCAGCCAGCTCAGCACTGCCGAGGCGATCAGAAGCCATACATAGATCTGCAGGGCGAGCAGAACCACGTCGAGAACGGCACGCATCGATCTTCCTTTTGCGTCTGTCCGGAAAGGTGACGCGGAATATCCCTCGCACTT
>JAIUOY010000036.1:0-32716 GCA_020160995.1 Pseudomonadota bacterium | reverse complement strand
GATCTCGATCGCCAAGAAGTACACCAACCGCGGCCTGCAGTTCCTGGATCTCATCCAGGAAGGCAACATCGGCCTGATGAAGGCGGTCGACAAGTTCGAGTACCGCCGCGGCTACGAGTTCTCGACCTACGCCACCTGGTGGATCCGACAGGCCATCACCCGCTCGATCGCCGATCAGGCGCGCACCATCCGTATCCCGGTGCACATGATCGAGACCATCAACAAGCTGGTCCGCACCAGCCGCCAGATGCTGCACGAGATCGGCCGCGAGCCGCAGCCCGAAGAGTTGGCCGAGAAGCTCGGCATGCCGCTCGAGAAGGTGCGCAAGGTCCTGAAGATCGCCAAGGAGCCGATCAGCCTCGAGACGCCGATCGGCGACGAAGAGGACAGCCACCTCGGCGACTTCATCGAGGACAAGAACGCCGTGATCCCGCTCGAAGCGGCGATCCAGGGCAACCTGCGTGAAAGCACGACGCGGGTGCTGGCGACGCTGACGCCGCGCGAGGAGCGCGTGCTGCGCATGCGCTTCGGCATCGGCATGAACACCGACCACACGCTGGAAGAAGTCGGCCAGCAGTTCTCGGTTACCCGTGAACGTATCCGCCAGATCGAAGCCAAAGCGCTGCGCAAGCTGAAGCATCCCAGCCGCTCGCGGATGCTGCGTTCGTTCCTCGACCAGGGCTGAGGACTGGCGTGGCCACAGGCCTTCGCGAGTTCGCGGCGCGCGAACTCGCCGCGGACCGGGCCGTCCATCTGCTCGGCATCGCGCTCGGCGTCACCGGCGCCATAGCCATCATCGTCATCGCCGCCGCGATGCGTCGGCTGGACGATCTGCCGCCCGTTCTGATCTACGCCGCAGGCCTGTTGGCGATGTTGGGCTGCTCGGCGGCCTACAACATGTTTCGCACCAGCCGCTGGCGCGACTGGCTACGCCGCTTTGACCATGCCGCGATCTTCGCCATGATCGCCGGCACCTACACGCCCTTCACCCTGCTTGGTCTCAAGGGCACTTGGTCGATTGCCCTCACGACCGTGATCTGGGCCGTAGCGGCGATCGGCATTGCCATCAAACTCCTGAAGCCGCACCGCATCGAGACCGTCTCGATCGGCCTCTACCTCGCCCTCGGCTGGATCGGCGTCGTGGCGGCGGGACCGTTCATAGAGGCTTTCGATCCCGTCACCCTCAGCCTGCTGGCGGCCGGAGGCATCCTCTATTCGTCAGGGGTCGTCTTTCACCTCTGGCATCACCTGCCCTACCAGAATGCGATCTGGCACGCCTTCGTCCTCGCCGCAGCGGCAGTCCACTACGCCGCCGTGGTCGGGGTCGTCGTCGAAGCCTGACCGCTCACTCGCGATCAGCGATCCGGACCAGCGAGGGCAGCAACTCGCTCACCGTGAGATGAAGCTGGCGAACCTCCTCCAGGACAGCCGCGAGGTTCTCCTGCACGGCTGCACAGTGACGCGACGCTTCGCTGCGGACGTCGTCCAGCCCTGGATCGATCCCATACGGATGGCCGAGGGTACGACTGCATTCCGTCAGGACGTGCAGCAGTGCGGTCGGCGCATCGGGCTTGCCAGCCGGATGCATGAAGTCGCGAGCGGCGTGTTCGATCCGTTCCAACGCCGTGACAAGGCCATCCACCTCCATAGGCGTCTCCCTGGTCATCAACGAGATGATGTGATCAGGAAGATGCTGGCACCGCGCGGCCTTGGACACAAGGCGCTGCGAGCGGGAAAATGCACAAACTTCATTCCATCAGCCCGGCGAGCCACGATTCCTGCCGACGCAAAAACGCCTCCAGTCGCACTTCGTAGTCCACGATGACGGCACTCTTCACCGAGCGCCGCGCCGCCAACGCGCGACGCCAGGCCTGGACCTTGGGAAGATCGGTGAAAGTGCCGAGATCGACGAAACGGTCGAACACGTCGAAGTAGCGAAAAGCCGGCGCAAACACGGCATCGACGAGACTGAAGTGCTCACCGCCGAAATATGGTCCTCGGTCGAGCACGGCTTCGAGTCGCCGGAACTTGTCACGAAGAGATAAGGCTTTCGCATCGAAGGCCGCACGATCCGGCGTCGTCTCGAGCGTCCAGATGTCGGCCAGGATCGACGAGCCTACCTCCATCCAGGCACGATGACGGGCGCGGACCAGCGGCTCGGCCGGGTGCAATCGTGGCGCCTGGGTTTCCTCCAGGTACTCGACGATGACAGCGCTTTCGAACAGCACCTCGTCGTCCACCTGCAGGAGCGGCACCTTGCCCAGCGGCGAGATCGCCTCGAACCAGTCGGGCTTGTTCGCAAGATCGACATCGCGCCGCTCGAACGGCACGCCCTTCTCGGCAAGCGCGATCGCGGCGCGCTGCACATAAGGGCAGAGATCGAAGGAAACCAGGGTCAGCATGGGCAGCCTCCATAAAGATGCATTTGCATCTAAATGGGTTCCGCATCTTCGTTTGTCAATCTTGATGCACATGCATATATCTGTAATCTGCGCCCATGCCTGCCCCCACCTCCTCGCCGTCCGAGCCGGTCGTTCGCGCCTGGGCTCGTCTGGAGCGCGCCCATCGCGCCGCGCAAACCACTGTCGAAGCACGCCTCAAGGAGGCCGGCCTTCCGCCGCTCGCTTGGTACGATGCTCTGCTCGAACTGGAGCGCGCCGGGCCGACTGGGTTGCGCCCCTTCGAACTGCAGCGCGAGATGCTCTTCGCCCAATACAATCTCTCGCGCCTGATCGATCGCCTGGCCGCAGCAGGCTATGTCGCCCGCGCGGCGAGCGCGGAAGATGGCCGCGGCCAGGTCCTGACGATCACCCGCGAAGGCCGGGCGATACGGAAGCGGATGTGGCCCACATATGCCGCCGCCATCGAAGAGGCGGTCGGCCGGCATCTCTCTTCGGCCGAAGCGGCGACGCTGGCCGATCTGCTTGGCCGGCTCTACAGTCGACCGGCTTCGTGATGCATGGGGGATATCGGGCAAAGATGAAGGACATCGTCGAAGAGCTGCGGGCGCAATGCCACGAACATGAAAGCGATGCGAGATGGCAGGCTGCGGCCGAAATCGAGCGCCTGCGTCAGGCCCTTGCTGCCACCTGGCAGCCGATGGCCAGCGCGCCGAAGGACGAAGGCCCCCTGCTGCTTTTCTGCCCTGGACTTGCCGGACATGTCGCCGATGAGATCGTGGTCGGCACCTGGCGCTTCGACGAGAACCGGCGCTCGCTCGGCTACTGGGTGAGCGACGTTGGCCAGCTCGATCCCGGCTTTGCCGAGACGGGCCCCTGGATCGAATATCGCGAACTGCAGCCGGAGCAGTGGACGCGGCTTCCCGGGCGTCCCTCCAAATCAAAGTAGCGCTCGAAGAAAAGGCGGCCATCAGGGCCGCCTTTCCTTTGGATGCATGTCGAGTTCAGGTGCGTGGCGGCAACGGAACCCTGGCATCCGTCAGCAGCTTGACCAGCGTCGGAATACCGCCCGCATAGTCGCCGGCATCGCACTTGGCGATCGCCTGCGGCCCCGGGCCGGATGCATCCGTCCGGTCGTAGTCACGCCATTTGGCCGCGAGTGCCCGGCAGTAGGCAGCATCGTCCATGGGTCTCGCCGCCATCGTCGCGCCATCGATAACGATTTCGACACGACGGTTCTGCGGCTCACGAACGTTATCGCCGGTCTGTACCAGCAAGCCCTGCTCGCCACGGCCGATCACGGAGATTGCCGCATCCGGAACACCTTCCTTCACCAGCGCAGCTTTCACCGCATTGGCGCGGCGCAGGGACAGCGCCATGTTGTACTGGTCGGAGCCCGACGTATCGGTATGACCTGTCGCCGTGATGCGGGCGCTCGACCTCGTCTTGAAGGTGGTTGCCGCTTGCTGAATCGTGTTCAACGCTTGTGCCGACAGGTTCGAACGATCCCAATCGAAGAACACCATGAACGATGGCGGAGCAACGACGGGAGCCGCCGGCGGCGCCGTCGTGGCAGTCTGGGGTTCGTCACAGGCACTCAGCAGAATGGCGGCCGCAGCGACCGCCATCAGTTTCTTCAGCATCGTCCTTCTCCCCTTGGCTACGATAGCCAAAGGGATCATGGGCGCCGCCCAAGGCACCCGCAACTACCGCGCGTGATAGTGATCGATTGTTCGCATCGAGTGAAATTTCACACTGTCCGAATTCGACGCCACATCAGCCAGAGCCGTCAGGCTGCGAGCTTGTAGAGCTCGGCGACATTGTCCCGCAGAATCCGCTTCTTCAGTTCCGGGGTCAGATGAGCGGTCTGCTCGGCGATGACGTCCTGACTCCACGGCCAGGTCGAATCGCTGTGGGGGAAGTCGTTCGCCCACATGAGCTGGTTGGGCGCCATGCGGTCGGCAAACTGGAACGCCGTCCAGTCGTCCTGGAAGGTAAGCGCGATATGGTCGCGGAAATACTCCGACGGCAGTCGCGCCAGCTCCTTGCCCTTCATCCAGTAACGGTGCCGCTTGTAGGCGTGGTCCATGCGATACATGAAGTGCGGCGCCCAGCCCGCGTCGGCCTCGACACAGACCACGCGCAGCTTGGGATGCCGCTCGAAGACGCCGCTGTAGACCAGCATGCCCATGATGTCCTGGCAGCCGCGGATGATCGAGAGGAAGCCGTTGATCTTGGGTCCGCGCGGCTTCGTCAGCGAGTTGTCGCCGCTCGACGTCAGGATGTGAAAGGAAAGCGGCATCTCGAGCGCGACCGCGGCTTCCCAGAACGCGTCGTAGGCCTCGTGGTCATAATCATGCTCACCGGGATTGCCCGGCATCATGACGCCGCGAAAGCCCATCGCCTTGATCTGTTCCAGATCGGCAATGCCTTCCTTGATCGTCCGCATCGCCGTCTGGCCGAGCCCCACCAGTCGGTCGGGCGCATGCGCGCAATAGGTCTGGAGCCAGCGATTGTAGGCGTCGAAGCAGGCCTTCTTGTAGTCGAAGTCAGGATGGTTGCAGATCAGCATGCCGACCGTGGGATAGATGATCTCGGCGGCGACGCCGTCGCGGTCCTGATCGGCAAGGCGCGTGCTCGGATCCCAGCCGCTGCGATGGAGGTCGTCGAATTTCGCACCGCCGATCCGGATGTCCTTGGGGGCCACGCCGGCGGCTGCAACCAGGCCCATGGGTACCGGCGTCTTCATGCCGTCGACGATGTAGATATCGCCCATGCCTTCCTTGTGGGCGATATGCGGCGCCCGATCCCGCCAGGCGGGATCGATATGGTCGACATAGCAATTGGGCGGTTCCGTAATGTGCGAATCAGCGGAGATCGGGCGCCATTCCATAGGGGATTTCCTCCTGTGTTCGTTGGCAAAATGGTAGGCAGAGCCCGGCCGGCGCGGCAAGCCGCCGCGCGACGTCCGTTTCGGCCGGCGGCAGCGGTTGAATGGCCTCCGGCGCTGTGGCATACCCCGCCCCGCACGCTGCCGTAGCTCAGTGGTAGAGCACTCCCTTGGTAAGGGAGAGGTCGACAGTTCAATCCTGTCCGGCAGCACCATTCCCCAAGCCAGCAAGTGCCCCCAGCCGACGATTTATCGATGGCGCGTGCAGCGTGCAGGCTGTGGATGACAACGGCGTCTTGCCCACCGTCCTCCATGAAAAACTACGAGCATCTGCGGAACTTGGTGGGCAAGTTGGGGCAGTCGTTCGACGCTTGTTCTGCGGCGTAGCGATCCAGGGGCACTGCCACCAAGAGCATTTAGGCGGCGGTCATCGAAGGTGATGCGGTGCGGCGTAGCCATTGGCCGAAGCCGGCTTCTGCCCCCTCGCTCGTGCAGAACGCCATCTCAAAGCCTCCGTGGCTGACCTTCCAGACCGTTTAGTCCTTGCCAATCGTCCGCTTCGTGTGATGATAAATTTATCGCCGGCTCGGATTGTGAGCGTCGGCGGCTGAGAGACAGCGGCATAGCTCAAGTGTCCCGCGCTCCCGCTCACGCTACGTGATCGAGGCGCGCATGCGCTGCTATCTCACTCGCAACGGCCACATTGCAGCGGTCCAGTTCCTGAAGACCGGCTCGGACGAAGAGCTGATTGAACAAAGTCGGCGAATCTTTCGCGAAAGGACCGACCAGCCTTTCGATGGATTCGAGGTTTGGGACGGCGCCCGGCGACTGCACGTCCAACCCGAGAAGGTCGAGGATCGGCAATCGAAGTGACCGCCGGTTTTGCAAGAGATGCCACCGAACTTGCTGGCAATCTACGGGCGCACAATAAATGGTGTGGCGGCGCGCGCATGCTGTTGCAGTGGCACCAGTCTTAGCCCTCCGGCTACCATTCGAACCGCCACGAGAGCGCCGAGCCGACGATGAACTGATTGCGCGAGCCGGCCGGCCCCTGCACCAGAGGGGAGTTCGCAGCCACATCCGCCAAGTAGTTGTAGCTTCCGAAGACCACGAAGCTGAGTTTCTCGTTGATCCGCCACAATGCGCTCGCCCCTGCTCCCACGCTGCGCAGACCTGCCGCGGGATAGTACTGTGCGTAGCCCGAATTGAAGGATTGGCTCGCATTGATGCCAAAGTACGCCTGATTGAACGTCGAGTCCGTTACGGACAGCCGAGGCCCGCCCGACAGGAACACCGAGTCGCTCAACCGAAACTTTCCGTCGAGCAGCGCGTCGAAGACAAGGCCGTTACTGCCCCCAAGTCCGCGACGGAGTTCGATCTTCGCGGCGAACCAAGGTTGGTCGTAACGCAGGAAACCACCGCCCTCCACCGTGAACGGCACAGTTCCCGTGCCGTATAGGCCCGGCCCGTCCCAGTCGTTGCGAGGAAAGCGGTAACGCAGGATCGGGCCTGCCTTGAAGCCTGCCACATCGACAAGTGTCGCGCCGACGCCATCCCGTGCAGAGACGAAAACGGTGTCGCGCTTGTAGCGGAGATCGAGGTTCGGCACGGGGAGAACGCGATACCACGCCCCACCCTCGAACCATGGAGCCATCACCGCTCCCGGCCCGATGTCGAACGTCCAGTCGCGCGGCGGAGGTCCGGCCGGTTCGCTCCCGATTGACGATGGCTGCGCGAGAGCACCGACATTCAGCAGCACAAACGCGGCTAGCAAAGCAGCAAGTCTAAGCATGAGAACCCCTTTTGAGGGGATACGGCCGATCTTCTCCTTCGGATCACACGCAGTGATTTCTTGCGCGGTGTCGACCGCCTGGATCATGGTCTCGGCCTTTTCCTCAAGCGCGCAGCAGCACGATCACGCCCGGCTTGACCGGCTTGGCGGGCACCTGAGCGAACGAGCGGGTCACCGATGGCGTGTGAAGAAGCCCCGGCCGAAGGAACCTTCGGACATCTCGTCCGATCTCGGCGCGATTTTCTCACGGGGGAAGCGGCCAGAATTCTGCGCGATCCGTCCTTTTGCCTGGTGTCGAGGACGGCGCCCCTAGACATGCCGAATTTTTGGCCCATTTAGGCAAGCATATTGGTGGGCAAGACGCTAAGCCTTTGATATAGCAACGTCCCCTTCTCTCTTGGTAAGGGAGAGGTCGACAGTTCAACCCTGTCCGGCAGCACCAGCGCACCCTTGCCCTAATCGAGGGAAGCGGGCTTTCTAAGGGTGTGGAAAGCAAATCCGGAATGGCACAGGCCAGTAAATTCGCATGGGTCGGGGTGGTAGCGATTCTCGCCGCCGCCGCTGGTGCCGTCTTGATGACGGGAGTCTCCGACGGCCAGATCGGCAACGCCCAGAACAGGGGCGAAGTGAGCGGCCCGCTGATTTCGCGCGGCTATACCGAAGCGCCCGCCGGAACGGCGGTGATTGCCGGAGATCCGCTGGGCGGCGACATAGTGCTCGAATTGAGGATTGCCGAAGGCCAGGAGGTCAAGCGCAACCAGATCGTGGCCGTGCTCAACAACTATCCTACGGCCGACATCGACGTGCGCCGCCGTGAAGCCGAACTCACCAAGGCCCAGCAGCAGCGCGAGACGATGGTCTCGGGCTACCGCACCTCGGAGATCGCCCAGCAGGAAGTGTCGGTGAAGGCCGCCTCGGAAGAGAGCCGCCTGAAGGACCTCGAACTCTCGCGGTCGAGCGCGCCGCCTGACCAGAAGCAGCTCCAGTCCACGATTGCCCAGCAGAGCCTCGAACGCGAGCAGGCCAAGCTCAAGTATTTGAAGGACGTGCTGGCCGCCGACCTGGCGCAGATCGAATCCGAAATCACCATCATCAAGGCCCGGCTCGACGCGGCGAAGCTCGAACGCGAATCCTCGCTGGTGCGGTCGCCGCTCGACGGTGTCGTGGTCGATATCTACACGCGCGCCGGCGAGCGCATCTTTCCTTACAAGGGCATCGCCAAGATCGTCGATCTCAACCAGATTCGCATCTTCGCCGACGTCGACGAGATCCATCTGCGCAGCCTGAAGCTCGGCGGCAAGGTCGAGTTCACTTTCCAAGGCAGCCGGACCGCCCATATCGGCACGATCGTCCGCACGCCGCTCACGATCAAGCGGAGCAAGCGCTCCGAGGCGGATCTCGGTGAACAGAACACCCGCCTGGTCGAGGTCGAGATCAAGCCCGACAATCCGTCGAGCATGCCGTTGATGCTGGGCCGGGAGGCCCGCGTCACCTTCGAATAGCCGCCTCGTCCCTGCGCGAGCCGGCATATTCATAGGCGATGACGCCCACGAGGACGATGAGGCCGATCATGCGCGCCACGACCAGGCCGCCGACCCAGTCGTCGATGACCTCCGGGAAGGTCAACGCGATGCCGGCCAGCGCCACGACGGTGCGCGTGCCCAGGCCGAGCGGCCGCCACAGATGGCCTTGGGCTGCGATGGCGAGCGCCAGGATGCCGCCGGCCGCGCCCAGCGTGACCCAGGGGATCCAGGCCCAGCTCATGTCCTTCGGCACCTCCAGCAGGAGGCCGATGCCGATCGGGTCGAGCACGAAGATGAACGGCACCAGGAAGGCTGGCAGCGCGTACTTCCAGCTCTGCAAGGTGGTGACGTAGGGGTCGGCGCGGGTGAGCGTCGCCGCAGCGAACGGCGCCAGCGCCGTTGGCGGCGACACTTCCGAAAGCACCGCGTAGTAGAAAATGAACATGTGGGCGGCATAGTCCGGGATGCCGAGCTTGATCAGCGCCGGGGCCGCGATCACGGCGCACATGATGTAGGACGCCGTCACGGGCACGGCGAGGCCGACCACCCACACGATCAGCGCCGTGTACATTGCGGTCCAGAAGACCGAACCGCCGGCGAGGTCGATCACGATCGACGAGAACTTGAGCGCCAGGCCCGTCTTGGTGATGACGCCGACGATGATACCGGCGCAGGCACAGGTTGCCGCGACACCCAGCGCCTGGATCGAGCCGTCGGCCAGCGCGCGGAACAGCTTGCCCGGCCACAGCGCGGTATCGCTGCGCAGGTAGCTCACCAGGATGGCGAGCAGAATGGACCAGAACACCGCATAGGTGGCCGAAAAGCCCCACACCATCAGAACGACGACGGAGATCAGCGACGTGAAATGGAAGCCGTAGCGGGTCAGAAGCTGGCCCATGGTCATGTCGACGGCGGGATCGACGGCGCGCAGCCCGTACTTGCGCGAATCGATCTCGGTCATCACCAGCAGGCCGAAGTAGTAGAGGCAGGTGGGGATGAGCGCCATCCGCACGATGTCGAGGTACGACATCTTCAAATACTCGGCGATCAGGAACGCCGCGGCGCCCAGCACCGGCGGCGACAGGATCGCGCCGAGACCGCCCGCGGCCAGCAGGCCGCCTGCCGCCGATTTTCCGTAGCCCGCTTCCTTCATGATCGGCCACGCCACGGTTCCGATCGTGACTGTGGTCGCCACGCCCGAACCCGAGGGTCCGCCCAGCAGGAACGAGGAAAGCACGACCGCGCGGCCCGCCGCGTTCGGCTGCCCCTTCATGGCGCGCAGCGAAAAGTCGATGAAGAAGCGCCCGGCGCCGGATGCCTGCAGGATCGCGCCGAAGATGGTGAACAGCACGATCAGCGTCGCCGACACATCGATCGCCGAACCGAAGATGCCGTTCAGCGTCATGTAGAGCTCGGCGATCATGTCGGAGAGCGGATAGCCCTTGTGCGTCCAGGGCGCCGGCAGATAGTTGCCCCACAGCGCATAGGCGAGGAACGTCAACGACAGGATCGGCATGATCCAGCCGGTGGCGCGCCGTGTCGATTCCAGCACCAGCAGGATCAACAGGCCGCCGATCAGCAGATCGGTGTGCGTCGGCGATACATAGCGGTCGAGGAAGTCGTCGGAAGCGCTGAGATCGGTCCAGGTGCCGCCGGTCATCATGTACCAGATGACGACGATCACCAGGCCGGCGGCAACGATGTCCCAAGGCGCGACCCTGTTGCGCCAGCTCTTCACCGCCGGAAACAGCAGGAAGACCAGGGAGAGCGCAAAGGCGACATGGATCTCGCGCAGCGACTGCGTGTCGACGGTCGATGCCGCGGCATAGAGGTGGAACAGGGTCATCAGGAAGGCGATGAAGGTGAGTACCTTGCCCCACCAGCCGACGAACCTGTTGATTGCCCCATCTTCTTGCTCGATGAGTTCCTCGACTTTGCGTCGTTCCTCGTCGCTCAGCAGCTCGGCCTGAACCGTCATGTCGCCCCTACCCCCAAATGGAAACGGGGCCCCCACGATCTCGGGAGCCCCGCTCAGTATCGAATTTCGTTACGAGAGCTTGATGCCCTTCTCGTTGAAGAACTTGATCGCGCCCGGATGGAACGGCACCGACGAATTGGCCGCCTTCTGGTTCTCGGGCGTCATATCGGTCGAGGCCTTGTGGGTGGCCATGAGGTCACCGTGGTTTTCCCACAGGGTCTTGATGATGGTGTAGGCCTGATCGTCCTTCATCGAGGCCGGCACGACCAGGATGTTCCAGATGGCGATGACGGGCACCGCGGCATCCTGGTTAGGATAGGCCTTAGCCTTGATCTCGCTGGCCGCGAAGACCGGACCGTACTTCTTATTGAGGGCCGGCACCAGGTCGGCCGTCGGGATCAGCTTGATCTTGATGCCCTGCGTGGCCGCAAGGTCGGTGATCGCCGCGACCGGCGGGCCGCCGTTGAAGAAGTAGCCGTCGAGCTTGCCGTCCTTCATGGCGTTGGTGCTCTCGGCCGGCGACAGGCGCTCGCGCTTGATGTCGGAGAGCTTGAGGCCGAGTTCATCGATGATGCGCAGCGCCATGACTTCCGAGCCGCTGACCGGCGCGCTGGTCGAAATGCGCTTGCCCTTGATGTCGGAAAGCTTGTTGATGCCCGTGCCTTCCATGGTCACGAAGTGCACCAGATTGGGATAGACGACGCAGAGCGTGCGCGAATCGACGGGCTTGTCCTTGAACTTGTCGAGGCCCTTGATCGCATCATAGGCGGTGTCGCACTGGGTCAGCGCCATCTGCGCCTTGCCATCACGAATCATGTGCATGTTCGCGACCGAACCCGCCGTCGCTTCGGCGGTGACGGCCCAGCCCGGTACCTTCTTGCTCAGGATGTTGGCCATCGCACCGCCCAGCGGATAGTAGACGGCGCCCGTGGTGCCCGTGGCGATCGAGAACTGGGCCTGCGCCGCAGCGGGAAGTGCCCAGCCTGCAGTAAGACCCAGCGCGCCCGCGGCCGATCCCGCGGCCACGAATTGACGTCGCTTCATTTCATTTCCTCCTGTTTACCCAACTCCCCAATGCGGCCGGAACAAACCACGCCTGCTGCTGCGAGGCAACATTCTGTCATTGTGTTAAAAGACTATGTCGCCGCGGTTTCGTTTGCGGCCAGCGGGGGAGAATATGAGAATCGCTGCAATTCTGGTGATTTTTGCCGCCTTGTGCAGTGCAACCGACCTCGCGGCCCAGCAGCGTCGGCCGGGCCCCCCGGGCTTCCAGGTCTGCAACCAGACGGCCAGCGAAATCGAAGTCGCCAAAGCTGTGAACACCGGCGCCACCGAAAACGGCCAGCGGATCATCATTTCCGAGGGGTGGTACAAACTTCCGCCCGGCGCCTGCACAATGCTGTGGCAAGCACCGCTCAGATACCTCTCCTATCTCGTGTATGCGCAGGACAAACGGTCCGGCCGCGAATGGGGCGGTACCGTGCCAATCTGCATCAGCCTTCAGGCTTTCACCATCCGCTCCGACAAGTGTGGATCAGGCTACGAGCGCCGCATGTTCACCCAGGTGAACATGGGCAACGAGCGGACCTCATGGACGCACGTCTTCCATCCCTAGCTACGGCGCAGGTTGGTCGAGGAGCCGTCCCAGAGCTTCGACCACTTCGGCCGACTGGTACGGCTTGTCGAAGAAGGGCCGTCCGCTATGCCTGAGGGGCATCAAGGCAGCTGACCGGCCCGACGCAAAGACGAAGGGAATGCGCAGGGCGGCCAGGGCGTCGGCTACCGGAAAAACCAGCTCGTTGTTCTTCAGCCGGATGTCGAGGATCGCCGCATCGATGGCCTGATCGGCCATTGCGGCAAAGGCGGCGCTCACGGACACCGCCGGCCCCGCGATGGTCGCCCCGACATGGACCAGCGCCATTCGCAAATCCAAGCCAATCGCCGGATCGTCCTCGACGACCAGCACGGTACGTCCTTCCAGGCTGCTCAACTCGAACCTCTCCGCAGCGTGCCGCCACCATAACGAGCAAGGCAGATCATGGCTGCATCGTGGAGCAGACGGGCGTTCTTTGTGCCGGGCCAGCGCACCTGAATCACGCTCCTTGAAAGGGAACTCGCCTCCTGAAGGCACGTTGCTTGGCTGAACCAGTATCGAGGGAGCCGAAACAAATGCCGACCGCGCAGGTGCGGATCAGTGTCGAGGAGCAGCGCCTCCTGCGTGCCTTGTCAGTAGGACAGGCAGTAAAGCTGCCGTCGGCGCATCGGTTGCGCCTGGAGTTGCTCGGCTTGCTCCGCGACGGGCCGACCGGCCCTAGACTTACTACCTTGGGGCGTCGCCATGCGGAGGCCGCCCTGACCGATGACGAAACCAAAGGGAAGGTTGTGGACGCTCCGGCCACTCCCGTCAAACGGGATCGCCTGGGGCGCCGGCTGCCGCACGGACGATCCCTGCCCTTCTGACTTTCGAGATCCCTTCAACCCTCGTCCGAACCGACGATGGAAACCATCTCATGAATCCAAGACGCGCCCTTCGCCGTACGTTCGTTACGGAACCGACTGACCCGCGGTCCTCGACCTACAGTCAATCCGCTCCGATGACCGCCCAACCGGATACTCGAGACAACCACTACTGGGCCCCCAAGAACAACGAAGAACCAGCCGTAGTGACGTCCGTCTTCGAGCCAAGGAACCGTTTTCTGGCGGCATTGCCGGCATCGGATCTCGCGCTGGTGAGCAGTCTGCTGTCTTTTCATCGCCTGCCCCAGGGCCTGGTCCTACAGGAGCCTGATCAGCGCACAGAACATGCCTATTTCGTGGAAAGTGGCATGATTTCGCTCGTCGCCTCCATGCAGGACGGCGCAGTGATCGAAACGGCGACGCTGGGCCGCGAGGCCATCCTCGGTGCGCTCGCCGCGTTCGGCAATCATCGTGCCACCGCGCGGGCCGTCGTGCAGATCGACGCAACCGCATGGCGCCTGCCTGTCGCCGACTTGCGCAACGCCGTCGACCAGAGCCCGGCGCTGCGCAAGATGGCGCTACTCAGCAGCGAATTGATGATGGCGCAGATGCAACAGACCGCGGCTTGCAATGCCCTTCATTCGGCCGAGCGCCGGCTATGCCGCTGGATCGTCCAGGTGCAAGACCGTATCGGCGACGACGTGATTCGCCTGACGCATGATTTTCTTGCCCAGATGCTGGCGGTTCGCCGCCCGACGGTGAGCCTGATCGCCTATCAGTTGCAGCAGGCCGGCATGATTCGCTACCAGCGTGGCCGCATCGCCGTCCTCGACCGCGGCGCCCTGGAACGCAGCGCCTGCGAATGCGTCGGCGTGCTGCGGGAAAAAACACTGAGAATCGTCAACGAAGCCGGCTTTTAGGCCAACGACCGGCCGGCCTCACTCCTTCGGCCGGTTGGTGAAGCGCGCATTGCCGAGGCCGGTGCCGATGGTGAGGACGCCCCATCGGTCGACATCCTCCATGTTCGGCACTTCGCTCAAGCCTTGCACCACGGCGTCGTTGTGAATCAACACCGTCGGCTGGTGGCCGTCGATGCGCGGCAGCCGCTCCGCCAACGCGGCGTCGAGACGAAAGCCTTCCTCCTCCCAGTTGCCCGGCAGATTCTGCCCGCCGTTCAGGATCGAGCCGTGCTCGTCGATCAGACCCGGACAGCCGATACCGACAAAGGGCGCGACCTTGAGCTTTGCATCGGCTGCGCGTTCCATCAGATTGGTTACCATCTCCGCCAAACGCTCGATGGCCTCCTCGCGGCCAGGTTCGTCGTCGCGATGCCGCCAGTGCTGCGACTTCCAGACGGCAGCCTTGGAGACATCGCCTTTGCGCATCTTCAGTTCGACGATGCCGGCCCTGATGTTCGTGCCGCCGATATCGACCGCCGCGATGGCATCGTGCCCCGCAAGCATCCAGCTCGGCGCGAGCTGAACAGCACCGATCAGACCCGCTTCGTCGGGATGGTTGGAGATGGGTTGCAATTCAACGGTCGTGCCTTCGCCAGCGAGGATGATCTGGGCACGTCCCATGGAGAGCTGACCGATGTGGCTGGAGCTCAAACCGCCACCGACGACGATACGCTCGGTACCGTGCCAATCCTTGAGACGTAGAAAGCGGCGCACGACCGTGGCCAGCTCATGGGCGAATTCCTCGACGGCGGTATGCACCAAGCCTGCCGCGACGGTTTCGTCGCCGGTCAGCGCCTTGTCGAGCTTGGATTTGGAGATCTCGTCGGTCGGCGTATCGCCGAACGGGTCCTCGCCCAGCGTTCCCACGAGCCGCTCGCGCCAGTCGTCGAGAATCGCCCTGAAGGCGCGTCCACTGGCACGATCCCCGACGAAGCCTTCCGAATCCCGGAGTTCTTCGTTGTAAGTGTCGATTGTAACTGCGGGCAGGACGCGCGCGCCATGACTGAGGACGGCACCGACCGCCGGATCGTTTCCCTGGTCATCGAGCTGCCGGCTATCCACCTGATCACCTTCCCTCGCGGCGATGCGGGCCGCAGCAGCATATGAACGAAACACGGCTGCCCGAGTTCCTTGGGCGGATCTCTGATAGAGTGCTGGTCGTGACCGGCATCGCAATCCCAACGGCCCTGCTACTGCTTGCCCTCGCTTCGGCGGCGGCGGCGCAAAACTCGCAGCCGATACCGGAGCTCGGCGCGCCGGGCAGCACCCTGCCGCCCCGTACCTTTCCCGGCGCCCCTCCGGCGCCTGGAGCATCCGGCGCCAGCGACGAGATCAGGGATCCGACGACCGGCTGTGCCGTCGTGAGCACGACCCCCGAACCCAATGTCGGCATCACCTGGTCGGGAGACTGCGAACATGGCTTGGCGCAGGGCACGGGCGTTCTGCAATGGACCCGGGATGGCAAGCCGGCGGAGCGCTACGAGGGCGAGATGAAGGACGGGCTCTACGAGGGCACCGGCAAGATCACCTACGCCAACCGCGCGCGCTACGAAGGCGAATTCAAGGCCGGCGAACGGGATGGCCGGGGCACCTACGTCTTTCCTAGCGGCGGCCGCTACACAGGCCCGTTCCGCGAGGGCCGCCCCAATGGCCAGGGGGCGTATGTCTGGCCCAACGGCAACCGCTACATCGGCGAATTCAGGGACAATCAGCGTACCGGGCGCGGGACGCTGCTGTTCGCCGACGGCGGCCGCTACGAGGGCGATTTCGTCAACGGAAGGATGCAGGGGCGCGGCTTGCGCGTCTGGAACAACGGCACACGCTACGAAGGCGACTGGTCGAACGACGTCGCCAACGGATATGGCAGGTGGGTGGGAGCCGATGGCCAGGTCTTCTCGGGAGTTTGGGTGAACGGCTGCCACCGCGAGGGCAGCCGGTGGGCGACGGTTGGCGTTACCGCGCAGAGCTGCGGTTTCCAGTAGTGGGTGTGGGCTCTGTTTCCGGCCCGCCTGGGACGGTAGAATAGCAGCATGCCGACTGTGTCCGCCGCCCCAAGCCTGATCATGGTGCAATTCCTCGAATGGGTGGCTGCCCGGCCACGCAGCCGAGAAGAGGTCCTGGACGCTTGGCAAAGCTCCTGCCCGCGCTTTCCCGTCTGGGAAGACGCACGTGCCGAAGGCTTTGTCCGCCAGAGCGGCGGCGATCGGGGCGAACACAAGGTCGAGCTGACCCCGCTCGGCCGAGCGGCGCTTGCGGCCAGGCTGGGCTAGAACGGCTCCTGCCTCCCAAGATTCATTTCGGGCCCTTATAGTGCGCGCATGACGCTGCAACGCGCTGCTCTGTGGGCGATCGTAGTCGCCGCGACCCTCTTCCTGCTGATCTCAGGCCGTGGCCTCTTGCTGCCGATCGTGCTGGGTATCGTGCTCTGGTACATGATCGACGCCCTGGCCGACACTTTCCGCCAGCCGCGTTTCGGCCGTTTTCGCTTGCCGCAGCCGGTGGCCCTGCTCGCCGCCATCCTCATCATCGGCGGCCTGTTCTGGATCGTCGGCCGCACCATCGGCCGCAATGTCAGCGCCGTTGTCGAGGCGGTGCCCAACTACGAAAACCGGCTCACCCACCTGATCGAACAGGGTGCACAGCTCATCGGCGTGGAGCAGGCGCCGACCCTTTCCGAATTGTTCGCGCGCGTAAGCCTTGCCGAGACGCTGGGCAGCGTGGCCGCCGCCGCCGCCTCCGTCGTAAGCGTCGCCGGCCTGATCCTGATCTACACGCTGTTTCTGTTCGTCGAGCAGATTCACTTCCAGCGCAAGCTTGCTGCCGTCTTCCACGGCGACGGCCAGGAAGCGCGCGTTCGGGCCGTGCTCGACCGCATCGACCGGGAAATCCGCATCTACATCCGCATCAAGACGACGTTGGCCACGGCCACTTCCGCCCTGGCCTATGTCGTGATGTCGTCGGTCGGGGTCGATTTCGCGGGCTTTTGGGCGGTGATGGTGTTCTTCTTCTACTACATCCCCACCGTCGGCTCGATCCTGGCGATCGTCGCACCCGCTCTGCTGACCTTGGTGCAGTTCGACCATCTGACGCCGTTTCTGATCGTGCTGTTCGTCTTCGGTACCATCCAGGTCGTGACGGCCAATGTCATCGAACCTGCGATCATGGGTCGTTCGCTCAACCTCTCGCCGCTGGTCGTGATCGTCTCACTCGTCTTATGGGGTACCATTTGGGGTGTAGTCGGCATGTTCCTCTGTGTACCCATCATGGTGGTGGTGCTGATCGTGTTGGCCCAGTTCGAGACCACGCGCCCGGTTGCCGTGCTACTGTCGGCCGATGGTCACATTCCGGAGTCGAGCCAATGAAAGCCCTGGCACTGCTCCTGCTGCTGATCGCAGCACCCGCCCTGGCACAGACCGGGACGACACAACCGTCGCCGGCACCTCCGACCGGCCCGACACCTCCGCCCGGTCTCGACGTGGCATACGCCTGCCCGGGTGGCCCGGACTTCTCCGCGCATTTCACCAGCGATGGCGATCTCGCCACCTTGCGCATGCCCGGCGAGCCTGACATCGAGCTGCCGCGGCAAAACACCAATACCGGCTTTCTCTATACCGACGGCTACTACGAACTGCGCGGTCGTGCACGCGAGGCGACCCTCACGGCAGCGGGGCGTTCGATACGCTGCCATGCGGCCGGTCGGCCGGGCGAGCCGCCGCGGACGTTCACCGGCCCGAACAGCACCCTCACCCTGTTTCCCGACGGCACGTTCCGTCTGCGAGAGAAGCGCGACGGCGTCGCCGAGCCGGTCCTCGACCTCGGACAGTGGGCTCAGGAAGTGGATGGCGGCGTTCGCCTCGTGATTCGCGGCGGCGATAATTTGCGGCATGCCTACCGTGAGATCGGGAACGGCAAGCTGATCGACGACAAAGGCGTCGAGCTCACGCAGGCCGCCACGCCCGACCTGATCGATGGCAAGTTCCAACTGAGAGGACTCTACCGCGATGCGCAGGACGGCGGCTTGTTCACCGAATGCTTCACCGGGCGCACCTATGGAGTTACCCCCGGCGGCGCCGAGCCCGACCTCGAGCGGGCCTGGACGCAGGCGACGCCGTCACGCGAGGCCAGCCTCTATGTCGAGGTGATCGGCAAGTTCGTCGATCGCAGCGGAGTCGAGGTCGAAGAATTCCTGAGCCTGAAACCCAACGGCGCCTGCCCGCCCTTGCCGACGCGAGGCGCGGCATTGCGCGACACGGAGTGGCGTCTGGTCGAGATCGATGGGGAGAGAGTAACCTTCGACGACTGGCGACGGCGTCCGACGTTGCGTCTTGATGATGAAGGCAGGTTCTCGAGTTCGAGCGGCTGCAACAGCCTTGGCGGCACCTACGAACTCACCCCCGATGGACTGCGCTTCGTCGCCGGCCCGATGACGCTCATGGCCTGCCCGCCTCCCGCGCAGGCCATGGAGCGACGGTTTATCGACGCGCTGGGTGCGGTGCGTTCTGCGCAGATCGCGAGCACCGTCCTCGATCTCAGCGACGATACGGGCAAGCGCCGTTTGCGCTTCGAGGCGCGCAGCCGCTAGTCAGGGGCCTGCTTCCGGGTCGGCCCGCAAGACCAGCAACCGGCCTTCGTCGTCGATTGCGATGCGGAGAAACGCGACGCCGGACGGCGGTGCTCCCGCATCCGCTTTGCCGCCAAACGTCCGGTCGATCTCGTCGAACAGGCGTATGTAGAGCTTCCACTCGGCCATTCCGGGCTCGATGGGTACGCGCGCCGGCTCTTCCCAGTCGAGGGCGCGCACACCGCTCTGCACGACGCGTTCGACCGGTCTGTCCCGCACGAGGGTGGCCTCGAAACGACCGATCGTGGCGGTGCGGGCCTCCTTGTTGACCGGCCGGGCCACCACGGCCAGGCAAATCTGGTCAGGCGATTCCGACGCGACGAACTCCACCGAGCCCCCGTTCATGGTTTCGTCGGGGACATCGTCTACCCAACCCAACCGCTCGACGATGACGACGCGCCGCTTCTCCATGTCGAAGCGCCATCCCTGCGGGGGATCGAAGCAACGCCGGACGGTACGTGTTTCCCCCGCCGCGGCACGCGCCAGGATTTCGGGCGAGACCTGCGTGTTGATCTCCGGTTCGGTCGTGCGGATCCTCTGGTCGAACGCGAAGGATCCGGGACGGTCGGGCAGCACCGTGAAAAGGAGCTGGAACCTCACCGTGCGCGATGCATGGCGGAGCGCCAGCGAACCTGTGGTGAAACGCGTTCGCGCGGCCTCGGTCGGAAAGACGCTGCGCGGCACGGAAAAACGCAGGCGCCCCGGCGTGACGCTCGCCTCGCCGCGCCAGGCGCCGATCGTCAGCACCGGGACGGTGCCGTGGCCTGCCGCCAGATGCAGGCCGACGATTTCGACCTCGACCGGCGGATCGTCGCCGTTGGCAGCTGCGAACGGCGGCACGTAGCGCGGCACTGCCGGCTGGGCGCGGCCCTCGACACGGGCCCGACGCTGGTCGAGACGCAACTCCCCATCGGCCAGCGGCGGCACCGTCTGCCCTGGCGCCAGTTTGAGTTCGGCGGCGGCGTGGCGCGGCGCCACGAAGCTGGGCGTATAGGACAGAATAACAGGGCCATCGCCCGCGCTGGCGAAACGCTCGACCTCGCCCACCGCCTGCGTAGCCACCTGCGCAACAGCCAGTCGTGCGCCCTCGCCCGGACGCTCCAGCGCATCGCGCAAGGCGGCATTCAAGGCGTCGAGCATGGCGAAGGACTGCCGCCGACGCTCCGGCAACCGATCGAAGGCTCGCTCGCGATGAACCTCGTCTCGGGCGATCAGCATGTCGGAAAGCTGGCCGGCGACACGAAGGGCATGGAGAAGCTCGACCCGCGCGACGCCATCGGCGCGCGCCTGCAAGGCCGCACGCTCTGTACGCAAGGCGATCAGCTTCTCGTCCACCGTTGGACCGGCCGTGGTCGCGCTCTCGTATAATGGCCACAGGAGGCCGACGGCGAACACCGCCACCAGGATCGCGGCAGCCGCAATCGCACGCCACTTGCGCTGCGAATCGGTCCTGGTCGGGCCTGCCGTCATGCGGCGGTTTCTACCATGGCCGCCGGCCGAGGCACCGGCGGCGGATTGTCAGTAGGAAAAGAGCACGGGTAGTGGCGATGTCAGGATGAGATCGCGCGTGACGCCACCGAAGATCATCTGGCGGAGACGGCTCTGCGTATAGGCACCCTTCACGATCAGGTCCGCGCCCAGTGCCTGCGCCCGGTCGATGATCGTCTGGCCTGCCGACTTCGCACCAGCCTTCACATGCTGGCTCGTCACGTTGAGGCCGTGACTCCTCAGCGATTCGGCGATTTCGGCCGAAGTCGGTCCCGGCACCATCGCGCCCTCGACGCTCAACACCTCGATCGCCTCGGCGCCCGCCATTACCGGCATGGCGAGCGAGATCGCCCGGGCGCTCTCGGTCGAGCCGTTCCAGGCAAAGAGGATACGCTTGCCGACCATGCCGGTCGCGCCCGGCGGCACCACGAGAATCGGCCGGCCCGAGTCGAACAGCGCCGTCTCGAACACGCTTTCCGGCATTTTAGGCAATGCGCCCGGCTGCGGCAGGACGATGAGGTCGTAGGCACGGCCGATCGTGCCGATTGCCGTCGGGCCGCTATCGTCGGCGCTACGCCACTCCGACGTAAGGCCGGCCGCTCGCTGATCGAACGCCTGCTTCACCGCAGCGACGCGCTGACGCTCCTCGGCGTCCTCGGCGAGGCCGCCCCCGATGGGAGCCCCCATGCCGGCATCAGCCCAGGCCATGCTCATCACGCCATACGACGGTGGTTCAAGACCGATCAGACGCGCCCCGAAAGTCCGGGCGATCTTGGCGGCCAAATCGAAAGCGGACGGATCTTCTGCCGTCCAGGCCATTGTCAGAATTGATTTCATGACACGCCTCCCTGTTGGCGAACGATAGCACGAGCTTCGCCGCCGCGCGCGCGGTGATGATGTTGTTACAATTCCTGCGTTGAAACGGGGTTTGGCGTCAATATCCTGCCTTCGAGAACTTATTCATCGAAGCGGGGCACATACCACCCCTTCCGGCGTTCGGCGCAATCGTTGACGCCGCGGATCAAGAATTTTTTCGTGGAGATTCACTTGCTGCGCATTTTCAGCCGCCTGGTGAAAAGCGAAGAAGGCGTCACCGCCGTCGAATACACGCTCATTGCGTCGCTGATCGCCGTGGCCGCCATCGTCGCCATGAGCCATGTCGGCACCAAGGTCGATCAGCCCAAGACCACCGCCATCCCTCAGTCGACCAGCGCAACCTGATCGACCTGCGGCGCCGGCAGCTGCCGACGCCGCCGCTTCAGCAGATCACACGATCTTCGTGGCCGTCGGCACGATCCAGGCGAAACGGTCGGATAGTGCTGCGAGCGTGATCTTGTTCAGTGCGTCAGCAGACACCGTGCCGTTGCCCGTAGCGTCGGGCAGATCACGCGTCGCGACCGTGTCGGCCGCAATCGTGCACATATAGCCATGGTCGGTCGCAGACCGTACCGTCGCCGACACGCACATGTGGGTCATGAAGCCGCCCACCAGCAGATTCTTGCGGCCGAGCGACGTCAGGTGCTTGGCGAGATCGGTGCCGGCAAAAGAATTGGGCAGGCTCTTGTCGATGATCGTCTCGCCGGACCGCGGGGTAAGCTCCTTCACGATCTCGTAGCCGGTCGACGACGGGTTGAACGCCTTGCCCTTCGATTGATGACGAACATGGACCACCGGCGTACCTGCCGCCCGAGCCTTCTCCAGTAAAACGGCCAACGCCTCGACGGCTGGCTGAACGCCGACAAGCGGCAACAAGCCGTCCGTATACTCCCTTTGCGCGTCGATAATCAGAAGAACGCCATCGGCCGTCGTGGCCGGCGCAGGTTGTACGCCTGACATTTGCAGCATGGTCATCGCCATGTTCGTCCCCCTCACTACGCTACGGTTGTGTAACCCTCGACGACATCAACGGCGAAGGCAATACAATTTTCAAGACTCATGACGATAGATCCAACGCCACTTCGTCCAATTCGCATCGAGGTTGCTTGCGCTGCGCCGAATCGTGGAAAGAGTAACTGGTCGCCGTCGCATTTTCGCGCTACGCGACCATTCAGGCAAATTCGGCCAGCGTTCCACCCTCCTTTTGTTCAGACTATCATGAAAACGATCATTGTCGGCGGCGGCATCATGGGCCTCAGCACCGCATGGGGTCTGGCCCGCGACGGGCACGAGGTCGAGCTGTTCGAGCAGGGCCCCTTGCCCAATCCGCTTGCGTCGTCGGTCGATCAGCACCGACTCATTCGCCACCCCTATGGCGACCACGCGGGCTATGCCCGCATGATCGACGAGGCGTTCGTCGCCTGGGACTTGCTCTGGGGTGACCTCGGGCAACGTTTGTACGCATCGACCGGAACACTGGCGTTGACCGGCAATGGCGCGAACTGGGCCGAACGTTCGGCTGCTGTGCTGGCACGCATCGGCAAGCCCATGACCGAGATTGCGGTGGACGACCTGCCGCGGCGCTTTCCCTTGCTCGACACCAAAGGCGTCGAGCACGCTTACTGGATGGAAACCGGCGGCGTGCTGTTTGCGCAGGACATCGTTGGCGCCCTCGTCCGCCATCTTCGCACACGGCCCAATGTTCGGCTGCATACTGATACGCCGGTACGCGACGTCGATCTCGAGCACGGAGGCGTAACCACGGCTGCAGGCGGCAAGCATACGGCGGATGCGGTCGTCGTCGCTGCCGGTGCCTGGCTGCCTCGCCTGCTGCCGGCCCTGTCCGGAAGAGTCGTACCGTCCCGCCAGGTGGTGATCTATTTCGATCTGCCGGCCGACCAGCGCGCCAGCTGGGCCAGGGGGCCCATGATCATCGACAAGACGGGCGACGTCGGCCTCTATCTCGTGCCGCCCGCCGAGGGGCGTGGCATGAAGATCGGCGACCATGAATTCAGCCGTCGAGGCGATCCCAATGCCACACGGGAGGCCAGCGAAGAGGAGATGCGCCCGCTGCTCGACCGTTGCCGCAGCTTACTCAAGGGCTTCGAGCACTGGCGCATCGAGCAGCTCAAGGTCTGCTTCTACAGCGTCACCGACGACGAGCGCTTCGTGGTCGAGAAGCACGGCGCACGCGGCTGGGTGATGTCGCCCTGCTCGGGCCATGGCTTCAAGTTCGGCGCCGTGATGGGCCTCGAACTCGCCCGCACGCTTGCCGGTGGTCGCGACGCCACGGCACACGCCAAATGGGCGGCCGGTCTGGTCGGTGATGCGCCAACCTGACAAAATAGGCTGAGACAGGGAGAGAGATCGACCATGGCCACCGCCAAGCGACGCGCGCCCAAGCGCGGAGACGGTTCTGCGCGCGCTGCATCGAAGAAGGCAACCGGGCTGCGCCAGGGTCTGGCGACCTATGGCGATGCCGGCTTTTCACTGTTCCTGCGCAAGGCCTTCATCAAGGCCGGCGGCTATTCCGACGATGCCCTGGACCGTCCGATCGTCGGCATTACCAACACCTTCAGTGACTACAATCCCTGCCACGGCAACGTGCCCGACCTGATCGAGGCGGTGAAGCGCGGCGTCATGCTGGCCGGCGCCCTGCCCATGGTCTTCCCGACCGTGTCGATCCACGAGAGTTTCTCGCATCCAACCAGCATGTTCCTGCGCAATCTCATGGCGATGGACACCGAGGAGATGATCCGCGCGCAGCCCATGGATTCGGTCGTCCTGATCGGCGGCTGCGACAAGACCCTGCCGGCCCAGCTCATGGCCGCCGCCAGCGCCGACCGGCCAGCCGTCGTGCTGCCGGTCGGACCGATGCTAGTCGGTCACTTCAAGGGCGAAGTGCTGGGTGCCTGCACCGACTGCCGTCGTCTGTGGGGCCAGTATCGCGCCGGCACCTTCTCCGAGCAGGACATCGAACAGGTGAGCGAGCGGCTGGCGCCGACCAAGGGCACCTGCATGGTGATGGGTACGGCCAGCACCATGGGCTGCATCGTCGAGACCCTGGGCATGGGCCTGCCGGGCAGCGGCTCGATCCCGGCCACCCATTCCGACCGTCTGCGCGTCGCCGAGGCCAGCGGCAGGCTTGCGGCCGAGATGGCGATCAAGCAGGGTCCCCGGCCCAGCGAGATCATGACCAAGGGTGCCTTCCGCAATGCCTTGACCGTACTGCAGGCCATCGGCGGTTCGACCAACGCCCTGGTCCATCTCACCGCCGTCGCGCGGCGACTGGGCATCGAGATCGAGCTGGAGGAGTTCGACGCGATCGGCCGCAAGGTCCCGGTGCTGGTCGACCTGAAGCCATCGGGCGATCACTACATGGAGCATTTCCACTGGGCCGGCGGCAACTCGCGGCTGATGCGCGAGATCCGCACCCATCTCGACGAGAAATGCCGCACCGTCGCCAGCACGACGCTGAAGCAGGTGATCGACGCGGCCGAAATGGTGCCCGGCCAGACCGTGATCCGCACGCCGAAGGACCCGATCAAGCCGACCGGCGGCATGGCGGTGTTGCGCGGCAACCTGGCGCCGCGCGGTGCGGTCATCAAGCACGCCGCCGCCTCGCCGGCCCTGCTGACCCATACCGGCCGCGCCGTGGTGTTCGATTCGCTGGAGGACCTCGCCGCCCGCGGCGACGATCCCAAGCTCGACGTCAAGGCCGACGACATCCTGGTCCTGCGTAACGCAGGCCCCAAGGGTGCGCCCGGCATGCCGGAGGCAGGCTCCTTCCCCATTCCGATGAAGCTCGCCCGCGCCGGCGTGAAGGACATGATCCGCATTTCCGACGCGCGCATGAGCGGCACGGCCTTCGGCACGATCGTCCTGCACATCGCCCCGGAAGCCGCCGTGGGCGGGCCGCTGGCGCTTGTGAAGACCGGCGACCGCATCACGCTCGACGTGCCGAACCGCAAGATCGAACTGCTGGTCAGCGCCAAGGAGCTGGCTACCCGGCGCAAGACTTGGAAGGCACCGCCACCGCATCCTGGCAGCGATCGCGGCTACACCGGCCTCTTCCACAAGACCGTGCTTCAGGCCGATGAAGGCGTCGATTTCGACTTCCTGGGTCCGTCCGCGAAGTGAGCGACGTCAAGCTCCCGCGCATCTCGGTCGTCGTCACGTGCTACAACTGCCGTGACTATATCGGCGATGCCATCCGCTCGGTGGCGCGCCAGACCTTGCGCGATTTCGAATGCGTGATCGTCGACGATGCCTCGACCGACGATTCGGTCGCCGAAGTGCAGCGCACCCTGGCCGAGCTCGACGATCCTCGTTTCCGCCATGTCCGGCTGGAGAAGAATGTCGGCCAGACCGGCGCCACGCGCCGCGGCCTCGCGGAGACGCGCGCGACCTTCGTCTGCTTCCTCGACTCCGACGATCTCTGGAACGAGGATTTCCTGGAGCGTCACCTCGCCGCCCATCTCAACGAGACCTATGCCATCGGCTTCACTGCCTGCAACGCGCGGCTGATCGACGGCCAGGGCGCGCTGATCGCGGGCTGCGTCTACTGGTTCGGCCACGAGCGTTCGCGGGTGGACCGCGACCAGGCCTTCACGCCGATCGATCCGGCGCGCGTGCCGAAGATCGACACGGCCAACGGCAAGGCCGACTGGCGCAAGCAGACGCCTTACCGCCTCTACACCAAGCGCGTCGTACACTGGGTGTGGGTCAGCACCTCGTCGATGATGTTCCGCCGCTCGCTGATCGACCTCGTCTTCCCAGACGACGACGAAACCTTCCGCCTGCACATGGACTTCTACATCGTGGTCATGGCGCAGATGGTGGCTGGCTCGCTGCTGATCGACGAGCCGCTCTATTCCTACCGTCTGCATGGTCGAAATGGCGCCGCCGATAATCCGGTGCTGGGTGGCCGGCTGCATCTCTCCAGCCGCAACTGGGGCAACACCCATGCCGTGATGCTCGACCGCATGCTGGCGGCCATGGAACGCGACCGCGAGCGCTTCATCACGGCACTGGGCGACCGCCAGTACCGCCGCATGCTGCTGCGCATGCAGGCGGCGCGCGCCACCGCGCCGATGTCGTGGATCCTGTTCCTACGAAGCCTGCTGGTCTGAAACGCACCCTGCGATGAAATCGGCGATTGCGCCGATATCGTCACGCCGAAACCAGGGCAGCGACCTGTCGGAAGGCGGGCTGTCTGCGGCGATGGCCACGATCTTCGCATCGCCCGGCGCCATCGGCTGCGCATGATCGGCCCGCACCTCGATCTTGGGATGCGGTTCGCGCTTGTAGCCTTCGATGATCACCAGGTCGCATGGCTGGAGCAGCCCCAGCACTTCCTCTAGCGATGGCTCCGGCGTCTCGCGCATGATGGCATAGCGCAGGCCGCCGACCAGCGCGACTTCGGCAGCGCCGGCCGCGCGATGGCGCCAGGAATCGGTGCCGCGCTGGTCGACGTCGACGTCGTGATGAGCATGCTTGATGGTGGCGATGCGCCAGCCCCGCCGCACGAACTCCGCGACCAGCCGCTCGACGAGCGTGGTCTTGCCGGCATTCTTCCAGCCGGTGACGCCGAAGACGCGACGGCCGTTCACGCCCCTATTCACGACGCGATGATTCGATCGGCATGGGCGTAGGCAGTAAGCCGCCCCTCGCGCACGAAGGCAACCAGAGCGATGCCCGCCTGCTCGGCCGTTTCGATGGCAAGAGAGGTCGGCGCCGAAACCGCGGCGATCGCGGTCGCCCCCAGCGCTGCCGCCTTCTGCACCATTTCGTACGAGCAGCGACTGGTGACGACGACGAAGCCGCCCGGCTCCAAAGCCGCTCCGGCGGACATTCTGGCCATCAGTGCGCCGGCCAGCTTGTCGAGGGCGTTGTGCCGGCCGACATCCTCGCGCACCGCGATCAGCCTGCCGTCAGGGCTTGCCCAGCCCGCCGCATGGGTCGCACCGTTGACCCGGTTGAGACGCTGCTCGCCCGGCAGGGTCGCCATCGCCTGCTCGATCGCCTGACGCCGTACGCTTCCCAAGGCCGTCACGACGGGTACCGGCCGCAATGCCGCCTCCAGGCTGTCGACACCGCACAGGCCGCAGCCGGTGCGCCCGGCGAGAGTGCGTCGCCGTTTCTGAAGGCCGACCATGCGTTGGGCGGCAATCTCCAGCCGCACTTCGATGCCGCGCACGCCTGCGCTATCGCGCATGTCCTCGACGTCTATGTCGTAGACTTCCGACGCCTTCTCCACGATCCGCTCGGTAAAGGAGAAGCCGCGGCCAAAATCCTCGAGATCGCAGGGCGTGGCCATCATCACGGCATGGCTGATGCCGTTGTAGACCAGCGCCACAGCGACTTCCTCGGCCACGATCTCGTCCAACGCCTCGCTGCCCTCCGCGGTGAGACGACGCGCTGTGCGATGAATGGAGCCTGGATGTGAAGCCGCTGCCGTCATGCCGCAGCCTCGTCGATCCGCAGCTGTCGACCTTCGCGGTCGAAGAAGCGTCCACGATTGAGCGTCAGTGGATCGCCTTGCACGTCGGCTTCGACTTCGCCGAGCTTGCGCCGGGCGACTTCATCCGCCAGCGGTCCCCCGGCATGGCCGAGCCCCACGAAGAAAGCGACTCCATCCCACGGCGTTCCGGCACTATCGAGCAAACCGCGCATCTCGCCCCAGGTCATCTCGTCCCCGATCAGATGGGCATAGCTCGACTTCAACGGAACGGCATCGCTTGCATCGATTCTCATCAGCAGAATGAAAAGGGTGAAGGGTCCGGTCTCTCCGAACTGAGCGGTCAGCCAATGTTCGAAGTCGGTCTTCATCGGCCGCTCCCAGACCTAGAACTCGACCACTGGCGTGGGCGGCACGTAACGCTCGAAGACCTGCAGAAAGGGCTGGCCGCGCTCGGCTTCGTACCAGGCTTCGAAGGCGCGGAAGGCTGCAATCGGATCGGCGATAACCGGCGGCTCCGCCGACTCGCCTTCTCCGGCCGGCGGCGGATGGGCCGCGGCATGGAGCGCCTCCGCGATCGGCCGCAGCCAATCGATCAACGGCCTCGCACCCTCGCCCAGCTCGGCGAGTCCGCCTTCGATCCAGCCAATGTCGCGAAACAACGCTTCGAGCTGGCGTTCGACAGCGGCCTCGCGGTCGGGCTCCAGGGCGGCGACTCGGGCCATGTCGGAAAGGGCGCTCAGGCGACGCCACGCGAAGGCGCGGGCCTGCTCGGCCTCCCTGATCTGCGCCTCGACCGCGGCCCGCACGGCACGCTCCGCAGTTTCGGCCGCGGTGCAGTCCGCTTGCAGGCGGGCAATCAGAGTATCGGCGGCAGCGCTCGGCATGCCCGAAGTTGACCCCAGCTTCGGGCAGCCGGCAAGTGCGCGCTGCGCTGGGCCGTTACTTCGCGGCCTTCAACACGACCTCGGCGACGCCTGCCGCCACGTTCACGCCCGTACTGCCTTCGACGCTGACCGGCTGCAGGGTGATCTGGCCATTGCCGCCGCCGATCAGGACGTTCGCGCCGACACCGACGCCGACCGTCGCCTGGGCGGTGCCGCCGGCATAGGTGCCCGCCAGGGCGCCCTTGGCGATGTTGCCGGGCGCAAAGACCAGCCAGACGATCTGCGAATCCTTGGTGAAACCGATATCGACGCCATAGCGGTTGATGGAGCCGGTGTAGCGCTCGCCCACGCCGTCGGTGCGGGCGAACAGGCAGTTGAGGTCCTTCGACGAGCCGAAAACGAAGCCCATGCCGCCGGCCACGTTGCAGGTCAGCGAACCGACATTCGCGCCGCTCTTGCCTTTGGCGCCCGGCGTACCCGGCGCGGCGGGAGACTGCGCCTGAGTGACCATTGCCGTGCCGGCCACGAGCGCCGCGACACCGACCGCCGTCCATGCTGATCTGACCATGTGCAACTCCTTACCTGGTGAACCGCTATTCCTGCTTCTTGGCGCGCTCGATGGCGTCAAGGATCTCGGTGAGGCCCGCCCAATAGACGACCCCTTGCTTCTGCATTTCATGCCGGATCGTGCGGATCAACCCCGCCTTCCGGATCATGAGATTGGCAAGTGCCATCTTGGCGTCGTCCTCGTCAGGCACGATTACCTCTACGCTGGAGCTTCAAACGGGTGCGACGCAACCAGGTTTCATCCAGGCCGTCTTGCCGGCTAGTTCGGAGTGCCGAGGTTACGTGCCCTCAGAACATACCCCGTCGCCCGGAACTGGGTATCCCGCTCAATTGCCGCACTGATCCTGGGGTCGTTGTAGGGATTGCTGACCGCGATCAGCGAGTCCGTTTCGGCCTGACAGCTCAGGCTGATCGTGCGCGCAATCTCCGAGGCGCTCGAACTGTTGTTGAGATTGGCCTCCGCGTTCTTGGCAAGACACGCATCCCGCAAGGCATACTGGTCGTTGATCTTGGTGGCGAGGCGCGGATCCGAATAGTGCGGATACGCCCCACAGCCAGCGAGCGCCAGCAACATGACGGCAATCAAGGGACGCATCGACGGGCTCGACTCCTGCACATGGAAAGCAATAAGGCCGCCGGAGAGCCCCGGCGCTGCTTGATTTTACGCGGTCCACCCGAGCCAGCTCAAGCACCTAACGGGCGCCGGCTTTCCTCCCATGACCGCAAAGAGGCCACGCTGCGCCGCAGGCAATGTCCTGCCGACGCGTCATCGTGCGTCAAATCCAGCCGGACGCTCCCGGGCCAAGAAGCTCCGGCAGCCTGCCCTTCAACAGCAACCGCTCCACGGCCTGCAGGGCAAGCAGGCTTATCGCATCCCTGATCTCTCCCGCATCGGCCATCCGAAACACCTGCTTCAGCGGCACCTTGCGAACCACCAGTTCTTCCGAAGGTTCCGGCGAGGCCTCGCCCTGAGACAGGTCCCAGGCCAGGAACACCATCGCCCGTTCGTCGGACACCGAATTGGAGAGATCGCACTCCAGCAGCTTGTGCCAGCGCTCGGCGCGAAGCCCGGTTTCCTCCCGAAGCTCGCGTGCAATCGATTGCAGCGGATCGCCGTCGAGCGCGCCTCCGCCTTCGGGGATTTCCCAGCTGTATTCCCGGAGAGCGAACCGATATTGGCCGACCAGGTAGGTGTTCCCTTCAGGATCGATCGGCAACACGCCAAGCGCCAGGTTCTTGTAATGGACCGTGCCGTAGATGCCGGCCGTGCCCGACGGGGTGACGACCTCGTGGTGCGTGACCTCGATCCATCGATTGTCATACACCTCGCGCCTCGACGCGACGCTCCAGGGACCTCTTCGCTCGATCAAGTGCATCTCCTTGGTAGCCCCCTCTTCGCACGAACGAAGGCTACCAGGGGAGTCTCAGGCGCGTCCGGAGCGCATGATCGGTGCCGTCGATCTCGTCGCGGAGACGAGATCCGGCGCTGGACTGGGGAGACGGGAATTGGCGGAAGAGAGCGGGAGTCGAACCCACCCAGGACCGGCTAACGGCCCTCTCTGGCTTTGAAGGCCAGCCGCCCCACCGGGAGCGATTCTCCTCCAAGACCGATAATTCCCCATAATATGGGGGTTGTCACGCGTCGACCGAAGGAAGCGACTCCATGTCCATCGAACTGAAGTACGTCATCGCCAACGTGTCCGATCTTGCTGCCGCGGTCGCCTTCTGGCGCGACACGGTCGGCCTGAAGCTCAAGTTCCAGACACCGGAATGGGCGGAGTTCGATACCGGCGCGACGCGGCTGGCGCTGCAGCCCGCCTCGCCCGCCAATCCCGCCGGCACCTGGCAGCCCGGCCTGCGCGTTCCTGATCTCGCTTCCAAGCGGGCCGAGCTTGCGGCCCACGGCATCGACATCGGCGCCGAACCGCACGAGGAGCACGGGTTTCTCCTGTCGCTGTTCACCGGGCCCGACGGCGCCAAGGCCAGCCTGAGCGGCCCCGCGCCGAAGCAGCAGGCCTAACCTGCCGCCACGGGAGCCGTCGTTACCGGACCGTAGCGCTCGAGTTTCTGAGGCACGGTGCGCCTGAGATCGCCACGACGCACGGTGATGCCCTGGCGGTCGAAGAATTCGAGAATCTGGATCGCGACCTTGCGGCCGTTGTCGAGCTTGTCGCGAAACTCCGCGGCGGTGAAATCATGGCCGAAGGCGTGCGCGATGCCGATCATCTCGGCCACGGTCGGCCGCAGGAAATAGTGATCCGGCGCCAGTTCGACGACCCGGCCGAGTTTGCCCAGACGCTGCAGCAGCTTGCGGACATCCGGCTCCGGCGCGCCATAGGCCTGGGCGAAATCGCGCACGCGCGGCGGCTTGAAGCGATCGCGCGTCATCTCCGCCGAGATCTTCTTCCACAGGGCTTCGTCGCGCGCGCCGAGAGTGAGCGAATGGCCGGGCAATCGAAGGAAGGGGCCATCGACCACGACCGTCTTGGCGCGGATCTCCTGATCGAGCAGCGCCTGGAAGACCGGCGCCGGCCAGCGCTGCTTCAAGCCGACACGCAACCGCTCCGCCTGAAGGCCCGGCGCATCGGGTTTGCTCTCGTGGAAGGCTTTCAGCGTGTCGACAACGTCTTGCCTCGCCCGAGCCAGTGTCGTGGCGAGGAAGCCGAAGCCCGCGAGGCCGACGCCTTCGGCGGCCTGCAACAGCTTCTCGACCTCGGCCGGACGCAGATTGCGCGACTGGCCGAAGCGCGCGAGGTCGACATGGCTGGCCTCCAGCCGCAGCAGTCGGGCCAGCGCTTCGCCATCAGCCTCGCCAAGGGCGCCAAGCTGAGCCAGACGGCGCTCGGCGCGCCGATTGCGCGGCGGGCCGAAGGGATCGATCACCATCGCCCCGGCAATCGTGCGCGTGGCCGAGGGATCGCGCAGGATCACGCGATCGCCGGCAAGCGCTCCCACCTTCTCCTCGAGGACGAGCTGCGCCAGCGCCGTGCCGGCGGGCGCGAGCTTTTCGCCCTCGAGAAGGGCAACACGTCCCATGACATGGGCGGCGCCCAGATGGACATGAACCGGCGACCAGTGCTTCAGCGGGTGGGCTTCCGAGGCCAGCAGGCTGAGCCGCACGTCGATCCTGTCGGTCGGCGCGTGCAGCTCCGGGCTCACGACCCAGTCGCCGCGCCGGATCGCGTCCTTGGACAGGCGCGCACCCGTAAGATTGAGCGCACAGCGTTCACCGGCCCGGCCGATCTCGGCGGGCCTGTTCTGCGCATGCAGCGAGCGCACGCGCGCCTCCAGTCCCGACGGTGTCAGCAGCAGACGGTCGTCGACCTTGATCTCGCCGGCATGGACGGTGCCTGTCACCACGACACCCGCACCCGAGAGCACGAAGCAGCGGTCGACCGCCAGGCGCGCAAAGCCCGAGGCGCCCTTACCGCTTTCGCCCAGGGCCAGGAGCTTTGCCTTCAGCTCGTCGACGCCGTGTCCCGTCAACGCCGAGACCGGGATGATCTCCGCCCCGGCCAGCGATGTCGACGACAGCAGGGTCTCGACCTCGGCCATACGGTCCAATATCTGATCGTCGTCGGCGAGATCGGCCTTGGTGAGAGCGACGATCCCGCGATCGAGGCCGAGCAGGTCGACGATCTGCAGATGTTCGACGGTCTGCGGCTTGATGCCTTCGACCGCCGATACGACCAGCAGGGCCGCATCGATCCCGGTGGCGCCGACCAGCATGTTGTGCACGAAGCGCTCATGGCCCGGCACATCGACGAAGCCGAGCTGATGGCCACTGCCGAGATCGCTGTAGGCGTAGCCGAGATCGAT
>JAIUOY010000035.1:0-4070 GCA_020160995.1 Pseudomonadota bacterium | reverse complement strand
GGCCCAGCCGTTGGTGTCCGTCGAAACCGCCGTGCGCAGGTAGACGTCGAAGGCCGAGGTGCCGTCCGGCCCCATGTCCCTCCACCAGTCGAGGAAGCGCGGCTGCCAGTTCTCCAGCGCGCGCTGCAGGCGGCGGTCGCTCGAGAGGTCGACGTTGTTGGGGATGAGCTGGCTGTAGTCAATGGCCATGGATTCCTCCTTGCGTGCGGCGCTCAGGCGCGCTTGCGGTCGTACTTGCTCTGCTTGCCGGTGCCGTAAAGTTTCAGCGCGCCCTCGGGGCCGGTGGCGTTTGGCCGCTGGAAAATCCAGTTCTGCCAGGCCGAGAGGCGGGCGAAGATCTTGGTCTCCATCGTCTCCGGGCCGGGAAACCGCAGGTTCGCTTCCATGCCGATCAGCCCGTCGGGCGAGAAGCCGGCGCGTTCCTCGACCGCCAACCGCACTTCGTCCTCCCAGTCGATATCGTCGGGCGTGAAGGTGACGAGACCGGCCTCGTCGGCGGCTTCGGCATCCAACGCCTTGCCGATCTCACCCTTGAGTTCGTCGACGTGAGAGGGTTCCGCCAGGAATCGCGTCGCCAGCCGCGTCAAGCCATTGCCCATCGGGTAGGGACCGAAGTTCATCGAGGTGAGCCGGACCGTGGCCGCCGGCAGGTTGGAGCCCTCGAACACGCCGTCCAGCATGTAGGAGCGGTCGGCCGCCAGCACGAGTTCGAACAGGGTGCCCGTGAAGCAGGAACCGGGCTCGACCAGCGCGATCAAGCTGCGCGAGCTGACGTCCAGCCGCTTCAGGGTGCGCTTCCAGTAGAGCACGATCTCGCGCACCAGCCAGTTCGACGCCTCCTTGGCCAGCAGTGCGTCGTAGGCTTCGACCAGCGCCGCATCGCCCTGGCTCTGCAGCACCCAGGTGCCGATCTCGGTCTCGTTGAGGCGCAGATGCATCATCGCATCGTCGAGGTCGCGGGCCAGTGCCAGCGGCCAGAAGGCAGCGCCCTGGGCGTGGATTGCGGTGGCATCGGCGGGCGGCGCGGCGGCAGGGCCGTTGACGCGCAGCTTGGCCGAGCGGCCTTCCCGGTCGATCTCGACGGTGAGATGGCCGTAACGGATCGTGTCGCCTTCGATGCTGCGTTCGACGGCCGGCAGGGCGATGCCCTTGGCATCCTTGGGGCGGGCCGATTTGGCGGCGACGTCTTCGGCCGTCTTCTTGGTCTCGTCGGCCAGCCTGGAGGGGGGAACCAGCCGGTCGACCAGGCGCCATTCCTTGGCGCGCTTGCCGCGCAGGCCCTCGGCGGTGGTGCAGAAGAAGTCGGCATGGTCGCGGCGCACCAAGCGCTTGTCGACCAGCCGGGTCAGGCCGCCGGTGCCCGGCAACACGGCGAGCAGCGGCAGTTCGGGCAGGGAGACGGCGCTCGAACCATCGTCGGCCAGCAGGATCTGTTCGCAGGCCAGTGCCAGCTCGTAACCGCCGCCGGCGGCGATGCCGTTGATGGAGCAGATGTAGGTCTGGCCGGAATGTGTGCTGGCGTCCTCGATGGCGAGCCGCGTCTCGTTGGTGAACTTGCAGAAGTTCACCTTGTGGTCGTGGGTGGAGAGGCCAAGCATGTTGATGTTGGCGCCGGAGCAGAAGATGCGGTCGCGCTGGGAGCGGATGACGACGGCGCCGATCTCCGGATGCTCGAAGCGCAGGCGCTGCACGGCATCGGCCAGCTCGATGTCGACGCCGAGGTCGTAGGAGTTGAGCTTCAGCTTGTAGCCGGGCTTCAGTCCACCATCCTCGTTCACGTCCATGGTGAGATAGGCGACGCCGTTTTCGAGGGCGAGCTTCCAGTGGCGATAGCGGCTGGGCTCGGTCCGGAAGTCGATGGGCGGAGTCTCGGCCATGGCGTTCCCTATTTCTGTAATTCGGTACGGAAATACCTATTTACTTTCCTTGCCGCAAGAGCATTCTGATCTCTCAAATATGGTCACGATCCGCCCCGCTCAACCCTCTGATTTGCCGGCTATTTCCGCTCTGGACGAGCGGCTGACCGGCCTTTCCAAGCCGGGCTACTGGCAGGATATGCTGGCCCCCGACCGTCATTTCCTGGTGGCAGAGACCGATCGCGGAGCCCTGGCGGGTTTCATCGCCGGCGAGGTCCGGGCCTGGGAATTTGGACAGCCGGCCGCCGGCTGGGTGTTCGCGATCCAGGTCGACCCCCGGACGCGGCTGAAGGGCGTCGGCAGCGCGTTGTTCGAAGCCCTGGCGGAGCGTTTCCGCCAAGCCGGCGTAACGCGGCTGCGCACCCTGGTCGATCGCAAGGACCACCTGATCCTCTCCTTCTTCCGCGCGCAGGGCATGGTCGCGGGGCCATCTTTGCAGCTCGATATGGAATTGCCGTGAAACTGCAGACGGCAACGCGGCTCGGCCTCTACGCGACGCTTGAATTGGCGCGCGATCCCCAGCGCACACTCTCGGCCGCCGATCTCGCCGAACGGTTCGGCGTCTCGTCACACCACCTCGCCAAGGTCCTGCGCACGCTGGCGACGGCGGGGCTGGTGCAGGGCGGGCGCGGGGCAGCCGGCGGCTACCGCTTCATCGGCAATCGCCGTCGCACGACCCTGATGGATATCGTGTCCCTGTTCGAGCCGGGCCCCGGCAGCCGTGCCAGGGAGCCGGGCGAGGACACCGAAATCGGCGGCGCGCTGCAGCGCGTGCTGACGGAGATCGACGAGATCGCCGAAGCGACGCTGCGTTCGGTGAGCCTCGAGACTATGCTGAAGCACCCGATGTAAGAGGGTGGGAATGTCGATCCGCTGGTTCTGTCTTTTCGCCATCGCGTTGTTGTTGCCCGGCTTCGCACTGGCCGACGATACGGGCAGGCGGCCGCCAACCTGCGCGCCCAAGAACTGGAACGAGGTCGAGGCCTGGCGCGACTGGGCCAGCCATACACCGCCCGCCAACCAGAAGAACTGGGCCGAGGAGAAGACGCGCTGGGTGAACAACCGCGACGTCTGGCGGAACCTGGACAAGCTCTACATCGCCGTCACCGGCGGCAAGGTGGTGACGCTCACCGACTGTCCGTTCGGTGACGAAATGTATTTCTACGTCTATCAGCACTACGACGAGAACGGCGCGTTCCATCTCGTGCGTACCGTCTTCTATGAAGATCACTTCTTCACGCTGGTGATGCGCAAGACCGGCAAGCTGATCGACCTTCCCGGTCCGCCGGTCTGGTCGCCGGACAAGGCGCGCTTCGCCTATGGCGTCTGCGACCTGCTGAACGGCAAGGACAATCTCGCCATCCTGCGGCCCACCGAAGACGGCGTGAAGGCGGAGATCGAGACGACAATCCCCTGCGGCCTGGGCGAGTGCCAGCTCGCCTGGGAAAGCGCCTCGGCACTCACGGCAACCTGTCTCAAGTCCGGCGATCAGGGCAACGAACGCCGGCGCGTGCGCTACGCCAAGCAGGGCGACAAGTGGGTGGCCACGACGACGACGTTGAAGTAGCGCGCCGCCGCGAGTTCTATTCCTTGCCCCAGCCATCCCGCGTCTGCGGCAGCTTCTTCTTGAGCAGGGCGCCGGCCACGACATTGCGCAGCACTTCGGCGGTGCCGCCGCCGATGGTGAACATGCGCACGTCGCGGGCCATGCGCTCCAGCGGCAGTTCGCGCGAATAGCCGCGGGCGCCGAAGAACTGCAACGCCTCGTTCACGACCTGGATGGCGCTTTCCGAGGTGAAGACCTTGGCTTGCGCGGCCATCAGCATGTCGGGAAAGCCGCCTTCGCCCGAGCGCGCGGCGTTGTAGACCAGCGCCTGGGAGGCTGAGAGCTTGATCGACATGTCGGCCAGCTTCCATTGCAGGCCCTGGAACTCGTTGATCGGCCGGCCGAACTGGTGGCGCGTCTCCGACCAGTCGAGCGCCAGCCGGTAGGCGCCGTCGGCGATGCCGAGCGCCACGGTGGCGGCGCCGACCCGCTGGCTGTTGTAGGCCGTCATCAGGTCGGCGAAGCCCTTCTTCAGGCCGCGCGGCGGGATCACCAGGGCCGAGGGCGGCACGTCCATGTCCTCGAGGTCGACCACCGCCTCGGGGATG
>JAIUOY010000034.1:0-3987 GCA_020160995.1 Pseudomonadota bacterium | reverse complement strand
GCGATGATGTTGCGCATCATCGGCAGGGTCACGTACCAGATGCGCTGCCACCAGGTGGCGCCGTCGATCGAGGCCGCCTCGTAGAGCTGTTCCGGCACCGACTTCAGCGCCGCGAGATACATGATCATGAAGAACGGCGAGCCGATCCACACATTGACCAGGATGACCGAGAAGCGCGCCCAGCCGGCTTCGCCGGTCCACGGAATGCCGCCGACGCCGAAAAGGGCCAGGATCCAGTTGAGGGCGCTGTAGGACGGATCGAACAGCCACAGCCAGGCGAGCGTGCTCATGGCCGGCGGAATCACCCACGGCACGAGCAGCATGCCGCGCCACTTGCGCTGGCCCTTGGAAGGAATGTTGTGCACGAAATGGGCGACCACGAAGCCGATGATCGCCTTGAAGATCACCGCGGTGATCGCGAACAGACAGGACTGGTAGACGACCAGCCAGAACGTGTCGCGGCCGAAGAGGAACTCGAAGTTCCCGAAGCCGACGAAGCGCGTCATGCCCTTGTTCAGTGTCGCGAGGTAGATCGCATAGCCGGCGGGATAGGCCACCAGGATCGCGATCAACAAAATGAGAGGAAGCGCCATCAGGAAAGCGATGGTCGACTTGCGCTGCATCAACTTGTGCAGGCCGCTGCGCTGGCCGCCTGCGCCGACGGCCGGATTACGGGCCGCGATATCTGCCATGGCTTGTGCTCCTGATGGGGTGGCCGATGTGACGGGTCGAGGGGACGCCGCGAAAGGCGGCATCCCCCAAACCGATCAAAGACGACGCATCAGTTGCGCGAGAAGCCTTCGAGTTCCCCAGCCGCCCAGTCGAGCGTCTTCTCCATCGCCTCGCCCTTGGCGTAGCGGACGACCATCTGGGTCTGGATTGCCTGCGTGTAGATCTGCTCGGCGATCTTGTGCGGCGCGGGCGCCGCGGCGATCGAGAGCGTCTGATGATTGTGCGGATTCGGATAGTGGTAGAGCGTGCCCTTCGGCGGCGCTTCCTCGGCCCATACCTTGAAGGTGGTCAGGTTGGCGAAGGCCGGCAGGTCGTAGCCACCGGACGCCACCACCATCTTCTCGGCCGACGACGCCTGCGAGAGGAAGGTGAGCAGGCTCTTGGCCGCCGCCTGGTTCTTGCTGAAGTTCCATACCCCCCAGAAGAACGGCAGGAACGGCGCATAGCGGCCCTTCGGACCGACCGGGAAACCGTGCGTCCATAGTTGTTCGGCGACCTGCGGCGCATCGCGCTTGGCGACGGCCCAGGCGCTGGGCGGGTTCATGATCAGCGAGCCCTGGCCCGAGACCAGGAACTTGTTGTTGCTGGCATCGTCCCACGACGGCACGTCGGGCGGCAGGAAGGCCATCAGGCGCTTGTAGTATTCCATGGCCTGGCGCACCGGGTCGGACTTGACCGTGATGTTGCCCTTGGCGTCGACCAGCATCGCGCCGAAGGCGTGGAAGAACGCGCCGGCCGCATCGACATTGTCCGACGTCGTTCCGAGGCCGATGCCGAACGGATTGCCGCCCTTGTGGCAGGCTTCCGCCGCTTTAATGAAGGTGTCGAGGTTCCAGTTTTCGGCCTTGGGTGGCGCGCCGGCCGGATACATCGCCTGGATGTCGATGCCGGCATACTTCTTCAGATAGTCGATGCGCGAGCACGGCCCCTTGATCTGGCTGCCGACCGTGGCCGGCACGGCAAGCCATTTGCCGCCGACCTTGCCGAGATACTCGACAGTGCCGTTGACCGCACCGTTGGCCTTGATCAGCGGCTCGACGATGTCGTTCATCGGCACGAGCTGCTCGGCATAGCGCGACGGCAGCCAGGTCGAAAAAGCGAGAACGTCGTGGCCTGACTTCGCCTGGGATTCCGCTGCGGTCGTCAGGAGCAGCTTGTTGCCCTGCGAGGTGATGTAGTCGATTGTGACCTCGACCTTTTCCTTGTCGGCCCACTCTTTCACGAGGTCCGTGGTCGCCTTGTTGGCGCCCGGCACCCAGTGGTCCCAAAATCCGATCGACAGTTTGCCCGCAGCATTGGCGCTGCGAACGAACGGTGCGGCGACCAACGCCGTCGATGCGACGGCAGTTCCGGCCACGAAACGACGACGACTGACCTTTGTCGAAACCATGTTTCCTCCTCTGCGCCGGTTTGCCGGCTGATGACAGCGCTCACATTTTTACGAAGAGTTTTCGCACGGAGCCTTGGAGCAAATGCTATGCACAACACGCCGAGCAAGCAACGGGTTTTGGCACGCATCCCGAAATGAGCAATATTTGACAGTCCGAGAGGACGTCTGGATGCTCCGCGCGCAGCCAATCGAGAGAGCCGCGGAGGAAGACGTCGTGCGCGAAAACACTGTGAAATCGATCTGGAAAAAGGGCGGCGCCGCCGTCAACGGCTGGCTGGGAATCCCGAGCGGTGTGGCTGCCGAAGGCATGGCGCAAGGCGGATGGGATTCGCTTACGGCCGACCTGCAGCACGGTTTGATCGATTATCAGGCAGCCGTGTCGCTCTTCCAGGCGATCGCCACGACGCCGACGATCCCGCTGGCGCGCGTGCCGTGGAACGAGCCCGGCATCATCATGAAGCTGCTCGACGCCGGGGCCTTCGGAATCATCTGCCCCATGGTCAATAGCCGCGCCGAATGCGAGGCCTTCGTCGGCGCCTGCCGCTATGCGCCGGCCGGCTATCGCAGTGTCGGCCCGACGCGCGCCAACTGGCTGCACGGCGCCGATTACGTAAAGAATGCAAATGACACGGTGCTCACCTTTGCGATGATCGAGACCAAGAAGGCGATGGAGAATCTCGACGACATCCTGTCGACGCCCGGCCTCGATGCCGTCTATGTCGGCCCGGCCGATCTCGGCCTGTCGCTGGGTGGCGAGCCGCGCGGCGACCAGACCGATCCCAGGATCGTCGACGCCATCCAGACCATCGTGAAGGCCTGCAAGAAGCACAAGATCCATGCCGGCATCCATTGCGGCTCGACCGACTACGCCAAGAAGGCAATCGGCTGGGGCTTCCAGTTCACGACCATCCTCGCCGACAACGCATTGCTGGTGAACGCCGCCAAGGCAACCGTCGCGGCGATGCGCGAAGGCAACGCGACCGGAGCCAAGAGCGCCGGCGGCAGCATGTACTGAGGTGTCTTTCGTCTGATGAAAACCGTTCCCGCCGCCAATCCCTGGCTCGCCGCCGTTGCTCCCTCGCCCATCGGCGAGACCAAGCGCTGGGTCCTGGGCCGCACCTTTCCCGCCGACCGCCCGCTCATCGATCTCAGCCAGGCCGTGCCGGGCTACCCGCCGGCGCTCGAGCTGCGCAAGCATCTGGGCGAGCTGCTGCTCGATCCCACCATGCACGGCTACACGCCGATCCTCGGCCTGCCGGCGCTGCGCGAGACCTACGCCGCCCACCTCTCGTCCTTCTACGGCGCACGGATCGGCGCCGACGAGGTCGGAATCACCTCGGGCTGCAACCAGGCCTTCTGCCTTGCCCTGATGAGCATCGCCCAGGCCGGCGACCAGGTAATCCTGCCGCGACCGCACTACTTCAATCACGACATGTGGATGCGCATGCAGGGCGTCGAGCCGGTGTCGCTCGACTTCCGGCCGGGGAGCGGCGCAGTGCCCAACGCCGAGGATGCCGAAAAGCTGATCGGCCCGCGCACCCGCGCCATCGTGCTGATCTCGCCCAACAATCCGACGGGCGCCGTCTATCCGCGCGCGACCATCCACGCCTTCTACGAACTCGCCAAGAAGCACGGCATCGCCCTGCTGCTCGACGAGACCTACAAGGACTTCCTGCCCGAGGGCGAGCGCCCGCATGGGCTGTTCGACGAGCCCGACTGGCAGGGCACGCTCGTCCACCTCTACAGCTTCTCCAAGGTCTTCGCGCTGACCGGCTACCGCGTCGGCGGCGTCACCGCCGGCGCCGGGCTGATGGCCGAGATCGAGAAGGCGATGGACTGCGTCTCGATCTGCCCGCCGCGGCTTG
>JAIUOY010000033.1:0-3581 GCA_020160995.1 Pseudomonadota bacterium | reverse complement strand
TCAGGTCGGCGTGCTGCTCGCGGGTGCCATCCTCACCGAGACGATCTTCTCCTGGCCGGGCATCGGCAAGTGGATGGTCGATAGCGTCTTCAAGCGCGATTATGCCGTGGTGCAGGGTGGCCTGATGCTGATCGCCGCCGTCATCATGATCGTCAACCTCGTGGTCGACCTGCTTTACGGCTGGATCAACCCGCGGATCCGGCACTAGGAGGCGGTCCCGTGACGACTGTTCAAAACACCACACCGCCTTCGGGCCTCTCCGAGTTCTGGTTCTATTTCTCGCGCAACAAGGGCGCCGTCATTGGCCTCTTCGTGTTCCTGATCATCCTGTTCGTCGCCGTCTTCGCGCCCATCGTCGCGCCGCACAGCCCGAGCATCCAGAACCGCGAACTCCTCCTCATGCCGACCGTCTTCCAGGAAGGCGGCAGCTGGGGGCACATTCTCGGCACCGACGCCGTCGGCCGCGACATCCTCTCGCGCCTCATCTACGGTGCGCGCTTCTCGCTCTTCATCGGTCTCGTCGTCGTGACGCTGTCGGTGGTCTCGGGCGTGCTGATCGGTCTCGTCGCCGGCTATTTCCGCGGCAAGGTCGACGCTTTCATCATGCGCATCATGGATATCATCCTGGCATTCCCCTCGCTGCTGCTCGCCCTCGTGCTGGTGGCCGTTCTGGGACCGGGCCTGGTCAACGCCATGATCGCCATCTCGCTCGTCAACCAGCCGCATTTCGTGCGCCTGACGCGTGCGGCCGTGATGACCGAGAAGTCCAAGGACTATGTCGTCGGCTCGAAGGTTGCGGGCGCAGGCACGCTGCGCCTGATGTTCCTGACAATCCTGCCGAACTGCCTTGCACCGCTCATCGTTCAGGCGACGCTTGCCTTCTCGGCGGCGATCCTCGACGCGGCGGCCCTCGGCTTCCTCGGCATGGGCGCCCAGCCGCCGACCGCCGAGCTTGGGATGATGGCGGCGCAAGGCCGCGACTTCCTGTTCATGGCGCCGCACATCGCGACGATCCCGAGCTTCGCGATCTTCGTCATCGTGCTGGCCGCCAACCTTCTGGGCGACGCACTCCGCGACGTCCTCGATCCGAGGCTGCAAACATGATCAGACACGTTCTGAGCGCAGCGTTCGCGTTGAGTATCGCGTATCCGGCCACGGCGCAGACCCTCAACATGATGAAGTCGATCGATGCGCCGCACTACGACGCCCAGCGCACGACCTGGGGGCCGACCTCCGACATCGTCAACATGTTCCAGGACACGCTGGTCGCGCTCGACTGGGACGGCAAGACGCCGATCCCCTACCTCGCCAAGTCGTGGACGGTCAGTCCGGACGGCAAGACCTATACGTTCAAGCTGCGCGACGACGTGACGTTCTGCAGCGGCAAGAAGTTCACGGCCGAAGACGTCGTCTACTCCTTCAAGCGGCTCAAGAGCCCCGAAATCAAGGGGCCCTTCGCCTGGCGCGCCGGCGACATCAAGGAATTGCGTGCGCCCGATCCCTACACGGTCGAATACGAGCTGGTGGAGCCGTTCTCCGAGCTGCTGCTGCAGCTCACCATGTTCACCAACGTCATCCACAACAAGGAGAGCGTGGAGGCGCTGGGCAAGGACTACGGCATCAAGGGCGCGGACGGCACCGGGCCCTGGTGTTTCGACAGCTGGCAACCCCGCACCCAGATCGTGCTGAAGCGGCACGATGCCTACAAGTGGGGTCCCTCGATGTACGCCAACAAGGGGCCGGTGAAGTTCGAGAGGCTGGTCATCAAGATCGTGCCCGAGGATTCGAGCCGCGTGGCCGCCATGATGGCCGGCCAGTTCGACATCACTCATCAGTTTCCGTCGCAATTCATCGCCCAGGCCAAGGCGGCGCCGATGCTGCAGGTCCAGGAAGCAAAGCCCAACTTCCAGCTCCTGTACTTCGGCTTCAAGACCACGCGCCCGATGGTGGCGGACAAGCGCGTGCGCGAAGCGATGAGCATCGCCATCAACCGCGCCGAACTCGCCAAGGCGATCCTGCTGGGCAATGCCGACCCGGCCTTCACCGACGTCGATCCGGATGCGCTGGATTTCGACCCGAAGACCCGGGACATCGTGAAGGAGGATCTCGAGCGCGCGAAGAAGCTGCTCGACGAAGCGGGCTGGAAGCCCGGTGCCGACGGCGTCCGCGAGAAGGACGGATTGAAGCTTCAGCCCAAGGTCTACTACACGCAGGCCGGCAATACGCCCCGCATCGCCGAGGCGATCCAGGGATACCTGCGCCGCATCGGCGTGCAGTGGCAGCTCCAGCCCTGGGACTCGACCATCGCGGCGGCCAAGATGGCCGAGCAGGACTACGAGATCTGGTCGGTGACCGTGCCCTACCTGTCGGCCGGCGACCTGATGAACATCTACTTCAATTCGAAGAACATCCCGACGCCCAACCGCATGAACTGGAAGGACGCCGAGACCGACGATTGGCTGGCCCGGGGGCGCGCCGCGCTGACCGAAGCCGACCGCGCCAAATACTACGCGATGGTGCAGCAGAAGGTCATGCGCGAGCACCTCTGGATCCCGGTGCTGAACATCAACATGCACCAGGTCACCAACAAGAAGCTGAAGGGCGCACGCCCGCACATGATCTACCAGAACACCTTCTACAAGGGTCTCGACGTGACGTTCTGAACGAACAACGAGCAACAGAGCGAGGAAGCGATGCGTAACTTCTTGAAGGGCGTAACAGCGTTGCTTTGTGTGGCGGGCCTCTCCCAGGGCGCGGAGGCGCAGACCCTGCGGATGATGAAGTCTCTCGACGCACCGCACTACGACGGCCAGCGCACGACCTGGTCGCCGACCTCCGACATCGTGAACATGTTCCAGGACACGCTGGTGGCGATGGACTGGGACGGCAAGACGGCGATCCCCTATCTCGCCAAGTCATGGACGGTGAGTCCCGACGGCAAGCTCTACACCTTCAAGCTGCGCGACGACGTCAGCTTCTGCAGCGGCAAGAAGTTCACCGCCGAGGACGTCATCTACAGCTTCAAGCGGCTGAAGAGTCCCGAACTCAAGGCGCCGCTTGCCTGGCGCGCCGGCAACATCAAGGAGCTGCGGGCACCCGATCCCTACACGGTCGAATACGAGCTGAACGAGCCCTTCGCCGACCTGCTGCTGCAGCTCACCATGTTCACGACGGCGATCCACAACAAGGAGAGCGTGGAGGCGCTGGGCAAGGACTACGGCACCAAGGGAATCGACGGCACCGGCCCGTGGTGCTTCGAGAGCTGGCAGCCACGCACCGAGATCGTGCTGAAGCGACACGACGCCTACAGATGGGGGCCGTCGATGTATGCCAACAAGGGGCCGGTGAAGTTCGAGAAACTCAGCATCAAGATCGTGCCTGAGGATTCCAGCCGCGTGGCCGCGATGATGGGCGGGCAGTTCGACGTCACGCACCAGATTCCGCTGCAGTTCATCCAGCAGGTGAAGGCGTCGCCCAACCTCAACGTCCAGGAGGCCAAGCCCAACTTCCAGCTGATGTACTACGGCTACAAGACCACGCGCCCGATGGTGGCCGACAAGCGCGTGCGCGAGGCGATGAAC
>JAIUOY010000032.1:0-46187 GCA_020160995.1 Pseudomonadota bacterium | reverse complement strand
CCGATGCTCTATATCGGCGAGAAGGTCGGCCTCGGCCGCGGCCCCAAGATCGACATCGCGCTCGATCCGCTGGAAGGCACCACCATCACCGCCAAGGGCCTGCCCAATGCGCTCGCCGTCATCGCGATGGCCGAGCATGGCGGCTTCCTGAATGCACCCGACGTCTACATGGACAAGATCGCCGTCGGCGGCGGCCTGCCGGACGGCCTCGTCGATCTCGACAAGACGCCGGCTCAGAATCTGGCGGACCTCGCCAAGGCCAAGAAGGTCGAAGTTGCCGATCTCGTGGTCTGCATCCTCGACCGGCCGCGCCACTCCGAGCTGATCACCAAGGTCCGCGAGGCCGGCGCACGCATCATGCTGATCGGCGACGGCGACGTGTCGGGCGTGATCGCGACCTCGACCGGCGATTCCGGCATCGACATCTACATGGGCTCGGGCGGTGCGCCGGAAGGCGTGCTGGCCGCGGCGGCGTTGCGCGCCATCGGCGGCCAGATTCAGGGCCGGCTGCTGTTCCGCAACGACGACGAGAAGGCCCGCGCCAAGAAGTGGGGCATCACCGACCTCAACCGCAAATACTCGATGACCGACATGGCCAAGGGCGACGTGATGTTCGCGGCGACCGGCGTCACGTCGGGTTCGATGCTGAAGGGCGTGCGTCGCTTCCACAACGGCGCCGAGACGCATTCGATCGTCATGCGCTCCAAGACCGGCACCGTCCGCTGGGTCTCGGCGCACCACAACTTCGCGGTCAAGACCGGCCTGCCCAGCTGGGCATAGCCGCCGGGCAGCCGGGCTTGATCGCAAGCCGCTCGAAAGGCTGGTACGGCGCTCTCGTCGTGTTCGACCGTCGACCGCTTGCCCTGCAGTCCGGCGGTGCCGAGACTCGTACGGTAAGCCGTCCACAGCGCTTTCGACTAAGGTGCCGCCATGTCCATTGGTGTCATGTCCGGTGACGCGAGAGCCGAGCGCGCGGCGTTTCTCGGCATCGAACGTTCGTTGACGGGGCGGCGCTGGGTGGCCCGACTGGCCGACGAGCGCACGGCGCTCGCGATCGGCCAGCGCCATGGCCTGCCGGACGCGATCTGCCGATTGCTGGCGGCACGCGATGTAGGGCTGGAGGCGGTTGCGGATTTCCTCGATCCGACCCTGCGCAAGTTCCTGCCCGATCCCTCGCACCTCAAGGACATGGATACCGCGGTCGCCCGTCTGGTGCGCGCCGTTCGCGAGAGCGAGCGCATCGTCGTGTTCGGCGACTACGACGTCGATGGCGCGACCTCGTCGGCGCTGCTGCTGCGTTTCTTCCGCGCCGTGGGCGGGGATATCGGCGTCTACATTCCCGACCGCCGCAAGGAGGGCTACGGGCCGAACGCGACCGCGCTCGTCAAGATCAAGGAAGAGGGCGCGTCGGTCGTCGTCACCGTCGATTGCGGCGTCACCGCTTTCGAGCCCCTGGCGGAAGCCAGGCGTGTCGGGCTCGACCTGATCGTGATCGACCATCATATGGCGGAGATCGCGCTACCCGAGGCTATCGCCGTGGTCGATCCCAACCGGCTCGACGACGAGAGCCCGCACAAGCAGCTCGCCGCCGTGGGCGTGGCCTTCCTGCTGGCGGTCGGCGTCAACCGCGCCCTGCGCGAGGCCGGCTGGTACGGCACATCGCGGCCCGAGCCCGACTTGCGGCAATGGCTCGACCTCGTGGCGCTGGGCACGGTGTGCGACGTCGTCCCGCTGGTCGGCGTCAACCGTGCGCTGGTGCGGCAGGGCCTGCAGGTCATGGCACAGCGACGCAATGCCGGCCTGGCCGCGCTCGCCGACGTCGCGCGGCTGAAGGAGCCGCCGGGCGCCTATCACCTGGGCTTTCTCCTCGGGCCAAGGGTCAATGCCGGCGGCCGTGTGGGGCAGGCCGACCTTGGCGCGCGGCTGCTCTCCAGCGACGATCCGCACGAGGTTGGCGCGCTCGCGCTCCGGCTCGACGAATTCAATGCCGAACGCCGCGCCATCGAGCGCGAGGTGCTCGATCAGGCGATCGCCCGCATCGAGGGGCTCTACGGTCCCGACCGCAAGGGCCTGCCTTCGGTGCTGCTGGTCAAGAGCGAGGGCTGGCATGTCGGCGTGATCGGCATCGTGGCCAGCCGGCTGGTGGAGCGCTACGGCCGGCCGGCCTTCGTGGTCGGCATGGACGGCGAACTGGGCAAGGGCTCGGGGCGCTCCGTGCGCGGCGTCGATCTCGGCGCGGCGGTGATCGCGGCGCGGCAGGCGGGCCTGCTGGTGAATGGCGGTGGCCATGCCATGGCGGCGGGCCTCACCGTGGCGCGACCGGCCTTGCCGGATCTGGCGCATTTCCTCGATACGCGGATCGCCCCGCAGCTTGGCGCAGCACCCGCCGTGCGCGAACTCGGCATCGATGCCGCCCTGGCACCCGCCGCGGCAACCCAGGAACTGGTCGACATGATCGAGCGGGCGGGGCCGTTCGGCGCCGGCAACGCGTTGCCGCGCTTTGCGCTCACCGGCGTGCGGGTGAGCTATGCCCAGCCGGTGGGCGAGGGGCATGTGCGCTGTACCCTGGTGGGCGCGGAGCGCGGCCGGATCGAGGCCATCGCCTTCCGGGCCAACCAGACCGCTCTGGGCCCGGCCTTGCTCGATTCGGCGCGACCCGTGCTGCATGTTGCAGGTGCCCTGCGGATCGACCGTTTCGGTGGACGGGAGAGCGTACGCCTGCAGATCGACGACGCCGCCCCGGCGGCCGGTTCTGTTCTGGGCTGAGCCTGCTTTGCTTGATTTACCAGCCTCTTGCGGGTACACCCTGCCGCCGGCTTCAGTCCCCTTCGTCTAGAGGCCTAGGACACCGCCCTTTCACGGCGGCGACACGGGTTCGAATCCCGTAGGGGACGCCATTCCTGAACAAAAGAAAGATCCTCGGGCGTCGACGTCGAAAGCCCGCGGCTTGCGAGCCTCTCCAGGGCGGCAGAGGGCGGTCCGTAGTGCCTGAAACCGGGCCCCAGCGGGCCCGGTTCGATCGCAGAGCCCGCCGGCTCAGTGGTTCGCGCTGCCGCTGGCATCCTCGAGCTGGCGCAGCACGGCATCGAGGTTGAACGAGGCCGGCTTCTGGCGGGGCGGGAACAGAGTGAAGTTCTTGATCTGCTCCGCCACCACACCCTGCATCATGTAGACGATGTAGGCATGTGAGATGATCCAGTCCCAGTAGGTGTTCGAGTTCTCGTCGGCCCGCTCGAACGGATCGCGCCGCAGGTGGAACATCTTCGGTGCGCGCAGGCGAATGAACGGCTCGAACCAGCATTGCAGGGTGCGCGCGCGCTGCTCCATCAGCACGACCTTCCAGTCGCCCATCCTGATCGCCAGAATGTCGCCGTCGTCGCTGATATAGAAGAAGGTCTCCCGGGGGCTCTCCTTCGTCTCGCCCTTGAGATAAGGCAGCATGTCGTAGCCGTCGATCATGACCTTGTAGGTTCGGCCGCCGATCTTGTGGCCCTTCAGCAGCTTGTCCTTGATGTCCGGCTCGCCGGCCGCCGCAAGGAACGTCGCCAGCCAGTCCTGATGGCTGACGATGCCGTTCACGACGGAACCCGGCTTGAACTTGCCCGGCCAGCGTACGAACGCCGGAACGCGCCAGCCGCCTTCCCAGTTGGTGTTCTTTTCCGACCGGAACGGCGTGATGCCGGCATCCGGCCAGCTGTTGAAGTGGACGCCGTTGTCGGTCGAGTAGAACACGATCGTGTCCTCCGCGATGCCCAGCTCATCGAGCTTGTCGAGCATCAGGCCAATGTTCTCGTCGTGAGCGACCATGGCGTCGTTGTAGTCGCCCTGCCCACTCTTGCCCTTGTGCTTGGGGGCGAGGTGAGTCCGGAAGTGCATCGCGGTTGTATTGTACCAGACGAAGAACGGCTTCTCCGCCTTGTGCGCATCGTCGATGAAACGCAGTGCGCGTTCCGTGACCTCGTCGTCGATCGTCTCCATGCGCTTCCTCGTGAGTGGACCTGTATCGACGACCGTCTGCCCGCCCTTGCCATCGGCCAAGCAATGCAAGACGCCGCGGGGGCCAAAGCGCTTCTTGAACTCCGGATCCTTCGGATAGTCGGGATCCTCGGGCTCTTCCTCGGCATTGAGGTGGTAGAGGTTGCCGAAGAACTCGTCGAAACCATGCAGGGTCGGCAAGAATTCATCCCGGTCGCCAAAATGGTTCTTGCCGAACTGGCCGGTCGCATATCCATGCGGCTTGAGCAGGCCGGCGATCGTCGGATCCTCCGCCTTCAGGCCGTTTGGCGCGCCGGGCATGCCGACCTTGGTCAGGCCGGTCCGGATCGGATTCTGGCCGGTGATGAAAGCGGCTCGGCCCGCCGTGCAGCTCTGCTGCCCGTAGTAGTCGGTGAAGGCCACGCCTTCGTTCGCCACGCGGTCGATGTTGGGCGTCCGGTAGCCCATCTGTCCGCGATTGTTGTAACTGATGTTCCACCAGCCAATATCGTCTCCCCACAGGACGAGGATGTTGGGCTTCTTCGGCTTTGCCATTCCACTCTCCTTCACATGCTCTTCCGATTTGATGCCGGTATCGGAGTCGACCGTTTCCCGTGAAGCAGGCTCAGACGAGATGCAGGAGCACCGCGAAGAAGGCGAAGATGCCGATCACCATCAAGACGATCGCTACCGCATCGACCGGCGCGTGCATTCTCTTGTCCGACTGACTGGCGATCGGTGCGAAATCTCCGCTCTTCAGGTAGCGGCGCATCCATCGGTAATTCCAGAGCGCCGCCACGAGCACGAGGACACCGCAAGAGATCAGCGCGAGCCCGAGCAGCCATGGGGCGTTGGGAAGAAGGGCGGTCCTTCCTCCCGGGAGCTCGTGAAGGTGGTCGAAGAACTGCACGATCGCAAAACCGAAGCCGATCATCGTCACGGCGGTGTGGATCCACGCCAGCGCGGTGTTCTCGAGAGCGAGTTGCGTCTGCAGCCAGGAAATGTGACGGTCGGTCGTGACGTTCGTCGCGGACCGATCGGATTCGGTGCAGGTTCGAAGGTCTTTCATGGCGTCCGATCCAACCACCTTGTAGCCGCTGCCACGGCATGGTTCAGGGCCGCGCCGATCTGCGGCGTCGCCAGGAAGACGTTCTCCTCGCCGATCAGCTTCAGCACACCTGTCTTGGCGAGCTGCTCGTGTACCGCCGGATCGAGGCCGACCAGCATCAGCTGGCAGTTGTGCTTCTTCAACGTCTCGGCATAGCGCTGCAAGACGGTGACGAATGTGCTGCCGATCTCGATCTTGCCGCGCAGCGTGAGGGCAACCACGGCGCGGGTGGCGCCGTCGACCGCGGGCAGCAGCTCCTCGACGTTCTTGGCGGCAGCAAAGAACAGGCTGCCATAGACATGCAGCACGGTGAGCTGGTTGCTCGCCAGACGCCGCGGTGCCGCCTGTTCGATCGGGAAACCTTCCGGCTGCAGGATCCACTGGGTCACGACGACCTTGTTGGACTGGTGGAACACGTGCAACACGACGCTGAGACCGGCGCCGAACAACACTGCAAACTGCAGGGGAACGAGGAGTGTGGCGACGAAAGTCACGAGCATGACGACCGCCGAGGTGCGGCCGGTTTTCCAGGCGACGATTGCCTGCGGCACCCGCATGCCCTGGTATCCCGCCACGATCAGCAACGCGGCCAGGGCGGGCATCGGCACGCGCTCGACCAGCGGCGCTGCCAGAAGCACGATCGCTGCTACGAAGAAGCCGACGAAGACGTTGGCCCAGCGCGACTTGCCGCCGGCGCCCATGATCAGCGCCGTGCCCGAGATCGAACCGCCGGCCGGGATGCCGCCGACGAAGCTGGTTGCGACGTTGGCAGCCCCCTGGCCGAGAAAGTCACGCGAGACGTCGGGATACTTCCCGCCGGGATTGGGAATGCTTTCGCTGACTCCCGCTCCCTGGATGAGGCCGATGATCGCCACCGAAAAAGCCGCCAGCAGCAGCGACAGCAGGAGCGACGTCTCGGGTACCGCAAACTCGGGCAGCGAGCGCGGAATCGCAGTTACGTCGCCGACTGTGGGAATCGTGGCGAAGTAGGAGGCCGTAGGGAGGGACGGATAGCTCAGCAGCGCCAGCAGGCCGGTCGCCAGGACGATGGCGATAATGAACGCGAAGCGGCGCAGCGGCGAAACCAACAGCAGCACGATGCTCGCCAGCGTCGTCCCGCCGATGATTGTCGTCCAGACGTCGATCTGCCCGATCCGCAGCAGGAGATCCAGCGCCTGGGCGACCCGGTTAGAGAAGGCGCTGCGATATCCGGTGAGGTCGCTCAGCTGGCCGAGAATGATCAGCATGGCGACGCCGTTGAGAAAGCCGATCATCACGGCGTTCGAGACGAAGCGGGTCAGAAAGCCGAGGCGGAAGATGCCGGCAAACATCTGGATTGCGCCGACCAGCAGCACGAGGATTCCCAGCGCCTCGATCTTCAGGCCGGCAGGTACGTCCGCCAGGGCGGCGCCAACGGCGACCGACAGCGCTGCCGTCGTGGAGATGTTGATGAAGACCGAGCTGGTGAAGAGCGCGCCAACCGGAACCGCCACCATCAGGGAGTATATGCCGAGCACGGGATTGACGGTTGCCAGCAAGGCATGCCCCATTGCCTGAGGCACGCTGACCACCGCGAAGGTCATGCTGGCGATCAAGTCCGAGACGAGATTGCTCCGTTGGGGAGCGAGCCGACGCGCCCGGCTCCCCAATCGCGAAACGATGCCCGCCGCGCTCATCGATCTGTGCCCGCCGCTGCGCCGCCGCGCAAGCGTGTGACGAGACGCGCGACCGGGCCTCGCAACAGCACGTAGGGCGCGAAGGCGAGCAGAAGCGTGATGATCACCGCCTCGGCGGGATGGAACGTGTCGAACACGATGTACTGGTAGATCGCGTCCATGGTCAGGCCGAGAAGCAGGATCCGGGAAGTTGCCCTCGCGCCCTCGCGCAACCGGCCGAGGCGCTTTGCCGGATCCGTCAGAACGGTCCAGAGATAGTGCGAGCGTCCATTCCGGGCGTCGGCCATCCCGTCATACACAGCCGCGATCGAAGCCATGATCGGCTGAAGGATGAACCGGAAGGTCATCGGCCCACCCGCGCGATCCAGCGTGTTATGCCAGATGCGCCCGAAGACTTCCGTCGACAGGCCGTACATCGCAACCCCGAGCACGACGAAAGCCGCCATCAGCCCCAGTGCCGTTCGCGTCATCAGGATCTGTGTCTTCGAAGCCGGCGACGTCATCGGGCCGACCGCGTCTCGCGCATGATGCGGCGGATGCCGGGAGGAGCCGGATCGTAGCTCCCGAAAGAGCTGTGCGGACCCAGATAGTACCCGCCGGAGCACATGAGGAACGTACCGCCCGAAATGAAAGCCACGCCGGCCGGATCGCTATTTCGTGGTCCCGCCGCGCCAGTTGCAGTTTGCGGTCGCAGCATCGAGCATTTCCCAAAGTGGCTTTACTCGGACAAGGCAGGCAATTGCTAAGATACGATTCCCGCTCAGGCCGGCTTTGACGAAAATCAAGGTGCAGTTTGAGCTTGCCCTTCGAGTCGACTTCGAGCGTCGACATGCCTCTCCCCCGAGAAGCCACTTCGGGACTATGCACTTCCTGCCAAGTCTTGATGAAATCCGGCAGGCGGGCAGGCGGGCGGGCGGGTCGGGGGCGGGAAGAACATCACGCGGACGTGAGCACGAGAGTCTGGGAGGCGACCCTCCGACAACTCCATGGTAACTGACGCAAACCGACCGAACTCTCAGAAGCCATGCGCTACGGCAGCTGGCGCGGGTCTTCGATCAGCAGCTCTGCGATTTTCCTGATGACTGCGTTACGGCGAGAGCTGGCGATGCAGATCGTCTGATTGGGAGGCGCCTCTTCGTGGCGCGCCCATCCGGAGGCGCGCCCGGCTTGCTGGATCAGCGAGGCCGTGGAGCGGCAGGCGCGGTTCGCATGAACGCGCGCATGGCTGCGATCAGCACCGTGCGGTTCGTTGCCGGTAGCCGTCGAAGTACTGGCTTCCGCAGGGGACGTTCTGCTGAACGACGTCGTCGCGGTAGCCGTTCTGGCCGCGGTTCGTCACGGTCACCGTGCGAGAGCCGTCGTTCCGGTAGTACTGGTTGTTGTAGTACGCCGGTGCCGGCTGATAGTAGCGCGGCGGCGCAGGCTGATAGTAGCCCGTCGGTGTGGGCTGATAGTAGCCGCGCGGTGCGGGATAGCTGTCGCCCTGGCATGCCGCTGCGGCCATGCCGATGCCTGTAACGAGAAGCAGTTTCGGAAGAAGCCTCAACATCTCTATTCCTCCCGGCAGATGCCTGATCGCACCTGCGAGCCGGTCACTCTGTTCAGTCATTCTGTCTTCTTAACGACTGAAAACGGTCCGGGGAGTGACAAGGTTCCCGCCCATCGCCTTTATGTGGCAGGCGAGGCTAACCGGCTGCCCGAATGCCGCTTTCCTCGCACAGGCCCGTCACAACGGCCCGTTGCCGCGGTGTGCTGCCGATCTCGACGAGGACAAAGTCCGGCTTCTCCGGCGTGCCGGCAATGACCCCGATGAAGGGCGCCAGGCCGAGAAGGCGGCCTTCGCTGTTGCGGCCGTCGACCAGGCCGCACACCGTCACTTTCCCATGGATGTTGCGGGCGGCTCGCATCTCTCCAAACCGGGCCGAGGAGCCGTCCTTGAGCCACATCATCACCCCAACGACGATGGCTTCCTGCTGGAGTGGGGTCAGGGGAACGGGCTTACCGGCGTCGATCGATGCTCCAGGTGGCGCCGGCGGCAGATCGCTATAGGGGGGCTGCAGCGTGATGGGATAGTGGGAAGCGTCGATTTTGCATCCGCAGGTGAGCAGGGCTGCGACGAGCACGAGATTGCGCAGCACTTGCACAGTGGATCTCCCCCACAGATCACTGAACTCTTGGCGAACTCAATGCTGCCCGCTTCCGGCAGGCACGTCCAGATGAGCCACCGCCCGATCTCCGGCGAAAGCACCGAGCGCCGGAAGACTAGCGCAGCTTGCTCCTCTGGAACGACTTCACCGCCAGCGCGGCCACCAGTCCGCCGAGCGCTATGCCACTGAAGCCGATGACGACGGCCAATATCTGCGTAAGCGGTCGGGTCGGCACGTAATCGCCATAGCCGATCGTAAGTCCGGTGATGAAGGCGAAGTAGACACCCTTGCCGATGCCCCAGCCTTCGACCAGGCCCACGATCGCTCCCAGGACCGCCTGCAGCACGAGCAAACTCGATAGCACGGGCCACGTGATCCGGATGCCTTCCAGCAAGGAGTAGAGGTACTGGCGGCGCAGCTCTTTCGGGGAACGATCGGGCATCGGCCCTCAGTCTCCTGGTCCTGGCGAGGTAATGCCAAAAAGTGGTTTCGTCCTGATCCCTAGGCGGATCGCCGACGGAAGAGGCGGTCGGGCAGGGCTTTCAGCGTCTCGCGGATCCTCTGGAACAACACGTAGAGTCCGGGAATGATGAAGATGCCCAGGCAGCTTGCGGCCAGCATGCCGCCGAAGACGGCCGTTCCCACCGCGCGCTGGGTCGCCGCACCTGCGCCCGTTGCAATGACGAGCGGCACCAGGCCGACGATGAAGGCAAAGGAGGTCATCATCACGGCACGGAAACGCAGGCTCGCCGCCGTCGTCGCCGCGGTCACGACATCGGCGCCCTTCTCGCGTTCGGCCATGGCGAACTCGACGATCAGGATGGCGTTCTTGGCGGCAAGCGCGATCAGCACGACGATGCCGATCTGGGCGAACAGATTGTTGTCGAGCCCACTCAGCCACAGCGCTGCCATGGCGCCCAACAGGCCGGCCGATACCGACAGCAGCGCCGCGACCGGGATCGCCGTGCTCTCGTAGAGCGCGACGAGGAAGAGGTAGGCGAACAGGAGGGCAAGCGCGAGGATGAAGCCGGTCTGTCCCGCCGCCGCCTTCTCCTGGAAGGCCGTTCCGGTCCATTGGTAGCCGTAGCCGGCGGGTAGTGCCGTCTTTGCAAGCGTTTCCATGGCAGCCATCGCCTGGCCCGAAGAGTAGCCCGGCGCCGGGCCGCCGTTGATGGTGACGGAACGCAGGTTGTTGTAGCGGATGACCTGGGCGGGGGCGGTGACCAGCCGGATCTCGGCGACTGCGCGGAGCGGGATGAGTTCGCCGGAGGCGTTCCGTATGCGCACGCGATAGACGTCTCGGGCAACGCGCCGGTCGCTCGCTTCGGCCTGGACCTTCACCTGCCAGGTCCTGCCGAACAGGTTGAAGTCGTTGGCATAGTAACCGCCCATGGCCGTCTGCAGCGCATCGAACACATGGGCGATGTCGATGCCCAGGATCTGGGCGCGCTCCCGGTCGAGGTCGAGATAGATCTGCGGCGTCGCCGCTCCATACGTCGTGTAGACGCCGGCCAGCTCGGGAACGCTCTGGGCCGCCGAGACGAGACCGCGCGCGGTCGCGGCCATGTCGGTCGGCGAGGCGCCGGTGCGGCTGACGAGCTGGAATTCGAACCCGGCGGACGTGCTGAGGCCGATGATGGGCGGCAGGTTGAACGGAATGATGGTCGCGGCCGCGATCCGGCGAAAATCCCGGTTGAGCTGGTCGAGGGCCGCGAACACCGACATGCCGGGGGCCTTGCGTTCGTCGAACGGCTTCATCGCCGCCACGAAGAAGGCGCGGTTGGGCAGGTTGAGGCCGTCGAGCATGCTGTAGCCGCTGACGGTGAAGAGGTTCTGCAGCCAGGGCTTGCCGCGGACGATGCCCTCGACCTGTTCGACGACCGCCAGGGTCCGGCTCGTCGAGGCCGCGTCCGGCAACTGGATCTCGCCCATGAAGGCGCCCTGGTCTTCATTGGGCAGAAAGCCGGTGGGCACGACGCGGGCGAGGCCGCCGGTTCCGGCGATGAAGGCCAGGGCGAGCAACCCCGCGATCAGGGCGCGGCGCGCCAGTGGTGTGGCAAGGCGGACATAGCCGTTGCGGCTCGCATCGATGGCGCGGTTCAGGCGCGCAATGAGGCCGCGGCTCTTGCCGCGATGGCGCAGGACGAGGGAGCAGAGCGCCGGGGACAGGGACAAGGCGTTGAGGGCCGAGATCACCATCGAGGCCGACACGGCCACGGCGAACTGCTGGTAGAGCTGGCCGGTAATGCCGGGAATGAAGGCCGTCGGAACGAAGACCGACAACAGCACCAGCGTGATGGCGATGATCGGGCCTGTCACCTGGCTCATGGCCTTTTCGGTGGCCTGTGCCGGCGTCAGGTCCGGTTCCGTCTCGAGGATATGCTCGACCGCTTCGACAACGACGATCGCGTCGTCGACCACGATGCCGATGGCGAGCACCAGGGCCAGCAGCGAGATCGTGTTGGCCGAGAAGCCCATGGCCAGCATGACGGCGAAGGTGCCGATCAGGGCAACCGGCACGGCGATGATCGGAATGATCGTGGCGCGGAAGTTCCCGAGAAAGACGAAGACGACGATGCCTACCAGGATGAAGGCCTCGAAGAGGGTATGGATCACCGCCTCGATCGTCGCCTCGACGAAAACCGTGGTGTCGTACATGACGTCGTAGGCGACATCCTCGGGCAGCAGCGGGTCGAGTTCCTTCAGCGTCTCGCGGACGCCCTTGGCCGTGGCGAGCGCGTTGGCGCCGGGCAGCAGGTAGATCTGGATGCCGGCGGCCGGCTTGCCGTTGTAGCGTCCCACCGAGTCGCTCGACTTGGCGCCGAGTTCGACCCTCGCCACGTCCTTCAGGCGGACGACCGTGCCCTGCGGATTGGTGCGGACGACGATGTCCTCGTATTCCCTGACCGTCGACAGGCGGCCCTTGGTCGTGATGTTGAGTTCGAGTTCGACAGGGCCCATCAGCGGGGCGGCGCCGACCCGACCCACCGCGGCCTGGATGTTCTGCGACTGGATCGCCTTCACGACGTCGTCGGTCGACACCTCCAGGCTGGCCAGGCGGTCGAGCGAGAGCCAGGCGCGCATCGCATAGTCGAGTGGGCCGAACAGCACGGCATCGCCGACCCCGGGTACGCGCCGCAGGGTGTCGAGCATCTCGATGGTGGCGTAGTTCGACAGGAACTGGCCGTCCCGGCTGCCCTTGGGCGAATGGACCGCCACCAGCTGCAGCAGGGCCGAGGATTGCTTCTTTACCGTGACGCCGTTGCGCTTCACCTCTTGCGGCAGGCGGGCCGAGGCCTGATTGACGCGGTTGTTCACGTTGACCGTATTGAGGTCGGGATCCGATCCGACGGCGAAGCTCACCGTCAGCGTGTAGCTGCCGTCGCCGCCCGACACCGACTTCATGTAGATCATGCGCTCGACGCCGTTGACCTCGGCTTCGATGACCTGGGCCACCGTCGCCTCGACCACGGACGCCGACGCGCCGGGATAGGTCGTCGTCACGCGCACCTGCGGCGGGACGATGTCGGGGAACTGCGACACCGGCAGCGCCGATACTGCGATTAGGCCGGCGATCGTGATGACTGCCGAAATGACGAAGGCAAAGCGCGGGCGGCGAATGAAGATCGAGGAAATGGTCATCGATCTGGCGCTACGGCTGGCCGGAGGGAGGTGCCAGCTCGGGCGCTACGGTCATGCCCGGACGAACTCTCTGCTGGCCCTGGACGATGACCCGCTCGCCTTCCTTGAGACCGTCTTCGACGACGACGAGCCCGTCGCGCTCGGCGCCGACCTTGATCCGGCGCTGCTCGGCCTTGTCGTCGCGATTGACGACATAGAGATAGTAGCCCGTCTGGTCCGACGCGATCACCGACTGCGGCACCATCACGACCTTGGCCGCCTGCTTCTCCTCCAGGATCACCCGGACCGTCTGCCCGTCGGTCAGGCGGCTGTCGGCATTGGGGAAGCTGGCGCGGAGTGTCTGACCGTCGGTGCGCGGATCGACCTGAACGTCGATGAAGTCCAGGGTTCCGCTCTCGGGGTGCAGGCTGTCGTCGGCAAGCCGGACCCGCGCCGTCAACGCTTCGCCCGACGCACCACCGCGCCGCGCCTCGAGAAGTTCGCGCTGTGTTACCGCGAACAGCACCATCATGGGCTGTTCGGCCACGACCGTGGCCAAAATGCCGGACTCCGGTCCCACGACATTGCCCGGCGGGACGTTCGCACGCCCGATGCGGCCGGCGATCGGCGATCGGATCTCGGTGTAGGAGAGCTTGATCTTGGCGTCCTTCAACGCGGCGTCGGCCTCGGTGAGCGTGCCCTTGGCGCCGATGAGTTCGGCCCGACGCTGATCCAGCGTTTGCTGCGTACCGACGTTGGTGCGGGCCAGTTCCTCGGCGCGCTTGAACTGCACTTCGGCATTGGCGAGCGCGCCGACGGCGGCGGCGCGTTGACCTTCCCGTTGCTCCACGGTCGCCTGATAGGGCTCCGGCTCGATCAGGAAAAGAAGTTGGTCCAGCTTGACGAGGTCGCCGTCCTTGAATTTGCGCGGGCCCAGGAAGCCCTGGACGCGCGCCCGCAGGTCCACCTTGTCCAGCGCTTGCGCGCGTCCGATGAATTCGCGCTGCACGGCGAGTGAGCGCGCCTCGGCAGGTTGGACGAGGACTGCAAGAGGCGCGGAGGCGGGTTGCTGGCCGACTGCAGCCGTACTGACGGTCAGCAGCATCGCGAGCAGCACTGCCGTGGACGCCTTCATGATCGGTCTCCCTGGGCTTTGGCTCAGCGATTCTTGGCCGGGCGATACAGAAGCATCACGCCGTCCTTGACGGAGAGGGGAACGATATCGCTGCCACGTCGAGAATCTCGCCAGATGGGAGGCGATGCCTGCACGTCGACGGGAACGCCGTGGACCCCCTGGAGCAACTTTTCGATCAGATCGGGCGTGGCGCCGGGAAAGAACACGACAGTTTGTATCAGCTGATCGCCGGCATCGAAGGCGAAGGCGACCGATGCCGGCATGCCGATCATGGTGATGCCGTCGACGAACAGCGACGGTGCCGCGCCACCTGGCGGTCGCGTACAGGCGGGCACCTGAGGCTGGCAGGGCGCCGTTCGCCCGCCGCTGGCCGAGGCGATCTGCCTCGAGCTCAGGCCCCATTCCGCGTACTGCCACCAGCACAGAGCCGGCGCCGCCTGTGCGATGACAAGTACGGCCGCCAGGGCAAGTGTCCGCATTCCGCCTCCCACGTTTGTCGTCATCGTAGGGGCTGGCCCGGCTGCATTCGTTGATTTTGCTCAAGGCTGCAGATTGGGACGGTGAATAGGCTCGACCGATCCGGGCATGCGGCCCGGTCGCCCGAAGCGTCGGACGAGACGGGCGGGCAAATTCAGCGAGGGGAGAGGCAATGTCGTTGGAAAATCGTCGAACGGTCTTGAAGCTGTTGAGCGGTGCTACGGTTGCCGCGGCTGGTATGCCGCTTGCGGCGAGGGCGCAAAGCGCGGAGTTGACCGTGCCGAACCGCTACCAGAACTTCAAACGCGGTACGATTCACAGCATGCATCCCGAAGCCCGCAGCTTCGTGATCATCTGGCAGGATCTCGGCCGCGTGAAGATGAAGGCTGCGGACCTGGTGACGAACTTTGCGTCGCTCAGAGTCGGGCAGACAGTCGACGTCCACTGGTACGACTATCTGGACTTCCTGATCGCCAAGACGACGCCTGCCGTGACGGCACGCGCCAAGGCCATGCTTGGGGAAGGCGCTCGGCTGGAGGGCATTCCGGGGGCCCGACAGCGGATCAATCTGTGGCAGATGTCGGGCATGTGCACCCGGATCGATACCGCGGGTAACGTCGTGTACCTGATCAACGCTTCCGGCGGCGAGCCCGACAAGCCGGCGCCCGACGCCGGCGAGGTGATCCAGATGCCGCAGATCGTCACGGAGGAGGGCAAAGCCGCCCTTCGCACCCTGAAGGTCGGCGACCAGATCACGACCGTGTTCAGCCAGCAGACCGCGATCGAGGTGACGATTATCCGCTAGGCGGGGATACCGGGTATTGCAACAGGGAGGCGGCCAAGACGCCGCCTCGGGGAGAAGCCATGAAGGTGCTGCGTAGCATCCTGTCGGAAGCGCCGCTTGCCTGGCTGCTGTTTGCCGTGCCGATAACGGCGTGGGTTCACCACACGCGGCCCGAATCCCCCTTGCTGGTCTTCATCCTGGCCTGCGTCGCGATTGTGCCGCTGGCCGGATTGCTGGGCCTTGCGACAGAAAAACTCGCGGTCCGGACGGGAGAGGGGATCGGCGGCTTCCTCAATGCCACGCTCGGCAATGCCGCGGAGCTGATCATCGCCCTGGTCGCTCTGCGTGCCGGCATGCTGGACGTGGTGAAGGCGTCGCTCACCGGCTCCATCATTGGCAACCTGCTTCTGGTGATGGGAGCGGCCTTCCTGGCCGGCGGCCTGCGCTACAAGGTCCAGCACTTCGCCACCATCGGCGTGCGCACGCAGATCGGCATGATGGCCCTGGCCGCCGTGGCCATCCTGGTCCCTTCGGTGTTCGCGGCGATGGGCGCAGGGGAATTTGTCAAACGGTCCGCCGTCTTCAGCGTGGTCGTGTCGGTCATCCTTCTGGTCGTCTATCTCTGCAGCCTGGTCTTCACCCTTCGCAGCCATGCCCATTTGTTTCGGGGCGAGGAGGCCGAGGGCGGCGGCGATCATCACGGTGCACCGTGGCAGGTCTCGCTGTCGGTCGGAGTGATGGCTGTTGTTACAGTGCTGATCGTCTGGATGAGCGAAATTCTGGTCGCCACGGTCGAGCAGGCATCTCACGCGCTGGGCCTGTCCAGCTTGTTCGTGGGCGTCGTCGTGGTCGCGGTCGTTGGGAACGCGGCCGAACACAGCACGGCCATCATGGTGGCGATGCGCAACCGCATGGAAATGGCCGTCGGCATCGCGATCGGCAGCAGTACCCAGGTGGCGCTGTTCGTGGCGCCGCTGCTCGTCCTGCTCAGCCTTTGGGTCGCACCGGAGCCGCTCAGTCTGGCCTTCACGGGCGTCGAGATCTTCCTCGTCATGGCGGCGACCTTCGTCGCCTCGATCCTGATCCTCGACGGCAAATCGACATGGTTCACGGGCGTCCAGCTCATTGCCATGTACCTTGTCATGGCAGTGACAGTGTTCGCCGTGCCGGCGTGAGCGGGACAATCGTCGAACACAGGCCCGGACGCAGGCACTGCGGCAGGCGGGAGCATCGAACAGTGGAGGCATGGATATGCGTATCTTGATCGTATTGCTGGCCGTCGGCGGCCTGGTCGCGGGCTGCGAGCAGTTCAACAACATGAGTACTGGCCAGAAGGGAGCCGTGACGGGAGCTGCCCTGGGTACGGGTATCGGGCGGCAGTTTCGGCCAGGTCGTCGGCGCCGGCCTGATCGGCGGTGCCGTCGGTTACATTGGCGGCAGCGCCATCGGCGACAGGTAGGCGGACGCGCTGCTGTTCCCAGCACGGGCAGGTATTGCCGGATTGCACATTAACTGTTGTGCCTTCGTTCAATGTCGGCACAACCGGGGGTGTGATTTCATAGTGTATGTACACTATGCTGCATGACACGCCGCCTTGCGGTTGATAATATTGCATCGTGGATTCAAAGGCCTATCCCCGTCAGCCCCGGGGCGTAGCGCTCACGGGGCCAAAACTGGCGACCGACCTGCCATGCGATCACTGCATCGGCAGGCATCTGAACCTTTGCAAGTCTCTGGACGAAGAACGACTTCAGCAGTTGCTGGGGCTGGGAAGCATTCGTCACTGGCAACGGCACCAGGTTCTTTTCCGTGCCGGCGACCCGGCCTCGATTTTCTTCAAGATCAGGAAAGGCCTGGTCTCGGTTTCCAGGACGCTCGACGATGGCCGCCGCCAGATCGTGGCGGTACGGGTTCCAGGAGACTGCGTCGGCTATCTGGACGTCGACGGTCACTACGCGTTTGAGGGCGATGCCCTGACGGATGTCGAGGCCTGTTCGTTCGACCGGCGTCGCTTCGATGCTCTCGCTGCGGAGAATCCCGATCTGGCCTCTGCGCTTGCCGCCGCGCTGTCGAGCGCGCTGGCGCAGTCGGGGGAGTCCATGCTCGTCGTCGGCAAGCTTCGTTCTACCGAACGGGTAGCTCATTTCCTCGGCAAAATGGCATCCCTCCATCGCGAGCTGCACGCAAGGCCAGGACCCTTTCAGCTCTATATGAACCGCAGCCAGATCGCCGATCTCCTGGGCCTCACGATTGAAACCGTGAGCCGTTCGATGACCAAATTGAAGGAGCGGGCGGTCATCGGCCTGATCGAGAGCAACGAAGTGATCGTTCTGGATCACGCGAAGCTGCGCGAGATCGGCAAGATCGACGACGGCGGCAGGGCGAGCGCCATTGGCTGACGTCCACTTTTCTCGATCCACCTGAACGTTGGCGCTATGATCGCCTCTGTCCTCGTCGCTGCGAGGTGAGTCATGAGCTGGCCATTTGGTCTTCTACGCCTATGGGCGATCGCCTCGGCCATATGGCTGATCGGATGGACGCTGTTTGTCCGTCAAAGGTGCCATTCGAACCCGGATGGCTCATATCTGTGCATGTACGATGGCCGGACCCTTCAAGGCGGCCGGGGTGAGATCGCCTCCTGGGGGCCGCTCGAACTCTACCTTCTCGGCTTTGCGGTTCCTGCTGCCGTACTGGTCCTCGGCGCGATCGTCGTCTGGTTCGTTCGCCGTTCGGCGCGTTAGCACGGTGACATGACAGCGACATGTCATCCGTTCTTGACCTAGATCAAGACGCGGATGCGGGAGGTGACGATACTGTCGGTGTTCAACTCCGGATAGGCAACGTGTCGACACCGCCCAACCTCGGTTTCTTCCACGAGTACTGGCTCGACGCTTGGCAGCGGTCGATCCTGACGCTCGATGCGTTGCGCGAGCGCGGCAACATCTATTTCGAGCAGTCCGGCAAAGAGGCCCCCAATGTGCTGGGCTTCGCAGTCGAGATCGTGCGTGATGGCCGCACGTTGCCGCAGCCGGTCAACTACGTGCTCGTGCGGATCGTGCCGCCGGAAGGCACGGTGATCGATCCGCTCAAGCCGCCCTTCGTCGTCGTCGATCCGCGCGCCGGGCATGGGCCCGGGATCGGCGGCATGAAGCAGGAGAGCGAGATCGGCGTCGCGCTGGCCGCAGGCCATGCCTGCTACTTCATCGGCTTCCTGCCGACACCGGTGGCCGGTCAGACCGTCGAGCATGTCTGCGCCGCCGAAGCCACGTTCCTCGAAGAAGTGGCCAGCCTGCATCCCGATGCCGAGAGCAAGCCGGTGATCGTCGCCAACTGCCAGGCCGGCTGGCAGATCATGATGATGGCCGCGATTCACCCGGAGCTGTGCGGGCCTCTGGTGCTCGCCGGATCGCCCCTTTCCTACTGGGCCGGGGTGCGCGGCCGCAACCCGATGCGCTACCTCGGCGGTACGCTGGGCGGGACATGGCTGACGGCGCTCGCCGGCGACCTTGGAAACGGCATCTTCGACGGGGCAAGCCTGGTCGCCAACTTCGAATCGCTGAACCCCGCCAACACCTACTGGCAGAAGCCCTACAATCTCTACTCGAAGGTCGATACGGAGACGTCGCGCTTTCTCGACTTTGAAACCTGGTGGGGTAGCCCGGTCCTGCTGAATGCCGGCGAGATGCAGTGGATTGCCGACAATCTGTTCGTCGGCAACAAGCTCACTTCGGGAGAGATCCGCACTTCCGACGGCGTGCGCATCGACCTGCGCAACATCCAGTCACCCATCGTCATCTTGTGCTCCTGGGGCGACAACATAACGCCGCCGCAGCAGGCGCTGGGTTGGATCACCGACCTCTATATCGACGACAAGGACATCGTCGCGAACGGACAGACGATCGTCTACACGCTGCATCAGACGATCGGCCATCTCGGGATATTCGTCTCCGGCAAGGTTGCGAGCAAGGAGCACGCCGAGTTCGCGTCCTGCATGGAAATGATCGACATGCTGCCGCCCGGCCTGTACGAGGCCGTGATTACCGAAGCCGACGAGAAGACGAACCGCCCGGACCTGATCCATGGCAAGTATCTCTTCCGGCTCGAAACGCGGACGCTCGACGACATTCGGGCGCTGGGCGCCAACAGCCCGGAGGATGATCGGCGGTTCGCGACCGTGGCGCGGGTTTCGGAGGTCAATCTCGGCCTCTATCGCACGCTGCTGCAGCCCGCGGTCCGGGCCATGACGACCGAGCAGTCGGCCGATCTACTGCGCGAGACACACGCCAACCGGCTGCGATTTGCTGCCTTCTCCGATCGCAATCCGGCAATGCACCCGGTCAAGGAGCTGGCCGCGGCCGTTCGTGCCGATCGCAAGCCCGTTGCGGCCGACAACCCGCTGCTGGTCTGGGAGCAGATCGCCTCGACATGGCTCTCGACCTGCTGGGAGAACTACAGGCTGACGCGCGACGCCATGACGGAGGCGGCGTTCCTGACAACCTACGGATCGCCGCTGCTGCAATCCCTGGTGGGGCTTGGCCCCGGAACCGAAGCGAGGGGGCCGGTCAGAGATCTGGTCCGGGAAGCAGACGGCGCACAGCGTCAGGCGGACCTCGAAAAGCGCTTCGATGTCGGAGGCCTGGCCGAAGCCGTCATTCGGTCGATCATGTACGTCCGGATGCCCGAGCATACCGCCGACGAGCGGGGATTCTCCGTCCTGCAGGCCATCCGGCAGGTGCAGCCGGCCAACCGGCGTCTGAGCCGCAGCGAGGCCAAGGCGCTGTTTCGCGATCAGTATCTGCTGCTGCGGTTCGATGAGGAGAGAGCCATCAGGGCGCTTCCCCGGCTGCTGCCGGGCGACGAGCATCAACGCCAGATCGGCTGGCAGGCCGTCCAGGACGTGCTCCTGGCCAGCGGCAGTCTGCCGGAAGAGGGGAAACGGCGTTTGCGGCGCGTTGGAGAGCTGTTCGGCATCAAACCGCAAACGACGCGGGGCGCAGGGCATGTCTGATCTGGCATTGCCCGAAGCACACGAGAAATATCGACGGCTGATCGTCGCGGCCCAGAAACATCCGGCAATGGTGACAGCGGTCGCGCATCCGTGCGATGCCGTATCGCTGGAGAGCGCCAGCGAGGCGGCACGCATCGGCCTGCTCAAGCCGATCCTTGTCGGGCCTGTGGCCCGCATGCGGGAGGTGGCGCAACGCGCCTCGATCGACATCCGCGCTTTCGAGCTGGTGGATTCGCTCCACAGCCACGACTCGGCCGCCAAGGCGGTCGAGCTGGTCCGGGCCGGCAAGGCCGAGGCGCTGATGAAGGGCAGCCTCCACACCGACGAACTGATGGGAGCCGTCGTGGCGCGCGACAGCGGCATCCGGACGGCTAGGCGCATCAGCCATTGCTTCGTGATGGATGTGCCGACGCACGATCAGGCGCTGATCATTTCCGATGCCGCCGTCAATATCGCGCCGACGCTCGAGGTCAAGGTCGACATCGTGCAGAACGCCATCGACCTCGCGAAGGCCCTTGGGATCGACGTGCCGCGCGTTGCGATCCTGAGTGCGATGGAAACCGTCAATCCCAAGGTGCCGTCGACCGTCGAGGCCGCCGCCCTGTGCAAGATGGCCGATCGCGGGCAGATCACTGGCGGCGTGCTCGACGGGCCGCTCGCGCTGGACAATGCGATCAGCGCCGAAGCGGCGGCCATCAAGCAGATCGTTTCGCCAGTGGCCGGCCGGGCCGACATCCTCATCGTGCCCGATCTGGAAGCCGGAAACATGCTGGCCAAGAGCCTGTCGTTTCTTGCTTCGGCGGATGCGGCCGGGATCGTGCTCGGCGCCCGCGTCCCGATCGTTCTGACGAGCCGGGCCGATTCGCTGTCGACCAGACTGGCCTCCTGCGCGGTGGCCAGTCTGGTGGCTGCGGTGCGCCGGACGCCTGCTGCGGCTGTCAAATCGTGAGGGCGCCCATGCGAGAAGCCATCCGGCCGGTGCTGACAGGCCACAAGGCACTGGTCGTCGGAATCGCCAACGACCAGTCCATTGCCTATGGCTGCGCCCGCGCCTTCCGCGACGCCGGGGCCGACGTTGCCGTCACGTGGCTGAACGAGAAGGCGCGGACTTACGTCGAACCGTTGGCCGACGAGCTGGAGGCGCCGATCAGGGCGGAGCTGAATGTCGCCGTGCCCGGGCAGCTCGAAGCCGTCTTCGACGAAGTCGCACGCAAGTGGGGAAGGCTCGACATTCTCGTGCACTCGATTGCATTTGCCCCGATGGACGACCTGCGCGGCGGATTGCTCGATTGTTCGGCCGAGGGCTTCGCCAAGGCGATGGACGTTTCCTGCCACTCGTTCGTTCGCATGGCCCGCCTTGCCGTGCCGCTAATGAAGGACGGCGGCACGATGTTTGCCATGAGTTACTACGGCGCCAGCCGGGTCGTGCCGAACTACAACGTCATGGGGCCGGTCAAGGCGGCGCTGGAGGCTTCGTGCCGCTATCTCGCCTACGAGCTGGGACCGCGCGGCATTCGGGTGCATGCCATCTCGCCCGGTCCGCTCAAGACACGGGCGGCGTCCGGTCTGAAGGACTTCGAGCTGTTGCTCAACGAGGCGGCCAAGAAAGCGCCGCTGGGCGAACTCGTCGACATCATGGATGTCGGCTACGCCTGTGCCTACCTCGCGACGCCGTTCGCCCATCGGATCACCGGCGGGACGGTCTATGTCGACGGCGGCACGAACATCGTGGCCTGAGCCGACCATGGCCTCGACACCGGGCTGCATCGCCGTCCTCAATGCGGGCTCTTCGAGCATCAAGTTCGCACTTTACGACGCACGTCCCGACGGGGACCTGTTGTTCCGCGGCCAGATCGAGAAGCTGGGCCTTGCTCCGCATCTGATCGCCCGAGATGCGGCGGGCGTGACCGTCGTCGAGAGACATTGGCCGGAGGGCGGGCTCGATCACCATTCGGCGACGGCCGAGATCATGACGATGGGCCGCGAGTTGCTGAACGGCCGGCCCGTGCTTGCCTTCGGGCACCGGGTGGTCCACGGCGGCACCGCGTATTCGGAGCCCGTGCGCATCGATGCGGCGATCATGGCCGACCTGGCAAAGCTCGTACCCCTGGCGCCGCTGCATCAGCCGCACAATCTCGCGCCGATCGCGGCGATCGCGAGCGCGGCGCCGGATTTGCCGCAGATCGCCTGTTTCGACACGGCGTTCCATCGGACGCAGCCGGCGCTTGCCCAGGAGTTCGCACTGCCGCGGGAGATCACCGCAAGCGGCGTAAGGCGCTACGGCTTTCACGGCCTTTCCTACGACTATGTCGTGCGGCAGGTGCGGAAGACCCTGCCGCTTGCTCCAGAGGCGCGACTGGTCGTTGCCCATCTCGGCAACGGCGCCAGCCTCTGCGCCGTCCGCGACGGCAGAAGCGTGGCCAGTACCATGGGCTTCACGGCCGTCGACGGTCTGATGATGGGAACACGCACAGGCGCGCTGGACCCCGGTGTGCTGCTCTATCTCCTGCAGGAGCGCGGCTTCGATGCCGCGAGGATCGAGGACCTGATCTACCGGCGATCGGGCCTGCTCGGCGTATCGGGCCTCTCGTCCGACATGCGTACGCTCCGGCAATCCAAGGCGCCGGAAGCGGGCGAAGCGATTGCGCTGTTCGTCTACCGGATCGTCCGCGAGATCGGCTCTCTTGCCGCGGCCATGGGAGGGATCGACGCGATCGTGTTCACTGCCGGCATCGGCGAGAACGATGCCGCGACGCGGGCGGAGATTGTGGCGGGATGCCGGTGGTTGGGCCTGGAACTCGACGAAAGGCTCAACGAGCAGGGCGGCCGTTGTATCAGCGCGGCCGGTGCGACGGCTTCCGCCTGGATCGTTCCAACCGATGAGGAGCGCATGATCGCTAACTATACCCGCGAAGCCCTGGCCGATTGACGAATATCAAGGGCGGGCCGGACGGGCGGCGATAGGTTCCGAGATGGGGAGGGCGTCATGGCCAAGGACGACAAGGAGAAGTTGAAACGCAAGGTCTACGAGAAGCAGCTTCGTAAGCTGCAGGTCGAGCTCTGCTATCTTCAGGACTGGATCAAGGCGACCGGCGAGCGGGTCATCATCGTGCTGGAAGGCCGCGATGCCGCTGGCAAGGGCGGATTGATCAAGGCCATTACGGCGCGCGTCAGTCCGCGCGTGTTCCGTGTGTTCGCTCTGCCGGCGCCGACGGACCGCGATCGCACCCAGATGTACATTCAACGCTACATGCAGCACTTTCCGGCCGGCGGTGAAATCGTGATCTTCGATCGCAGCTGGTACAATCGCGCTGGCGTCGAGGCCGTGATGGGATTCTGCACGAGAGAGCAGCACGAACTTTTTCTGCAGAACTGCCCAATTGCAGAACACTTCATCGTCAACGGAGGGATCCGCCTGCTGAAGCTCTGGCTCGAAGTGGGGCAGGACGAGCAGGAGAGGCGCTTCACGGCGCGAATCGACGACCCTATCCGTCAGTGGAAGTTGAGTCCCATGGACCTCGAGTCCTACAAGCGCTGGTACGAATACTCGCGCGCGCGCGACCTGATGCTGAAACATACGGATACGGACGATGCCCCGTGGCACATCGTGCGTACCGACGACAAGCGTCGCGGACGGCTGAATGCCATTTCGCACATTCTGTCCCGCATTCCCTACAAGCGCATCGACAAGGCGAAGCCCAAGCTGCCGGCGCGTTCCGAGAAGCGGCAGTACGACGATCAGGCGACGCTCAAGGGGCGGCGCTTCGTAGAGGAACTTTTCTGAGAATCGAGGAGAGTCGAGATGGTCAAGCTCCTGACTGTGAAAGAACTGCAAGCGAAGATTGCCGAAGCCGAGGGTGCCAAAGCGTCGGCAGCGCTGAAACGGCAGCAGGCCGAGGAACGGGAAAGGGCGGAACTTCTGGAGCACCTCACCAAGCCGTCGGGCCTCAGCGACGAAGAAGTCATGGAGAAAGCGTCGATCATCATCAACCGTGCGGTGGAGAACGGCTTGATGTCGGTGCAGGTCTTTCGTTTTCCCCACACGCTCTGCAGCGACAATGGGCGGGCCATCAACCAGGGTGAAGCCGGTTGGGAGAGCACACTGACGGGTATTCCAAACGAGATCTTCCAGTTCTGGAAACGTCAACTCCAGCCGCGCGGATATCACATCCGCTACGAGATCATCGACTATCCGAATGGAATGCCGGGCGACGTGGGCATCTTCCTCAGCTGGGGCTGAGGTCAAGACCGCCGAGGCCGGAGCAGCCGGCCTGCTTTGCCTTTGCCGGTCGTGCCGCCGGCAACAGAGGCCGGCGGAGGGGAGATCCCGTCGTCAGATTTCTCGGAACGCCCGCTGGAAGCTGTCTACGACCGGCTTGGTCAGGTATTCGAAGAATGTTCGATCGCCTGTCCGAATGAAGACTTCAACGGGCATGCCGGCCATTGCGCGGAACCCGGGAATTTTACTCGACTCGGATTGATCCAGCCGGACGCGCGCCAGGTAGACGTCGCGGTTCGTGCCGTCGAGGCTCGCATTGAAGCCGGCACGATCGGGAACGGCGTCAGCGGACACGTAGATCACGGTGCCCGTGAGCATCGGAGTGGACCGCGCATTCATGAAATTCAGACGGATGGTCGCCTCCTGGCTGACTCTTACGTGATCGATGTCTTGCGGCCTGACACGGACTTCGATCAGGAGATTTTCGTCCACGGGTAAGAGGTCGAGGATGCTGCGGCCAGGTTCGACCACGCCGCCAGACGTATGATACCGCATCTTGACGACGACACCGCGTACGGGCGCCACGATCTGGATGCGATTGAGCACGGCTTGCGCAGTTCGAATGCGCTCGCGGACATCCTGGAGTTCACCGAGCGTTTCGTGGAGCTGTTCCATCGCGGTCTTCACGGCCATGCTGTAGACGCCGTTGATCTGTTCCTTGGCCCGAGAGATGCGGTCGCGGGCATCTCCGACTTCGCCGAGCAGGCGGGCAATTTCGCCATTGGATCCGGCATGGGCGCGTTGCAGGGTCAGCAGTTCCGACTTGCGGATGAGGCCGCTGTTGGCCAGCTGCGACTTGCTGTCGATTTCCTCAGAATACAGGGCGACTTGGCGCTCGACGTTCATGATCTGGATTTTTCCGGCGTCGATCCGCTGAACCAGGGCGTTGATGCTCTCCTGCAGAGACGCGACTTCGCTCTGGATGTTGCTTTGGCGTGCCACGAAGGTGCTCATCTGCACTTCGAGCATCGACGCCATCTCGGGGTCGTCCAGATAGGCTTTCATGGCATCCGGCCACTGCAGCTCGTCCTTGCGCATGGCTTCGGCCTGAAGCCTGATCCGCATCGCTTCGAGCCGTGCTTCGCGCAGAACGAGTCGTCGCAGCTCCGCCTTGGGGGCTGTATCGTCCAGTTCGATCAGGATCTGGCCGGCCTCGACGCGGTCGCCTTCGCGTACCTTGATGTCCCGGATCACGCCGCCGTCGGGATGCTGGATGATCTTGTTCTCGCCGGTGGCGACGAATGACCCGGCGGTGACGATCGCGCCGGAAATCAGGGCGACGCCGGCCCAGAAGCCGAACACCGCCATGAAGGCAACGAGAAGCAGGGCGCCCCACAGGCTGGCGCGACGGCTCGACCGGGAGATGCTGTCGTACCAGTCCGTTTCTGGGTTTACGGCTTGCATGATCGACTTCCTTCGCTTCTAGCCCTGGAGGCTGTCGAGGATGTTGGCGCCTTCCACGGCCTTGCCTGAATGACCGCTGATCATCGGCAGGATTTCGTCGCGCTTGCCCATCGCCTGAACAGTGCCATTCTTCAGCACCATGATCTTGTCCACGCTGCGCAGGAGAGCGGGGCGCTGGGTAATGGCAACGACCGTAATGCCCTTCTTCTTGGCCCGTATCAGCGCTTTGCCCAGGGCAACTTCGCCGGCGACGTCCAGATTGGAGTTCGGCTCGTCCAGGACGACGAGTTTCGGGTCGCCGAAGAAGGCACGGGCAAGTCCGATTCGCTGCTTCTGGCCGCCGGAAAGGGGGCTGCCGTCGACGGTGATGGGCGTCTCGTAGCCGAGAGTGAAGTTCGAAACCATTTCGTGGATGTCGGCCAGTTCGGCGGCGGCAAACACCGCTTCGTCCGACGCATCCTCGCGCATGCGGCCGATATTGGCCTTGATGGTTGCCGGAAAGAGCTGCACGTCCTGTGGCAGGTACCCGACGCTCTCGCCGAACTGCCGCGGATCCCAGTTGCGCAGATCCATCATGTCGAGCCGGATCGATCCGGCTGTCGGGAAGATGGAGCCGACCAGCATCCTGCCCAGCGTTGACTTGCCGGTGCCGGAGGCGCCGACAATGGCCATGGACTCGCCGGGATTGAGCTGGAACGACACGCCGTTCAGGATCACCTGCTTGTTCGGCGGCGGCACGTAGAGGACGCGCTCGACGGTGAGCAATCCGTGCGGACGGGGCAGGCGCAGGCGCTCGAAGTTGAGCGGCGAACTCTGGAGAAGGCCGCGGATGCGGTTATACGCCGTGCGCGCCTGAACGAAGCTTCGCCAGCCCTCGATGGTGCCTTCGATGGGGGCCAGGGCACGGCTGGCGACGATCGAAGAGGCGATCATCATGCCGCCGGTCAGATCGCCCTTCAGGGCCAGCCAGGCGCCGACGCCAAGCAACGCGATCTGCGTCATGAGGCGAATGAGCTTCGATACGCCGGCCAGCATGATATTGCGATCCTGCGCCAGGACCTGGGTCTTCAGCGACTCGCGTGTCTCACGCCCCCAGATCTGCACGGCTTCCGGCACCATGCCCATGGCGTTCAGCACGCCGGCATTTCGTGCCATCGCATCCGCCTGGAGCGTCGCTCGAAGCCCGAAGGTGTTCGATAGCGAGAAGGGACCTGCCGTGACCCGCTGGTTCACGTAGGCGATGATCAGCAGGATCAACCCTGTTCCCGTGACGATGAAGCCGAGATAGGGGTGCACCAGAAAGACGGCCAGCAGGTAGAGCGGCGTGACCGGAGCATCGAGCATGGTCAGCAGCACGGGCCCCGTAATGAAGCTGCGGAGCTGCTGCAGATCGCCCAGAACCTGGAATTCCCGGCTCGAACCATTTTGCGAGGCTTTTGCGGCCGCGCTGAGCACCGCCGGTCCCAGCTTGCTTTCCACTTCGACCGCCGTGCGCATCAGGATGATGCGGCGGACGATGTCGACCAGGACATGCATGATCAGCGCCGCGATGACGACGATCGTCAACATCACCAGCGTATCCATGCTGCGGCTGGTCAGCACGCGATCCGAGATCTGGAAGAGATAGATTGGTACGGCGAGAACCAGCGTGTTTACGGCGAAAGAGAAGAGGGCAACGGTAATGAGGCTCTTGCGCACGATCGCCAGGCCACGGCCCAGCACCTCGCGGAACTCCTTGTCAGAGGAGCGCCGCTGCAGGGGCGGCTTGGGCGGCGGGGGCGGTGCACCGGCCGACGACGCCGATGCTGGTTCGCCTTCGCCATCCGGAGGAGTACGCACGGCAACATTCATGGCTTTCCCACACTTCTTTTAGATTAAGAAAGAACGCTGCTCAGGGGATCCGACGTCGTGTGCGCGGCAGTCTCCATCGGCATTGGTGTGGTGGAGTGTTCCACGGGCATTGCCGCTACCGCGCCATGCTGGATCAAGGCGGCCACCTCGGGCGCCAGCTTCGCCGGATCGTTGAGGACGAGGCTGCTCTTGCTCGACAGCATGTCTACCGACTGGGTGATGATGTTGGTCTGGACGAGGACCGATTCCGAGTATTGCTGGCCGCCGACGTGCTGGCCGCCGAGCGGGCCAAGCGTGACGAGCAGAGCCTCGTTCGACAGCGAGTTGCTGCCGGTGGACACATAGCCCGACTCGCCGTTGCCCAAAGTCTGTTTCACCACATCGCTGTCACTCACGATGTTGGTCTGGGTGAGCACGTTGAAGTCATAGTAGTTGCCGGTGATGAACAGCACGTTCAGCTTCATGCTGCCGTCGCCCGGCACGACGAAGCCCTTGTCGATGTCGAGGGTCTGTTCGCCGCGCTGCAGATCGCTCGCCAAGGAGCGCATGTCTGACGACAAGGCGGAGGAGCCGCCGCTGTAGTCGGCAATCGTCGCTGAGTTCGTCAGCCAGCTTGCGCCCGTGCTGACCGTCTCGGTGCCGGAACCACCTGGCCCCTCGTTGACCTGAACATAGTCGCTGTTCAGCAGTACGTTGGTCTGGAATATCCAGTTTGCCGAATAGTGACTTCCGGTGACGATTGTCAGGTCATACTGGGCGCCGGTCTGGATTGATGTCAGCTCGTTGATCTGCTCGTTGGAGCCGGTATCGATCATCTTGTAGTGGTCGGTGGCCGTATGCTGGACGAGATCATTGTCCCGCATGTCGTTGGTCTGCGTGACGAGCTTGACGTTGTAGTAATCGCCCGAGACGCGATCGACGTTCCACTGAAGTCCGCCGAAGTAGCCCATCTCGTAGGGATTGTGCGCGAGTGTCTGGATGAACTCCGCGACGTTATTGGCTTCGTTGCCGCCGGCTTGGATTACGGCCTTGTCGGAAGTTCCGGCGATGACCGACTGATCGACGAGGACGTTGGTCTGGACGATGACGTTGCTTTTGTAACTGTCGCCCAGGACCACGAGGGTCCCGATTGCGCCCTGCGTGTCGGCGATCCCCGCAAAGTTCATTGCGAGGTTGTCGCCGGTATGGATGACGGCCATGTTCGCCGAGGTGTCGGTCGGCATTTCGGGCACGAGATCTGCCGGTCCCTTCGGCGGAGCTGCATCGGCCGCAAGGACGACGCCGTCGAGAGTGACGCCGGCCTGCATCGGTGCCGACACGGCCGGGAGTGAATGGCCCCCCAGCGCTTGCAAGGTGGCGACGATGGACTCGGGCGTGGCGGCGGCTCCGACATAGGCTTCCGGGATCTGCGCCTCGGCCGTGTGTACCAGGTCGTGCAGGCTGGCCGTGTGATGATGCGGCCAGGGGGAATTCTCGCCGTCGGGGCCGGTAACGACGTCGTCGTCGTGGAGCGTGTTGATCTGTGTTGCTCGGAGGTCGAGCGGATCGCCTTTGTCGTTGTACTTGACCTCGATGTCCCGATTGAGGTCGGCCCCGCCGCCACTGCGGCTGCTGGCATGCGGATCGACAGGCTTGGGGGCCTGGGGAACGCTGGGCAGATGCAGCGACGGGGCTGCAGGGGGAAGAAACTTGCGCGCGCCCAGGTGCAGCGGATCCCAAGCGTCGGGGCCTGGATCGAGTATCTGCGGCGAGCGGCCGACACTGAGCTCGGGAAGCTCGGCGGGGGAGTGCGCTGACGGACGAGCCGCGGGCGCGTCGTCTAAGCGTTTCGGCCGAAGGAAGAAGTCTTCATAGTCGATCTGGATGCGATGTGGCTCGAGGGCGATCCGCGGATAGCCGCTGAAGAAGGAAAGGTAGTTCTTCTTGGTTTCGAGCTGCATGCTGGATCCTCGCCAAGACAAGCCCCGGCAAACGGCACATTGTCATGATGAGAGAAAGAAGAAGCCCGCCCGGCCGAAGCCGGGCGAGCCCCTAAGCCGCCTTAGCCGTGGTGGCCGCCGCCGCCGCCGCCCAGCCCGCCGCTGTCGGTGGTGATGACATCGCTGCCAACCACGCTGAAGTCCGCCTGGTTGAACTGGATGTTCGCTCCCATCACGATGCTCTGCGTGAACGCATCCTGCGTGATCGAAGCCGTCGCGTCGGCCACCATGCTTGCCGGCGCGTTGTCGTGCACGGACGAGGTGGCATCCTCGATCTTCGCATAGCCACCGTCCGCCGAGGCCTTCATCGAGAAGGACGTGCCACCGGCATCGTCATGGCCCCAGCCGAAGCCGCTCTCGCCAGCGCCGCCGCCGGCGAAGGACACCGTCGGGTTGGACAGCGTGTCGGCGTCGACGAGGTTGTTGACCTGGTCGAGATTGAAGATGCTGCCAGTGCCCGAGCCGTTGACGGCCTGATCTACCGTCTCCGGCATCTGGAAGAAGATGCCGTCAAGATGGTCGGCCGAGATCTCCGGCACCAGGTCGAGGCCAGTGAGATCGACCGAAACGTTCACCGTCGTGTTGACAGTGTTGTTCACCGTGTTGTCGACGGTGTTTTCGATCGAGTCGGAGGTCGCGTTGACATTGCCGTTGACGTTCGCGGCACTGTTCTCGCTGTGGTTCTCGCTCCAGTTGCCGTTGCCGTTGGCATTGCCGTTCAGGTTGCCGTTACCGTTGAGGTTGCCATTGTCGTTCGAGTTGGCGGAGTCGACCGACTGAGCAACCGCCTGCACGGCAGCCTGGGTTTCGTACTGGCTCTGGCCCTGGGCCTGACCCTGACCCTGACCCTGCAGATTGGCCTGACCCTGGCCCTGCAGATTGGCCTGGCCCTGGCCTTGGCCCTGAAGCTGGCCCTGGGCTTCGAGCTGCGCCTGCAGCTGAGCCTGGATGTCGTTCGGATCGTTGCTGTGGTTGTTGTCGTTAGGCATGTGTGTCTCCGTAAGCGATCTCTGGAAGACGCCCCGCCACACTCATGCCCGCTATTCATCTGTGTGCGGAACATCGACCGTGAACGTGACGTCGATTGGAACTGAAAGACTTGAGAATTCGCCTCCGGCCGCATCGCGCTGGCAGGAAAGCGAGCAGTTCAGAAAGGTCAGCGGGGTGGCATGACTGAGCTCCTTTCCAGTTCTGTGCTCTCTTCCCAAGGGAGAGCAGTGGTTGTAGGTCCCCAAGCTCGCCTTGCCGCCGTGCGGGCCGGGGTACCCCAGCCGGATCAGGCGTCGGCAAAGTGTTGCAGTGGCGCTTGCCGAGGGTGCTTACCCCCAGGCAGACGGTCCTTGATGGCGGAGATCGGATCGGGCCGACGGAAGCGGGATCGAGTGGACCGCCCCCGAATTGCAGTCGGACTGTCGCCAATCGCCTGGTTGTTGCGTTGTATTCGTCTCCCTAAGAACGATGGACAACCAGAGATTGTTCTCCTGATGATCTCATCGTCAGGCGAAGGGTCTGCCTGTTTCGGCTCCGGCTCAATCGGACAATCGCCACCCTCGAGTCAAAGTTTTAGAGACCCACGAATGATCAGTATTTGCCGGTATTTTATTTGTATCTAAGGGAAAACAGCGGGAGCGGGTGTCGGTCGATCGCGATCCTGAAGCTCGCCGACTGGGCCAGAAGAAGTACTCGTTTACCGAGTATTCTGCTTAATGATATAAGATATTTCAGATGCAGCTCAGACGTGCTGAAGTGCAATTTCTTTCTGACATTTTCGTGATAGCAACTGAATGTCGGGCTTTAGGCCTGGGAGAAACGCGACCCAGGATTACAATCTCCGGATAGTAAGCTATACAGCCGTCAAGACGATTTTGATGTGGTGGGACACGTCGAAATTGGGAGTCCGAGGGGTTCGGGCTCCTTCTGATCGAAGGTTGGGTTGGGGTTGGGGTCATGAACCAGGGGCCAGACTTCAAGGCCCGCGAAACGCTTGCGCTGTTCGCGGATGAGTTGAGTGCACATCGGTATCTAGAAGGGCTGTTGTGGCCCAAGGGCGTATGTTGCCCACGCTGCGGCAATATCGGCAAGGTCGGCAAGCTGAATGGCGAGACGACTCGCGTCGGTACCTACAAATGCTACGTCTGCCGCAAGGCTTTTTCTGTCCTACATGGCACTCTGATGAGTTCCAGCCATGTTCCTGCCCATAAATGGCTGCAGGCAATCTATCTCACCGAGGGCGGGACCAAGCCGATGCGGCCGTATCATCTGCATCAGATTCTGAACGTATCGTTCAAGACGGCGTCATCGATGATGCGTCGCATTGGCGAAGCGGCGGCTCAGCTCCAGTATGAGGCTCCTCAGTCGAAGCAGCAGGTCCCGGTTTCGAGATCGGCACCAATTGATGCCCCCCGGCAGCCGAGCTTCCCATCAGCCTCCCGGCAGCTGTCTCCTGCACTATCCAGCAGGGCTGTCCGGGTCAATATCGAGACCGTTCGCGGCGTTCCGGCTCGACTTGGACCTGACGCCCTGTGAGCTGGCTTTCCTGACGGCTTCTTGCAGCCGGGGCAGCACATCCCAGATGCGCCGGTTGAGGTTTCTCAGATCGGCGCATGTCTTGAGGATGCCGTCGAGACGCTTCTGGTCGATGGCGTGCTGCTGGCCGAAGCTGATCTTGCCGCCCTTTACGACGAGCCGCATGGTTTGAGTGTGCGTGATGGCGCCGTTGCCATCCACCGTATACATCGCGTGAAGGAACTCGTTGCGAACCTGGTTGGTTTCGTTGAAATCCTTGATCAGCTGGTCGAGGACGGAACGGACCTCGCGATCGTCAATCTTGATCCGGGCAAGGCGGGTTACGAGATCCAACCGTGCCCGCGTGGTGTTCAGAGTTGAAAAGACGATTGCCGCAGATGCTTCATCGGTTTGCAGCAGAATCATCAGAACGTAGATCAGCAGGCTCTCGTTGTTTGATGAACTGAAGACGAGCTGACCAATCAGGGCCATTAAGTTGGCGCGGCTGGCAACCGTCTCGCGGGCAGCGATCTCGATTGCATTGAAATCCGGTGGATCGGGAAGATCGCCTGCGGTCGCCTCACCGTGTGGCGGGGGCGCCACTTCGTCTGCATCCGGTGAGCCGTCCTGGTCGATACTCTGCGAGTCGTCGTTTCGCTCATCTTTGCTGGAACGGGCCGAGCCTTTGTCGACGACGCGGACCAGTCTGCGAACGATCTCTTCGAATTCGGTCTTTGTCTCGCCGTCGAGCATGTCCTTCATTCGATCGACGAACAATGCGAACTGCGCATCGCTATGTGCCGAGATATTCTTGCGCGCTATGTGTCGGCTTCCCGATGGACTAAAACGACCAACTCGATGCCAGCGAAGCTGAACTCATGCATACGCCGCCACTAAACATATAGTATAGAGACAATGCACAAGTGGCATTGGCATTCGAGTTGCACAATTTGGTTGAACATACAACCACATGCGTACACTTCAAATGCGATGTATGGTCGTGCCGAGAAGGCCATATGCTGAAGGCCTAGGCATCGCCTACCTTCCCAATCCTTTTCAAACTCATTCTGCATCTGGGTCGTTCAAGATTGGTTGAACTGACGTCATTGCTGATGCAGCTTAATGTTCTACTGGAAAGTTCGGGTTTGTGGCCCCGGACTGATTGTGAGTGCGAATATTGCGCGGTCGGCAGCGCCTGTGGTGGGAGCACAGGGTGTGAAGGGAAGCAAACATGACCAACGTTCAACAGCCATTGCTACAGCCAGCTGGACAGTCGTGTGAGGCCGCGAAGGAGCCGATGGTACGGCTTCTGTCGAAGCGGCAACTGAAAGAGATGGTTCTGTACACCGGGCAGCATATTCAACGCCTGGAGGATGCCGGAAAGTTCCCCAAGCGCGTTCGCCTGGGCGATGGACCGCGAGGCCGGGTTGGCTGGCTCGAGAGCGAAGTACTGGAGTGGCTGCGGGAACGGATCGAAGCCCGCAACAAGCAAGCCGGCAACGCGACCTAGCCCATCGGGTTAGGCTTTGCCTGGGGTCCAGTGAGCCACTTCGTAGCCATCGACCACTTTGTCGGTAGGCTCGAATCCTTCGGGATTGCGAAGTGGTTCGATGACCTTGCGTGCCACTGCGACCGAGTTGGGCTCTGCGTACTTTTGCATATGACCGGCTATGTCGATGACGCGATCCGACATGGCCGCTAGAGGGGTGGACTCGTCGAAATGGACGTAGCCTGCATTCACCCCGCAGCGCACGGAAAAATCTTCTTTCATCAGCTTCACGTTCCGATTGAAGGCCTCGAGCGCCAGGATGACATCCTTGCCGGCCAGGACTGCCTGGTCGATCGTCGGAAAGCAGGCCATTACCCCATCCGGGGTCCAGGCCGTTTTCAGGATGCCGTGAGTGTCGAACACGGCCTCGACCATCTTTCGGTACTCCGCGAAGTCGTACTGTATGGCCGCGTTTTCCTCGCGTTCCTTCATGGCCGTCGATCCGACGACGTCGATGGACAGGAAGGCCACCTCGCGGCCGAAGGCATCCAGCTTCTTCTTGGCTTCGGCGAAGGCCCGCAGAAGCTCGTTGCGATCGACACTCTTGGCGTTTTCGAAGCTCTTGAAACCCTTGTCGAGCGCCACGGCCGCCTGCGTGCCCTCGTCGAGCTGCATGGATTCCTTCCAGCGTTGGAGCTGCCGCCGCATCTGCCGCGCAGTTGCCCGGCTCGTAATGTGGCTACGCATCGACCCCACGCCGACGGCCACGACCGCCAACCCGGCGACCAGTATCCAATCGGTCCGGTCCTTGCCGGCAATCTTGGTCGGAATCTGCTCCCGTAGCTTCGGCCCGACGAACTGCAGAAGCTGGTCTCGCTGGCGCAGGGCATAATCCGTCACCGCGTAGCCATGCGGTTTGTCGAAGTAGGCGAGGGCATGGGGCGCCAGCAGCAGGACGATCGCGATCAGGATCAGCCAGCGCAAAAGCGATACGAGACCCGACATGACGATGATCGGGAACGACCGGCGCGGCAACGTAAAGGTTCCCGACATCGTCTCTCCAGCGGGAGGCCGCGGTTGCTACGTTGTACTTAGAGCCAACCGGGGCGTGTACCCTCAATGGGATTTGGCGGACCCATGCTGCACATCAGCTACCGCGATCTTGACCACCAGAGCATAGCGCGACATTGAGGCTTATCCGTCGATGCGATGAGTTTGCGTGGCGTTTTGGACTCACAGCACCTCTCTCGGAATTCGTTCAAAGCGTTCAGGCAAGAGGAGTAGCCCCATGTCTCCGGCATCCACGACAGTCCTGCGCGGAAGGCGCTTCAGGTCATGATCGACTATCAAATCACTCTGCCGACGATCCTGATCGGCCTCTTCGTGCTGTCACAAGGTCTGTACTTGATGTCCTTCGCGATCGATCTCTACCTCTTCTCACTCCCCGTGAACCGCGTGGACATGGACGAGGCAGAGTATCTGCAACCCGATGAGTTTCCCTTCATCGTCCTCTTCTATCCGGTGTTGAGGGAACTCGAAGCCACGATGCGGACGACGCTCACGTCGCTGGCCGAGCTCGATTACCCGCGCGATCGCTATCGTGTCATCGCGATTCCCAATTCCGACGACCTCGAAACCATTGCCAGTCTCGAACGGCTGCAGGGCGAGTTTCCGTTCCTTCAGCTGATACGGGTACCGCCAACGAGCGACCGTACCTGGAACGTCGTTTGGAATGCCTGGCAGCGCAACGACAAGGCCTATTGGTGGCACAGCGGGCAGCGCGCCTACAATCGGGACCTGCCGCCGAAGAAGACGCGGCAGTTAATCTACGCCTTCTACACGATGGTTGCGGAGGTCGGCGGGCGCGAAGACTTCCTGATCGACTATATCGATGCCGACAGCTGCCCGCCGCGCGACCACCTGCGGGCAGCCGCGGTCGGGATCCGCCGGTACGACGTCCTCCAGGCAAAGAACGTCGCCGGCAATCTCAACGCCAGCATGGCGGCCTCATGGCATGCCTTCGACCATATGGCCTGGGACGGCATGAAATACCCGCACCTGTCATCCAATGGGCGCCAGCCCTACTGGGTGCTGGGCAAGGGCACGATCTTCCGGGCCTCCGACCTCGTCGCGCTCGGGGGCTTCCATCCCTGGCTGACGATCGAAGATCCCGAAGTCGGCATGCGCTTCTGGGTGAACGGCAAGCGCCTCGGCATCATCGAGAACTCGCTGATCGAGGAGGTGCCTTCGACGCTGATGAGGGGCATCACGCAGCGCAAGCGCTGGGTTGCAGGCTTCTTCCAGAGCCTTGGCTCGCCTCTTCGGTCGATGGGTATGACGCGGTGGCAGCGCTTCAAGGCGTGGCTCATCTTCATGCCTTGCCTGTCGCTGTCCCTGAACGCCTTTGGTATCCCGATCGGCATCTGGGCGCTATGGACCTGGCTGGACGGCACGTCGGTCATGCCCGAATGGACGATTGGCCTGGCCGCCTTCAACGTTGCGACCTACGCCGTGATGCTCTCGGCGCTGTACTGGTCGACATGGAAGCGCACGGCTCTGGTGCTCACTAGCATGCGTGCCCGGCTATGGTACATGCTGAGGGTCAATCCGGTGTCGCTCGCCATCTGGTGGCTGATCTGGCTCGTGCCGCTCTGGATCGGCTATCGCATGTATGTCCAGGACAAGGGCCTCGTGTGGGAGCGAACGGAGAAGATCAACGCCAACGAGCCACTTATGCTGGAACTTCGGCGTTAGGGTATTCGGCCCACCGCATGTCGGCCTTCGACATGCGGTGGGTGTTCCAAGTTCCGAGGCTTGGGTGACGCAAGTCGGATACCAGGTACTTCAAATCCAAAAGTCGACGCGTACGGCATGTGGCAGACAAGGGGAGGGTGTTGCAAGGGAGCGTCGAATCATGTCGAGGCGTCATGCGTTGGTAACGGGAGGGGCGGGGTTCATCGGGTCCCATCTTGTCGACAAGCTTCTCGATCGCGGATTTGAAGTATCGGTCCTCGATTGTCTTCTGCCTCAAGTTCACGGCGATGCCGAAATGGCCGCCGATGGCTGGCCGATCTATCTCAATCCGGAAGCCCGGCGCATCAAGGGCAACATTCTCGACGACGGAGTCTTCGAGTCCAGCCTCACCGGCGTGACGCATCTCGTCCACCTGGCGGCTTCGGTCGGCGTCGGTCAGAGCATGACGAACATCGTCGACTATACGCGCAACAACACCATGGCCACGGCGGTCGTCCTCGACGTACTGTCGAGGTGCCGGCACAGCGTCGAGCGGATGGCCGTGGCCTCTTCGATGTCGGTCTACGGCGAAGGCGAGTATCGCTCGGCGTCCGCACAGGGCTCGCTGGCGCCGCCGCCGCGCACGCAGGAACAGCTCCAGCACAGAGCGTGGGAGCTCACGCGAACCGACGGAAAGACGACTGAAGCACTCGAGCCGGTCGCGACGAAGGAGGGGAAGCCGCTGCATCCCGCTTCGATCTACGCGATCAACAAGCGCGACCAGGAGGAGATGTGCCTGACCGTCGGCCGAGCGCTGGGCATTCCGACCGTCGCGCTTCGCCTCTTCAACGCCTATGGCTCGCGCCAGGCGCTCAGCAACCCCTATACGGGCGTCGCGGCGATCTTCATCTCGCGGCTTCTGAACGGGGAACCACCCCTTGTCTTCGAGGACGGCGAGCAGAAACGCGATTTCGTGCATGTCGGCGACGTCGCCGAAGCCTTCGCAACGGTACTCGAGAGCGACAAGCGCGTCTGGGAGGCTTTCAACGTCGGCAGTGGGCAGTCCGTCACGGTGAACAGCATTGCGCGTACGCTGGCGCGCCTGTTGCGCAAGAATATCGCGCCTCAGGTGCTGGACAAGTACAGGGTCGGCGATATCCGCCACTGCTTCGCCGACATTTCGAGGATCGAGAAGGAGTTCGAGTTCAAGCCCCGGCAGGAATTCGACGACGGGATGGAGGAACTCATTCGCTGGGTCGTGACGGCCCGCAAGCCGGTCGACAGGTCTGCGAGCAGCCTGGCAGAACTCACACGCGGCCGGATGGTGGTCTGAGCACCGCTGCGCATCCTGGCCGGCCCTGTAGGCCGGTCAGGCGCGGTGGTACAGGGCATCGGCGATGGCGTGGTACATTGGCTTGCGTCGCATCGTCGTGTCGAATGGCAGGCCGCGATTGACACCAGGCGACGATCCATCCCTCCAGCCGCCCGGATAGCGGGCAAGGTCAGCTGGTGTAACCTGCAGCCACGAGTGCCGGTCGCTCAGCCCCCAGGTTGTCACACCGCGTACTGCGGATTGCGCCAGGGCGACGTCGAGATAGCGAGCCGTCGCGTCGGCGACCTGACGGTCCCGCTGCTCCACCGACTGGATATAGTTATGTTCCTTGACGTCCAGTTCGGTGATCACGATGAACAGCCCGAGATCCGCGATGTTCCGTAGGAACTGCGCATAGATGTCCGCGCGAAACTGACCTTTGGACAAATCGAGATGTGCCTGCAAGCCGACGCCGTCCAGTGGAACGCCGGCGCGCTTCAGCCGTTCGAGCAGCTTCAGGAATAGGTAGCGACGATCGTTCTCGACTCGATCCTCGGTTTCCAGCGCGAACTCGTTGATCATCAGCTCTGCACCGGGGGCGAGGCGGCGAGCCTCGTTCAACGCCCTTGGAATGTAGTCCGGACCAAATGCCTGGAGAAACACGCTGCCGCGAAGGCCATCCATACGGTACCCGGTTTCGATCGGTTCGTTGATCACGTCCCATTGAGTGATCGTGCTGCGATAGCGGCCCAGCACGGCTTCGAAGTATCGCTGGATGAGCCCCCAGTTCTTTTGCGTAACGAGCGCCGATTCCGCCCAGGCGGGGATGCCGCCATGCCATAGCAGGGTGTGTCCATGCAGACGCATTCCCTGAGCCGCGGCGAAGGCCAGCAGGCTGTCCATCGGGCCAAACTGGAAGGATCCCGGCGACCGTTCGATGGCGTCCCATTTGAGGGCGATTTCCGGCGTTAACCAGGCGCATTCGCGCAACACGGTGCCTCGCAGGTCGTCCTCGCGGACAATATCTTCGATCCGTACGGCAGATCCGAAAAAGCGCCCGGCGCCAGCGGCGATCTGCGAGAGCGAATCGTCGGTCGAGCGCGACGGTTGCCCGGCGAGCGTCAATTCGCTGTGTCCGATGATTGCGCTGGCAGCGAGAAGGCGTCTGCGAGTCAGTCCAGAAGGCAAGGAGTCCTCACACGCCGATCGGGCGTTCCTTCATGATCTCCCCTGACCATCGAAATTGCCAGCCTCTCCGGACATGCGAGTGCCCAGGCTCGATGACGTGAGTGAAGCGTCATCGATTGCAGGACCTTTCGGCCTGCGTGCCTGGGCGAAGGTATTGCCGCGGGTGGGAGCCGTGTCGGCAATGCCAGCCCGACGATGCTATCCGTCCAGCACGGCGTATCGCACCCGGACTTGAGCGCCCCAGATGTGGAGGCCGCTATGCTTTCCGAGACCCGACGCTGATTGGAGTCGACAGCCAGCTACGATCGCCGTTGAAGTGCGTCCTGGGAATCGGGGATGGGAAAGGGTGGAGGCGAAGCCATGAGATATTCAGCGGCGCTCATCGTCTTCTTTGTCTTTTTTGCAATCTTGCCGGAGACAACGAAGAGCCAGGCGAAATCCAGTCAGCTCTGCGAGCAGAAAGTCGACTATACTGTCGTGTCACCCGATGCGACTGCGAATCCGGAGCTTCGAGCTTTCTCGGGGGTCTGGGCGGGTAACGTCTCGTTCCAGTCGACCATCGAGATGTGCGTTGCCCTTGTTGTCGAAAAGATCGAGGCGGACGGCAAGGTCGATACCAAGTTCGTCTGGCTGACAGGGTCGAGCACGGGCATCGAAAACCTGGCGAGCCTGGGCGCAGTGTCCTGGTCGGGGAAGATCGAAGGCGACACGCTGCGCCTCGTCGGAACCAACAACGGCAACACCTACACGTACGTGTTTCGTCCGAACGGGGCGAACGAAATGACGGGTTCCTTCTTCCAGAACAGTCATCAGTACCCCCTGACGTTGACGCGGCGGCAGGCGGGCTGAGGCCCTACCTGCCAGGGCCGGTATTCCGGCAGGGCACGCGAACCGGAGAGGGCGTCGCCTACTCGACGGTGACGCTCTTGGCGAGGTTGCGGGGCTGGTCGACGTCGGTGCCTTTGGCGACCGCCGTATAGTAGGCCAGCAGCTGAACCGGGACGGTGTAGAGGATCGGTGCCACTGCCGGTTCGACTCTGGGCAGGATGATGGACGCGGCAGCCTGCGAACCCAGGCGAGAGACGCCTTCGGCATCGCTCAGCAGCACCAGCTTGCCGCCACGTGCCTTCACCTGTTCGAAGTTCGAGGCGATCTTGTCGAAGACGGCGTCGCTCGGCGCCACCACGACGACAGGCACCATTTCGTCGATTAGCGCGATCGGGCCGTGCTTCATTTCTCCGCCGGCATAGCCCTCGGCATGGATGTAGGAAATTTCCTTGAGCTTCAGCGCACCTTCCAGCGCAATCGGGAAGGACGAACCGCGGCCGATGTAGAGGACATCACGCGCGTCGGCGAGGATTTCCTGGGCGATCCGCCTGTACTGTTCTTCCATACCAATGGCTGCGTTGATGTGGGCCGGCAGCTCGATCAGGGCGCCGGCGAGCCGCATCTCCTCTTCCCGGGAGAGGTTACGACGTGCCCGACCGGCATCGATTGCCGCCGCGAGCAACACGGTAAGCTGCGTCGTGAACGCCTTGGTTGATGCAACGCCGATCTCGGGCCCGGCAAGCGTCGGCAGCATGGCGTGCGACTCACGGGCGATGGCGCTTTCGGGAACATTTACGACCGACAGGATGGTCTGCTTCTGTGCCTTGGCGTAACGCAGTGCGGCCAGGGTGTCGACGGTCTCGCCCGACTGCGAGACGGCGATACATACGCCGTTCTCTGACATCGGCGGTTCGCGATAGCGCAGTTCCGAAGCGACTTCGATGTCGACCGGCAGGCGCGCAAGCCGCTCGAACCAGTATTTGGCGACCATGCAGGCATAGAAGGCCGTACCGCAGGCCGTCATGGTCAACCGCGAGACCTTGGTCCAGTCGCAGGGCAGGGCCGGCAGGGTCACCAACCGCGTGGCAGGCTCGAGATAGGTCTGCAACGTGTCGCCGATGACGGAAGGCTGTTCATGGATCTCCTTCAGCATGAAGTGGCGATGGTTGCCTTTGCCCATCATGGCGCCCGAGATGCCGCTCTGGCGGACCTCGCGCTTTACCTCGGTTTGGCCCTGGTAGATCGTCGCGCCCTTGGCGGTCAGCACGACCCAGTCGTCGTCTTCCAGATAGGTCACTCGCTTGGTGAAGGGCGCCAGGGCCAGGGCGTCGGTGCCGATGTACATTTCGCCGTCGCCGTGGCCTACCGCGAGTGAACTGCCGCGTCGCGCCCCCATCAGAATGTCGTGACGGCCCGTAAACAGGGCAACCAGCGCGAATGCGCCGCGAAGCCGCTCCATCGCCTTGCCCATGGCCTGTTGCGGCGACATCTGCCGTTCGAGATTCGACGTCAGGAGTTGGGCTACGACCTCGGTGTCGGTGTCGCTGTCGAAGCGGCGGCCTTCGGCCACGAGCTCGTTCTTCAGCTCCTGAAAGTTCTCGATGATGCCGTTGTGGACGATCGCTACCTGATCCGTAGCGATGGGATGGGCGTTGCGCTCGCTGGGCTTGCCGTGGGTCGCCCAACGCGTATGGCCGATGCCGATCGTGCCGGGCAGCGGGGCCTTTGCCAAGCGGGCCTCCAGATTGACCAGCTTTCCTTCGGTGCGCCGGCGTTCGATGTGTCCGTTGACCAGGGTGGCGACGCCTGCCGAATCGTAGCCTCGGTACTCGAGACGCTTCAGTGCCTCGACCAGCGAGGGCGTGACAGGAGCATTGCCGATGACGCCAATAATTCCGCACATAGGAACCCGCCAGGTTACTTTGCGCCCTGACCGCGGATCACTGCCGGAAGGGTCGCGATAAGGATGTAGAGGTCGAGCCAAAGGGCTCGATTGCGAATGTAGAAGCAGTCTTGGGCGCGCTGGTCTCCAAGATCGCCGTTGCTGCGCGACGAGATCTGCCAGAGTCCGGTAAGACCGGGCGGCACCGTTACCCGCAACGCCTGGAATTCGGGATCGAACGCGTTCATGTGGTAGGCGGGAAACGGCCGCGGCCCCACGAGGCTCATGTCGCCGCGGATCACGTTCCAGAGCTGGGGCAATTCGTCCAGGCTCGTGCGCCTCAGGAAGTTGCCGATATGCGGCAGGATTCTTGGGTCGGCCGGCAACTTGAAGTATCGCTGCCACTGCTCCTGCAAGGCCGGATCGGCTGCCAACACGCGCTCGAGCCGTTGCTCGGCATCCTGATACATCGTCCGCAGCTTCAGGACCTGAATGGGCTTGCCGTAGCGACCGACACGGCGCTGACCGTAGAAGGCCGGCCCTGGGTCGGCGATCTTGATGGCCAGCGCGAGCAGGCAGATGACAGGTGCCGTGAGGACCGCGATCGGCAAAGTCACGGCAAGATCGATGATGCGCTTTTGAATACCACTGGGATGGGGCGGCCGACCGACCAGTTCCAGGGCGACGAAGCGATCGAAATGGCGGGTCTGCAGCCCCGTGGAGGCAAGATCGCCGAGCTGATTGACGACAAGGATTTGCCGGGCGCCCAGTCGATAGAGCGAGCTGGGATCCTGCGGCAGGGCACGGCGATCGGGCACAATGACGACTTCGGGGCCGTTGGCCGCCTGGCCTTCTTCGAGCATGCTGATTCGAGGTAGTCCCGAGACCGGGTCGTCCTTGTCCCGGCCGGGCGCCGGATTGCCTGCAGCATCGCCGTCGCGCACGCCATCGTCGATGAATCCGACAGGCCTCAGTCCCCAGGTGGGCTGGCTCATCAACAGACGGGCGAGCATCTGGCTGTTGGCGCCGATGCCAAGAATGGCGGCAGGGGCAATTGTCCGTCCGAGCCGCATGTTGATCAGGTGATCTACCCACGATCCGAGGACCAGCGAGACCAGGCCGGCAATCGGTACGAACAGCAGTTCGGCCGACAGCCCCTCGCGGCCCCACATGAGCATGCCCGCGAACACGAACAGCAATGTCGCTGTGCCGCGCAGACGGAAGCGTTCCATCGGGCTTTTTGTGCTGGAACGATAGAGACCCAGCAAAGCATGTATGCCGATCAGCAGGGCGAGCGTCGCGGGCCCATGCATTTGCAGCTCGGTCGCGAGATCGAGCGGGTAGGCCAGGCCTGCGACATTCACCAGCGAGGCGGCCATCGCGACAGCAATGGCGCCGCAGGCGATGTCGCCTGCCAGAAGCCCGGCTTCGAGGAGCACGTGACGCCTGTTCCATCTGGTCGCGGATGCGACACCGCGCGCCGAAGCGTCGGGCGGGAATTGCCCGTTATCCGGCGACGACAGTGTCTGGACGAGTTGTGCGTCAGCGTTCGACATAGACTCGCAACCACTCGAACTAAAGGCCAGGGGCTCTTCTTTCCGCCCGATCCGGCAGCGGCAGGCCCGCGCCGTTCAGGCTTGTCACGTTATGGCGTGCGATTGCGCTCTCAAGCGCCAAGAGGGAGTAGTCCTCTCAATAAGTTCAAATGGTGAGGTGGGAGTGATGCTGAAAGTGCGCCACTGCACGACCGAACGTCGATATGCCTGCTCGAGGCGGCAGGGGCCAAACGTTCGGCGGCGCTCCGAAATTACTCGAAGCGGCTGAGGAGCGTGACGGAACAGGCCGTAGCATTGCGCTTGTGCCTATTCAGATGTGCCTATTCAGGCGGCCGCACCAGTCCAGCGGTGGTTGCCTGCGGAGCCGCACTTCCTGTCGTCTCTTGCCTGGAGGCATCGGTCCGATTCGGCGTCAGCTCCAGAGTCGGCGGAGCAACCGAGCCGACCTGGACGATGTCGCCGGGCTGGAGCATGAATTCGGCGGCCGAGTCGTACTTGACGGTCGTAGTGCCCTTGGCGCGGCTCACGGTTATGGCGAGCTGTTCACCGTTGGCTCCCGTGAGCCACCCCATCTGGCCTGTACGGGCCGCGCGCGCGCGCACTGCGGAGGGCAGCGTAACCGTTAACTCCAGCAGCTGACGGTCGGTTTCGCGCAGTTCGGCCATGACGCGGCGCTGGTAGTTGTTCCGCAGCTCGGCAATCTTGTACTGCAGGTCGCCGATCGCGAGTTCGGCTCTCAGCGTCTCGGACTGAAGGCGCGCAATGCTTCCTTCGATGCGCGCTTCCTCGCGCTTGATCTCGATATAGGTGGGCTTGCGCGCGAGCCCGGACTTCGCCAGCTGCTCGTAGTCGGCAATCAACTGCTTGTTCAGCTCACGCTGCCGGCTTTCGAGTTCGGACTGCTGCTTGAGAGAGGCGATTTCGGCGTCCAGGCGCGGAAATTGCTTTTGCAGGGCCTCGACTTCCTGCCGCTCAGCCTGCCGCTCGGTCGCGAAGACCCGTTGTTCGTTGTCACGGATCTGGGCGATACGGGCCGGGTCGGCGACGAGGCCGGATATGTCCTGAAAATCGATACGGTCGTCGCCGTTCTGTTGCGCCACCAGCCGGGCCCGTTTGGCAAGGAGAGCAACGCGGCTGATCTCCAGCAACCGAACACGCTCATCCGCCTGGAAGGCATCTCCGGCGACACCGCTGTGGTCGGAAACGCCGACACCTCCCGCATGGGCTATCGCGGCGAGAAGCGACTGTCCTTCCCGATAGGGATAGGGGCCGGGCGTTCGGACGAGGCCCAGGACATAGATCGGACGAAACTCTGCGATTTTCACGCTGACCACCGGCCTGCGTACATACCCCTGCTCAAGCGAGTAGCCGATGCTCTTCTCGAGTTCGCCGAGCGCAAGCGTGGCAGCGCGAACCTCGCCGACGATCGGCAAGCGGATATTGCCGCCCTGATCGACAATCGACTCACCGGACAGGTCGGGTTGGCCAAACACAGTCACGGCGATCTTGTCGCCAGGCGCGAGTTTGTAGGCTTGCGGCGCTGGTGATTGGCCGGCAGCCGGTTCTATTGCCCATGCCAGGAGGACGGCGCTCACCAGAACCTGACAAAGGTAACCCAGTGAATTCTTTCGCCGCCGATTGCTCTCGCGATTTCCAACGATTGAGATCATGCGCCACCGGATTCGTTACTGGGTCGCTCTGCTGCATTGTAGGCGAGGCGGAAGAGGCGGCGCGGGCCCTTATAGGGAAGGGCCTGAAATTTGCCTTCTAATAGGAGGTACTCCCAGCGACCAGGCCACTAGGGAAGGCGGCAACGGCCCGATCGGCATTCTCCCGTGGTTGAACAAGTTTCAACAGTGGGCTGCGCAAGTCAGCCTGAGGTCGATGAAATCCCGTCGCCTGAACCGCTTAAGGCGAGCTTAATGAGGTAGGTGGTCAGGGCTCATCACGAGTCGATTTCTCGATTGATGTACCCCGCGTTGATAACGAGGGGGCCACTGATCTCAGAGGAAGGGTAGGGCGAGCAAAGGCACGGCAAATGTCGTGCCGGGGAGTAATGATCATGGGTACAGTAGCAATCATCATCATCGAGCCACGGCTGCTTGTGCGGGAAGCACTCGAATCACTGATGGAAAGTCATTCCTATCACTTCGTATGCGGAGCAAGCTCCGCGGCAGACATCGAGAATTCGTCTATCGTCGCCGACGGCCCCAAACTCGTCATCTTGAGTGCCCTGTCCGCCGACAATGCGGTCTCGGAGGCCGCCAGCATCCGGAAGCTGTGGCCCGACAGCAAGGTCGTCTTGTTGTTCGAGCACCTCTCTCCGGCCGATTTCCAGCAACTGATAACGTCGCAACTCGACGGCTGCGTTCCGCTGTTCGTATCTCCACACACTCTGTTCAGCATGCTCGACCTGGTCATGATCAAGGATGCACGAGTCATGGTGGTAGGGGACGGGAAAGGGCCCTCGACCCCTTCGATCCAAGGCGAGGAATCACAGCAGGTGAATCCGGAGAGATCCCAACCGCGCGAGGCCAAGCAAGAATCGATGGCGACCGCCATGCTCGCCCTGCAGCAGGCACAGCCTCCGGTGAACGGCGGCGGCACGGGGGACTCGGAGACGGGCGGCAATGGCGTGCCGTGTCAGCCGACGTTCCGGAATTTCCCCAAATTGTCGGAGCGCGAGGCGCAGATCCTCGATGGCCTCGTGAAGGGGCACGCCAATAAGGTTATCGCGCGTACCTGGGACATCGCCGAAGCGACGGTCAAAGTCCATATGAAGTCGATCCTGCGGAAGATCCATGTCGGAAACCGCACGCAGGCGGCCATTTGGGCGCTGGAGAACGGCTATCCTTGCGACGAAGTCAAAGTTCGAGCCCTGAAGGCGGCTGCGGCCATCCAGGGTCATGCTGCCACGATGGCCTCTGATCTGAACGGTCACGGATCGAACGAGACCGTGCGGCTTTCGTAGCCGAGACGAGACGGCTTCTGCCTGCCGAGCCGCGAATTTTGGCTGACATTCGGCATGGCGGTGTCGTGGTGGGTCGCCGATCGATGGGTGGAGGGGTTTGTGTCCAAGAAAGATCTCGTGGTCGTCACCGGCGCCGGTGGCTTCATCGGTGGCCATCTGGTGCGCGTGCTGCAGGAGCGCGGTCATACCAAGATCCGCGCGGTGGACGTGAAGCCTCTGGCGGAGTGGTACCAGAAGACGCCGGGCGTCGAGAACCAGGTGGGCGACCTGGCCCTGCTG
>JAIUOY010000031.1:0-46986 GCA_020160995.1 Pseudomonadota bacterium | reverse complement strand
CGACAACTACTGGGACTGGCAGGCCGGCCTCGTCGTCAACGTCTACGGCTTCGACCTCTCCGCCATATACACCGGCACAAACCTCTCCGTTCAGGACTGCCTCGGCACACAGAACTGCGCCTCCCGCGTCATCGTCGGCATTTCCAAGACGTTCTAGGCTGCGGAGATATGGACCAGGCGCGCCGCCTTTCCGGTTCCTTTCAGGACGGCGGCACCTGAGAAGCCTCCGGCCTCCAGCCGCGCCACCGTCTCCTCCGCGAGGCGATCCACCTGAGCGGCTGTCGGTGGCTCGAAGACAAGGTGAAGATGGCCATGCGGCGCGAGAATGCTTCGGACAATCGCAAGCTCTCGCGCCGCGTCCCGCCAGAACAAGTTCACGTTGATTGCAAAGACCTTGTCGAAGCGCTGCGAACCAAAGGCCATGTCGGCCAATGCCATCGCGACGAACGTCACCTTGCCGTCTCGCTCGTGACTTTGGTTTCGCCGACGAGCGGCTGCGATCATCGTCGCGGAGCGGTCGATCGCCAGGATCGTGCCGCTGGTCAATCCTTCGCAGACGGCGGCAACGGCCACCCCCTGCCCGCATCCGATTTCGAGGAGCCGATCCGACGGCTTCGGCGCCAGGGCGTCCAGCGCCCAGGCGATACGCAAAGGCCGTGCAGAGGTCAGGTCATCATCCGCTGATGCAGATCGAACATGATCCAGAAGCTGCCGCCCACCATGATGAAGATCAGCAGTGCGGTGAAGACCAACGCCAGCAGGTTCTCCTTGGGCGTGGTCGTGAAATTGAGATGCAGGAAGAAGCGCAGGTGAACCAGCACCTGCAGCACGGCGGCGATGCCGATGATCAACAGCGTACGCTGCGGCGGCAGCGCGTGCGTGGCGACCAGCCAGAACGGGATGACGCTCAGCACGACGGCGAGCACGAAGCCGATCAGGTAGTTGCGGAGCCCATGCTGTTCCATCAGAGCAGTCCCGGCAGATAGACGATCGAGAAGATCCCGACCCAGGCGATATCGAGGAAGTGCCAGAAGAGGCCGAGCCGGTAGAGCCGCGAGGCCACCGGCGCGGTAAGCCCCTTCAGCGCCACCTGGGCCGACAGGATCACAATCCACAGCAGGCCCATGGTGACATGGACGCCGTGCGTGCCGACCAGGGTGAAGAAGGCCGAGAGGAAGCCGCTGCGATCCGGCCCGGCGCCCTTGGCGATCATGCCGGCGAACTCCCTCACCTCGAGGAACACGAAGCCCGCCCCCAACAGGAACGTGACGGCAAGCCAGCCGATCACCGCGCTGCGATTGCCCGTCCGCACCGAGAGGCTGGCAAAGCCGAAGGTCGTGCTGGAGACCAGCAGCAGCACCGTTTCGAGGGCGGCATTGTTCAGGTCGAAGAGGTCCTTGCCGGTCGGCCCGCCGGCCGTGCCGGGAATCATGATGGCGTAGGTGGCGAACAGCAGGGCGAAGATCACGGCATCGCCCATCAGGTAGAGCCAGAAGCCGAGGGCACGCTGCTCCCGGGTCTCTGCCTCTTCCCGTTCGTACTCGCTCATGTGCGCGACGCTCATGCCCGGCCTCCGAGCTCGCGGAAGCGCTCGTCTTCCATGCGCTTCACCTCGCCGGCCGACAGGGTGAACTCGGCATGATCGTCGGACGAACGGGCGATCACCGTGATGAACATCGCGATCGCCGAGACGATCACCAGCCACCAGATATGCCAGACGATGGCAAAGCCCAGCACGAAGGCGAAGCCGCCCAGGATCACGCCCGCCGGCGTATTCGAGGGGATGCGGATCGGCGCGTAGGAAGCCGGCCGCCGATAGGCCGTGCCGTTCTTCTTTGCCTCGAGGAAGGGTTCGCGATCGTTCACTGTTGGGATCACCGCGAAGTTGTAGGGCGGCGGCGGCGAGGAGGTCGACCATTCGAGGGTACGCCCGTCGAACGGATCGCCCGTCCGGTCCGCGTTGAGCTTGCGGTCGCGGATCGAGACGTAGAGCTGCATCACCATCGAGGCGATGCCGCACAGCACGACGACGGCGCCCAACGCGGCGACCATCAGGTAGGGCTGCCAGGTCGGGTCGTTGTAGGTCTCCATGCGGCGCGGCATGCCCTTCAGGCCGAGGAGATAGAGCGGCATGAAGGCCAGGTAGAAGCCGATCAGCCAGCACCAGAAGGAGGCCAGCCCCCAGCCGCGGTTAAGCTCGAACCCGAAGGCCTTGGGGAACCAGAACATGTAGCCCGCGACATAGCCGAACAGCACGCCGGGGATAATCATGTTGTGGAAGTGCGCGACCAGGAAGGTCGTGTTGTGCATCAGGAAGTCGGCCGGCGGGATGGCGAGCAGCACGCCGGTCATGCCGCCGATCACGAAGGTCACGATGAAGCCGATGCTCCACATCATCGATGGATGGAAGTCGATGCGACCGCGATACATGGTGAGCAGCCAGTTGAAGACCTTCACGCCCGTGGGTACCGCGATGACCATGGTCGTCACGCCAAAGAAGGCGTTGACGTTGGCGCTGGAGCCCATGGTGAAGAAATGGTGCAGCCAGACGGTGAAGGACAGGATCGCGATCGCCGCCGTGGCATAGACCAGCGATTCGTAGCCGAACAGGCGCTTGCGCGAGAAGGTCGACACGACCTCGGAGAAGATGCCGAACGCCGGCAGGATCAGGATGTAGACCTCCGGATGGCCCCAGATCCAGAAGAGGTTGGCGTAGTTCATCATGTTGCCGCCATGCGCATTCGTGAAGAAGTGCATGCCGGCGAGGCGGTCCAAGGCGAGCAGGCCGCAGGCCACGGTGATGGCGGGGAAGGCAAAGGCCATCAGCACCGAGGCGCAGAGCGCGGTCCAGGTGAAGGGCGTCATGCGCATCAGGGTCATGCCCGGCGCGCGCCGCTTCAGGATCGTGACGACGAAGTTGATACCCGACATCGTCGATCCGACACCGCTGATCAGGATGGCCCAGATCCAGTAATCGACGCCGACGCCGGGATTGTATTCGATGCCCGAATAGGGCGGGTAGCCGGTCCAGCCCGCCGTCGAGAACTTGCCGATCACCAGCGAGACCATGACGAGGGCCGCGCCCGCCGCGCTCAGCCACAGGCTGACCGCATTCAGCCACGGGAAGGCCACGTCGCGGGTGCCGATCTGCAGCGGCATGATCAGGTTGATCAACCCGGTCATGAACGGCATCGCCATGAAGAAGATCATGATCGTGCCGTGCGAGCTGAAGATCTGGTCGAAATGCTCGGGCGGCAGGTAGCCGCCGGCATCGAGCGCCATCGCCTGCTGGGCGCGCATCATGATGGCGTCGACGAAGCCGCGCAGCAGCATGATCAGCGCCAGCACGATGTACATGACGCCGATGCGCTTGTGGTCGACGCTGGTCAGCCATTCGGTCCAGAGATATTTCCAGGCCTTGAGCCAGGTCAGCACGATGGCCACCAGCAGCGCGCCGCCTACGGTGACCGCCGCCCCGCCGGCTGCGATTGCGCTGTAGAGCGGCAGGGCTTCGATCGTCAGTTTGCCGAACATGCCGCTATCTCCGGGCCGGAACATTGCCGCCCTGCCCTTGGCTCTGGGTATGGGCGTGGCCGCTGTGCCGGTACTTGGCGATGATCTGGTCGTAGAGACCGGGCTCGACCGCCGAATAGTAGGTGATGGGAACGGCGCGGCTCTTGGCCGCCTGCGCCGGATAGGTCTGCGCGTCGAGACGGCCCGGCGCCTGCTTGGCCTTGGCGACCCAGGCGTCGAAATCGCCCTGGCTCAGCGACACCACCTCGAAATGCTGATCCGAATAGCCGCCGCCCGAGTACTGGCTGTTACGGCCGACGAACTTGCCGGGCTGGTCGGCCAGGAGCTGCAGCCGCGTCTGCATGCCGGCCATGGCGTAGATCTGGCCGGCGAGCTGCGGGACGTAGAAGGAGTTCATCACCGTGTCGGAGGTGATCCGCAGGCTCAACGGCCGCCCCGCCGGGAAAGCGAGCTGGTTCACCACGGCGATGCCCTGTTCGGGATAGATGAACAGCCACTTCCAGTCCTGCGCCACGACCTGCACTTCGATCGCCGGACCGGCATTCTCGATCGGGCGATAGGGATCGAGCTTGTAGGTGCTGCGCCACAGCAGCACGCCGAGGGAAATGACGATAATGGCCGGAATCGACCAGACGAACGCGTCGATCTTGACCGAATTGGACCAGGTCGGTGTGTACTGTGCGCTGGTGTTGGAGGCCCGATAACGCCAGGCGAACCACAAGGTCAGGAGGATGACCGGGACGATCACGATCATCATCACGCAGAAGGCATCGAAGAGGAGGTCGCGCTCGGCGAGCGCAATCGGCCCCTTGGGATCGAGGACGGCGGCGCGCTTCAGATCGCATGCACCGGCCAGCAGAGCCATGCTGACGGCCAGCATCGCCCCGCGCCAATTGATTCCCCTGAGCTTCAAGCTCCCCCACTCGGCTTATTGATCTATCCGAGCAGCTTGAAGCTCGCTTTCGCAATGAGCAACGATTTCTTTTGCTGATCTGACGTCAGGTCTGCTCGTCAGACAGGTTCGTCACGTCTTCTGGCCGCCGGGCGGCACAGGCGTCGAGGCGGGTGGCGTCTTGCCTTGCGGGTCCTTCGCCGTGCAGACATCGGCGCGCAGACGATCCTTGAGGACCGCGATCTGCTCCTCGATCTGCTTGTTGGCCGCCTTCTGTTTCTCGATCTGATCCTCGAGCGCCTTCACCTGTGCGGCATCGGGTCCCGGAGGCGCGGGCGGCGCCGGCGGTGCGGGAAGCTGCACCGCCACATTCACGATCGGACGATAGAAAAGGTACCAGCCGAGGCCGAGGCCGAAGGCCAGGAGGAAGAAGCCGCCGAGCAGGCCGCCCAGAATCCATGGCCAGCGCGCTGCCGGACGTTCCGGTTGGGGAGTGGGTGACGGATTGGTGTCTGCCATATTGCAGTTGGGCTCCGGATGCGGGCTTCAGTCAACACCCGCCGCGCGGCGGAATTGGGGCGTCGCTAAGACCTCCTTGCGCAGACCGTTTCGCTATATAAGTGTATATGCACGTGCTTAGCGCTCCCAGGCCCCCTCGACCTGACCTGAGGCGGCGTCTAGGGTCACCGCAATTGAGCAAAGGAGAGTTCCCATGACCGCCTGCATCGTCGGTTGGTCCCACGGCAAGTTCGGAAAGCTCGATGGCGAGACCAGCGAATCGCTGATCGTGAAGGCCGCCAGCGACGCCATCGCCCATGCCGGGATCGAGCCCAAGGACGTCGACGTCATCTACGTCGGTAACATGAACGGCGGCTTCGTGCGCCAGGAGTTCCATTCCTCGCTGCCGCTGCAGGCCCATCCCGACCTGCGCTTCAAGCCCAGCACCCGCGTCGAGAATGCCTGCGCCACCGGATCGGCCGCCATCCACATGGGGCTGAACACGCTCGCTGCCGGCAAGGCGCGCTTCGTGCTGGTGGTCGGCGTCGAGAAGATGACCGAACTCAATTCCGCCCAGGCCGGTGAGGTGCTGATCAAGGCGTCCTACGTCGCCGAGGAAGCGACCATCGAGGCAGGCTTTGCCGGCATCTTCGGCAAGATCACCTCGGCCTACTTCCAGCGCTATGGCGACAAGTCGGACGCGCTCGCCAAGATCGCGGTCAAGGCGCACAAGAACGGCGCCAAGAATCCCTTCGCGCATTTCCAGAAGGAATTCGCCTACGATTTCTGCCGCACGCCGTCGGACAAGAACCCGTTCGTCGCCGGCCCGCTGAAGCGCACGGACTGCTCGCCTGTCACCGACGGCGCGGCCGCCGTGGTGCTGACCGATGTCGGCACGGCACTGGGCATGAAGCAGGCAATCGCCTTCCGCGCCGCCGAACACGTCAACGACTTCCTGCCCATGAGCAAGCGCGACATCATCAAGTTCGAGGGCCCGCAGCGCGCCTGGCAGCAGGCGTTGAAGTCGGCGCATCTCGACCTGCTCGATCTCTCCTTCGTCGAAAGCCACGACTGCTTCACCTCTGCCGAGCTGATCGAGTACGAAGCGATGGGCCTCACCGCACCGGGCGAAGGCGAGCGGGCGATTCACGAAGGCTGGGTCGAGCGCGACGGCAAGTTGCCGGTCAACGTTTCGGGCGGCCTCAAGGCCAAGGGCCATCCGGTCGGCGCGACGGGCGTCAGCATGCACGTGATGTCGGCCATGCAGCTCTCGGGAACGGCGCCGGAAGGCATGCAGCTGCCGAAGGCCAAGCTCGGCGGCGTGTTCAACATGGGCGGCGCGGCCGTCGCCAATTATGTGAGCATCCTGGAACCTCTGCGTTAGGGCCGCTGCGCTAGATCGCGTGCGCCCCGTCGACCGTCCCGAAAGCGACGCCATCCTGGGGGCCATGCGCCAGGTGGCGTTGGCCGGCGGCCACGCCATCAGCCACACCGATACGGTGAGCATATTGGCAGCAGGTCATTACCTGCTGCGGCGGCACGATCTCTCCGACATCGGAACCCTGCCCGCCGTCGAGCCGGCCGACCTGGCCCGACGGCTGAAGGACCGCGAACTGGCGCAAGAAGCGCTGCGCTATCTCGCCATCATGGTGATGGTCGACGGCACACTCGATCCGGAGAAACTCAAGTCGGTGCTGGCTTACGCGCGCGCGCTCGACATCGAGGAGGCCTATCTGACGCAGATGGTCGAGGCGGCCTCGGGCCACATGGCCTGGGCCATCGCCGACATGACGATGCGCAACGCCGAAAGCGTCGTCAGCGGGCCGTGGGGCAATCGGCCTGATCCGGCGGAATGGATTCTCCCCTACAAAGGCGACAAGGCCGACCCCGCACTGGTCGCGCGCTACGAGGCTCTGGGCAAACTGCCGCAGAACACGTTCGGCAAAGCGCTCTGGGACTTCGACAAGAAGAACGGCTACCCGTTCCCCGGTGATCCGGGCGCGCTCAACGCGGGCTTCGCCACACCGCACGACGCCACCCACATCATTTCAGGCTACGACACGAGCTACCGCGGCGAGATCCTGGTCTCGACCTTCACGGCGGCGATGCATCCGATCAATCCCATGGCCGGCCACATCCTGCCGGTCATCTTCAACGGCCATCTCGGCATCAGGTTCAACGACGTCGCCACGCCGGCCAGAGGCGGCTTCGACCCCAACGAGTTCTGGCATGCCTGGGCGCGCGGTCGCGACATGACGATCGACCTCTTCGCCCCAGACTGGAACGTCTGGGACTGGATCGAGCAGGATCTCGAGAAATTGCGCCGCGACTGGAACGTCGCGCCGGCCTAGACGACCGGGCTCGCGCCGCCGTCGACGTTGATGGCGACGCCGGTGATGAAGGAGCCGGCATCGGAGCAGAGGAAACAGGCCATGCGCGCGAACTCCTCGGCCTTGCCCATGCGGCCGATCGGAATGCGGCCCTTGGCCATGCCGGCCAGGAACTCCTCGTAGGTCTTGCCCTCGCCTGCCGCGGTCTTGTGACGGCGCTCCCACTGGTCGCTCTCGATCAGGCCGACCAGCATTGCGTTCACGAGGATATTGTCCTTAGCGTTTTCCTGGGAGAGCGCCTTGGTGAGCGCCAGGCCCGCCGCGCGGCTGACGCTGGTCGGCGTCGAGTTGGCCGTCGGGGCCTTGGCGCCGATGTTCAGCACGTTGACGATGCGGCCCCACTTGCGCTCGCGCATGCCGGGCAGTGCATGGCGGATCATGCGGATGGCGGCGAACAGCTTGAGGTCGAGATCGCCTTGCCAATCCTCATCGGTCACCGTGTCGAACGGCTTGGCGTGGCTGATGCCGGCATTGTTGACCACGATGTCGACCTTGCCGAACTCGGCCTCGACCTTCTTCCAGGTCTCGGCGATGGGAGCCGCCTTGGAGACGTCGCAGGAATAGGCCTCGATCTTGATGTTGGCCTTGCCCGCAGCCTTGGCCACTTCGGCCTTGGCCTTGGCGAGCACATCGGCCTTGCGCGCCAGCAACGCCACCGACGCGCCCGACGCCGCGAATTCCTTGGCCATGGCGAGGCCGAGCCCTGTGCTCGCCCCGGTGATCACGGCCACGCGGCCATCCATCCGTACGTCCATCTCGACCTCCCGATTGCAAAAGCGGCCGCCACCTTATCGTCGATGGCGCGGGAGTCGAGATGCAGGCCGCCCTATCGCGGCAGCGATTCCGCCTCGTAGAGCTTGGCGTACTCGGGGCTGGGCGGGATCGGCTTGATGACGTCGATGGCGATGCCGTTGGGGTCTTCGGTAATGAAGTGCCGCTGGCCGAAAGGTTCGTCCCGCAGGGTGAGGTGGATCTTGAGGCCGGCGGCCTGTGCTTTCGCAAACTCGGCATCGACGTCGGCGACTTCGAGGTTCACCAGCAGACCGGATGCCTTCTTGCCGCGAAACGCCACCGGGATGGTTTCGTGACGGCAATCGAGGATCGCGAGGTTGGGTCTGGCCTGACCATCGCCGACGAGATGGACATACCAGTCACTCTCGAAGACGCGACGCAGCCCAAAGTGGCGCTCCCAGAAGGCGACCGTGCCGGCCACATCGTCTGTGCAAAGCACGGTGTAAAACTCGTTGAGTTGCATTGCTCTCTCCATGGTTGCGATTTACATACAGTCTGTATGTCCATGAAGTTAGATACAGGTTGTATGTATGTCAAGACCCCGAATCCCGTCCCGTACTCAGGCCGAGCGGCTGGCCGCAACGCGCGCCGCCCTCCTCAAGGAAGCACGGGCGATCTTTGCGACCGCCGGCTACGAGGCGGCGGCGACCGAGGAGATCGTGAAGCGGGCCAAGGTGACGCGGGGGGCGCTCTATCATCACTTCAAGGACAAGCGGGACCTCTTCGAGGCTGTCGTCGAAGAGGTAGCGCGCGGGATCGCCACGACGATCGACGACACCGCTGTGCCTGCTCGCACTCCGTTGGAAACGCTGGTCGAGGGCATGCGCGCCTTCCTCGATGCCTGCCTCGATCCGGCGGTCCGGCGCATCTACCTGATCGACGCGCCCGCCGTTCTGGGCTGGCACCGTTGGCGCGAAATCGACGCGCCACACGGCGTGCGCTCCCTGCGCGAAGGCATTGCGGCGGTGCTGGAGCTGCAGCCCGATCCGGCGCTGGCCATCGAGCCTCTTACCTTCATGCTCTCCGGCGCCTCCAATGAAGCCGCGCTCTGGGTTGCCGAGGCGGAGGATGAAAAATCTGCCCGGCGCGCCGTGGACCGTACGCTCGGCGAACTTATCGAGCGGCTGTTCGCGCCCTCTCGATTGCCGCGAGCACGCGCTCGGGCGTAGCCGGCGCGTCGAGCCGTACCGGCGCCCGGCGCTCCGTGGCAGCAGCAATCGCGTCCTTGAGGGCTGTCCACACGGCGGTCGCCAGCATCAACGGCGGCTCGCCGACGGCCTTGGAACGGAAGATCGTCGCCTCGCGCGAAGGGGCATTGGCAAGCATCTTCACATTGAAGACAGGCGGCACGTCGCGGCTGCCGGGGATCTTGTAGGTCGACGGTCCCACTGTCTTGAGACGGCCCTTGGCGTCCCACCAGAGTTCCTCGCAGGTAAGCCACCCCTGCCCTTGGACGAAGGCACCTTCGATCTGGCCGAGGTCGATCGCCGGATTGAGCGACTCGCCGCAATCCTGCACGAGGTCGACGCGCAGCACGCGGCTCTCGCCGGTCAGCGTGTCGATCGCCACCTCGGCCATGGCCGCGCCGAAGGAGAAATAGAAGAACGGCCGGCCGCGCATCGCCACGGGATCCCAATGGATCTTGGGCGTCTTGTAGAAGCCGGTGGAGGAAAGCGAAACACGCCCCAGCCAGCAAAGCTTCGCCAGCTCGCCGAAGGTCAGCACCTGGTTGCTGCCGGGCCTGGCGATACGGATATTGCCGTCTGCGAACTCGATGTCGTCTTGCGCGACACCGAAATGCTCCGCGGCGAAGGCCGTCATGCGCTGCTTGATCGTGTTGGCTGCCTCCCACGCCGCCCAGCCATTGAGATCGGAGCCGGTCGACGCCGCCGTCGGCGACGTGTTGGGCACTTCGGCGGTCGACGTGGCGCTGGGCCGGATGCGGTCGATATCGACCTTGAACACCTCGGCCACGACCTGCACCACCTTGATGAAGAGGCCCTGGCCCATCTCGGTGCCGCCATGGTTCAGGCGGATCGACCCGTCGGTGTAGACATGAACCAGCGCGCCCGCCTGGTTCATGTGCGGCAGATTGAAGGAGATGCCGAACTTCAGCGGGAACAGCCCGAGCCCGCGCTTCAACACCGGATGGCCGGCATTGAAGGCATCGACCTCGGCGCGGCGCCGCTCCAGCATGCCGCCCGTCTTCACCTCGGCCCAGCAGCGCGCCAGATGGTTCTCGTCGACCTTCTGGCCGTAGGGCGTCTCGTCCTTCCCTTCGGCATAGAAGTTGAGCGCGCGGACCTCGTTGGGATCGCGCCCCAAGCGATGGGCGATGCGGTCCAGCGCATCCTCCATCACCACGACGCCCTGCGGGCCGCCGAAGCCCCGGAAGGCCGTGTTGGACTGCCTGTTGGTGCGGCAGGCATAGCCGACCGCGCGGAAATGCGGGATCCAGTAGGCGTTGTCGGTATGCGTGAGCGCCCGCGCCACGACGCCCGGCGTGAGATCGAGGCTCCAGCCGGCATCGGCCGCCAACTCGGCATCGAGCGCCAGCACCCGACCCTCGTCGTCGAAGCCCACCGTGTAGCGGTAATCGAAGCCGTGCCGCTTTCCGGTGGCGATCATGTCGATCTCGCGCGGCAGGCGAAGCTTCACCGGCCGGCGGGTGTGGTTGGCGGCAAGCGCCGCCGCACCGGCCACCCACGAGGCGTTGCTTTCCTTGCCGCCGAAGCCGCCACCGAGACGGCGCACGACGGCGGTGATGCGATTGAAGTCGCAGCCCAGCAGGCGCGCGCAGATGTGCTGCACTTCCGTCGGATGCTGGGTCGAGGAATGCACGACGATGTCGCCATCCTCGCCCGGTAAGGCAAAGGCGATCTGGCCCTCGAGGTAGAAATGCTCCTGCCCGCCGACGCTGAACTCGGCGGTCAGCCGATGCGGCGCACGTTGCAGGGCGCCCTCCGGATCGCCCCGCGACAACGTGGTCGGCGCCTGGACATAGGCTTTCTTCGCTAGTGCCGTCGCGATATCGAGGATCGGCTCTTCTTCCTCGATCTCGACCACGGCGCGCTCGACGGCCGCCCGCGCGGCATCGAGGCTCTCGGCGACGATCAGCGCCAGCGGCTGGCCGGCATAGTCGACACGATCCACCGCGAACAGCGGCTCACCTTGACCGACCGCTGCGACATCGTTCGTGCCGGGAATGTCGCCCGCCGCCAGCACCGCGACCACGCCGGGCGACGTTGCCGCTGCCGAAAGGTCGAGCTTCTTCAGTCGACCGCAGGCGACTGTGCTCAGCACCAGCGCGCCGTGCAGCGTGCCGGGGGGCTCGAGCATGTCGTCGATATAGAGCGCCTGTCCGGTGACGTGCTTCAACGCACTGTCGTGGCGCTGTGCAGTCCCGACCTTGGCGCTCACAGGGCTTCGAGCTCCAACACGCGTGCCGGCTCGGCAATGCGCAGCTCCAGCCGGCGCAGCAGATTAGCCGCGACCTGCAGGCGATAGTCGGCCGTGCCGCGCCAGTCGCTGAGCGGCTGGAAGTCCTTGGCGACCGCTGCGATGGCCGCCGCGAAACCTTCCGCCTTCAAGGCCGCTTCGACATGCGTTGCCCGCTTTGGCGTCGCTGCCATGCCGCCGAAGCCGACGCGGGCATCCTCGATCCGGCCGTCCTTGATCCGAAGACGGTAAGCCGCGGCGACGGTCGAGATGTCCTGGTCGCGCCGCTTGCTCACCTTGTCGCAGAAGAAGACTTCGCCGGGCCACAGGCGCGGCATCGACAGGCTCTGGATCACCTCGTCGGGCGCCAGTGCCGTCTTGCGGTAGCCGACAAAGAAGTCTTCGAGGGGCAGCTCGCGAGCGCCGCGGCGCGACGCCAGCCTGACGCTGGCCTCCAGCGCGATCAGAACAGGCGGCATGTCGCCAATGGGCGAGGCGTTGCCGACATTGCCGCCGATCGTGCCGAGGTTACGGATCTGCCGCGAACCCAGCCGCGAGAGATAGGGACGCAAGGCCGGATAGGCCTCGATCAAGGTCGGCATGGCTTCCGTATAGGTGACGGCTGCACCGATCGTGATCTTCTCGTCGTCGGCAGCTGTTACTTTCAGCTCGGCGACATGCGCGAGGTGGATGACGACGGACGGCGGCTTGCGGGCCCGGCTGGCGTCGAGCCCCAGGTCGGTGCCGCCGGCCAATAGTCTTGCATCGGGATAGGCGCTGCGCAGCGCCAACAGCTCGTCGAGCGACCGCGGCGCGAAGAAGACGTTATCGATTGCGGCCGATGCCGGGCGCACGGCCGGAGCCGACGGCGGATCGACCGCGAGGCCCGCGACGCGGCCCATGGCCTCGACGATCGGACGATAGCCTGTGCACCGGCAGAGATTGCCTGCCAGTGCGTCGTGAACTGTGTCGGAATCAGCTTTCTCGCCGCCCGCGGCAAAGGCATAGGCCGACATGACGAAACCCGGCGTACAGAAGCCGCACTGGGTGGCGTCCGCCTCGGCCATCGCGACCTGCACCGGGTGGGCGCCCCCATCGACGCCGCACAGGCCCTCGACCGTGCGCACCGACAGCCCGTCGACCTGGCCCAGCAAGGCGATGCAGGAGTTCACGGCCTCGCGCCGCCCGTCACCGCGCTCCAGAACGACGGTGCAGGCGCCGCAATCGCCCTCCGCACAGCCCTCCTTGGTGCCGCGCAGCCCGCGATGGTCTCGCAGCCAGTCGAGCAGGGTCGTCATCGGTGAGATTCCCGAAATCTCGACCGGCCGATCATTGAGAGTGAAGCCTATTCGGTCCGCCATGCGAATAAAGATGCAAGCTGTTGCGCCTACGTCAATCGCATGATGCACTTGCCGCGCCAACAAGGAGAGAAAGCACCAGGATGGACCCTTACAGATTCGGCTACTCCCCCGTCGTCGCGCGGCCGAAGCTCTCCTGGCCCAACAATGCACGGGTAGCCGTCTGGGTTTGCCCCAACATCGAGCATTACGAGTACGTGCCGGCCGAGGTGCGGGTCCGCAATCCCTGGCCGCGCATGCCCCATCCCGACGTGCTGGGCTATGGCGGCCGCGACTACGGCAACCGGGTCGGCCTGTGGCGCATGTTCGAGGTGCTGGACAAGCACAGTGTCCGCTGTACCGTCTCCCTCTCCATGTCGGTGATCGAGATGTATCCCGAGATCCTGGAGGCAATGGAAGCGCGCCGCTGGGAGTATATGAGCCACGGCTACTTCAACACGCGCTATCACTGGGGCTACAGCGAAGACGAAGAGCGCGAGGTCATCGAGCACAGCAAGGCGACCCACCTGCGCCTGACCGGCCGCAAGCTGCGCGGCTGGTTCTCGCCGGCGATTTCCAACACCATGGCCACGCCCGACCTCGTGAAGGAAGCCGGTCTCGACTATTTCTGTGACTTCTATCACGACGACCAGCCGACCCCGCTGGTCACCAAACACGGCACCTTGATCCACGTGCCCTACACGATGGATCTCAACGATGCGCTGATCTACCGACAGCCCGTCGAGGCCGAGGAATTCGCGCAGATGATCATCGACCATTTCGACACGGTCTATCGCGAGGGCCAGGAGAACGGCCGCGTCATGTGTATTGCCCTGCACCCCTACATGATGGGCGCGCCGCATCGGCTGAAGCACCTCGACCGCGCACTCTCCTATATCCGCAAGCACAAGGATGCCTGGGTCTGCACCGCCGAGGAGATTCTCGACTGGTACGTCGCCAATGGGCTCAAACCCTTCCAGCAACATCTCGGGAAGGAGGCGTGAGATGAGCACCCCTCCCAATAGCGCCCCAAAGAACCCGCCACCGCTCAACGCCGGGATGGACAATCCCTGGTACGACTATTCGCCGTTTCCGCTGCGGCCAAAGCTCAATTGGCCGCGCAATGGCCGCGTTGCCTGGTTCGTCCTGCTGCATCTCGAATACTGGGAACTGCTGCCGGACGAGAAGAGCTACAAGGACCCGCGCTATGTCGGCGAATACGGCAGCTTCACGCCCGACTACCGCACCTGGACTCAGCGCGAATATGGCAACCGGGTCGGCATCTTCCGGGTGCTCGACGTGCTCGACCGCTATCAGATCCGTGCCGGCGTGGCAGTGAATGCGCTGGCCGCCGAGCGCTACCCCTTCCTGATCGAGCAGTTCAAGAAGCGGAAATACGAGTTCATCGCCCACGGCCATTCGGCCAACCGCATGATCACCTCGAAGATGACCGAGGCCGAGGAGAAGGCAGAAATCGAATCGTCGATTGCTGCCGTCGAGAAAGCTTCCGGCGTGCGCCCGACCGGCTGGCTCGGCCAGGACTATGGCGAAAGCACCCGCACGCCCGGTTTGCTCGCAGAGGCGGGGCTGGACTATGTGCTCGACTGGCCGAACGACGATCAGCCCTATCCGATGAAAGTGGGTGGACGGAAGTTCGTCTCGCTGCCCAACCAGCCGGAATGGGACGACGTGCAGCAACTCTGGCTGCGCCGCATCCCGACGACGCGCTATCCCGATATCGTGGGCGAGGCCTTCGAGCTGCTGCACCACGAGGGCGGCCAGGTGTTCAACCTGTCAATCCACCCCTGGCTGATGGGCATGGCGCATCGCATCAAGTATCTCGACGAGGCGCTGCGCCGGGTCGAGCGCTTCGGTAACACCTGGCAGGCCACGCCCGGCGAAGTTGCCCGGCACTATATCGACACGATGATGGGCTGATGCCGTGACCGCCTTCTGGCTCGACACCCTGGCTTCCTTCGTCGCCGACTTCCACCTGGAATCGCTGAAACCCGCGACGGTCGAGCAGACCTCCTACGTCATGCTCGACACGATCGGCGCCATTGCCGGCGGTGCGGCAGAACCGGAGATGCAGGCGCTGACGGCCAAGCTCGCCGTCAGCCCGGCGGGCGAGGCGTCGGTGATCGGCACGGACAAGAAGGCCGTCTCCGCCGCGGCTGCCTTCCTGAATGGGACGGCCGGCACCTTCCTCGAAATGGATGAAGGCAACCGCTTCGCCAAGGGTCATCCCGCCATCCACGCCCTGCCCGCGGTGTGGGCGCTGGCCGAGATCAAGGGCCTGTCGGGCAAGGCCGTGATGGAAGCCTTGATCCTGGGCTACGAGGTCGGCGCGCGCATCGGCATCGCCGCCGCACTTCGGCCCGACATGCACCCGCACGGCACCTGGGGCACGGTGGGCGCCGCGACCGCCGTCGCCAAGCTGCTGGGCTACGATGCCGCCCGGATTCGCGAGACGATCAACGTCGCCTCCTCGCTGACGTTGGCCACCTCCAAGCGCACCATGCTGGAGGGTGGCACCGTACGGAATGCCTATGCCGGCATCTCGAACCGCATGGCCCTGATGGCGATCGACCTGATCGAGGCAGGGTTCGTCGGCGAACGCGACGGGCTGTCGAGCGTGTTTGGCCGGGTCGTATCGGAGACTTTCGACACAACAAAGATGATCGACGGGCTCGGCCGCGACTGGCAGATCGACCACAACTATTTCAAGCTCCATTCCTGCTGCCGCTACAATCACGGCGCGCTCGATGCCCTCGACCTCCTGCTCGCGCGCGAGACGATTGCAGCCGACGCCGTCGAGCGCGTGGATGTCGCGAGCTATCTCTATGCCGCCGAACTCGACGACCAGACGCCGCGCAATACGCTGGGCGCCAAGTTCTCCGTGCCCTTCGCCGTGGCAACCCGGCTGGTTCGTGGCTCTTCCGCCGTCGAGAACTTCACCTGGGATGCCTTGCGCGACGAGCGCGTACAGGCCCTCGCCAAGCGGGTCTTCGTGGTCGAGGACAAGGCGATGACCTCGCGCTTGCCGCAGGTCCGCCCCGCCCGGGTCGATCTCAGGCTGCGCGACGGCCGTACGCTCACGGCGGCGGTGGAAGCCAATCGCGGCGACGACCAGGACCCCTATTCGCGGGAAGAGCTCACGGCCAAGTACTTCTCCCTCACGGCGCGCGTGTGGTCGCACGAGACAGCCGACGCGGTACGGCAGAAGATACTGACCCTCGACCGCGCGAGCGACCTGCGCTCGGTTCTGCAATCCTGAGTTTGGCCCCGAGTTGGCATCGCGATTGCTCCCCGGCGGTCGCTGTCGTAGCGTTCGCCCCAGGGAACCAAGAAGAGGCTTCACGATGAAAAAGCACGTGAGCGTTCGGATTTCGCGTCGTGGGTTCGTGGCCGGAACGGCCGCGCTGGCGACCGGCTCCCTCGGGTTTCCGTCGATCGGCGGCGCGCAGGCCGCGCCTGTGAAAGTCGGCATGATCCATCCGGTGACGGGGTTCGTCGCCTACAACGGCCAGCAGAGCCGGCTGGGCGGCACCATGGCCGTCGAGGATGTGAACAAGGCGGGTGGCATCAAATCGATGGGCGGCGCCAAGCTCGAGGCCTTGCTGGGCGACAGCCAGTCCAAGGTCGAAGTGGGCGTGAGCGAAGTCGAGAAGATGAACGAGCAGGGCGTCGCGGCCTATATCGGCTGCTTCCAGAGCCCCGTCGGCATCGCCGCCAGCCAGGCCGCCGCCAAGTACAACACACCCTTCCTGATCGACGTCGGCGCCTCGGACCTGATCGTGAACCGCGGCCTGAAGAACGTGTTCCGCCTGAAGCCCGGTTTCGGTGTCTGCGTCGACGACGGCATCGCCTCGCTGGGCGCCCTGAACAAGGCCGCCAACAACGTCGCCAAGACCGCGGTGATCGTCCACGAATCGGGCGAGTTCGGCACCGGCACCGCCAAGCTGCTGGCCGGCAAGCTGCCGTCGGTCGGCATCACGGCGAAGGAACTGATTGCCCACGACAACCCGACACGCAACTTCGACAACATCGCGCTGCGCATCCGGTCCATGGCGCCGGACATCGTGATGATGTCGAACTACGGCAACGAATACATGCTGCTGGCGCGCACGCTGTTCCAGCAGAAGGTCAATGTCGCGGGCTTCTATTCGATCCTGGGCGGCGGCTTCAATTACAAGTTCGTCAAGGACATGCCCGACGTCTCGCAGTACATGATGGACGTCAATCACTGGTTCAATCCGAAGAGTTCCAAGGCGCAGGAGTTGAAGAAGCGCGTCGAGGCCGCGGGCGCTCTCTTCACCTTCGAAGTCTACCTCACCTACTCCAACGTCATGCTGCTGGCCGATGCGCTCGAACACGCAGGGTCAGCGGACAAGGAGAAGCTCACGGCCGCCCTCGCCGGCTCGACCTACAAGGCCGATCTCCTGCCTTACGGTCCGACCAAGTTCGTGAACGGCCAGAACCAGGGTGGTCGGCCGGCCGTCATGCAGTCGCTCAAGGGCGATATCGAGGTGATCGCGCCCGAGGAATTCGCCTCGGCCAAGGCGGTATTCCCCAAGCCGAAGCTCGGCTGAGGACGCCAGCTAAAGACAGGCGCGCAACCGGCGTGCTCGATCCCGCATTCCTCCTCGCCGGTGTCCTGAACGGTCTGCTGGCCGGCGGCATCTATGTGCTGGTGGCCGTGGGCCTCACGCTGATCTACGGCGTGCTTCACATCATCAATTTCGCGCACGGCAGCCTGCTGATGCTGGCCATGTACGCCGTCTTCTGGCTGTGGCGGCTGGCCGGCATCGATCCCTATGCCGCACTGCCCCTGGTGATCGCCGGCTCCTTTGCCTTCGGCTTCGTCCTCTATCGTCTGCTGATCGGCCGCTACAATCACGGCCGCGACGAGAACATCCTGCTGATCACGCTCGGCCTCTCGATCGTGTTCGACAATGCCGCCCTGCTCTTCTTCGGCGGCAACACGCAGACGATAGACGTTCCCTATGCCGGCACCTTCGTCGAGCTGGGCGTGGCTTTCCTGCCGCTCCCCAAGATCATTTCCTTCGTCGCCTCGCTGATCCTCTGCGCCGCGCTCGCGCTCTACATGGCCTTCAGCGACACCGGCAAGGCGATCCGCGCCGTCGCCAAGGAGCGGCAGGGTGCTCGGCTGGTCGGCATCGACGTTGAAACAGTCTTCGCCGTCTCTTACGGCATCGGCATTGCCTGTCTCGGCGCGGCGGCCTGCCTGCTGATGCCGACTTACTATGTCACCCCCTCCTCCGGTCACGCCTTCGTGCTCGTCGCCTTCACCATCGTCGTGCTGGGCGGCATGGGCAGCTTCGTGGGTGCGGCGGTCGGCGGCCTGGTGATCGGCGTCACCGAGTCGCTGGGCGGGCTGTTCCTCGGCGAACAACTGGGCCAGATCGGCATTTCGCTGATCTTCATCCTGATCCTGCTGCTGAAGCCCACCGGCCTGTTCGGGAGCAAGGCGTGAGCCGCGCGGCGCTTCTCTGCGCGGCCGGCCTCGCCGCAGCCCTCGTCTATCCGCTGCTGGTGCCGAACTATCTGGTGAACATCGGCATGCTGGTGTTCTTCACCGCCTTCATCGGCCAGTCGTGGAACATCGCCGGCGGCTTCGCGGGCCAGACTTCGTTCGGCCATGTCGTCTTCTTCGGCACCGGCGCCTACACCTCGACGATCCTGCAGGTCACCTACGGCTGGAACCCCTGGCTCGCCTGGCCGGTTGCCACGGCGATGGGCGGCGCCGTTGGCTGGATGATCGCCGTGCTCTCCTTCCGCGCCGGCTTGCGCGGCTCCTACTTTGCGCTGATCACCCTGGCCTTCGCCGAGGTCTTTCGCATCCTTGCCAATTCGGTGCCCTTCACCAAGGGTGGGCTCGGCATGCTGATCAAGGCCGACCAGAAGCCGATCAACTTCCAGTTCAAGGACCCGATCTGGATCTACTACCTCGCGCTCCTGCTCTGCCTCGTCTCGCTGGCCGTCGCCTGGCATCTGACGCGCAGCCGCTTCGGCGCACGCCTGGTTGCCATCCGCGAGAACGAGGATGCGGCGCGGGCGCTGGGCATCGACGTCTTCGCCGAAAAGGTGAAGGTGCTCACTCTCTCGGGCGCGATGTGCGCCGCCGGCGGCACCTTCTATGCGCAGAAGTATCTCTACATCGATCCCTCCATCGCCTTCGGCGTCGACAAGTCGGTCGAGATGCTGCTGGTCAGCATGGTGGGCGGCGCCGGCACCATCTTTGGCCCCCTGATCGGCTCCTTCACCCTGATGGGCATCAACGAGGCGACGCGCTGGCTGGCGAGCGTCGTGCCGGCGCTGAAGAACGTCCAGCCCCTCAGCCTCATCGTCTACGGCATCATGCTGATTCTGATCGTGGCCCGCCTGCCCAACGGCCTCGTGGGCCTGTTCCGCCGGGGACCGGCGCGTGCTTGAGGTGCGCGATATCTCCAAGGCGTTCGGCGGCCTCAAGGCCGTGGACCACGCCTCGCTCGATGTGAAGCAGGGCGAGATCGTGGGACTCATCGGACCGAACGGCGCGGGCAAGACGACCCTGTTCGCCACCATCGCCGGCTTCCATCGGCCCGACGCCGGCACGGTCGCCTTCGACGGCAAGGCGATCACCGGCCTGGCGCCGCACCGCATCTGCGCCGCCGGCATGGTCCGCACCTTCCAGATCACACAGCCCTTCGCGGGAATCAGCGTGCGCGAGAACATCATGGTCGGCGCCTATTTCCGCACCGCCGACCGCCGTCTGGCAGCCCGCGACGCCGAGGCGGTCGCGGCCATGGTCGGCATGGCCGACCAGCTCGACCGGCGTGGTGCCGACCTCACGGTGGCCGGCCGCAAGCGGCTGGAACTCGCCCGGGCGCTCGCGACGGGGCCGCGCCTGTTGCTGCTCGACGAGGTGATGGCGGGCCTCAACCCGACGGAGATCGTCGAGATCGTGGGCGTCATCAAGGATATCCGCGCCTCCGGCGTCACGATCCTGCTGATCGAACATGTGATGCAGGCTGTCACGTCTCTTGCCGAGCGGGTCTATGTGCTGAACCAGGGCCGCATGATCGCCGAGGGCACGCCCGCCGCCATCGCCGAGGATCCGCAAGTCGTCGAAGCCTATCTCGGCCCGGGCGCCGCCAAGGTGCTGCGTGCTTGAAGTCTCAGCCTTGCGCGCCGGCTACGGCCCGATCGAGGTCCTGCGCGGCATCGACCTCACCGTGGCAGCGGGCGAAATCGTGGCCCTGCTGGGCAGCAATGGTGCGGGCAAATCGACCCTGAACAACAACATCTCCGGCCTCTACCGGCCCTTCGGCGGGAACATTCGCTTCGATGGCAAGGACATCGCCGGAACTCCGTCGATGCAGATCGTCGAAGCGGGGCTGGTGCAGGTGCCCGAGGGCCGCCGCGTCTTCCCCAATTTGACGGTGCGCGACAATCTCGAACTCGGCAGCTATCGCCGCGGCAAGCCCGCTCGAGCGCAGAATCTGGAGCGCGTGCTGGCGACCTTCCCGCGTTTGCGCGAACGGCTCCGCCAGGCTGCCGGCACGCTCTCGGGCGGCGAACAGCAGATGCTCGCGATCGGCCGCGGCCTGATGGCCGAACCCCGGCTGCTGATCCTCGACGAACCCTCGCTCGGCCTCTCACCCCTGCTGGTCGAAGAGATGTTCGCCCTGATCGGCCGCCTCAATGCCGAGGGCCTCGCGATCCTGCTGGTCGAGCAGAATGTCATGCAGTCGCTCACGATCGCCCACCGCGCCTATGTCCTGGAAAACGGCCGCATTGCCCTGCAGGGCCCGGCAGCGGAACTCGCGGAGCATCCCGACCTGCGCAGGAGCTACCTCGGTCACTAGACCGACTCGCCGGCCACCCAGCCCGACGACCAGGCCCATTGAAAATTGTAGCCACCCAGCCATCCCGTGACGTCGACGGCCTCGCCGACCGCATAGAGGCCGGGAACGGATTTGGCCTCCATGGTCTTCGAGGAAAGCCCGTCGGTGTCGATGCCGCCCACGGTGACTTCGGCCTTGGCGTAGCCTTCCGTGCCGGTCGGAACGATGGTCCAGCTCTTGAGCCGCGCCGCCAACGCTTCGAGATCGCGGTCGCGCAGGTTGGCCATCGTGCCCTCCGTGCCGATGTCGGGCGCCAGTGCCTGGACCAGGCGCTGCGGCAGCTTTTCGCCAAGCACCGTCCGCAGCTCGGCCTTGGGCCTTGTCCGCTTGCGCTCTTTCAGGAACGCAGCGGCATCGAGGCCGGGCAACATGTCGACCACGATCTGCTGTCCCGGACGCCAATAGGAGGAGACCTGCAGGATTGCCGGCCCCGACAGGCCGCGATGCGTAAAGAGAAGCGCCTCGCGGAACGAAGCCCGCCCGCAGCGCGCCACGACGTCGAGCGACACGCCGCTGATGGCAGGTGTCGCCAAGGTGAGCGGCACCAGGGCCGGCCGTATCTCGGTGAGCTTCAGGCCGAAGCGGCGCGCGAGATCGTGTGCGAAACCCGTGGCGCCCATCTTGGGAATCGAAAGCCCGCCGGTCGCCAGCACGAGCGCGGTTGCGGTGAAGTCACCGTGATCCGTGGCGATCGTGAATCGGTCGGCTTTCTCGACCTTCGTTACCCGATGCGCGACGCGGACATCGACACCGGCGGCCGCACATTCGTCGAGCAGCATCGCCACGATCTGGCGGGCCGAGCCGTCGCAAAAGAGCTGGCCCAGGGTCTTCTCGTGCCAGGCGATGCGATGCTTCTCCACCAGCTCGATGAAGTTGTGCTGGGTGTAGCGCGCCAGCGCCGACTTGCAGAAATGCGGGTTGTTCGAGAGAAAGGCCTCGGGCCGGGCGTCTAGATTGGTGAAGTTGCAACGTCCGCCGCCCGAGATGAGGATCTTCTTGCCGACCTTCTCGGCGTGATCGAGCAGCAGCACCTTGCGGCCACGCTGGCCGGCCCGCAGGGCGCACATCAGGCCCGCGGCACCTCCTCCCAGGACGACGACGTCGAAGGCTTGCGGAGTCACCTCCGCATCACCCGAGCGCCATCCGCATCGACCACAGGCCGAGGATCAGGCCAATCAACGCACCCGCCGCCGAACCGCCGACATAGAGCGAAGCGAGGAGATACTCGTGGCGCTCCCACAACAGGATGGCGTCGAGCGAGAAAGCGGAGAATGTCGTGAAGCCGCCCAGCACCCCCGTAGCCAGGAAGAGCCGGAGATGCCCCGTGGCATCGGTTCGCTCCATGAAGAACCCGGCGACCAGCCCCATCGCCAGCGACCCCAGGATGTTGATGACCAGGGTGTGCCAGGGGAAGTGCGTGCCCATCAGCCGCGCCACCCAGATGTTCATGCCGTGACGCGCCGCTCCGCCGATGCCGGCGCCCACGAACACGACGAGGTATCCCATCATCCGCAGCCCCCGAATCGAGTCTTCCAATCGGGCAGTGCATTGGCAAACGGCAAAGTCGTCGCCTCGTAGACGCCGCGTGCCACGGCGCGGGCGAGACAGTCGGCCGCCACGGTGCCCAGCTCGGTCATCACCTTCGGGTCCGCGGCATCGCCCAGTGCCGCTGCCTTGCCGGTCGCGGCGGCGAACACCGTGTCGCCGTCGTTCGGCGCATGGACCGGCCGCAGCGACTTGCCGAGCCCGTCATTGGCCATGATCGCCAGTCGCTTGCACTCGGCTTTGCTGAGCCGCGCATCGGTCGCGACCAACGCAATCGTGGTCGCCGTCGCCTGCACCGGCTGGCCCTTGAAGCGGATCGACAGCGCATCGTCGGGCAGGTGCGCCGGCCAGCCCTTGCCGCCGAATTCGCTGCCGCGCTCATAAGCGCCTGCCCAGAAGTGCGGGCCGTTGCCGATGGTTGCAGCGCCCACGGCGTTGACGGCCACCAGCGCGCCGACAGTGAAGCCGTGGCTGGTCTTCGCACTGGTCGAACCCAATCCGCCTTTCAGGCCCGCGGTCGTGGCGCCCACACCCGCTCCCGCCGTGCCGAGCGCGAAGGTATCGCCGGCTGCAAGGGCCGCGTCGCGGCCGAGGTCCCAATAGGGTGGCCGCTCCTTCACCGGCTCACGCAACCACGCCTTGTCGCCGCCATTGACCAGATCGAACAGAATCGCCTGCACCGCCACGGGAACGGTGATGCCTCCGAAAGTCGCGCCACGCCCCTGCGCGCACAGCACCGCCGAAGCGCCGCCCGCCGCGTCGAGGCCGTAGACCGAGCCGCCCGACAGTACGACGGCGTCGACACTGCCGCGCACCATCTCGGGTTCGAGCGACGTCACCATGCGCGAGCCCGGTGCGCCACCGAGCGTCACCACGCTCGCAACGGCGCCGCCGTCGAAGATCGCCACGGTGGCGCCCGTCGCCGCCCGCATGTCCTCGGCGTTGCCGACCAACACGCCCGCAACATCCGTAATCAGGTTTTTCATGTCAGAAACTCGCCGCCATTCACATGGATGGTTTGGCCGGTAATGAAGGTGCCCTCCGGTCCGACCAGCAGGCGCACCATGGCGGCGATCTCCTCGACCGTACCGAAGCGCTTCAATGGAATGGGACGGTTGACGCGGTTGGCCGGCGCAGCCCCGGCCGACGCACCGCGCGTCGTGTCGATGGCGCCGGGTGCCAGCGCGTTGCAGGTGATCTTGTGCGGCGCGAGTTCGACCGCGAGCGCCCGCATCAGCCCCTCGAGGCCGGACTTCGATGCCGAGACATGGCAGCGGTTGGGCGTGCCGACGTGCGTGGAGATGCCCGAGAGCGCCACGAAGGCGCCGCCGCCCCGCGCCACCATCTGCGGCACAATCGCCTTGCCCAGCAGGAACGCGCCATCGAGCGCCACCGCCATGATCTCGCGCCACTCGTCGAACGACATGTCGAGGAACGACGTCTGTCGACGCAGGCCGGCATTGCTGACCAGGATATCGACGCCGCCGAATTTGGCAGCCGCCTCCGCTGCGAGACGCGGCGGCACGGCGGGATCGGACACGTCGCCCACGGCGGCCATCGCGCGGCCACCGGCGCCTTCGATCTCGGCGACCACCGCATCGACAGCGCCCTTGTCCGAGCGGCCATTGACGACGATCGCTGCGCCATCGCGCGCCAGCGTAAGCGCGATCGTGCGCCCGATATTCTTGCCTGCGCCGGTAACCAGCGCGACCTTGCCTTGCAGGGGTGATGTCATGCGTTCTCCGCCCGGATCCCGGCGGACCCTAGCGGAGAAAGGCTTGAAATTTAAGCGACGCCTTTAGCCGGCGACGATGTAGGCCTTGAGCGCCTCGGTCTCGTGCCTGGTCTCCTCCAGGCGCGCCTTCACCACGTCGCCGATCGAGATCACGCCGAGCAGTTCGCCATGGCGCACCACGGGAAGGTGGCGGAAGCGGCCGCGGGTCATCAACTCCATGATACGATCGATCGAATCATCGGGATCGCAAGTCACCACGTCGCGCGTCATGACGTGGCGCGCTTCGAGTTCCATCGCCGCCGCACCGTGACTGGCGAAGGCCCGCACGAGATCGCGCTCGGAGACAATTCCGGCAACTGCTTCGTCGTCGAGCACCAGAACCGAACCGATACGCCGGAGGCTGAGCTGCTGGGCTACTTGTCCGACAGAGGTTGCCGGCGTGACCGTATGCACGAGGCCACCCTTTTGGGACAGGATATCGGAGACGAACATCGTTCCCCCTCTCTGACCGATGGTCTTCAAACAAGGCAACGCGGTAGCGCGGAGAGAGGTTGCGGGCCATAAAGCCTCACATGAACGACGCTCGATCGGCCCTCGTCCTTTTCTCCGGCGGTCAGGATTCCACCACGTGTCTGGCCTGGGCGCTAGAGCGATTTGCGCATGTCGAGACAGTGGCTTTTGACTATCGCCAGCGCCACAGAATCGAGCTCGATCAACGACTTGTGGTGCTGGAGGAGGTCCGCCGCAGCTTTCCCCAATGGGCGGGAAAGCTCGGGCAGGACCATTTCATCGACATGGCGGTGCTCGGCCAGATCAGCGAGACGTCCCTCACCCGCGACGTCGCCTTCGCCATGGAGAAGGATGGCCTGCCCAACAGCTTCGTGCCGGGCCGCAACCTGCTGTTCTTCACCTTCGCCGCTGCCGTGGCGTGGCGGCGCGAGATCCGCAATCTCGTGGGCGGCATGTGCGAGACCGATTTCTCGGGCTATCCCGACTGCCGCGACAATACAGTGAAGGCGCTGCAGGTCGCGCTCAATCTCGGCATGGACCGCAGCTTCGTGCTGCACACGCCTCTGATGTGGCTCGACAAGGCCGAGACCTGGGGCCTGGCCCAGGAGCTGGGCGGATCAACACTCGTCGACCTGATCCTGGAGCACACGCATACTTGCTACGACAGCGTCCGCGGCCCCAGGAACGATTGGGGCTATGGCTGCGGCAAATGCCCCGCCTGCGCACTGCGCAAGCGGGGCTTCGAAGCCTACAGAGAGGGCAGGTCTTCCCTCTGAGCCTCAACGGCCGGCAGCGATGCGGCGGGCGTATTCGAGATATTCGACCGACTTCGGCTGCATCCGCTGGGCGTAGCGGCGCAAGGCGCCGTTGTCGCCGTTCTGGGAATAGGCGCCGTACTGGTCATGAGCCTGCGTCTGAATGGCAAGCTGGGCATTGGCATAGGCCGTGTCGAACTCAGGGCCCGTCAGCGAGTTCAGGCGCTGGATGATGGCGACCGTATTCGGCGGATTGGAGGGGTCCGGGGCGTAGGAAACGCCGGCTTCGGCACGGGCCTTGACCAGGTACTGCGCAGCCTCAGTATGTTCATCCACCATGCGCGAGGCATAGCCGCGGATAAGCTCGTTGGTCGACTTGGCAAGCGCCAAGCGGCCGGAGGCGATTTCGAAATCGTTGACGGTCTGGCAGAAGCCGACGAACCGGGAGTCCGGCAGGGCGTCGACCGCGAGAACCGCCGTCGCATGGGCCGCGACCGGCACGGCAGCCAGAGCGAAGAGGACGGAGCGGCGAGCGAGCATGTGAATCTCCATAGTATGCGCAGTAGTATGCGCGTGCAGAAAACGCCTGCCAAATGGCCAAGTTCCCTCCCCGCGCCAGACCTGCTAGGAGCGCCGGCATGAGTCCCGTCGCCCCGCGCAAAATCGAAGCCTTGGCCTATTTCCTGGGCTTTATCGCCTGTATTCCCCTCGCCAACTGGATGATCGGCCATGTCGGCACGGTCTGCATTCCCCAAGGCCCGTGTCTGGTGCCGGTGGCGCCGTGGGGCCCCGATGGTCACGCGCTGATGGCGCCTTCGGGCGTATTGATGATCGGTCTGGCGCTGGTCTTGCGCGACATGGTGCAGCGCCGCCTCGGCCGTGGCGTGGCGCTGGTTGCCATCGTCGCCGGCGCTGCGCTTTCGGGCGCGATTGCACCGCCCCAGCTTCTGGTGGCGTCGGCGACCGCCTTCCTGCTGTCGGAGCTTGCGGACTTCGCCGTCTACACGCCGCTGCAGTCGCGGGGGCTTGTGCTGGCCGTGCTGGCCAGCAGCATCGTCGGCCTGGTGGCCGACAGCATTCTCTTCCTGTGGCTCGCCTTCGGCAGCCTCGACTTTCTCGCGGGCCAGATCGTCGGCAAGCTCTGGATGGTGCTGCTGGCGCTGCCGTTCATTCACTGGATCCGCAAGCGCGAGCTTGCGGCATGAGCCTCTCCCTGCCGATGGCCGATGACCGTGTCGCCCTTACCGGCCAGCTTACGCCGGCCGACATGGAGGAACTTGCCGCAGCGGGCTTCGTCGCGGTGATCAACAATCGGCCCGATCGCGAGGCCATGTTCGGCCAGCCGCGAACCGCCGATCTCGACAAGGCCGCCACGGCGGCCGGGCTGAAGTTCCTCGATCTGCCCTTCTCCGGACCGCGCGCCACGCCCGATCAGGTTCGCGCCTTCGCGGACCTGCTGGCGGAGGGCGACGGCAAGATCGCGGCCTTCTGCAAGAGCGGCATGCGCTCGGCCCTGTTGTGGGGCGCAGCATCGCTCGCCAATGGACGTTCCCTCGATGAAGTGCTCGCCGGCGCGCGCAGGGCTGGCCAGGAACTGGGCGGCGGCGCCGAAATCATGACCGCCCTTGCCCAGGCAGCGCGGCGCTAGGCAACCGTGATGGCGAGCCGCCGATCGAAAGGTTCGGCTTGCACCGCGCCCGGCATCGCTTCTTAATCGCGCGTCCTTAAAGTGGTGGTCTGGGGGAATTTCATGTTCAAGTCGATTCTGGCCGTGTCCGAAGGCGGTCCCGATGCTGCAATGTCGTTCCGGCTGGCCAGCCGGGTGGCCGGCATCTTCGACGGTACGGTCGACGCGTTGCATTTGCCCGTGGGTCCCGCCGGTGGCGCGGTCGGCGGTCTGGCGATGAGCGGCGAGGCGATGCCCCTCATCATGAACCTGGACGACGAGCGCCTCGAAGCCCGTGCCAAGGAATCCGAGCGCGTCTACAAGGAGCTGCTCGGTGCCAACAAGGGCTCCACCTACACCGCCGCGCAGACGGCGACGCTCGACACGCTGGTCGCCATGGGCCGGTGCTCGGACCTGCTGGTGCTCGGCCGCCCGGGTTCCGATCCGGAGAACGTGGCCCCGGCCACCGTCGAGGCTGCGATCCATGAATGCGCCCGTGCCGTCATGATTGCGCCCCCGAATGCCGGTGAGGGCGGTTTCGGCTCGATCATCGTGGCGTGGAACGGCAGCTTCCAGGCGGCGCGCGCCGTCGAATACTCTCTGCCGTTCCTGCAGAAGGCTTCGAGCATTACCATCCTGGTGGTCGGCTCCAAGGCGGACGATGTCGGCGCTTCCTATCTCGCCCGCAACCTCGGCCGTCACGGCATCACCACGACAATCGACGCGATCGATCCCGGCGCCGTCTCGGGCCGCGCCCGTGGCCGCGCCCTGCTCGACTATACGCACGGCAAGGGCGCCGACCTCGTGGTGATGGGCGCCTATGGCCGCGGCCAGGTGATGAGCTTCCTCGGCATGGGCGGCGCCACCGGCAAGGTGATCTCGTCCTGCCGCGTGCCGCTGCTGATGGCGCACTGATTCTACAGGTCAGCCGGGCTCAGAGGCCAAGCCCGATCTTGTCCAGCATCGAAGACAGACCTTCCTCGCGGTTGATCGCGTTGTCGCGACCGTCGAGGAAGGCGATTTGTTCCGTCAGCACAAGGCGCGTGCCACCGGCTGACGGCGAGAATTCGACGGTCGTCAGCGACACCGAAATCCTCTCCCCGCGACTCGTCATTCCGTAGGCATAGATGATGCGCCGCTCGGGAACGATATCGACATAACGAGTCTCGGCGACGAAGCGCGGATCCTCCCGAGGTCCGAAGCGCTTCACCTCGTACCCGCCTTCTCGAAAGTCGAACGTCTGCTCGGCGATGATCCACCGGCCAGGCACGTCCCATCTGGCGCGCGCCGCGGGTTCGGCCCAGGCGGCAAAGACCCGCGCTGGAGCGGCCTTGTAGACGCGCTCCAGGCGGATCGTGCCGTGTTCGACGGAACGAACCGGGGAGGCCGCAGTCGTCACGACGCTTGCGCTTCGCGTTCGAGCGCGGCTGCGAGATTGTCGAACAGGGCGCGTGTGCCTTCCTCACGGGCGGCAAGATGATCGTGGCCGTCGAGAAAGACGATCTGCTCGGTATAGACGAGCCTGGTGCCCTTGCCGTCGGCTTTGAATTCGGTCGTACCCAGCGACACGCTGATGCGCATATTGTCCATGTGCATCTCGTAGCTCATCACGATGCGCTCGTTCGGCACGATGTCTTGATAGAGTCCGTTGAAGTAGTGCACCGGCTGGCCCGGCGGACCGCCGCTCACGCTCTCGCGGCCGCCCTCGCAAAAGTCGAGCTTGTGGTCCGAACGCTCCCAGTCTTCCGGGCCGACGAACCACTTCGCCTTTGATTTAGGATCGGAGTAGGCCCGAAACACCTTTTCCCGAGGCGAGGGGAAGTGCCGTTCGATGGTGAAGGTCGCATGGACGGTCGATCGCTTGGTCACGAGGATCTCCTTCAGGCAGCTTCGGCGCGACGCAGCATGCGTTCGAGATTGTCGAGGCCGATTCGCGTGCCTTCCTCGCGGCCGGCGATGTCGTCATAGCCGTCGAGGAACACGCCCTGCTCGGTGAAGCGCATGCGCGTGCCGCCGGCTTCGGCGAGGAATTCGATGGTCGACAGCGAGACGGAGATGCGCCGCGCGTCGAGATGCATGTCGTAGGAGAAGATGATCCGCTCGTCCGGCACGATGTCCCAGTAGACCGCCTCGAAGATGTGGCGCGTGCCGCCGGCCGGGCCGGTGATAGCGCGCTCGCGGCCGCCGACCCTGAAATCGAGTTCGTGCAGTTGAGGCTTCCAGGCTTCGTCGCAATAGGCCCACCGCGCCTTGGCCTCGACGCTTGCCCAGGCGGCGAACACACGGGCCGGCTTGGCTGGATAGTGCCGCTCGATGGTGAAGCTGGCGGGAATCGCGGATCTTTCGATCATGTCTTCTTCCTCCGGTGCCGGATGCTCGGCGCTGCCGATGGTGTTGCAGGGTCGTCGTCGGCCTCCGTCTCGGCCAGAAACGCGCCCAAGCGGTCGAACCGGCGCTCCCAGCTCGCACGCCGCTCGCTCAGCCAGCGTTCGGCTGCCGTGAACATCTGCGGTTCGATCCGGCAGGTCCGGACGCGGCCGATCTTCTGCGAGCGAACCAGCCCGCTCGCCTCCAGGACCGCGAGATGCTGCACGACCGCCGACAGGGTCATGTCGAGCGGCCGGGCCAGTTCGCTGACCGAGGCCGGCCCCTGGCTCAGCCGCTCGACCATCACCCGCCGGGTCGGATCGGCCAGAGCTTGAAAGGCGAGATCGAGAGGGGTCGGCGTCGCCGCCTGATAGTTAAGCATTCACTTAAGTATCAGGATTGGCAGAAGCCAGCAAGAGCTCCGGGCTTTTGTTATGGGCAGGCGCCGGCGGCTTGGGTCAGGACCTGCGCGTCGCTGCAGGCGGAGCAGGCATTGCTGTAGGTCTGGCGGCTACCGTCGCGGCGCGTGCCGCAGGCCGGCCGATAGTCCTGCGTGCACATCTGCGGCCGGGGATCGGCGCAGGGGCCGCCAGCCACCGGCATGGACTCGGGCGCGAGTTCGCCGCGGGTCAGGCGAAACAGGAAGGGTTGCGGGCGATATTCGCTCAGCACGCCGAGCATGGCGATCTTGGAACCGACCGCCGGCAGCGGGCTGAGCGGCCGCGCCATGACGATCTCGAGTTCCACGACGTTGTCCTTCTGCGCCTCTTCGGTGATCGCGGCTTCTATGCGGTCGGGATTTGCGGCGAGCACTTTCAGCGGCACCTTGAGTCGCCCGCCCGCCTGCTGCTTGTCGTTGATTGCCTTCCACACCTTCTCGGCCGCGGCCTTGTTGGCGGGGCTGAAGTCGCGATGGCGCAGCACCAGCGCCCATTCGGCGAAAGAGAGTGACGCCGGATCGTTGTCCTCGAGAAGCTGCAGGGCCTGTTCCGGCGGTGTCATGGCGCGCGGGATCGACTTCTTGAAATTGTCCGGCGGCGCCTTCTCGCCCGCGACGACACGCTGGACGATCTGGTTCCAGCCTTCCTCGTTGCCGCGATAGGTACGGTAGCGCGAGCGGACATAACGGTCGATGTCCTGCGCCGCCGCGTCGTTCTTCGCCGCTCTGGCGATCGCGATCGCTCGCGCGCCGTACCAGAAGCCAAGCGCATCGACCGGCATGTCCTCAAGCTGCGATACCGAGAACTGGTAGACGTCCTGCAGATTCGCAGGATCGGCCGCGACGGCCAGACGATAATACTTGCGCGCCTTCTCGTAGTCCTTGGCCTGCAGGGCGGCAAAACCCAGCACGCCATTGAACACGCCGGCGAGCTGTTCCTTCACACGCTCAAAGCCTGCATCGTCGAGCAGAGGCGGCTTCTGCCATTTCGGCAGGACTGCGAGACCACGTTCGGCGGCAGCGACCGCCGGTGCCAGCGCCGCAGCCTCGCCGCCCGAGGCCTTGAGGCGGCCGACATAGGCGCTGTTGGCCAGCGCGCGGACATTGTCGGGGTCGATCTGGAGGAGTTTCACGCCCAGCACATCGGCCTTGGCCGGCTGGCCGGCGGCATGCCAAGCGGCGATGGCCTGCTCGTAGGCGTCTATGCGCAGGACGCTGCCCGGATACCAGGCGATGAACACCTCCATCGCCGTGGCGCGCCTCGACGGATCCTGAGTGTTCAGAGCCGTCATATAACTATCGTACTCGGCGGGATTGGCAAAGTTGCCGCGCTGCATCTGGCCTTGCTGCGCCGGTGCGGGCGTTTGCGCTGCTACGTCGAAAGACGCCGCGGTGCACGCCGCTACGAGCGCAACAGCCAACCAATGCAACAACGCCATTCCTCACTCCTCTTCCTTCATGCATCGTGACAGCGCTATGACGGCGCCGGGCCCGGGGGGAAATACCGTGACCCTCCAGTTGAATTAAGGCAGTGTTTGGACGTTAGGTTCGAGTGAGGGCGAAGACAATGAAAGACCGACGTTCGACGGCCTGGATGCTGGCCGTAACGGGCCTTGTGGTTGCCTTCTCCACGATAGCGTCGGCGCAGCAGACCGCACCGCCGCCCGCCGTCCTGGTGGAGGCCGCAGCCGAACGTCCGATCGCCGACCAGGCCGAATTCATCGGCCGAGCTGCCGCCGTCGACAAGGTCGAGCTGCGTGCACGGGTAAAGGGCTTCCTCGGTCCCCGCAAGTTCAGCGACGGTGACCAAGTTAAGGCCGACCAGGTTGTCTTCACCATCGAACCCGAGACCTACCAGGCCGCGGTCGACCAGAAGATCGCCCAGCGGGACGCGGCGACCGCGGCCTTGACCAACGCCGATCTGGCCCTGCGGCGCGCTTCCGAGCTGCTGCGAACCAATACCGGAACCCAGGCGACCTACGATCAGCGGCTCTCCGAGCAGCTCCAGGCCAAGGCGCAGCTCGAGGATGCCAAGGCCCAGCTCCGCGACGCCGAGATCCAGCTCTCCTACACCCAGATCAAATCGCCGATCGACGGTCGCATCGGCCGCGCCGCCTTTTCTCCCGGCAACCTCGTCAGCCCCGATTCCGGCGTGCTGGCCACGGTGGTCAGCGAGAGCCCGATCCGCGTGCTCTTCCCCGTGACGCAGCGGGAATTGCTCGACGCCCGGCGCGGCGCCGGCCCGGCCGGCGGTGCAAGCGGCGAAGGCATCGTGGCGCGGCTCAGGCTGGCCGACGGCAGCCTCTATGCCGGCAAGGGCAAGATCGACTTCCTCGACGTCACCGTCGACCCCAAGACCGATACCCAGCTCGCCCGCGCCACCTTCGACAACAAGGACGGCCTCCTGACGGACGGCCAGACCGTCCGCGTGATCATCGAGGGCGAGAAGCCGCCGATGGCCCTCGCCGTGCCGCAGGCCGCGATCGCACAGGACCAGGGCGGCGCCTACCTGTTCGTGGTGAACGACAAGAACGTCGCCGAGCAGCGGCGGGTGAAGACCGGCGTGTCGCGCGACGGCCTGGTCGCCATCACCGACGGCCTCAAGGCCGGCGAGAAAGTGATCGTGCAAGGCCAGCAGCGGGTACGGCCAGGCATGACGGTCAATCCGAGCCCCGCGCCGCCAACGGCCCAGAAACAGTAAGCCGAGAGACGCCCCATCATGACGATCTCGTCGCTGTTCATCCGCCGCCCGCGGCTGGCTTTTGTCATCTCGACGGTCATCAGCATCGCCGGCGCCATTGCGCTGACGGCGCTGCCGGTGGCGCAGTTCCCCGACATCGTGCCGCCGCAGGTCACGGTCAACGCCACCTACCCCGGCGCTTCCGCACAGGCGGTCGAAGAGAGCGTCGCCCAGGTCATCGAGGCCCAGGTGAACGGCGTGGAGCGCATGCTCTACATGAAATCGACCTCGGGCGGCGACGGCAGTTACCAGCTCACGGTCAGCTTCGAGGTCGGCTCAAACCCGGACCTCAATACCGTCAACGTCACCAACCGGGTGAACCAGGGCATCGCCCTGCTGCCGCCGGAGGTTCAGCGCAACGGCGTCACCACCCGCAAGCAGTCCTCGGCGCTGCTGCAGGTCGTCGCCATCTATTCGCCCAAGGGCAGCCGCGACGGCCTGTTCCTGTCCAATTTCGCGACCATCAACCTGCTCGACACGCTGCGCCGCGTGCCGGGCGTCGGCAATGCCTCGCTGTTCGGTGCGCTCGACTACTCCATGCGCGTCTGGCTGAACATGGAGCGGCTGGCGAGCCTCAACATCACGCCCGACGACGTGGTGAAGGCGGTCCAGGCGCAGAACGTGCAGGCGGCAGTCGGCCTGGTCGGCGCGGCACCGCTGATGAACGATGTCGACTTCCAGCTCAACATCACCACCCAGGGCCGCCTCACCACGGTCGATGAGTTCGAGAATATCGTGGTGCGAGCCCAGGCCGACGGCGCGCTGGTACGGGTCAAGGACGTCGCCCGCGTCGAGCTGGGCGCCAAGAACAGCGATTCGGTCGGCCGTTACAACGGCCAACCGGCCTCGGGCATCCAGATCTTCCAGCTCCCCGGCGCCAACGCGCTCGCCACCGCCGAGGGCGTCCGGAAGGCGATGAAGGAGCTGGAGCCGCGCTTCCCCGACGATGTCGCCTACGACGTGATGTACGACACGACCGTTTTCGTGAAGGCCACCATCGAAAGCGTCATCCACACGCTGATCGAAGCCTTCGTGCTGGTCGCCATCGTGGTCTTCATCTTCCTGGGTAACCTGCGGGCCACCATCATTCCGATCGTCGCCGTGCCGGTGGCCCTGATCGGCACTTTCGCCGTCATGCTGGCCTTCGGCTTCTCGGCCAACACCATTTCGCTGCTGGCGCTGGTGCTGGCGATCGGCATCGTGGTCGACGACGCCATCGTCGTGGTCGAAGCGGTCGAGCACATATTGGAGCACGAACCCAACCTTACGGTGGCCGAGGCGACCGAAAAGGCCATGGGGCAGGTCACCGGCCCGATCATCGCCATCACCCTGGTGCTGCTTTCGGTCTTCATTCCGACCGCCTTCATTCCCGGCATCGCCGGCCAGCTCTATTCGCAGTTCGCCGTCGCCGTCTCGGTGTCGATGGTGATCTCCGCGATCAACGCGCTGACGCTGTCGCCGGCCCTTTGTTCGCTGGTCCTGCGCCACAAGAAGAAGCCGACAGGCGTCATCGCCTGGATGCAGAACGGCATCGACAGGACGCGCGATGGCTATGTCCGCATCGTCACGCCACTGGCGCGGCGCGGCATCGTAGCCCTGTTGCTGGTGGGCGGCTTCGTGGTCGCGACCGGCGGCATCGGCTCGATGGTCCCCTCGGGCTTCCTGCCCGACGAAGACCAGGGGGCCTTCATGGCCGAGATCCAGCTGCCCGACGCCGCCTCGACCAACCGCACCTTGGGCGCCGTCGACCAGGTCGAAAAGACGATCCAGGGCAAGCCCTGGCTGCAGAGCGTGTTTACCGTTTCGGGCTACAGCCTGCTCGACGGCTTGGCGCTTCCCAACCGTGCGCTGGTGGTCGTGGCCCTGAAGCCCTTCGACGAACGCAAGGGAGCCGATCTCTCGGTATTCAGCGCCCTCAAGGAATTGAACATCGCGTTCAGCCAGATCGCCGCCGCCAACGTCTTCGCCTTCAACCTGCCGCCGATCATGGGGTTGGGCAATTCCTCGGGCTTCGAGTTCCAGCTCCAGACGCTGACCGGCGCGCCGCCAACCGAACTGGCCGCCGTCGCGCGCGGCATGATGGTCGCGGCACAGCAGGTACCGGAACTTGCCAGCGTGTTCACGACCTACGGGGCCTCGACGCCGCAGATCAATCTCAAGCTCGACCGCGAACGCGCCCAGGCCCTGGGCGTTAGCATTGCCGACATCTTCTCGGCCCTGCAGACCTCGATGGGCGGCACCTACACCAACGACTTCAACCTGTTCGGCCGCACCTGGCAGGTGAAGGTCCAGGCCGAGGCGTCGGACCGCAAGACCGTGAACGACGTGTTCCGCGTGCGCGTGCGGTCGGCCAGCGGCGAACTGGTGCCGCTGCAGGCCGTCGCCAATGTCGAGATGGTGACGGCGCCGTCCTCGATCGTGCGCTACAACAATCTGCGCTCGGTGACGCTGAATGGCGCCCCTGCTCCCGGCTACTCGTCGGGCCAGGCGATCGCCGCCATGGAGAACCTCGCGAAGGCCACCTTACCGACCGGCTATGGCTACGAATGGACCGGCACGGCACTTCAGGAGAAGGCCGCCAGCGGCCAGACCGGCTTTATCCTGGGGCTGGCCGTGGTCTTCGCCTACCTCTTCCTGGTAGGCCTCTATGAAAGCACCGCCATTCCGGTCGCCGCTCTCCTGTCGGTGACGGTCGGCCTGTTCGGCGCGATGACGGCCCTGCTCCTGGCCGGGCTCGACAACAACATCTACGCCCAGATCGGCATCGTCGTACTGATCGCCCTGGCTGCCAAGAACGCCATCCTGATCATCGAGTTCGCCATGGCCGAACGCGAAAAGGGGGCCGATGTCGTGACCGCGGCCACTACGGCGGCAGGTTTGCGCTTCCGGGCGGTGATGATGACGTCCTTCGCCTTCATCCTCGGCCTCGTGCCACTGGTGATCGCGTCCGGCGCCGGCGCCGCCACGCAGCGCGCCGTGGGTACGGCGGTGTTCGGCGGTATGATCGCCGCCGCCTGCCTCGGCATCTTCGTGATCCCCGGCCTCTACGTCGCCTTCCAGCGCGGCCGCGAGAAGATCAAGGGGATGATCGGCGCTAAGCGCTAAGGAACGATTGCCGTCCCTGCGTTGAGGGTTGTCCGTCGGGACAACCCTCACTCTGTCTTTGTTACTGGCTTCAGCGTCAGGTCAGTGGGCGTCGAAGCGATCCAGGTTCATCACCTTGGTCCATGCCGCCACGAAATCCGTCACGAACTTTCGCCCGGAGTCCGCGCAGGCATAGACTTCGGCCAGCGCCCGAAGCTGGGAGTGCGAACCGAAAATCAGGTCGACGCGCGTGCCCGTCCACTTGACCTCGTTGGTCTTCCGGTCGCGCCCTTCGAACAGCTCCGCCGAACCGGCGCTGGGCTGCCACTCGGTGCCCATGTCGAGGAGATTGACGAAGAAGTCGTTCGTCAGCGTCTCCGGCTTCTTGGTGAAGACACCCTGCGCCGGCTGCCCGACCTTCAGGACACGCAAGCCGCCGACGAGAGCCGTCATCTCGGGCGCCGTCAGCGTGAGGAGCTGCGCCCGATCCACCAGCAATTCTTCGACCGACAGGCGCGACTTGCCGTGAAGATAGTTGCGGAAGCCATCGGCGGTCGGTTCGAGCGGTGCAAAGGAGTGGACATCCGTCTGCTCCTGCGAGGCATCGGCCCGGCCCGGCGTGAAGGGGACGGTCACATCGTGACCGGCGGCCTTCGCGGCCTTCTCGATCGCAGCGCCACCGGCGAGCACGATCAGGTCGGCCAGAGAGATCTTGGCGCCGCCCGACTTCGCCCCGTTGAACGCCGCTCGAACTGCTTCAAGCTTCTCGAGGACGACCGCCAGCTGTGCCGGCCGGTTGACCGCCCAGTCTTTCTGCGGCGCAAGACGGATACGCGCGCCGTTGGCACCGCCGCGTTTGTCGGAGCCGCGGAAAGTCGACGCCGAGGCCCAGGCGGTCGAGACCAGCTCGGAAACGGAGAGGCCGGAAGCGAGGATCTTGGTCTTCAGATCGGCGATGTCCCGATCTCCGACCAGCGGGTGGTCGACGGCAGGAATCGGGTCCTGCCAGATCAGCGTTTCCTTCGGGACGAGCGGCCCGAGGTAGCGCACGACCGGACCCATGTCGCGATGCGTCAGCTTGAACCAGGCCCGGGCAAAGGCGTCGGCAAACTCGGCCGGGTTCTCGAGGAAGCGGCGCGAGATCTTCTCGTAGGCCGGATCGACCCGCAGCGAGAGATCGGTCGTCAGCATCGTCGGGGGATGCCGCTTCGAGGGATCGAACGCATCCGGGACCGTGTCGGCACCGGCGCCGCCCTTCGGCGTCCACTGATGCGCACCGGCCGGGCTCTTCGTCAGCTCCCATTCATGGCCGAACAGATTCTCGAAGAAGTGGTTGCTCCACTTGGTCGGTGTCTGACTCCAGGTGACTTCGAGGCCGCTGGTGATCGCGTCTCGGCCCTTGCCTGTGCCGTACTTGCTCTTCCAGCCGAGACCCTGCTGCTCGATCGGGGCGCCCTCCGGCTCCGGACCGACCAGCGTGGCGTCGCCGGCACCATGCGTCTTGCCGAAGGTATGGCCGCCGGCGATGAGGGCGACGGTCTCCTCGTCGTTCATTGCCATGCGCGCGAAGGTCTCGCGGATGTCCCTGGCGGCCGCGAGTGGATCGGGCTTGCCGTTCGGGCCTTCCGGATTGACGTAGATGAGTCCCATCTGGACAGCACCGAGAGGATTCTCGAGATCGCGATCCCCCGAGTAACGCTCGTCGGCCAGCCACTTCCCTTCGGGGCCCCAATAGATGTCCTGGTCGGGCTCCCAGGTATCGACGCGTCCGCCGCCGAAGCCGAATGTCTTGAAGCCCATTGATTCGAGCGCGACGTTGCCTGTCAGGATGATGAGGTCGGCCCAGGAGAGCTTCTGGCCGTACTTCTGCTTGATCGGCCAGAGCAGCCGGCGCGCCTTGTCGAGGTTCGCGTTGTCCGGCCAGCTGTTCACGGGCGCGAAGCGCTGCTGGCCCCGGCCGCCTCCGCCACGGCCATCGGCGATGCGGTAGGTGCCGGCACTGTGCCATGCCATGCGGATGAACAGACCGCCGTAATGACCGAAGTCGGCCGGCCACCAGTCTTGCGACTGGGTCATCAAGGCATGGAGGTCCTTGATCACGGCATTGAGATCGAGGCTCTTGAACTCCTTGGCGTAGTCGAACGCCTGCCCCAGCGGATTGGACAGGCTTGAGTGCTGGTGAAGCACCTGGAGGTCCAGCTGATTGGGCCACCAATCGCGGTTCGTGGCGCCGCCTCGCGCCTTGCTGAATGGACATGCACTCGCGGCATCATCAACATTCGTGTCCATCTTGGCCTCCATAGCGTCTGCGTGCAGGTGAACGTCAATATTGCTGCGTGGCGCGGACGGCCTCGATCTGGCGATCGGGCTTCGCTCCGCTCGCGAACTATAGTGGGCACGACACGCTCTGCCGCAAGCTTCTTTGGAGGGGAGGCGTCTCGAAGTCGCGCTAGCGGGACGTCGCCGTCTCCCTTGCGACCAGATCGAAATCGGCAAGATCGGGGGCGTGCATTTCGGCGCGGAAGCGGTCGAAGCTCCAGGGCCAGAGTGCCGGATTGCCGTTGCGGTCGAGGTACCAGCTCTTGCAGCCGGTCACCCAGACGGTGCCTTTCATGGCTTCGCGCAACGCCTCATTGAAACGCCGCGTGGCCGCCTGCGAAGGCGCAACGGCATGGCACTTGCCATCCAGAACCAGGCCGACGAGCTGCAGGACGTAAGCGAGCTGCAACTCGGAAATCAGGATCACCGAGAAGTTGCCGATCGGGCTGTTGGGGCCCACCAGCATGAAGAAGTTCGGAAAGCCTGGCATGGCCACCGAACGATAGGCCTCGTTGGCCTGGGCCCAGGCGTCGGCGAGCCTCAGCCCGCCCTCGCCGATCACGTCGATCGGGCGCAGGAACGCGTGGCCGTCGAAGCCGGTTGCCAGCACCAGCACATCGAGTTCGTGCAAGGTGCCGTCCTTGGTGCGTACGCCCGACGCCTCAATGCGTTCGATACCGTCAGTGACCAGTTCGACGTTGGGCTTCTGCATCGCCGGATAGAAGGTATCCGACATGATCAGCCGCTTGCAGGCCGCCCGGTAGTTGGGAGTCAACCGCCGTCGCAGTTCGGGATCGCGCACATTCTCTTCGAGATTGGTCCGGCAGGCGGCCTCGATCCTGTGCAGTTCGTCCTGATCGCCAATTACGGCCCGCGCGAACGTGTCGACGAAGCGCGCCGACCAGAAATCGTAGGATTGCTGCAGGCTCTGCGGCGAGGCGAGATACATTGCCTTCTCGTCGTCGCTGTAGGGTGGATTGGCGAGCGGTAGCACCCATTGGGCGGTGCGCTGGAACAGCGTCAGCTTCGACACGCGGTCGGCCAGCGCCGGGACGATCTGGATTGCCGTCGAGCCCGTCCCGATGATGCCCACTCGCTTGCCGTCGAGTGGCGTCGAATGATCCCAGCGCGCCGAGTGGAAGCAGGCGCCCTTGAAGTCACCTAGGCCCGGAATGTCGGGAGTGGCGGGATGGTGCAGCACGCCGGTCGCCGCGATCACGAAGTCGACGACGTCGGTGGCGCCGCCCTTGATCGCGAGATGCCAGCGGCCGTCGCGATACTCGGCACGCTCGATTTCACTGTTGAAACGGAAATATGGGTCGAGACCGTACTTCCTGGCCACGCCTTCGAAATATCCCTGGATTTCGGCGCCGGGCGAGAAGCGATGCGACCAGTCGCCCTTCAGCTCGAAGGAGTAGGCATAGACATGGCTCGGCACGTCGCACGACAGGCCGGGATAGGTGTTGTCGCGCCAGGTGCCGCCCAGTCGCGCGGCCTTCTCGTAGATCGCGAAGTCCTCGATGCCGCGCTCCTTGAGCTTGATAGCCGTCAGGATGCCCGACATGCCGGCCCCGATGATCGCGAAACGCTTGCCCACGGCTCCCTCCTCCGCACTCAGTCCGGGAAGAGACTGCCGGCAAAGGCTGCCGCCGTCGACCGGCCGAGCCGCGACATGGAAGACCAGGGCTGACGGCGATAGGCTGGCCTCCGCCGCAAGGCGACGGCCGACTTTGCCCTGGAGACTTCGGACATGCGTTTTCTTTCCGCCGGCCTTCTCGTGACCTCTGCCTTGCTTCCTATCTCAAGCCCTGCCCATTCCGATCCAGCCTGCGAACCACTCATCAAGGCCATGCGCGCCTTCTCCGAGCAGCCCAGCATCCGGCAGAGCACCTACGACAAGGACACCCTCCTCATGCAGAGCATTTCGCTGAAGGACGCCATGTACGTTCGCCAAGGCGGCGATAGCTCTTGGAGGAAGGTGCCCTTCGATCTCGACAAGCGGAAACAGATGGCCGAGCAGGCTTTGAAGAGCATGCCGCCGAGCGACTGCAGTGGACCGCGCGCTGAGATGCGCGATGGCGTTGCAATCAACATCTACTCGTACAAACAACCCAATCCGATGAAACCCGGGGAATTCACCTCGAGCAGTCTGTGGATCGGTCGAGCGGACGGCCTGCCGCGCCGTATGGTGCTTTCGGACACGTCGTACCAGTCGATCGAGTACGGCGCCTTCTCCGCTCCCGAGAACGTCGCGGCACCGCGCGAACACCGCCCCTCTCGCTGAGAACGGATCGGCTGGACGAGATCAGGGACTAAGTACCGTCGGGCGTCTTCTGCCGGGGATGGATATAGTCCTTGAAGTCGTCGAAGCCCTTCCAGGCGGGCTCCGGCGGCGCATAGTCGGGTCGCGGCGCGTATTTGGACGCCTCCGCCGTTCCCGGCGTCACGATGTAGCGCGGACAATTGGGAAAGATCGCCCGCGCCTTCACCCGCACTAGGAGCTGCGCACCGGCAAAGCGCTGCATCAGCGGATCGTCGCGGCTCACGGCCGCCTCGCCGTTCACCCGCACTCGACGCGGCTTCTCACCCATGTCGATGAAGAGCAGGCCGACATTCGGATTGGCCAGGATGTTGCCGAGGCTCTTGAACATGCCGTTGCCGTCGTAGTCGGGAAAGGCAAGCTCACCCGGGCCGATCACCTTCACGAAACCCGGCATGCCGCCCTTGAAAGAGCAATCGGGCTGGCCGCGATCATCCGAGGTTGCAAGGAAGAAGAACATCGCGCCTTCGATGAAGGCCCGGTCGCTTTCGGTGAACTCCGTGTGAGTCAGCTTCTCGACCAGCCGGTCGGCAATGCGGCGGCTGTCGAACTGGTCCTGCAGATGGCGATTGCCGTCGTGGAACATCGTGCTCTCAACCATCGAGGCGTGCCTTCAGATCGGAATCGCGCAGAGTCGTATCCTGGCCTGGCGGCGCGATGCGCACGGCGTCTTCGAGCGTCGCGGTCTGACGCCACTCCTCGGCCGGCCGCGAACGGTCGTCGGAGCCGATCTGGTCGACGCCCCAGTAAAGTTCGAGGTGATGGCCGTCGGGATCGAGGAATTCGACCGAGACCTGGCAGCCGGCGCGGCGACGGCCTTCGTAGACCAGCTTCGCACCGTGCACCTTGAGGTGATCGCGGGCGCGGAACACCTCGTCGAGCGTCGCCAGTTCGAAGGCGAGATGGTGCAGGCTCTTCGGTCCCTCACCTCCCTCGCCGCGGCCACCGACCAGTGCCAGGCAGTGATGGTCGCCGTTGCAGCGCAGGAAGACCATGCCGCCCGGCATCATCGCGCCGGGATAGCTGTCCGACACCTTGAAGCCCAGCACCTCCGTGTAGAAGTGCCTGGAACGCTCCAGGTCGGCGACATAGACGACGGCGTGACCGAGCTTCTGAACCTTGAACGGCAGACCTTGCGGCATGGACTCCTCCTAGAGGCGTAGCACCCGCGGCGATTTGAGCAACGCAGCCGCGCTCGCCGTCATCTTAGCACCACCCTTCACCGCCGCCTCAGCCTTTGCTTCGGCCGCGCGCACTTCGCCGAGCCTCTTGATGGTGGCATCGAGGATGGCCTGCGGCACCACGACGACGCCATCGGCATCGCCCACGATCACGTCACCTGAACTTACCGGCACACCGCCGATCGTGACCGGCAGGCCGACGCTGCCCGGTCCGTTCTTGGCCGGCGAATTCGGGACGATCCCGGCGCAGAAGAGCGGCAGGCCAGCCCCCACGATGCCCGCGCGGTCGCGCGCCAATCCGTCGGTGACAAGCGCGGCAAGACCGGCGTTCTTCATCATGCCAGCCACCAGATCGCCGACCAGCGCGGTCAGGCGATAGGAATCGTTGGCGCACATGATGACGTCGCCCGGCTGGGCGATCTCCATGGCTCCGAACAGCGCGAGATTGTCGGCTGGATAAGCATGGCAGGTCACGGCGACGCCCACGAAAGACGCATTGTCCGGGTCGCAGGGCTTGATGGTCCAGTCGAGTGCGCCGCGGCCATCCATGGCGTCGACGAGATGCGATGTCTGCGCGCCTTTCAGCGCCGCGACCTTGGCAGGATCGGGCCGTTGAAAGCCGGCCTTGATCGTGAGCAGCGGCGGATCGTCGAGCATGGGCTACCTTTCTCTCTTGGGCTCGGCCATCATGCGCCGAACGATACGGGAGGGGGAAGAACGCATGGCGAAATCGCCGAACAGACTCTCGGCCAGCGAAGCGGTACGTCGCATGGCCGAGAAGCGACTCAAGGCGCGCGATCTGGTCGAGGCCTGCCTCGATCGCATCGAGGCCCGCGAGAGCCAGGTCCATGCCTGGGAAGCGCTCGACCCCGAAGGGGCCCGCAAGCGCGCCGATCAGTTGGACAAGCGCGCGCGGCCGGTCGGCCCCCTGCACGGCATTCCGCTCGCGGTGAAAGACATCATCTCGACGAAGACGATGCCCACCACCTGCGGCTCGCCGATCTATCGCGACCACGTCGTGGGCAAGGATGCCGCCTGCGTCAGCCAGCTCACCGCGGCCGGCGCCATCGTGCTCGGCAAGTCGGTGACCACCGAGTTCGCGGGCGGTCACGCCGGCAAGACGCACAATCCGCACAACCTCCGCCACACACCGGCCGGCTCCTCCTCAGGATCCGCCGCGGCTGTCGCCGACTTCATGTCGCCGATCGGCTACGGCACGCAGACAGCAGGCTCGGTGATCCGCCCCGGCGCCTTCAACGGCGTGGTGGCCTATAAGGGCACTTACGGCTGGGCCGACATGACCGGCGTGAAGGCCTACTCCAAGAGCCTCGACACGCTGGGCTTCTTCACCCGCGAAGCGAACGACCTGGCACTGATCCGCGCCGCCTACGGCCATGCGCCGGCCGATCCGCCGGCGAGAGGCCAGGCGCCGCGCATCGGTTTGGTGCGCACGCCCTGGTGGGACGAAGCCGATCCCTACAACAGGAAGAATATCGAGGAAGCGGCCCGCGTGTTGCGCGCCGCTGGCGCCAAGGTGCGCGAATGGCAGGCGCCGGCGACCTGGACGGCCCTCGTGCCGGCGCAGAACCGCATCATGACCAAGGAGGCGACGCAGTCCTACGCCAAGGAACGCGCCCGCTTCTCGCATCTCTTCTCGCCCATCATGAAGGCCGTGATGATCGACGGCGACGCCGTGAACCGGCGACAGTACGCCGATGCCAAGAAGCGCAAGCGCATCGCCGTCGGCCAGCTTTCCGACGCCTGGGAAAAATTCGACCTGCTGCTGACGCCCGCGGCGAAGGGCGAAGCGCCGGCAGGCCTCGGCAGTACCGGCGACCCGCTTTTCAATCGTTTCTGGACCTTGCTGGGCACTCCGTGCATCGCCCTGCCCTTCAATACGGGACCGTTCGGTCTGCCGCTGTCGGTGCAGCTCGTCGGCAAGCATGGCAGCGACGACCAGCTCATCGCCTGGGCGCGCTGGATCGAGACGCAACTCGCATGACCGTCCAACTGGGCATGATCGGCTATGGCGCCATCGGCAAGCATGTCGACGCGGCGCTGAAGTCCGGCGACATCGAGAATCTGAAGCTGGTGGCCGCGCTGGTGAAGCGGCCACGCAACGAGGGCTTGCTTACGCACGAGCCCGACCGCTTCTTCGCCCACAAGTTCGACGCCGTCGCCGAATGCGCCGGACACGAGGCGGTGCGGACTTATGGTCAGAAAGTTCTGGAAGGCGGCGCGGATTTCCTGGTGACGTCCGTCGGGGCCTTCACCGACACCGCCCTGTTCGAACGCCTGCTGGCCGCCGCAAAGGCAAGCGGTCGCAAGCTCATCCTGCCCTCGGGCGGCATCGGCGCCCTCGACATCCTGAGCAGCGCCGCGGTCGGCGGGCTCGACAGCGTTACCGTCACGGTGCGCAAGGACCCCTCGGCCTGGAAAGGCACGATCGCGGAGACCCTGGTCGACCTCGACGGGCTGACGGCACCGTACACCGTGTTCGACGGTCCGGTGCGCGAGGGCGCGCGTCTCTACCCGCAGAACGTCAATATCTCGGCGGCTGCCGCTCTCGCCGGCCTCGGCCTCGACAGGACGCGGGTCGTGATCGTGGCCGATCCGACGATCACCACACACGTCGTCGAACTTGAAGCCAGAGGCACTTTCGGCCGCTTCACCTTTATGGAAGACGTGACGGTCAGCGAGGAGAATCGCAAGACCGGCAAGCTGGTCGCCATGGCGATGGTAAAGTCGGTCCGCCAGCTCGCTTCGACTTTGGTGGTGGCGGCCTAGGAGGCGACCATGGACGAGTTCGACTATGTGATCGTCGGCGCCGGTGCGGCGGGCTGCGTGCTGGCCAATCGGCTTTCGGCCTCGGGCAGGTACAACGTCGCGGTGGTCGAGGCCGGTGGCAACGACAACCACATCTGGATCAAAGTCCCGGCCGGCTTCAACAAGACGGTCTACAACGACAAGCTCAACTGGGGTTACGAGACCGCGCCCGGCCCGCACATCGATGGTCGCAGGATAAGGTTTCCGCGCGGAAAAGTGTTGGGCGGGTCGGGCTCCATCAACGGCCATCTCTATGTCCGCGGTCAGGCCGCCGACTACGACACCTGGGCGCAGCTCGGCTGCCGCGGCTGGTCGTGGACCGACGTGCTCCCCTACTTCAAGCGCGCCGAATCGCGTGTCGGCGGCAGCGACGAGGTGCGCGGCCGCGATGGGCCGCTGGTCATTGAGGACCAGCGCGATCCGCATGTTCTGTCGGATGCGTTCATGGCAGCCAACGAGGCCCTCGGCCTCAAGCGCACGCCCGACTACAACAGCGGCGATCAGGAAGGCACGCTCCTCTACCAGAACATGATGCGGAATGGCCGCCGCTGGAGTCCGGTCGACGCCTATCTCAAGCTGGCGATGAAACGGCCGAACGTGCAGGTCATCACCCACGCGCTGGTCGAGCGGGTGGACCTCGACGGGAAGCGGGCCACGGGCATCACCTATCGCCAGCATGGACAGACGAAACAGGTCCGCGCCCGGCGCGACGTCATCCTGGCGGGTGGGGCGATCAATACACCGCAGCTCCTGCAGCTCTCGGGCATCGGCAACCCCGACGACCTTGCCGCCATCGGCGTCGCGGTAAAGCACGCGCTGCCCGGCGTCGGCCGCAACTTCCGTGACCACTACGCGGTCCGGGTCTCGGCGCTGGTGAAGGGGGCGGGCTCCCTCAACGAGCGCAGCCGTGGCCTCAGGCTCGTGGGCGAAGTCCTGCGCTACGCCGCCACCCGCAAGGGCCTGCTGACCACGGCGCCGAGCCATGCCGGCGGCTACTTCAGGACCCGGCCGGGGCTTGAGACACCCGACATGCAGCTCTACTTCGCGCCCGCGAGCTATGGCGGCGGCCGCTACGGCACCACAGTGCTCGATACGGTGCCCGGCATGACCCTGGGCGCGGCGCAGTTGCGCCCCGAAAGCACCGGCCACGTGAAGGCGCTCACCGCCGATCCGACGGCCAAGCCGGAGATCCAGCCCAATTACCTTGCCGATCAGATCGACCGCGATGCGCTGCTCGCAGCAATGAAGTACATGCGCAAGCTTCTGGCGACGCCGCCGCTGGCCGGCTATGTGATCCGCGAGAACTTTCCCGGCCCCGACGTGCAGACCGACGAGCAATGGCTGGCGCATGCCCGCGCCACCGGCTCGACGACCTATCACCCAGTGGGCACGGCCAAGATCGGCACCGATCCGATGGCCGTCGTCGATCCCGCGTCGATGCGCGTCGTCGGGCTGCAGGGCCTGCGCGTGGCCGACGCCTCGTGCATGCCGACGATGGTTTCAGGCAATACCTACGCCGCGACCAACATGATCGCGGAGAAGGCGTCCGACCTTATTCCTCAGACTTAGCGTCAAACGTATCCGGGCCCTTCGATCACCGGATTGGCGATCAGGAACTTCTCGTCGATCTCGACGCCGATGCCGGGCTTGTCGAGCGGACGCACACAGCCGTCCGCGCCGATCTTCCAGGGTTCGCTGCCCAGCTCGTCGCGGAACTTGTTGGCCACCGAAAGATCGGCCTCGAAGTAGCCGCCATTGTCGATCGACGCCAGGAAGTGGATCGACACGGCATGGTTCAGGCCGGTCATCGAGCTGTGCGGATGGATCGGCAGCTTCCACATGGAGGCCGCCGCCGCGATGCGCTGCACCTCGGTGACGCCGCCGCTCTTGGAGAGGTCGGGCTGCAGGACAGTGATGTTGCCGTCCTCGATCAGGCGATGGAACTCGAAGCGCGTGTAGTGGTTCTCGCCGGCCGCCAGTGGCGTGCGACCCCAGCCCTTGGCCATGGCATAGGAACGATGGTCGTGTGCCGGGAACGGCTCTTCCAGCCAGGCGATGCCGAGTTCGTCCATCGCGGGCATCACGCGGCGCACGTCTTCCGGCGTGTAGCCGGTGTTGGCGTCGGTCAGCAGCACGATGTCGTCGCCGAAGCGACGACGCACCGCCGCCATGCGGGCGATATCGGCCTTCACCGTATCGCCCACGCGCAGCTTCAGCGCCTTGTAGCCGGCCTCGACCATGGGCGCGGCTTCGTCGGCCAGCGCCTCGGGGGCCTGATAGCCCAGCGCAATGCCGCCGGCATAGGCCTTCACCGGCCGGTTGCTGCCGCCCAGCAGCTTGTAGAGCGGCCAGCCCACGGCCTTGCCTTTGATGTCCCACAGTGCCTGGTCCAGGCCGCTCATCGCCATCGAGGTCGCAGCCCCCATGCCGTGGCTGCCGAGCTGGAACTTGTAGATCTTGGCCCAGATACCGACCGTGTCGCTGGCATCCATGCCCACCACGAAACCTTTGAGCGTCGTGTTGATCAGATGGCCGATGCTGCCCGGCGAGCGCGCATGATGGCTCTCGCCCCAGCCCACGATCCCGTCCTCGGTCGTCACCTTGACCATCACGCAGTCGCGCTTGGTCATGGTGCCGATGCCGAGCGAGACCTGCAGCTCCTTGGGCACGCGATAGCTGGTCGGATAGGCCTTAACGTCGACGATCTT
>JAIUOY010000030.1:0-2955 GCA_020160995.1 Pseudomonadota bacterium | reverse complement strand
CCGCTTCGACGGCTACAAGCCGCGCAGCGAGAAGGCCGACGGCTTCGGTGGCGCCCGTGTCGCCAAGTTCGACGAGATCCGCTTCGTCCCGGTGCCGGACGCCAATACCCGCGTCGAGGCGGCCATCGCCGGCCAGTTCGACTATGTCGACTCCCTGCCCGTCGAAGCCTTCGCACGGCTGGAGAAGGGCAAGGCGAAGCCCGCCCTGCTGAACAATTTCGGCTGGCCGATCTTCGTGATGAACAACAAGGAAGGCCCGCTCAAGAACGAGAAGATCCGCAAGGCGGTTCAGGCGGCCCTCAGCGAGACGGACATGCTGGCAGCCGGCTTCGGCGACCAGAAATTCTACGCCGTCGACGGCGCGATGTATCCGGAAGGCTATGCCTGGCGCAGCGATGTCGGCGTCAAGGGCAACTACAACATCGCCGACGACAAGAAGGCCGCGGCGCTGCTCAAGGAGGCCGGGTACAAGGGCGAGCCGATCCGCATCCTGACCAGCCGCCAATACGAGTTCCACTACAAGATGGCGCAGGTCGCGCAGGTCTATCTGGAACAGGCCGGCTTCAAGGTCGATCTCCAGGTCAGCGACTGGGCGACCATGATCCAGCGCAACAAGAAGCCGGAGCTCTGGGAGGTCTTCATTACCCACAGCCCCTTCCTGCCGGAACCCGCGCTGAACTTCATCCTGTCGAAGACGGCCGGCGGCTGGTGGGATACGCCGGAAAAGGAAAAGGTGCTCAACGCCTTCAACAGCGCGACCAGCCAGGACGCCCGCGTCAAGCACTGGGTCGAACTGCAGAAGCTGATCTTCGAGCAGGCCCCGATCGTCAAGATCGGCAATTTCAGCGCGCTTTCGGCCGTCTCGCCGGGTCTCACGGGCTTCACCCCGTCGCCCTGGCCAGCGTTCTGGAACGTCGAGATCAAGCGCTAAGCCTCGAGCGCCGCGTTTCCCGGGAAGCGCGGCGCTTTCACATCAGCCTCCAGCCTAAAAAGCCTGCCATGCCCCGCGCCTCGCTTACCCTCGATCCCGCCACGGTCGCCGCCCGCATCGCCCCGCATGTCGCGGCCTGGAACAGCCAGACCTCGCCGGGAATGCTGATCGCCGTCCTCTCCGGCGGCGAGGTCGTGCATGAGGCCGCCTATGGCATGGCCGATCTCGCCAACGGCATCCCGCTCTCCAGCCGCTCCGTGGTGCGCATCGCCTCGCAGAGCAAGCAGTTCACCACCTGGCTGCTGCTGGCGCTGGAGCGCGAAGGCCGCCTGTCCCTGCAGGACGACGTCCGCACCCACCTGCCCTGGCTGCCCGATTATGGCCGGACGATCACCCTGCACCATCTCGCCTCGAATACATCGGGCCTGCGCGACATCCTGGAGATGATGACGATCGGCGGCGTGCCGATCCTCGCGCCCTCCTCGCGCCAATACGCCTGCGACGTCGTCGGCCGGCAGAGCGAGCTCAATTTCGAGCCGGGCTACGACCTGCTCTACAGCAACAGCAACTTCCTGCTGCTCTCCGAAATCCTGGAGAAGGTCTCGGGGCTCAGCTTCAACGACCTCCTGAAGGAGCGGATCACCGGCCCGCTCGGCATGCACGACACAGCCTTGATGCCACGCGACGACGTGATCCTGCCGCGGCTCGCCGGGCATCACCGCCGCGGGCCGGACGGCGCGTGGCTCAAGGCCGCCTGGGGCATCGCCATCGGCGGCGAAGGCGGCATGGTCTCGACCCTGCACGACATGATCATCTGGCAGCAGAACCTGCGGCAGCCGAAGATCGGCGACGCCCGGATGATCGCGCGCATGGAAGATGCCGGCGTGACGATCAACGGCGTCCCCTCGCCCTATGGCTACGGACTGGTGCGCGATAGCGGCGATCTCGGCGAGGCAGCCGGCCATGGCGGCTGGATCGCAGGCGCGCGCTCCGAGTCGGTGCGCTTCAAGGAGGCCGATCTCGGCATCGTCCTTCTCGCCAACCACGACGATTGCGCGCCCTATGTCCTCGCCCGCTCGATCGCGCGCGACCTGCTAGGCACCGCCAGCGAGCGGCGGAAGCAGGAATTCGACCTTCTCGCCGGCACCTATCGCGACGAATCCGGCGACGACGCGTTCCAGATCGAGCTGCGCCAGGGCCAGCCCTATCTGGTGATGAACATGGGCGGCGCGCCGCTCCTGCCCGTTGGCGATGGAAGCTGGCAGCCGCAGGCCTCGATCCCGGCTTTCGCGCTGAAGCTGGAAGCCGATAACGCGCTCTCGGCAACGCGCTTCGGCCGGACCCGCCGTTTCATTCCGATCGCTCCGACCGCAACCCCGGTCGACCGCTTCGCCGGCAGGCGCTTCGCGGCGGAATCCGGCGCGTTCCGCGGCGAGACCCACAAGGCAGGCTCGGAACTGCACCTCACCCTGTCCTCACCCGAAGGCAGCCAGCGCGTGAAGCTTATCGCCCATGGCGACGACTTCTTCTTCGCCCATCCCGTCAGCGCCGAGGTTCATGACCAGTGGCGCGTCTGCCCCTGGGTGCTGCCCTGGCTCTTCACCGTCCGCATCACGACCGATCGCCTGATCATCAACAGCGATCGCACCAAGCGGCTCGTGCTGAGTGAGATGGTTCGGTAGGCGCCAGAACCACCACCCTTGTCATTCCGGGGCTTCGCGTAAGCGAAGAACCCGGAATCCACGACCGGGCGAGCCGCCAGCAACCGAACACCCAATATCTCTCACCCCGTCGTGGGTTCCGGGTTCGCGCCTGCGGCGCACCCCGGAATGACAAAGCCCCTTCTTAAGAGCAGCCCATTCTCCCCAGCCGCTGCCCGCTTACCGCACTCACACCCCCCCGGAATGAAGTTCGGATTGCTCTGAATTGGCAATGCGGGTTGGCACGCGGGGGGCTCCCGTCACACCTATCCCACCGTGAGCGCCCATTTGCGCGTTGCGATGAACGCAACTCCTGCTGGCGTT
>JAIUOY010000029.1:0-23717 GCA_020160995.1 Pseudomonadota bacterium | reverse complement strand
GCGGCAGCAGCGATGGCGTGTATCGGCAGTGCGGCAGCGCAGGACGTCAAGCTCCCCGGAACACTTACGGTGACGGCCTACGAGACGGGCTCCAACGCCTTCAATCAGGCAGTGGCCGTCGGCCAGATGCTGAAGAACAAGTACGGTACCGACCTGCGCGTATTGCCGGCCGGTAACGACGTGGCTCGACTGGGGCCGTTGCGGGCCGGTCGGGCGCAAGCCTCGGCCATGGGCGTCGGCGTCTACTACGCGCAGGAAGGCGTGCTCGAATTCGCCACCAAGGAATGGGGACCGCAAAGCCTGCAGCTTCTGCTGTCAGCGACGACCTGCAGCGGCCAGGCGCTGGGTATCGCCAAGGATCTCGGCGTCAGCCAGGTCAAGGACCTCAAGGGCAAACGCATGGGTTGGGTCGTCGGCTCGCCGGCCATCAACCAGAGCCTGCTCGGCCTGATCGCCTTCGGTGGCCTTACAAAAGCCGACGTGAAGCTCGTCGACTATTCGAGCTACGGCGCGATGATGAAGGGGCTGGTCAACAACGAGGTCGACATCATCTTCGCGTCGACCATCTCCGGTCAGGCCAAGGAAGCCGAGAATTCGCCGCGCGGGATCATGTGGCCGCCGATGCCTCCCTCCGATACGGCGGGATGGGAGCGCGTGCAGAAGCTCGCCCCGTACTTCTACCCGCATAAATCGACCTGCGGCGCCGGCTATGCCAAGGGCGAGACCATAGAAGTCGCCGTCTATCCCTATCCGATCTTCATGGCCTACGCCTCGCAGCCGGCGGAGCTGGTGCACGCCCTGACCAAGGCGATGATCGCGAACTACGACTCCTACAAGGATGCCGTGGTCGGCGTCGACGGCCTCGAAGCCAAGCGCCAGAACCAGAAGTGGATCGTGCCCTACCATCCGGGCGCCGTCCGCGCCCTGAAGGAAGCCGGCGTCTGGACCGACGAGGGCCAGAAGAACAACGACACGCTGATCGCGCGCCAGAAGGTCCTCGCCGAAGCCTGGGCCGCCTATCTCAAGACCAGTCCGCCCGACGACAAGGATACCTTCCGCAAGGGCTGGATGGAGGCCCGGCGGACGGCACTCACCAAAGCTGGTCAACCCGTAGGCTTCGACGAGTAAGGAAACATCGCATGACCGATCAGGCGACGCGGGTGGTCTTCGACGACCCGCATCAGACGGGCCCGGCCGAAGCCGAAACGATGCGGGTCCGCCCCCTGGCCGGTGTCTGGCGATGGGCCTTGATCGCGCTGACGGCGGTGACGATCTTCCTGTGCATCAATCAGCAGTTCGCGCTGCGCTTCTTCGTGGGCTTCACGCCGCTCAATACGGAGTACTTCTACCTTCTGATCTTCTGCATGCTGCCTTTCACCTTCGTGATCTTTCCGGGCAGCCCCAAAGCATCGATCAATCGCGTTGCCTGGTACGATGTCGTGCTGTTCCTGGGCACGGCGGCAGCGTCGATCTATCTGATGCTGAACATCCGCAAGGCCGCCGAACTCGGCTGGGAGTTCGGCGACCCTCCGCAGCCGATCCTGTGGGCCGGCCTCTTCATGTGGATCGTGCTGATGGAAGCGCTGCGCCGGACCGGCGGCTGGAGCCTGCTGATCTGCGTCTTTCCCTTCACCATCTACCCGATGTTCGCGGGTGCCGGCTGGCTGGGACCGCTCAAGGGCAATCAGTCGACCCTGGACCAGACGATCGCCTACCATGTGCTCTCGACCGAGAGCCTGCTCGGCATCCCCATCCAGGCTTTCGCCGATGTTGTGATCGGCTTCCTGGTATTCGGCACGGCCTTGATGATGACCGGCGCCGGGAAGTTCTTCATCAACCTCTCCTTCGCGCTCTGCGGCACGTTCCGCGGCGGTGCGGCCAAGGTCTGCATCTTCGCATCCGGCCTGCTCGGCATGATGTCGGGCAGCATCGTCAGCAACGTGCTGACCGCCGGCACGATGACCATACCCACCATGAAGAAGACCGGCTTCAGCCCCTCCTACTCCGGCGCCATCGAAGCCTGCGCCTCGACGGGTGCCGTGCTGGCGCCGCCGGTGATGGGCGCGACCGCCTTCGTCATGGCCCAGTTCATGGGGACGACCTACGCCGAAGTCGCGCTCGCCGCGATCATCCCGGCCCTCCTCTACTATGTCGGCCTGTTCATGCAGGTCGATTCCTATGCCGCGCGGCACGGCCTCAAGGGCCTGGAAAGGCGCGAGCTGCCGAGCGTCTGGGCAACCTTCAAGGATGGTTGGTACTACGCCTTCGTCATTGTGCTGCTGATCGTCATGCTGCTCTACTTCAAGCGCGAGAGCCATGCCCCCTTCTACGCCACGGCGCTGCTGCTGGTGCTCAATCAATGGGCGCAGCCCGGCAAATGGAAGATGGTCAACACGCTCAACATCGTGATCGCCGTTCTCGTGGCCGCCATCATGACGGTGCGCGGCGAGAACTACGGCAAGGCGCTGGAAGCCTCGGACGCCGGCGCCTTCGATGCCTGGACCAACGCCATCCTGATGCCGGCGGTGGGCGGCATGATGCTTCTGGTCGTCCTGAACGAGCTGTGGGGCGAGAAGCGCTGGGGCCTCAGGAAGTATATCGGCTTCCTCGAAGCCAACGGCCGCACCTTCGTCGAACTGGTCGGCATCCTGGCGGGCTGCGGCCTGCTGATCGGCGCCTTCTCGCTGACCGGCGTCATTGCCTCGCTGGCCAACGACCTGCTGACGATCGCGGGCAGCAACGTGTTGCTGCTGCTCGTCATGTGCGCCATCACCAGCCTGATCCTGGGTCTCGGGCTCACCACGACGGCCTGCTACATCTTCCTCGCCATCCTGGTCGGGCCGGCGCTCGAAAAGCTCGGCCTCAACAAGATGGCGGTACACATGTTCATCTTCTACTGGGGCATGCTCTCGTCGATCACGCCGCCGGTCGCCATCGCCTCCTTCGCCGCCGCCGGCATCGCCGGCGCTCCCGCCATGAAGACGGGATGGGAATCGATGTGGGTCGGCAGCATCATCTACTTCATTCCCTTCTTCTTCGTCGCCAATCCCGCCCTCGTGCTGCAGCCCGGCGAAGGTGGCGGCATTCCGTACCTCGAGGCGGCCTATCTCATCGTCACATCGCTGGCCGGTATTGTCTTCATCTGCGGCGGCATCCAGGGCTATCAGGCCGGCATCGGCGATTTGCGCCGGGCGGGCGTGCTGGAATGGCCGCTGCGTGTGTTGCTGGTAGTGGGCGGGCTGGTGCTGGCCGCGCCCGGTGGTGGAATCATGCCGTTCAGCAATGCACAGATGGAGCTGCTCGCGGCCGCCTTGCTCGTTCCCACGGTGCTGGTGGCTCTGCTAATGGTCCGTCGCAACCGGCCGACAGGAGATGCGGCCGCAGGGTGACCAAGCGCGGAGGCAGAGACATATCATGGCTGGGGTTCTGGAAGGCATTCGCGTACTCGATTTCGGCCGCTACATCGCGGGTCCGTTCTGCGGCACGATGCTGGCCGACCTCGGCGCCGAAGTAATCCGCATCGAGAAACTGGAGGGCAGCGAGGATCGCTGGGTAACCCCGGTCGTCGAAGGCGGCGAAGGCGCCATGTTCCTCCAGATGGGCCGCAACAAACTCGGCCTCACGCTCAACCCCGTGAAGCCTGCCGGCCGTGAGATCGTGAAGAAGCTGGTCGAAGCGTCGGACGTCGTGATCGCCAACCTGCCCTACGAAGACCTGAAGAAGATGGGCATCGACTACGAGACCATCTCGGCGATCAACCCCAGGATCATCCTCGCCACCAACTCGACGTTCGGCTCGGAAGGCCCCTACGCCACGCGCGTCGGCTTCGACACGATCGGCCAGGCCATGTCGGGCGCCATGTACCTGTCGGGCGACGGCAAGGTGCCGACCCGTGCGAACACGCCCTATGTCGATTTCAGCTCCGCCCTGCTCTCGACGGTCGGCGTGCTGGCGGCGCTCATGGACCGCGCCAAGAGCGGCAAGGGTCAGAAAGTCGAAACGGCGCTGCTGCGCACCGCCATCAACATCGCCAACGGCCACCTGATCGAGCAGGCGATGCTCGACCTGAACCGGATCGCCACGCTCAACCGCGGCTTCACCGCCGGCCCCTCCGATACCTTCAAGTGCAAGGATGGCTGGATCTACGCCATGACGATCGGCCAGCCGCTGTTCGTGCGCTGGTGCCGCCTGATGGGCAACGAGGACCTGGCATCCGACCCTCGGTTCAAGGACGATCTGGCGCGCGGCGACAATGGCGAGGCGCTGTCCGACATCATGCAGAAATGGTGCGATACGCGCACCGTCGCGGAGGCTCTGGAACTGCTCGAAGCGAACCGTATTCCGGCCGGTGCCGTCTATACGCCGCAACAGGCGCTGGACGACCGCCACGTACGCGAAGCGGGCTTCTTCCATCAAATGGAGTATCCGGGTGCTGCCAAGCCGGTGCCCGTGCTGCAGGAGCCGGTCAAGCTCTCGCGCACGCCGCTCAGCATCCGCCGCCGCGCGCCCAAGCTCGGCGAGCATACGGACCAGATCCTGCAGGAGCTGGGTTACACCGCCGACGCCATAGCGAAGCTCAGGGCGGATCGCGTGGTCTGAGGATCGCCGTACAACGACAGTGATCCGGCCAGCCTTTCGGGGCGTATACCCCCGAAAGGAGTTCGGCCATGCGGCGATTCTTGATCGCTCTTCTGCTGACTTTGACAGGTGTTTCGGGGGCCGCGGCATCGGGCCCGCTGCCTTACGGCCCCTCCCTTTCCTTCATCGCCTATCGCAACGGCGAACCGATCGGGCGTCACACCGTCACCTTCGAGCGCGAAGGCGGCCAGCTCAAGGTTACGACCTCCATAGACCTTGCCGTGAAGTTCGTCGGCTTCACGGCCTATCGCTATACGCACCGAGCTCAGGAAGTCTGGTCCGGCGCTTCACTTGTCTCGCTGGTCAGTCAGACCGACGACAACGGCACGAAGCACAATGTAAAGGCGACCCGCGAGGCGAATGACATCGCAGTCACCCACAATGGGGGGCGCACTGTCTTGCCGCAGCAGACGCTGCCCTCTTCGCACTGGAACATCGACCAGGTGCGCCAGACAGTCCTGCTCAATACGCAGAAGGGGACCGAGGCTCGCGTCAAAATCACCCCAGGTGCCCGGGAACTCATCAAGACTGCGTCCGGAACGATCCCTGCGACACGCTACAGCTACACTGGCGACGTCGTCATGGACCAGTGGTTCGACGATCAGGGCCGATGGGTAAAGACCTCTTTCAAGGCTTCCGACGGATCGACGATCGAGTACATTCTGCAGGGATGACGCCTGCTGATCGCTTCGCCCGTCTTCCCGACCTTCTCTCCGCCGACGACGATCTCCGTCGCCGCGGCCGATGGGTCACCGTCGAGTGCCGGGTCGATATCGGCAGCGAGCCTTTTCACCTCTCTCTGAGCGACGGCGCCCTCGCGGCGCTCGACCGCGGACCGCGACTGATGCGGTCCACCGCGTTCACCGTGCGCGGTACCGAGGAAGCCTGGCAGAGACATTGGAAGACGATTCCCGCGCCCGGCTGGCATGATCTCTTCGCGCTCACCAAGCACGGCGTCGCGTCGTTCGAGGGCGATCTGCGGCCGTTGCTGCAGAATCTGCAGTATTTCAAGGATCTGCTGGCGCTGCCGCGCCGGCTGCCGGGAGCGACCTGATCATGGCGCCGACACTCGATCCGATGATCGGCCGCTACCTGCGGCTTGAGATCGACGGCGTTCCGCATCGCCTCTACTTCGAGGAGGCAGGTCCCGCGAACGGCATTCCCCTCGTCTGCCTGCACACTGCCGGCGCCGACAACCGGCAGTTCCGCCATCTGCTCGCCGACCCGGACGTGACGAAGCGCTTTCGGGTCCTGGCCTTCGATATGCCCTGGCATGGTAAGTCGACGCCGCCCGACGGCTGGGAGAGGACGGAATATCGACTGACGACGGCCTCCTACACCGCGGCCATCCGCGCCTTCTGCCGGGCCATGGACCTCGACAGGCCGGTCGTCATGGGCTGCTCGATCGGTGGCCGCATAGTCCTCAACCTTGCGATTGCCCATGGAGCGGAGTTCCGCGCCCTGATCGCCCTCGAAGCCGCCGACTTCCAGCAGCCCTGGTACGATACGGCATGGCTGCATCGGCCGGACGTCCATGGCGGCGAGGTATGTGCGGCGCTGATTTCCGGGCTGATCGCCCCGCAGAGCCCGCCGGTCAGTCGACACGAAACCCTCTGGATGTACATGCAGGGCGGCCCCGGCATCTTCAAAGGCGATCTCTATTTCTATCGGGTCGACGGCGACCTGCGCGAAAAGGTGAAGGCCATCGACACCAAGCTCTGCCCGCTCTACCTGTTGACCGGCGAGTACGACTTCTCCTGTACGGCCGAGGATACGCTGCGCACCGCGTCGCACATCGAGGGTGTCGACGTCCAGATCATGAAGGAGCTGGGCCATTTCCCGATGAGTGAGAACCCCGTGAAGTTCCGCGAGTACATTCTGCCAGTGCTGGACAAGATCGCCACCCAAGACCACTGCTAGCCCCCATGAGCGTCAGGCCCTTCGCGTCGCTGCGGGGTTATCGGCGATCGTGGCTGCTGAGTGACGCCACGGCGGGGTTGATGCTTGTGGCGATCGCACTGCCGGGTCAGTTGGCGACAGCCCGCCTTGCCGGAATGCCTGCGGAGGCCGGTCTGATCGCGTTCGCCGCAGGTTCGATCGCCTTTGCTGCCTTTGGCGGCAATCGCTTCATCTCGGCGGGCGCCGACTCGACTATCGCGCCGATCTTCGCCGGCGTGATCGCCGCCATGGCGGTCAGCGATCCTGCACGTCACCTCCAGCTCGCGGCGACTCTTGCCTTGCTGGTCGGCGCGATCCTGGTCATTGCGGGAAGTCTGAAGGCTGGCTGGCTGGCCAACCTGCTTTCCGTGCCCGTGACCACCGGCTTCCTGGCGGGTATCGCCATTCACATTGTCGTCGGGCAGTTACCCGCGATCCTCGGTGTTCCGGCTCCCAATCCCGAGGCGCATCTGCTGTTACGCCTCGTCGACGTCCTTCAGCGGATCCCGCAGGCCAACCTCTACGCCACGACGATCGGGATCGCGGTCCTGGCGATCACAATCGGCGCCCATTGGCTTGGCCCTCGAATTCCCGGCGCCCTGCTCGGCCTGGTCGTGGCCGGCCTGGCGACGTGGCATTTCGGATTGGCCCAGCGCGGCGTGGAGACGTTGGGAGCGTTGTCGGCGATAGTGCCGACGATCTCGCTGCCCCTTGTCGGCCTGGGCGACCTGATAGGCCTTCTGCCGCTGGCGGGCACTGTCGCCCTCGTCTGCATGATGCAGACCGCCGCGGTCGCGCGGTCCTTTCCGTCGACAAAAGGCGTCGCCGACGATGTCAGCCGGGATTTTGTCGGCGTCGGCGCCGGCAGCCTGATCGCGGGCGTCACGGGGGCGTTTGCCGTCAATGCCAGCCCGCCGAGCACCGCCGTCGTGGTCGAAGCCGGCGGCCGCTCGCAAGCGGCACAATTGCTTGCCGTCGCCATCATCGCCTTGCTGGCCGCGACGGCCGGCGCGGCGGCCGCCTACGTGCCGCGCGCGGCGCTCGACGCCGTGCTGGTCTACATCGCGCTCCGCATCTTCCGCCTGGGCGACATGATCAGGATCGCCCGCAGGAGCGCCGGTGAAATCGTTCTGGTCGTCGCTTCGGTTCTTCTGATCGTTCTGCTGCCCATCCAGCTCGGCGTCGGCTTCGCGATCATGCTCTCGCTGTTGCATAGTACGTATCTGCTGGCGCGGCCGCTCTCTGCCCGTCTGGAACGGCTGAAGGGCACGACGATCTGGTGGCCACCGAACAGCCGCGTTCCCAGCGAGAGCATTCCCGGCGTGCTGGTCTTTGCCCCCGCCGCGCCGATCACCTTCATCAATGCCGAGTACATCCAGGGTCAGCTCGACAAGGCGTTGGCGGAAACCAAGGACGTGCGGCTCGTGGTGGTCGAAGCCAGCGGCGTCACCTTGATCGACTACACGGGCGCCGAGTCGTTCATCGACAAGATCGCACGCCTGCGGAGCAACGGAATAGATGTGGCACTGGCCCGCCTCGAAGCCAGCCGCGCCACCGCGGCCGCTCAGCGTAGCGGGCTGATCGACGCCCTCGGTGCCGACCATGTCTTTCATTCCGTCGAGGAAGCGGTGCAGCGCCTGGCGGCGACTGGCCGCTGATTTCAGCGCCCAGGTAGGCAGATCGAGCGTGGCGCCCTGGAGAAAACTAGAGGATCTGGAAGACGTCGTAGACGGGGCCGGCCGGCTCGCGGCGACCCGTCGCGACGCAGACGATGCGATTGAGGAAGCGGTACTTCTCCGACGAGGTCTCGAACCAAGGCGTCGTGCGGAAGTAGTACTGGCCGGGATCGACCTTCTCGCCCTTGTTGAGCTGCTCGATCACCCAGGCGGGGCCATGGCGCATGCCGCGGTAGCTCATGTAGACGAGATGGCCATCGTCGGTCTTGAGCGTGAGACGCACGTCGAGCTGCAGAATGCCGTCCCGGCGCTGCAGCAACCAGTCGCCGGCGGGAGCCGGCAATACCGTGCCCTTCAGCTCCTCGCCCTCGAAGGTGCCGCCGGTCACGGTGGCGATGCGCCGACGGCCATAGGGCGTCTCGCCGACATCCGTCACATTCGGATCGACTTGCAGGGTTAGCGTGAAGAGATGGGTGGAACGAAGCGTCGGTCCAGACATAACAACCCTCAGATCTTAGCGGCGCGGCCTTCCCAGTAAGGCGCCCGCAATTCGCGTTTCATGATCTTGCCGATGGTGCTGCGCGGAAGCGAGTCCCGGAACTCCACAGCGACCAGCCGTTGCGTCTTGCTGAGCTGGCCATTCGCCCATTCGCGCACGGCTTCTTCCGATACGGTCGAACCATCACGTCGAACGCAGAGCGCCATCGCCGATTCGCCCCACTGCTCGCTCGGTACACCGATCACCGCAGCATCGACGATGTCGGGGTGTTTCAACAGCAGCACTTCGATATCGGCGGCATAGACGTTGAAGCCGCCGGAAATGATCATGTCCTTCTTGCGATCCAGCAGCACGACAAAGCCGTCCTCGTCGATCCTGCCCATGTCGCCGGACTTGAAGAACAGCCGGCCATCCTTGTCGTACCAGAAGAGCTCGCGGGTCTTGGCGTCCTGCTTGTAGTAGCCCTTCATCATCATCTCGGCGCGGCCGACGATCTCGCCGACCTCGCCCTGCGGCAGCTCGTTGCCCTGTTCGTCGAGGATCTTCAGCTCGACGCCGAAGCCCGGCTTGCCGACGGTATGGAGCTTGTCGGGGTGGAGGTTGGCTTCGAGCATGCAGCTCCCGCCACCTTCGGTCAGGCCATAGATCTCGATCAGCCGGCCCGGCCAGCGTTTCAGCGCATCGGCCTTCACCTGCGCACGCAAGGGCGCGCTGGTCGACATCTTGGTCCTGAAGCCACTGAGGTCGTACTTGTCGAAATCGGGATGGGCCAGGATGCGCTGGTATTGCACCGGCACCAGCATGGCATGCGTCACCTTTTCGGCCTGGGCGAGTTCGAGGAACTTCACCACGTCCGACTTGCGCATCAGGATCGTCGTGCCGCCGACGCCGACCGTGGCCAGCAGCGAAACCAGGGTCGTGTTGGAATAGAGCGGCGTCGAGACCAGCGAAATCGTCTCGGGGCCATAGTCGAAGGCCGTGAACCGGACCGGAAGCTGGCTGCGCAGCGCGTGCGAATGGAGGATGCCCTTGGGCAGTCCGGTCGTGCCCGAGCTGTAGATGATGTTGAAATCGTCCAGCGGCTGAAGCTCGACGGCAAAGGGCGCGTCGCTCGCGGGCGACAGCCAGGCCTCGAAGCCCTGCCAGCCTGCTCGCGTGAAATCGTAGGCAATGCGGCCGCCCGGCACGAGCTTGGCCAGGCGATCCTCGTAGGGCTCGACCAGCGGGCGATACTGGTCCGACAGAAACAGGACCCTGGCGTCGCAGTCGTCGAGCATCTTCTCGAGCGCATCGGCGGCCGCCATGGTCGAAAGCGGCACCACGCAGACGCCGGCGCGCAAGGCGCCCATGAATGTCTCGAGATATTCGATGGAGTTGGCAGCCAGGACAGCGATCTTGTCGCCACGGCCCAGGCCCATCTCGGAAAGCCGTCGCGCGATCTTGTTCAGGCGCTTGTCGAAATCCGCCCAGCTCCGCACCACGCCGTCGCATTTGACCGCCGCCTTGTCGGGATGAGCGGCGGCGTGGGTTGCGATCAGATGCGGGATGGAAACGAAGGTCGGAATGTCCTCGACCGCAGGCTGCGGCACGATCGGATCCGGCAGCGCATGCTGGTCGGGGCTCATCTCCGTCCCTCTCCTGCCTTTGGGGCTTACTTCTTCTGTTCGACAGTCTCGACCGGGCCGCCGGCCTTCCGCCAGGCGCCGAAGCCGCCCTCGAAATGCGCCACCGGCGTCAGGCCCATGTCCTGCGCCGTCTTGGTCGCCAGCGCCGAACGCCAGGCGCCGGCACAGAAGAAGACGAACTTGTTGCCCGTCTGGAAATAGTCCTTGGCATAGGGGCTCTTGGGATCGATCCACATTTCCAGCATGCCGCGCGTCACGTTGATGGCGCCAGGGATCGTGCCGTCGCGCCACAGTTCGCGCGGATCGCGGATGTCGATGAAGGTGACGCCCGACTGGCCGTGCGCCTTCATGGCATCGGCAAGCGACATGGTCTCGATCTGGCTGTTCGCCTCGTCGACCATCTGCTGCACGGTCTTCTTGATCTCGAGCGGCATCGAATCCTCCCTACGCGGTGCTCCGGGCCTTGGTAGCATTTTGGCCCGACCACGCAAGAGAAGGCAGCGCTTACTTGCCTTTCGTCTCCGGAATGGCTTTCAGCTCGGCCAGCCAGACATCGGGACTGCCATCCGAGGGAGCCCGCCAGTCGCCGCGCGGCGACAGCGAACCGCCGGACGAAATCTTCGGTCCGTTGGGCACTGCCGAGCGCTTGAACTGGTTGGTGAAGAAGCGCCGCAGGAACAGCGCCAGCCAATGCCGGATTTCCGCCAGCGTGTACGCACGCCGCGCGTCGCCGTCGAGGTTCGCCGGCCATGCGCCCTTCTCGGCATCGTGCCATGCGTTCCAGGCGAGGAAGGCGATCTTCGACGGCCGGTAGCCCAGCCGCGTCAGGTAGTAGAGGTTGAAATCCTGCAGCGCATAGGGGCCGACCGACTGCTCGGTCGACTGGATGACACCGCCGGCCCCGATCGGAATGAGCTCCGGTGAGATTTCGGTGTTCAGGATGTCGTGCAGGATCTCGGCCGTTTCCTTGTCGACGTCGCCCGAAGCGGCAACGAAGCGGATCAGGTGCTGGATCAGCGTCTTGGAAACCGAGCCGTTGGGATTGTAGTGCGACATGTGATCGCCAACGCCGTAGGTGCACCAGCCGAGCCCGAGCTCCGAAAGGTCGCCCGTGCCGACCACGAGGCCGCGATGCTGGTTGGCCAGCCGGAACAGATAGTCCGTGCGCAGGCCCGCCTGCACGTTCTCGAAGGTGACGTCGTAGACCTTCTTGCCCTTGGCGAAGGGATGGCCGATGTCGGCCAGCATCTGCGTCGCTGCCGGCTTGATGTCGATCTCGTCGGCCGTGCCGCCCAGCGCCTTCATCAACCGCCACGCATTCTTGTGCGTCTTATCCGAGGTGCCGAAGCCCGGCATGGTGTAGGCAAAGACGTTCTTGCGGCTGAGCCCCAGCATATCCATGGCACGGCAGGTCACGATCAGCGCATGCGTCGAATCGAGGCCGCCCGACACGCCGATGATCGCGTTCTCCGTGCGGCTCGACTGCAGCCGCTGCGCCAGGCCCTGGACCTGAATGTTGTAGGCCTCGTAGCAATTGTCGCGCAGCTTGGCCGGGTCGGACGGCACATAGGGGAAGCGCTCGACGGCGCGTTCCAGGGCGACGCGGTTCTTCGGCGGCTCCAGGGTGAACGGAATGCGCCGGAAGCGGCTAACCCGCTCGCGCTCCTGCTGGGCGCAGTCGGCAAAGCCGCCATAGCGCAGGCGCTCCTGGCGGATGCGGCCGAGATCGATGTCGGCCTGCACGAGCGTCGAATCCTTCTCGAAGCGCGTCGACTCGACAAGCTGGTCGCCCAGCTCATAGACCGCGGCATGGCCGTCCCAGGCAAGATCGGTCGTCGATTCGCCCGGCCCCGCGGCCGAATAGGCATAGGCCGCGACCGCGCGCATCGACTGGCTGCCGCACAACAGACGCCGCGCCTCGGCCTTGCCGATGGTGATGTTGCTGGCCGACAGGTTCACCAACAGCTCTGCGCCCGCGAGGGCTGCGTGGCTCGACGGCGGGATCGGCACCCACACGTCCTCGCAGATCTCGACATGGAAGGTGAGATCGACGCCGCTCGCCTGGAACAGGAGGTCGGTACCGAATGGCACGGTCTGTCCCGCCAGCTCGACTTCGTGGGTGATGACATTGGCGCCGGAGACGAAATGGCGCTTCTCGTAGAACTCGCGGTAGTTCGGCAGGTAGATCTTGGGAACGACACCCAGGATCTCGCCGCGGTGAATGACGACGGCGCAATTGTAGAGCCGGCTGGACACCCGCAGCGGCGCCCCCACGATCAACACCGGAAAGAGCTTGCGGCTCGCGGCCACCACTTCGGCAATCGACGCCTCGACCTGATCGAGCAGCGCGTCCTGCAGCAGCAGATCCTCGATCGAATAAGACGAGAGACCGAGTTCAGGAAAGACCATCACCGCCGCGCGGGCCTTGTCGCCCTTCGCCGCAAGTTTCAGCGTCTCGGCAAGATTATAGGCCGTGTCGGCGACCCTGGTGCGCGGTACGCAGCAGGCCACTCGGACAAATTCGTGGGAATAGAGCGAATAGAAATCGGACATCGGGACTCCAGTGATCCTCTACGGTCCGATAGCGCTCGTTTCCGATCAAGGGCCGGTGGTTGCGCGATGATGGGCGCGACAGGGATTGAACCCGCGCCCCCCGACATGTCAAGACTATCGGCGATACCCAAGAAGGTGATGCCGAGGAATGCATCACTGCGATTATTCCGCACAGACACCATCGAGGCCGGTAAACGGTTCAAGGGGACGGAATGGAATGGACATGGGTGCATCTCGCCTTGGCTGCCTTGGCGGGACTGGTCGGCGGCGCTGTCAATTCACTCGCCGGCGGCGGCACCCTGATCACCTTTCCCGCCCTTACGGCGCTCGGCGTGCCGGCATTGCAGGCCAACGTAACGAACACGATGGCCCTGATCCCGGGGTATCTCAGCGGCGCCTTCGCCCAGCGCGGGGCCCTGATCAGTCAGAGTCGCAAGGTCCTGATTTCGGTCCCCGCAGCGGCTGTGGGCGGTCTCCTGGGCGGCTGGATTCTCCTGCGAACGGATGCAGGAACATTCGAAAAGCTCGTTCCCTGGCTGGTCCTGCTCGCGACGCTGTTGCTGGCGTTCGAGGACCGCATCAAACAAGCCGTCGCCCGGCTCTCGCACCGTGAGGCTGCGTCGGAAGGGACCGGCAGCGAACTCGCACTGGTATGCGTCGTGTTGGTCGGCGCGTTCTACGGCGGGTTCTTCGGTGCGGGGCTGGGGATCGTGGTGCTGGCGCTGATGGGCTTGGTAATGTCCGAAACGCTGACGCGCATCAACGCGGTCAAGCAGACGGTCAGCCTGGTCTCGAACTTCGCCGCCGCCTTGCTCTTCTACGGATCCGGGCTGGTCGAATGGCCCGCAGCGATTGCCCTCGGGATCGGCGCTTTCGCAGGCGGCGAGATGGGTGGCCTGTTCGCATCGAAGGTCAATCCGCGAGTGCTGCGGGCCGTCGTGGTGGTGCTCGGCATCGCGATCTCGATTGGATTCTTCATCAAGCACTACTGACGACGTTAGGATTCACCCACCCCAAACCAAGGAAAGAAGCATGCCTTCGCTCGTTGCCCTCGATTCGCTGACGGTGGATGTCATCACCGACAATGTGAGCGACACGTATGCGAGCAAGCCGGCTTTCGCCGTGTCGGAAATGGCAAGCATCTTGCTGGCGGGCGCTAAGGAGATATCCGGCGAGACATTGCTGGTCGCCAACCTGGGCTATGGGCTGCGGCTCCGGTCCCGCCTCGGCGACAGGGAGCATGTGATTCTCTTCGACACCGGCACCGAGGGAGCGGCCTTCATCCGGAATTGCCGCAATCTGGCAATCGACCTGGGCGAGGTCGAGGATATCGCGGTGACGCACGGCCACTGGGACCATATGGGCGCCCTGCCCGCCGCCCTCGATGCCATCGTCGCCCGGCGCGGCCGCGACAGCGTCTCGGTCCACGTCAATCCCGGCATGTTCAACGAGCGCGGCGTCCTGCTGAAGGACGGCACGATCTTTCCTGCCGCACGCGTCCCCACACCTGCGCAGATGGAGGCGCGCGGCGCGCGTGTCGTGAACGACGGCAAGGCCCGCCTCCTCCTCGATGGCCACTTCTACTACAGCGGCGAGATTCCGAGAGTCAGCGCCTTCGAGAAAGGCCGCGAGGACCACCTCTGCCGCAGCGACAACGAGGAGGAATGGCGGCCGGATCCCTTCCTGATGGACGAGCGCATGCTCATCGTGAACGTTCGCGACCTCGGTCTGATCGTGTTCAGCGCCTGCTCGCACGCCGGCATTGTCAACGTCTGCACCGAGACGCGTCGCCTGTTTCCCGATACGCCGATCCACGCCGTCATGGGCGGACTGCATCTCGGTGGCGTCATGGAGCATTTGATTCCCGAGACCGTCGAGGCCCTCAAGCCGTTCGATGTCCGCTACTTCATCACCGGGCACTGCACCGGATGGCGCGCGCTGCATGCCCTGGCGAACACCTACGGCGACCGGGTCAGCCAGTCCGCTGTCGGCACCACATACAAGTTCGACGCCGCAACACCCCTTGATGAACGCGTTTCGCAGGCGGCCAGGAGCTTCTCGCCCAAGCCGTCCTGGTAGGAAACAATTCGCAGCAACAACGAGCCTGTGCTCGCGGCGGCTCCTCACTTGGGAGCCGGGGGCGATGGTGGGCGCGACAGGGATCGAACCTGTGGCCACTGCCATGTCAAGACAGTGCTCTACCGCTGAGCTACGCGCCCATCGCCTGGTGGTTGCTGGGGTGCCTGAGCACCGGCAACGCGGAAGCCCGGTCGTCTACATCGCGGATCGACGGTTGGCAAGAGCGTGAGGCGTGACGCGCTTCGTCGCGCGGGTTATTAGCAGGGGATGAACAATCTCCCGGCTCTGCCCGATCACGAGGCCCTGGATTGCCGCCTTCCGGCACAGCAGGCGGTCCCGGTCGTGGTGGCGTCGCCGCACAGCGGATCGTTCTACCCCCCTGCCTTCCTCGATCAGGCTGCCGTGCCGCTCGCCGCCTTGCGCCGGGCCGAGGATGCCTTCGTCGACGACTTGTTCGGAGCAGCCCCTGCCCTCGGGATGCCGTTCCTGGCGGCGCGTTTCCCTCGCTCCTACGTCGATGCCAATCGTGAGCCCTATGAGCTCGACCCCGGCATGTTCGACGGCCCGTTGCCGCGGGCGCTCAACCATCGCACGACGCGCGTGGCCGCAGGCCTCGGCATGATCCCGCGCGTGGCCGCCAGCGGCGAAGCGATCTATCGCGGGCGCGTGCCGTCGGAGACGATCGAGGAGCGGCTCGAAACCTGCTGGCGCCCTTATCACACGGCGCTTTCGATACTGCTCGAACGGACCTACAGCACCTTCGGCGGCGCGTTGCTGGTCGATGCCCACTCCATGCCCTCCTCGGCCTCCAATTTCGGCACACGGGACCGCGACAGCCGCGTCGACATCGTGCTGGGCGACAATCACGGCGAGTCTTGTGCGCCGGATCTCGTTGCGTGCGCCGAGTCGTGGTTTCGCGCGCGCGGCCTGCGCGTTCTGCGCAACCAGCCCTATGCCGGCGGCTTCACGACTCAGTGCTACGGCCGCCCTTCGCTGTCGCGCCACGCACTGCAGATCGAGATCAATCGCGCGCTCTATATGGATGAAGCACGCCACGAACGACTGCCCACGATCGGTGTGTTCACCAAGCTGATCACCGGGTTTTTGCAAGAGATGGGCAGTCAGTCCGTCGAGATATTGCTGCCTCACCGGCTCGCCGCCGAGTAATCAGGCACCGGGCAAAAAAAAGGGCCGTGACAAGCACGGCCCGAGTTTAGGGAGGAAACGCCCAAGACGGGCATACAGCAAACAAAGAGGCCGCCGAGGCGGCGTTTGCTGCCCCCTAAGAATGGTGCACCTGCGAAGGGATTTCAAGAGCAAAAAAGAGCCCTGAATTCACATGTTTAACGTCTGTTGATGTGCGTATCTGGGTGTGTCTTTTTTGCAACGCACAATAATCCTGGGACACAGCTTTGCACTGGGCGCATTGCTTTTGCAGAATCGAGCCTGTGCATTTTTGTAGGGTATTCAAAGGCTTGAAGCTTGGATGGAGGACGAGTTGGCTAAGAAATTTGTCGTTGCAATGATGATGCATGAAACGAACACCTTCTCTCCCCTACCCACCCCCATAGAGTCCTTCGCCCGCGCCGGGTCCCTGAGCGGCCCGATGGCTATCAAGGAAGCCGAGGGCACCAACACCTCCCTGGGCGGCTTCATCGACGTCGCGCGCAAGGCGGGCGCAGAATTCACCGTTCCCATGGCCGCATCGGCCAATCCCTCGGGTCTGGTCACCAAGGCTGCCTACGAGCAGATGACGACGGCGATTGTCGACGAGGTGAAGAAGGGCTGCGATGCGGTCCTGCTCGCGCTGCACGGCGCCATGGTTGCCGAGCACTACGACGATGGCGAAGGCGAACTGTTGAACCGCATCCGCAAGATCGCCCCTGATGTGCCGATCGCCGTCGCGCTCGATTTCCATACCCAGATGACCGACGCCATGATCAACGGCGCCAGCATCATCACCGGCTATCGCACCTATCCACACATCGACATGGGCGACACGGCGCAGCGCGCCGGCCGCACACTGATCCGGATGCTGGCGGGCGAAGTCGAGCCGAAGATGGTGTGGGGCAACCGCCCGATCATGAGCAGCTCGTTGGTCCATACGCCGTCGCGCGAGCCGATGAAGACCTTGATGGGTATGGCCAACCAGGCGGAGGACACCGGCCAGGTGTTGAACGCCTCGGTGTTCGGCGGCTTCCCGCAGGCCGACATCCCCCATCTCGCCCTCTCCTCCGTCATCGTCTGCGACAAGCGCACGGCCGAAGGCGAGATCCTGCTGAACAAGATCCTCGATACGGCCTGGGAGAAGCGCGAAGGCTTCCTGTTCCATCCCGAGCCGCTCTCCGTCCAGGTGGCCCGCGCCAAGTCGTACGACGGCGGCCCCGTCGTCATGGCCGACCACGGCGACAACACCGCCTCGGGTGGCACGCAGGACGTGATGAGCGTCATCGAGGAGGCCATGAAGCAGGACCTCGAGGACGCGTGCGCCGGCCCGATCTGCGACCCCACCTGCGTCGAGCAGATGGTCAAGGCCGGCGTCGGCGCCGAGGTGACGCTGGAGCTCGGCGGCAAGATCGACATGCCGGCCATGGGCCTGAAGGGCAAGCCGCTCAAAGTCACCGGCAAGGTGAAGGCGATCACCGATGGCCAGTTCGTCGTCACGGGCCCGATGGCGACCGGCACCACGGTGCGCATGGGCCGTACCGCCGTCCTCGATACCGGCAAGATGCAGATCGTGGTCTCCGAGAAGCGTGCGGAGCCCTACGACCTCGGCGTCTTCACCCACTGCGGCATCGATCCGCGGCGCAAGAAGTACGTGCTGATCAAGTCGCGCCAGCATTTCCGCGCAGGCTTCGAGCCGATCGCCAAGCATATCGTCATGTGCGACGGTGACGGCTGCACGGCGTCCGACCTCAAGCTGTTCAAGTACACGCGCGTGAAGCGGCCGCTCTATCCGTTCGACCTCGACATGCGGCTTGGCCGCAACGAAGCGTAGGAGTTTCGACATGGCTGCTTACGATACCGTCATCCGCAACGGCCAGGTGGCCGACGGAACAGGCAAGAAACTCTTCGCCGCTGATGTCGCCCTGAAGGGCGATCGCATCGCTGCGGTCGAGGCGCCCGGCACGCTCAAGGGCGACAACGAGATCGACGCCAGGGGCAAGGTCGTGGCGCCGGGCTTCATCGACGTGCACACGCACGACGACACGGCCCTGATCGACAATCCCACCATGGCAATGAAGGCGAGCCAAGGCGTGACCACCGTCGTGTGCGGCAACTGCGGCGCTTCGGCCGCGCCGTTCACGCGCGACGATATCGGTCATTTCCTGACCTTGATCGTCAAAAAGCCGGAGAATGTCGCCAAGAGCTTCGGGGAGTTCGCCGGCAAGGTCCAGGCCGCCAAGCCTGCCATCAACGGCGCCTTCCTGATCGGGCACTCCACCCTGCGCATGAACGCCATGGGCGACAATCTCGCCCGCCAGGCGACGGCCCCCGAGATCGGCGTCATGCGCGACCTGCTCGACCAGAGCCTCGAACAGGGCGCCATCGGCCTCTCGAGCGGTCTCTTCTATCCGCCGGCGATGGCGGCCTCCACCGACGAAGTTGCCGAGATCGCCAAGCCGCTCGGCAAGTGGGGCGGCGTCTACACCGCGCACATGCGCGACGAAGGCGACGATATCCTGAAGTCGATGGACGAGACCTTCGAAATCGGGCGCCGCGCCGGCGCCGATGTCATCGTCTCGCACCACAAGTGCTCGGGCCGCACGAACTTCGGCCGCATGAAGGAGACGCTGCCCAAGTTCACCGAGGCGATGAAGCAGCAGCAGATCGCCTTCGACGTCTATCCCTACGTCGCGGGCTCGACGATCCTGCGCAAGGAGATGCTGGACCGCGCCGACAAGGTGCTGATCACCTGGTCCGACACGGTGAAGAACGTGAGCGGCCGCGACCTCAAGGAGATCGCCCAGGAGATGGGCTGCTCGATCTACGACGCCGCCGACCGGCTGCAGCCCGCCGGCGCCATCTACTTCATGATGGACGAGAAGGATGTGCAGAGCGCGATGGCCCATCCCGGGGCCATGATCGGCTCCGACGGCATCCCCTTCGACACCCACCCGCATCCGCGGCTCTGGGGCACCTTCCCGCGGGTGCTGGGCCACTACTCGCGCGAGTTGAAGCTCTTCCCGCTGGAAGATGCGGTGCGCCGCATGACGTCCTACTCGGCGCAGCGCTTCCATCTCACCAAACGCGGCGAAGTGAAGCCCGGCTTCTATGCCGACATCTGCATCTTCGATCCGGCAACCGTGATCGATACGGCAACGTTCGAGAAGCCGATCTCGCCGGCCAAGGGCATCGATACGGTGCTGTGCAATGGCGAGATCGTCTGGCGTGACGGCAAGGTCGGCAGCGGCCGCGCCGGCCGCGCGCTGCTGCGCCAGGATCTCCAGAAGGAGGCGAAGGCCTGAGCCGAAGCCCTGAGCGCACGCGAAGGGTCTGTTTCAGATCCTTCGCTTTGCTCAGGATGGCGGCTGATGCCGTCAGCCTTCGTCGCGGCGTGTCCGCTCCATGCGTTCGTGGCGCTCCTGCGCCTCGACCGAGAGCGTCGCGATGGGACGGGCTTCGAGACGCTTCAGGGAGATCGGCTCGCCGGTCTCCTCGCAGTAGCCGTAGGTCCCCTCCTCGATCGACTTCATCGCCTGGTCGATCTTGGAGATCAGCTTGCGGAAGCGGTCGCGGGTCCGCAGTTCAAGGGAGCGATCGGTCTCGGCAGTCGCGCGATCGGCGAGATCGGGCTGAGCCAGGCTCTCCTCCTGCATGTTCTGCAACGTCTGATTAGACTCCTCGATCAGTTCACCCTTCCACTTCAGCAGCTTCTGACGGAAGTACTCCTGCTGCATGGGATTCATAAAAGGCTCACGCTCAGTCGGCCGATAATTCTGCGGCAACGTGATCGACATCGTCGGCAACTCCACTCGCAGCGACTACTGGTCCACCGAGGGGGACGGCGGACCCTTGAGGCGCGCGGAGTATAGGGACGGTCCTTTGCACCGCAAGAAGGTTCAGTGTCGTTGACTGATTCTAGCCGTGCATTGCAGCATAGGTTGCCGTTCTATTAGCCTCTATTTTTACACGGCTTTTTCAACTCTCTCGACAAAGTGATGTTGCAATGCAGCAAATGCCTTCAAAGCGAGCAGACGAGGGAAGGTCGTGGACAGATCGAATGCATCATCGGTTCGAAAGCCCACCTCGGCTGCCCTCTCCAGGGTTTCGCCCCGCCCCAAAGCGGACAGAAATGCCTCTTCGGCTTCGCTGACTGGGACAAAGGCTGCATCGTCCTCTCGCCGCAGCACCAGCAGGCTCACGCCTCCGGCCCCGAGAGCGACGCTTTCGTCTGCCGCCCCCGGTTGTGAGACCTGCCAAATCCGATCGATGGGATAGCTCGAACGGAGGACCGCCGCCCCTCGCGCCAGCGCGAGGGGAAGTTCGGCAACACGCTCCGGCGGCAACGATGAGAGGTCGGCGGCCGTCAAATGGTTCGCGGCCAAACTGTGGAAGGCGAGGTTCAGCGCCCAATCGAGGCGGGCTACATCGGCGAGATAAGGCAGGGAAGTTGCCGGCTCGTAATCCGCGATGAATGCCGGGAAGCCGGCGCCGTACTCGGCCAGTACCGGCTGGTGTGGCAGATCGCCGGCAACATAGCGCCGGGCCATCGCCCGAAAGAAATCCTCGCCGACGATCGTCTGCACGGTCGAGAAAGTCGCCGCCAAGGCAGCGACCAGGCTTTGCTCGATGTGATGGCGATGAACGCGAAGCCGAGCGGCAGCAGGGATAGAATCTCCCACCACCGCTGCTTCCAGCCGGGGCTGGGCCTCGCCTTTCACGATGCCGGCAAAGGCCGCCTGCAGATCACGCAGCCCGAGCATTCGCCCCTGCCCTGACCTCCAAGGCGCGACCGGCGCGCACGGCCTCTTCGAGCAGGACCCCGAGCGCCGGGATGTCGGTGTCCCATTCGATCAGCGTCGGCCGCGGCCCGTAACGGTCAAGGACCGCATCGAACAGCGACCACACTTCCTCGCTCACCCGGCTGCCATGATCGTCGATCAGGATCGGCTCGCCGTCGGCATCGTTCACCGCGTGGCCGGCGAGATGATATTCGCCGATAGCCGACGCCGGCAGGTCGGCGAGCCAGGCCGCGGGATCGAGCCTGAGATTGTGTGCCGTTACCACGATGTTGTTCACGTCCAGCAGCAGGCCGCAGCCGCTGCGCCGCACGAGCTCGCCCAGGAATGCCGGTTCCGAGAGCGTCGAATGCGCGAAGGACAGGTAACAGGACGGATTCTCGACCAGGATCTGACGCTTCAACCGATCCTGAAGCCGCTGGACATTGCCCACGACGACGTCGAGCGCTTCCTCAGTGTAGGGCAGCGGGAGAAGGTCGTTGAAATAGCGGCCGCCGCTCACGCTCCAGGCGAGATGATCGGAGATCAAAGCCGGCGCGAGGCGCTCCGCGAGAGCCGCGAGACGTTCGAGATGGGCGTCGTCTATTCCCTCGACGGAGCCGAGCGACAGGCCCACCGCGTGAAGGGAAAACTCATAGTCGGCCCGCAGCTGCTCGATGGTCCGCAGGGCCGGCGATCCAGCGAGATAGTTCTCGGCGTGGATTTCCAGAAAACCTGTCGCCGGCCGGTCGTGCGCCACCTCCGCAAGATGCGGCGAGCGCAGACCGATGCCGGCGACGGCGTGCACGGTCAGCCGGCAGTCAGCTTGCCGCCGACGATCTTGTCGCAGGTGCCTTTGGGAACGGAGATCCAGGCGTCGCTCTGGTGATCCGTCTTCGACGTGCCGGCGCAGGACGACTTCGCCGTCTGGCAGTCGTTCTTGCCGGCCTTGGCCACGCCGTAACACTTTTCCATATTGCCTTGCGCCTGGACGGTGGCCGGCAGTGCAAGGGCGGCAGCGAGAGCCGTAGCAATGGCAATGCGGGTCGTATTCATGAAAACTCTCCCTGACAGGGCGGCACGGGACTATATAGGCCAGCTTGAGCTCACCGGCCCTCACACGCGGGCTACCGTAGCCCCAGCCTGGAGTCACGCAAACTTGTTCGACAAGCCCGGCAATGCCTTATTGTCGCCCGGAGACTTCGTGCGTCACGCCGACCGACCGGATTGGGGCCTTGGCCAGATCCAGTCGATTGCCGGACATCGCATCACCGTGAATTTCGAGAATGCCGGCAAGGTCGTCATCGACGGGAACGTGATCGAGCTCCAGTCAGCCGACCTGCCGCGACCTTGAGTTCCGCCGGCGTATTCACGTTCAGAAAGTGTGCGGCCCCACCGCCCGGCCAGACCAGTTCCTCAAAGACGTAGCGCCGCGCGAACTCGTCGACCCGGCGCACCCCCTCTTCCAGTATCGCCCGCCTGAGATCGCCCGCGAGCTTGACCGACCAGACGGCGAGCGTGTGCTCGCGCCGCTTGCCATGCCGGACCATCAGCACGTCGGGCTCCGGGACATGCATCAGCCCGCAAAGCCGCACGGTCAGGTCGAGCGGCAGGAAGGGCACGTCGGCCGGCGCCGTCAGGATCCAGCCGGCGTGCGGATGCTCCCGCAGCGACCATTCCATTCCGGCCAGGATACCGGCCAAGGGCCCCAGCCGCCGTCCCTCGCGCTGCGCCGCTTGCTGGATGTCGGGCGGATCGGCAATCACCGGAACCTTGAGCTTGCGAAAGGCAGGCGACGGGTCGTTCGCCACGACGACCAGATCCATGACCTGCGGGCGGAGCCGTTCGACCACATGCGCCACCATCGGCCGGCCGGCCAGCGGCCGCAGCGGCTTCAAGGGGCCCGGCCCCATCCGTCGCCCCTCGCCGCCTGCCAGGACAACACCGACCACGGCTCCGGCGCGGACCGGGCCAAAATGTTTCGCCGCTTCTGCCATCATGGTGGCACTATGCGGGCCGCTTGAAATCAAGCAAGGGGAGGAACGCATGGCGCTCAGTATCGCCAGGGTCGCGAACTGGCTGAACCAGGTCGACAAGGCGCGTGCCGTCGTCGGCTGGTGGCCCGAACATCTCATGCCTGCAGACGAGCGCACCGCCTACAAGATCCAAGACGCGTTCCTGAAGAAGCAGGTCCTCAAGCAAGGCCCCTGTGTCGGCTACAAGATCGCGCTGACCTCGCCGCAAATCTGGGAACAGACCGGCCTGCGCGGCCCTGCCTACGGACCGATCCGCAAGAAGCGAGTCTTCGAGCACAAGGCTGCTGTCCGCGCCGATCGTTGGACCCGCCTCGGCGTCGAACTCGAGATCATCCTCACCGTGAATGCCGATGTGCCGAAGCCTAGAGGCAAAGGCTACGACAAGGATTCAATCGCACCGTATGTCGGCGATGCACGCGCCGGCTTCGAGTTGATCGAGGATCGTGGCGCCGACTACAGCCGCCTCACCGTCCATGCCCTGATCATGGACGCAGGCTGGAACGGCGGCTCGCTGCTCGCCAAGCCGAACAAGGATTGGCGCAAGCTCGACCTTGCGAACCTCGACGGCTCGATCTCCTTCGACGGCAAGGTCGTGCGGACCGGCCATTCCGCCGATGTCCTGGGCCATTGCTACAATTCGCTGGCCTGGCTCGCCAACAAGCTCGGCGAGCACGGCAAGCAGCTGAAGAAGGGCATGATCGTGTCGAGCGGCAGCATGGTCGCCTGCCAGT
>JAIUOY010000028.1:0-33858 GCA_020160995.1 Pseudomonadota bacterium | reverse complement strand
GCCCATGGCGGCGCCGATGCGGGTCGAGACTTCGTAGCCTGCGATCACGGCCCGCAGGAAGGCGTCGCCCGAGGCGCCACGCGCCTGCCCGACAGCGAGCGCCGCGGCGATCGTCGGGCTGCCCGGGTGGTAGATCGCGGGCGCGTAGATGTCGTCGAACTCGACGGTGTGCGAGGCCGTGCCGTTGATCAGGGCGGCCGTGCGCACCGCCGCCCTGCGGCCCAGCATCAACGTCGCCGCGCCGCGATCGAGTTCGTCGGCCAATGCCTTCTCCAGCATCGTCGCCGGCGCTTCGACCGCGCCCGGCAAGGTCGTGGCATACCAATCGATCACGCAGCGCTTGGCCGCATGAATGACGTCGGCGGGAAGGTCGGCCTTCGATACCGACGCAGCATAGGCGCCGAAGCGTTCGAGAGCGGTGGGATCGAGGGCTGCGGCAGCGGTTCTTATATCGGGCATGCCGGCATTCTCCCATCGACGAGCCCGCGGCCGCAACGCCGGCTGATCGGCATCGTCGCCCTGGACACGATCCCGGTGATCAATCCGCTGATCGCCGGAGTGATCGTCTTCCTGGTCGGGCAGCGCGCACCGCGTCGCGCCATGATGTACGGCTGAAACGCCAGAGCACGTTGCCCTCGCCCCACGAGGCGAGGGTGGCGCCATACCAGCGGGCGAGACGATGGACGCGCTCGTTGGCCTCGGTCGTATTGCTCACGATCTCCTGGAGGTCGAGCGTCTCGAACCCATGGGCGAGCATCACTTCGGTAATCTCGATGGCATAGCGATAACGACCTTGCCACGCGGGCGCGAGTTCGAGGCCGAATTCCGCGACGCCGGCCGCAAAGCCTTCGCGACGCAGGCCGCAGCACCCGATCAAAGTCGAGGCCGCATCGCGTCGGCAGATGGCGACCTGAAAGTTGAGCCTGGGTTCGGCCCGACGCCAGGCCGCGAAACGCTCGATCAGCTCCCGTCCTTCCGCCGGATCGGCGCGATAGGCGATGAACGCCGCCTCATCCTCCGATGTGAAATCGCGCAGGATGAGGCGGGAGGTCGTGAGCGCGAAATCCGTCACGCGGCCTTCTGCGCCGCTCCAATCCCTCGCGCAACGGCGGCCGGTACGCGGACCGGCATGTCGAGCAGCATCTGCGCGAAGGCCTTGGCCAGCGGGTCGGCCTTGAGCGAGGCCATGCCGCCGCCGCCCAGCGCCTGACGCAGCAGGAAGTTGAAGCCCTTGATGCCGGGCAGCCGCCAGCGCGTCACCTTGCCGTTGATGCGATGGGCGAAGTACGTCGCCACCGCCTCCTCCGTCACTTCGGAGTCGAGGATCGGCTCGTACTCGGGCTTGCGGGCGAAGATGCCGATATTGGCGTTGTCGCCCTTGTCGCCCGAACGGCCATAGGCCAGCGCGATCAGTGGGACCGTCGCCGTATCGCCCGCTGGCAACGCCGGCGCCGGCGGCCGCTCGGTCGGAAGAGATGCAGGCGTAAAGCCACCGCTGCGGGCGCCCTCCTGCATCGGGATGGCGCGTCCGTCGACTTCGACCGTGACCGGCACCATCGACTTCGGCACCAGGCAGGAGAACATGCGGATCACTGGCGACGGCGAGACACGGCCCGCGCCGAAGCTGCCCGCCATGCCGACGACACCGCCGGTCGACATCGGCGCGATTTCGCGGCCGAGCAGCGACAGCGCCTCTTTCTGATCGTGTTTGGCCGCGATCTTCACCACGACCTCGCGCGCATCGGCGGTACGGGAATGCGGGCCATAGGTTGCTTCGCTGCCGATCACCTCGATGCTGACATCGCGGTAGTCGGCCATGTTCTTCTCGGCGAACAGGCGGCGCGTCTTCTTGATGATCGACTCGGCGCTGTGCCGCCCTTTGGCCGCGGCCTCGCGCCCGCCCAGCATGAAGATCGAGCTGAACTTGAAGCCGTCCGGCCAGGTCGTCGAAACTTTGTAGGTATCGGTCGCCGGCCGACCCTTGGCGCCGGCGACGCGCACACGATCCTTGCCCACCTGCTCGTAGGTCGCGCCGGTAAAGTCGCACACGACATCGGGCACGATATAGGCGCGCGGATCGCCGATCTCGTAGAGCATCTGTTCGGCGACCGTCGCCGTCGAGATCAGGCCGCCCGTGTTCTCGGGCTTGCCCAACACGAAGGTGCCGTCGGCCTCGACCTCGGCCACCGGGAAGCCCATGTTGTCGTAATCCGGCACCAGCCGCCAATCGGTGAAGTTGCCGCCGTTGCACTGCGCACCACATTCGATGATGTGGCCGCACAGCGTGCCGGCCGCCAGCCGGTCGTGATCGTCCATGCCCCAGCCGAAGGCGTGGATAAGGGCTCCCAAGGTCACCGCCGAATCGACGCAACGGCCGGTGATCACGACGTCGGCGCCCTCGTCGAGAGCGCGGGCGATCGGGAAGCCGCCGAGATAGGCGTTCATGCTGACGATCTTCGCCGGCAGCTCCGCGCCGGTATCCATCTCGCGTACGCCGGCCGCGCGGAACTCCTCGACCCTCGGCAGGATGTCGTCGCCGGTCACGATGGCGACCTTGAGCTTCACGCCCGCCGCCTCGCAGGCTTTCAGCACGGCATCGCGACAGGCCTGCGGGTTCACGCCGCCGGCATTGGTCACGACCTTGATCTTCTTCTCGGCAATCTCGCGCGCCAGCGGCGCCATCACGGCCGTCACGAAATCGGTGGCATAGCCCGCCTGCGGATTGCGCAGCTTCTGGGCCGCCATGATCGACATGGTCACTTCGGCGAGATAGTCGCTGACCAGATAATCGACATTGCCGTGCCGTACGAGCTGCACCGCGGCCGTCTCGGTGTCGCCCCAGAAGCCGGAATGACAGCCGACACGAACGGTTTTCTTCTGCGCCATGTTCGCCCTCATTCCTCCGGTTGCCGATCGACTGCTGTCGTTACTTCTTCTTGCGATTGATGAACGCACCCATGCGCTCGATATGCTCGCCCTCGGCGACCGACTGGGCAAAGGCATCGATACCGGCCTGCACCGCCTCGTCGAGCGGCAGCCGTTCCCAGCGCCGCATCAGACGCTTCTGCGCCCGCACCGCGAGCGGCGTCGCCTCCTGTGCAATCGAGTGCACGCAATGCTCGATGGCCGCGTCGATCTTCGCTTCCGGCACCACGATCTCGACCAGGCCCCAGGCTTCGGCCTTGGCGGCGTCGATGTTCTCGCCGGTGAGCAGCAGCCACGAGGTGCGACCCCAGCCGATCAGGCGCGGCAGGAGCGCAGCCTCGACCACCGACGGAATGCCGACCTTGACCTCGGGCATGCCGAAATGCGCCGTGTCCGTCGAAATGCGGATGTCGCAGGCCGCCGCCACTTCGAGACCGCCGCCCAAAGTGTAGCCTTCGAGCTTGCAGATCACCGGCACCGGGCAGTCGCGGATCGCCTGGCAGAGTTTGTGGATCAGGGTGATGAAGGCGCGGCCGTCTTCCGAGGTCTTCATGCCGGCCATATGGTTGATGTCGGCGCCGCCGATGAAGGCCTTGCCGCCTGCGCCGGAAAAGACGACGGCGCGCAGCTCAGCTTCCTGCGAGAGCGTGTGGAAGGCCGCGATGAGGTCCCGCAGCCCCGCCGGGTTGACGACATTCAGGCGCCGCGAATTGTCGAACACGACATGAGCCACGAAGCCCGTCTCGCACTTCTCCCGCTTGATCTCGACCTTGTGCGCGGCTGACGACATGATGTTTCGCTCCGTGGCTTCCCGAAAAGGGGTTGATTCCCCTATTAGAGCCCCGCAAGAACCCACCACAAGAGCCAACAGCCCAGGTCCCAGCCCGTGCCCGACACAGCCACTCACACCGTCCCCGATCTCGCCAGCTGGGGCCTCGACCTCTCCCACTACTCGGTCTTCGTGCCGCCCGACCCGTTCGAGGATCGCGTCGGCCCGTTCTTCTTTCACATCGGCGCGGATGCCCGTGCAGCCGATGCCGTGCATTGCGTCCTGCCGACCCATGCCGCCCACGCGAACTATGCCGGCGGCGTCCATGGCGGCGTGCTTCTCACCTTTGCCGACTATGCGCTCTGCCTTGTTGCCGGCCGCGCCGCCGACGGCGGCACCAACAGCTCCTTCGCACTGACCGTGAGCATCGCCTGCGAGTTCGTCGACGCCGCCAAGATCGGCCCGCCGCTTGAAGCACGCGGCGAGCCCCTGCAGGTGACGGGACGTCTCGCCTTCGCCCGCGGCCGCATCATCCAGGAAGGCCGCACCGTGGCCCTGTGGTCGGGCGTCTGCCGCCACGTGGCGCGCGCCAAGGCGATGGCCCGCAAGGATGAGAACGCACCGCGCCACATCGAGGCCAAGTCGGTCGAGCAGGTCGTGCCGGCGGGCTTCGAGTTGTTCGACAAGGCCAGCGCCTATTCGCGCGGCATCGGTCCGGTCTATGTGCGGCAGGACGGGGACGACGTCTCGCTGGTCCAGCCGACCAGCCTGCATATGTGCAACTCCGGCGGTGCCTTGCACGGCGGCTACATGATGAGCTTCGCCGACACCGCCATCACCCGCGCCGCTTCGCTGGTCACCGGCATGGCGCCCTCGACGGTTTCCTTCGCCGCCGAATTCCTGTCGGCGGGCGATCCGACGACACCAATCACCACGCGCGTGGAAATCCCGCGCCGCGGCAAGTCGATCGCCTTCCTGCGCGGCCTGCTCGAACAGAACGGCCGGGCGCTGCTTTCCTATTCGGCGACGATGCTGCTGCGTCCGCGCAGCTAGCTTAGCGCGCGTACCTGATCTGCGACCCGCTGCACTTCCAAACTGATCCGGTCGTGCAGCCGGCGCACGCCGGGCAGATCGCAGGCTATGGCAGCGCACTCCACGGCCGCGGCAATCCGGCCGAGCCCCGTCGCCCCGATCATGCCGGAAGCCCCCTTCAGCCGGTGGGCTGCCCTGGCAATCGCGCCGAGATCGTCGGTATCGCAGATCTCGCGTTCGGCTCCGCGCGCGGTGTCGAGGAAATCGCGCTCGACTTCGGCCAGCACGCCGGGATCGTCGCCGAACAGCTCGGCCAGCCTCGCGCGGTCGTAGGCTTCGGTCATGCCGCTCGGTCCGCCGCCGCGGGCGCAAGCCATAGGTCGAGCACGGCCCGCAGCTGGTCGATACTCAGGGGCTTGGTAATGAAGCCGTCCATCCCGGCCGCACGGCTGCGCCGCTCCTCGTCTTCGAGCGTGCTCGCCGTCATCGCGAGGACAGGCGTGCGGCCTCGCCCTTCACCGGCCTCGACAGCGCGGATGCGCCGCGCCAGATCGAAGCCATCCATGGACGGCATCTGCAGGTCGGCCAGCACGAGCGCGTAGCTGCCCCAGCGCCAGAGCCGCAACGCCTCTTCGCCACTGGCCGCGACATCGGTTGCGGCTCCCGCCAGATCGAGCTGCCGGGCGAGGATCTTGCGGTTGACGGCATTGTCGTCGACCACCAGGACGCGACCATCGAATCGGCCAGCCGTGGGCGGCGGCAATGCTTGCGACGGCAACGGAATGGCCGAAGCTGCAGCCGACGCCGCTTCCAGGCGTACCGTCACCGTGAACGTCGAGCCGACACCGACCTCGCTTTGCAAGTCGACGGTCCCCTGCATCGCTTCGGCCAGGCGCCGCACGATGGACAGGCCGAGGCCGGTGCCGCCGAAACGGCGCGTGGTCGAACTGTCGGCCTGCACGAAGGGCTGAAACAGGCGGCTCTGCTGGTCGGGCGTCAACCCGATGCCCGTATCGGTAACGCGAATGCAGAGCGTCACCGCGTCCGGATCATCGGTGGCCGGCCCCGGCTCCAGCACGAGCCGTACGGAACCCTTTTCGGTGAACTTGATGGCGTTGCCCATCAGGTTGAACAGGATCTGCCGCAGGCGAACCGGATCGCCAACCACGCGCTCGGGCACGCCGGCCGAAACAGAAGCCGAGAGCACCAGTCCTTTGGCAGCGGCTTGCGGCGCCAGCGTTTCGACGGCTCCATTGATCAGCTCGCCGGTGGAAAGCTCGAGCCGTTCGAGATCAAGACGGCCTGCCTCGATTTTCGAGAAGTCGAGAATGTCGTCGATGATCCTGAGCAGCGAGGACGCCGAGTAGCGCACCGTACTCAGCGCTCCAAGCTGCTCCGCCGAGAGCTGTGTGCGCTCCAGCACGTCGATCATTCCCAGCACGCCGTTCATGGGCGTGCGGACTTCGTGGCTGACCATGGCGAGGAAGGTCGACTTCGCCTGGTTGGCCTCCTCCGCCTCGCGTTGCGCGACGAGTGCGGCGTCGCGCGCGGTGCGTGCCTCATCGTAGGCGACCTGCAGGCGGCGGGCGAGTTCCTCCTTCTGATAGGCGAGTGCGATATTGTCGTACTGCCAGCGATGCACATCGCGGACATAGGCCATCAGGTGGCCGACATAGGCGCCGCCGGCGATGCCGACGAGCTGGTAGAACGGATCGGCCGAGATCAGCAGCACGAGCAGCAGCGGCGCCGTCGTGGCGACCGCAAAGGCGTAGTAGGTCGGTGGATGGGCCGACCGGATGGGCACCGCCGTCGTGATGGTGGCCAGGAGGACCAGCCCCAGCAACATGCGCGGCAATTCGTAGGGCTGCACGGCGAGCAGGAACCCTGCCCAGCCCCAGCAGGCACCGGCGAGGAACGAAAGGCCTGCGAACCACCATCCCCAGCGCGCGACCTCGTCGTCGTTTGCCCGGACCTGGTTGAACCCGTGACGCAACACGTCGAACGCCGCCGTCACGGCAAGATGGGCGGAAAACGGTCCAGCCAACTGCCAGAGATCGGCCTCCCGCCAGTAGATCGCAGCAATCACCGGCCACAGGACGAGCGAAAAATAACGTGACTGCGCCGAGCCATCGAACAGGCGCCGGATCAGCTCGGCCCGGACGAAGGCTTCCTGGTGGACGGGATCGGCGTCCACCGCCGGCGACGCAGCGGTTTCGACCGCCGGGCGCGGGGCAAAGAAGAATGAGGCCATGGGCTCCGGCGGCTAGGATGCAGCCCGAAGCTTATCAAAAATATTAATAATCGGCTATAATTCCTTGAATAATCGTGGTATTTTGACGTCATTCGTGAGTGTATATTTTGGATTCAATTATGCAGCAGCCGTCGGTTTTGCTGGTCGAGGACGACGCGTTTCAGCGTAAGGCCGCCGAGACCTATCTGACGAACCATGACCTCAAGGTGATCGCCGTAGAGAATGGCGCGCAGATGCGCCGCCAGATCTCGCGGGCCATGCCCGACCTCGTGCTGCTCGACGTGCAGCTCCCCGGTCAGGAGGACGGCTTTTCGCTGGCCCGCTGGCTGCGCGAAAGCAACACGCGGGTCGGCATCATCATGCTGACGGCGTCGGGAGATTCGGGCGACAAGGTCCAGGGGCTGGAGAGCGGCGCCGACGACTATGTCGCCAAGCCGTACGAGCCGCGCGAACTTCTTGCACGATGCAAGAGCGTGCTGCGCCGCTCGGCCAACAAGGCAACACCGGCGCGGCTCGAACGGGTTCGCATGGGCCGCCACACGCTCGACCTGACGCGACGCGCCCTCTTCGATGAGGCCAACCAGGACGTCCCGCTGACCTCCGGCGAGTTCGACATCCTGAAGACCTTCGCCGAAAACCCCAACCGGCCGCTGTCGCGCGACTGGCTGCTCGAGACCACGAGCCACCGCAGCCGCGACCCCTTCGACCGGGCGATCGACCTGCGCATCACCCGGATCCGCCGCAAGATCGAGCCGGCCCCGAACAAGCCGACAGTCATCCGCACCGTGCGCGGCACCGGCTACATGTTCGTCCCGCCTATGGAATAAGCCCCGGAATGGGCTAAAAGGGCCGCCCCGGCCCCGCCGGGGCGCTGGGGGCCCGTAGTTCAGCGGTTAGAACGAGCCGCTCATAACGGTTATGTCGCAGGTTCGAATCCTGCCGGGCCTACCACCGACCCGTCGCCCCGGCCTCCCGACGGCGACATTGTGGCAAATTTGCAACATTTGTTGGACGGGAACGTCACCCTCCGCCAGTATGGGGTCAGACTACCGGCCACCTGTCACTGGTTTGAAGGGGAATTGAGTTCATGGCTTTGAGAAACGGGCGCGGCACCTCCTCAAGCGTACAAGCAATCCTCAAGACGACAATCTACTCAGTCACGGTTCTGGCCACTCTGGCCCTGTTCGGGGCGATCGGCGTCCCGTCTCCCGCAAGCGCCCAGGTCAAGGCGCCTGCAAAGTCCAAAATGAAGCCAGTCGCCAAGGCCGATCCGACCGACCAAATGGCCGACCAGCTCAATGCCAAATGGCAGCGGGAAAATGCTGCCTTCGCCGGATTCGGCCAAGCCGCGCCCGCCGCGATCAAGGCGTCGTATGCCGTCCCTCCCGCCACCCCTGCCCCGGCGCCCGGCGTCGGACACGAGTGGGGCGACCGCCTGGTCTCGCGCGCCATGAACTACCTGGGCACGCCCTATCGCTACGGCGGCACCTCGCCGACGACAGGCTTCGACTGCAGCGGCTTCGTCTACTACCTCTATGGCGCGGTTTTCGGACAAAGGATCCCGCGCATGCCGCACGACATGGTGCGCGAGGGCACGCCCGTCGCACGCGGCGACCTCAAGCGAGGAGACCTCGTCCTGTTCGGCCACCGCGGCACCTTCACCCACATCGGAATCTATGCCGGCAACAACCAGTTCGTTCATGCCACCCATAGCGGCTCGCCCGTCATGGTGACGAACCTGGACGCCGACTACTACCGGACGCGCTACATGACGGCGGTGAGGCTGTCGCCGCAGTAGCGGCGGCGTAGTCGCTCACACGCAGAGTCTGTCTGCGTGCCATTTGAGGTGGTCCTCGACGAAGCTCTGGATGAACCAGTACGAGTGGTCGTAGCGTTCGTGTCGCCGCAGGACCAGCTCCTGGCCTGAGCTTGCCGCAGCCGCTTCGAGGGAATCGGGCCGAAGCTGCGTCGCGAGAAACTGGTCCTCCAGCCCCTGATCGACGAGAAGAGAACTCGGAAAGCGGCTCCCCCGCTTCAGCAGCTCACTGGCATCCCACTCCGCCCAGCGCGAACGATCCGCGCCGAGATAGTTGCCGAACGCCTTCTCGCCCCATGGCACGTCGACGGGATTGCAGATCGGCGCGAAGGCCGAGGCCGACCGATAGGCCTGCGGATTCCTGAGCGCGATCACCAGCGCCCCATGTCCGCCCATCGAATGGCCGAAAACGCCGCGCCGCGCCGCATCGACCGGGAAGCTGGCTTCGACGAGCGCCGGAAGCTCCCGCGTCACATAGGAATACATGCGATAGTTCCGCCGCCACGGCTCCGCTTCGGCGTCGAGATAGAAGCCGGCCCCCGTACCGAAATCCCAACTGTCCTCCTCGCCCGGCAGACCGAGGCCGCGCGGGCTGGTGTCTGGCGCCACGAGCACGAGCCCGAGTTCGGCGGCATGACGCAAGGCGTTCGCCTTGATCATGAACGTCTCTTCGGTGCAGGTGAGGCCTGCCAGGAAATAGAGCGCCGGACGCGGCCGCGCCGGGGCGTTCGGCGGCACGAAGACCGAGAACTTCATCTCGGCGCCGATCTCCGTCGAGGCGTGGCTGTAGAATCCGATCGTCCCGCCGAAACATGCCTGCTCGCTTCGCGTCGTCACATTGGCCATTTGCAATCCCGTTGGCAAAACCGCGGAAGCGTTTCTCGCGCGCCGAGACTTGTCAGTGCACGCGAGGCTGCTCCTCCGCATTCGGGATATCCCAGTTGCCGGCCATTAGAAAGAACATGAAAGCCAAAGCGACTCGACCGATGACCGCGTCGTCGTTGGCCCATGGTCCGCAGGCGAGCCGATTGACGGAGAGCGATGCCCATCGCGTCCTGGTGTGCGTTGAGCCCCTGCATCGCTGACGTTACCAACGACGGCCCCGATTGAATCCGGAGCCTCGCGATCTCCAGCGCTTGTGAAGGGCACGCGCCTTCGAATGCCGCCTCCAATGCGGGCATTGTGGAACGGCTTCTCAACTTTAGATGTGAAGAATGACGAACGCCGACGCGAATCGCACAGGCAACATCGTCATGTTGTCGCCATGATTGGCCCGCTAGGTCGTCACGATTCAATCAAAGAAAAGACAACAGTGGAGGAATGAAGCGTGACCGATTCTCGGAAAGTTGTACTTCGCCGCTCGATCATCGTCGGCTCTGCGACCGCCATCGCAGCCCCGGCGATCATAGGCAGCGCGCTCGCGCAGCAGAAGGTGACCTGGAAGGTGCAATCGCACTGGCCCAAGGCATCTGGCTCCTTCAATGACAGTCTCGGCGTCCTCGCGAAGCAACTCGAGACCCGTACAGACGGCCGCTTCAAACTCGAACTGTTCGGCGCCGGCGAGATCGCCAAGGACCGTGAGATCTATAATGTCGTGCGTCGTGGCGTCGTTCCCATGGGGACGATCTCGCCGGCCTACATTCTGGGCGAAGCGCAGGCGATGGGCATCTTCTACGGCGTACCCGGCACGCTGCGCGAGACCTGGGAGATGATGCAGCTCACCAAGAACCTCGGAATCGAGAAGATGGTGAACGACGAGCTGCGGCCCAAGGGCGTACTGATCAAGGGTGAGAAGGCATACCCGACAGAAGTGGTGCTGCGGAAGAAGATCGAGTCGGCGGCCGACCTGAGCTCGCTCAAGATCCGGTCGACGGGAACCATGCTGGAATATCTCGCCGCAGCAGGCGCCTCACCCCAGCAGATTGCAGGGCCGGAAATCTACCAGGCCATCTCGACCGGCGTGGTCGACGGCGCCCACTGGGGGGCGGCGATCGGCGCCCTGTCGATGAAGTTCTGGGAGGTCGCGCGCTTCCACATGAAGCCGGCGCTCGGCATCACAAACGACGCGTGGATCGTGAACACAGCCGCGCTCGACAAGCTCCCGCCCGACCTGAAGCTGCAGTTCATGTCGCTTCTCGAAGAGCGCTACTTCCTGCGGTCGGTCGAGTACCTGCAGCAAGAGGCGATCGCCCTCAATACCGGCAAAGCGAAAATGAACGTCGAGGTCCTGCGCTTTCCCGACGATGTTCTGAAGAAATTCGCCGATGCATCGGCGGCGATCCTCAAGAAGGAAGCGGCCAAGGGCGACATTTCGGCGAAGGGTGCCCAGGCACTCACCAAGCTGATGACCGATCTCGGGTACGTCTGAGCGGGCTGCCGATTGCGGGGGCTTCTTGCCCTGCACATCAACGGTCTAGCAGCGCGACGGCACTTCCGCGCCGTCGCGCCCGAACTGCCAGCCAAAGGTGACGAATGACCAGGATCGCCGGGGCGATCACCCGCCTCAACATCGCGATTGCGCGCGTGGCCGCTTGGCTGATCGCGCCGATGTTCCTCCTGCTGATGGCGGACGTCATCATGCGTTACATCGTGGGGAGTGCCGCGATCTGGACGGCCGAGTTCGCGCAGTTGATCTTCGGCGTCTACGCGGTGATCTGCGGCGGCTATCTCCTCGTCGAGCGCGCGCACGTCAACGTCGACATCCTCTACGGCCGGTTCCGGCGTACCACCAAGGCGAAGGTCGACCTCGCGACCTCGATCCTCTTCTTCCTCTTCCTCGGCGTCCTGATCTGGCAGAGCGCCGACATGGCCTGGGAGTCGGCGGAGAGTCTCGAGACTTCCAACAGCATCTGGAATCCCTGGATCTGGCCGGTGAAGGTCGCGATCCCGATCGCCGGAGTCCTGCTCCTCCTCCAGGGCCTCGTCAGGATCGCCTCGGACATCCGCACCGTGATGGGGCTCGAGAACGATCCCGCCATCTTCGGCAAGCAAGCCGCCGACGAACCTTCCCACTGAACGGATGACCACCTTGTCTGTCGAACTCGTCACGCTCCTCTTCTTCGGCTCGTTGCTGGTCTTCCTCTTCATCGGCACGCCGCTGGTCTTCACGCTCGGCGGCATCTCCGTGATCTTCCTGTACTTCACGATGGGATCGGTGGGCTTCTACATCGTCGCGTCCAAGTTCTGGGACTCGATGATGAGCTTCACGCTGATCGCCATCCCGATGTACGTCTATATGGCCATGCTCCTGGAGAAATCCGGGGTCGCCCAGGACCTCTACCGTATGATGCATGTCTGGTTCGGCGGGATGCGCGGCGGCCTGGCGATCGGCACGGTGGCGATCTGCGCGATCTTTGCCGCCATGAGCGGCATCAGCGGCGCCGCGGTCGTGACCATGGGAACGATCGCGCTGCCGCGCATGCTCGAGCGCGGCTACGACAAGCGCCTTGCCGTCGGTGCGATCAATTGCGGTGGCGGCTGGGGCATCCTCATCCCGCCCTCGATCCTCATGGTCCTCTATGCGCTGCTGACCGAAGTGTCGGTCGGTCGCCTGTTCGCGTCCGGCATCGGGCCGGGCATCCTGCTGTTCGTCCTGGTCTCGATCTATATCGGCGTGCGGGCATGGCTGCAGCCCTCCCTGGCGCCGACAATCCCGCCCGAAGAGCGCGGCGACTGGGCCCTGAAACTCCGCACGCTGAGGGCGGTGTTCCTGCCGCTGCTGATCGTCTTCCTCGTACTGGGCGCAATCTTCGGCGGCTTCGCGACGCCCACCGAGGCCGCCGCCCTCGGCGTCTTCGGCGCCCTGATCGCGTCAGCGGTCCACCGCAAGCTGTCGATCCCCGTGCTGACCGACGCCGCGATGCAGACGCTGCGGCTCACGGCCCTCATCATGTGGATCCTGTTCGCCGCGCACGCCTTCTCGACGGCCTACACGACGCTCGGCGCAAACGAGCTCATGAACCACCTGATGTCGCTCATCCCGGGCGGCAAGTGGGGATCGCTCGCCTTCATGCTGCTTGTGCTGCTGCTGCTCGGCATGGTGCTGGATCCGGTCGGCATCATGCTGATCACGCTGCCGGTGTTCCTGCCTGTCGTACAGTCGTTCGGCTGGGACCCGATCTGGTTCGGCGTCATCTTCATCATCATGATGGAGATCGGCTATATGACGCCGCCCTTCGGCTTCAACCTCTTCTACCTCAAGGCGGTGGCGCCACCCGACGTCACGATGAGCGACATCTACTGGTCGGTCATTCCCTACGTGCTCGTCACGTTCGTCGGCGTGCTCATCATCATCATGATACCCGACATCGCGCTCTACTTCCCGAACCTGTTCTTCGGGGTTTCGACATAGGAGGCCCGGCTCGCCTGGGCAAGGAGACTGACATACGCACCTAGTCGACCTTGGCCCCCGCCAGGGCGACGACCTCGCGCCACTTTACAATCTCGGCCTCGATGAAGGCCTTCGTGGCTGCCGGTGTGAGGGGCTCGCTCGCCTCTACATTGAGGGCTTGCAGTCGTTCGGCCAGGTTCTGATCGGCGAGTGCCTTGTAGATGGCCTTGTTCAGCCGCTCGACGACCTCGCGGGGCGTGCCGGCCGGTGCGGCCACGACATTCCAGGTGCCACCGACGAAGTCGGGAAGTCCGGCTTCTTTCATGGTGGGAATCTCCGGCAGCACGCTGCTGCGCTTCTCAGCCATGAGCCCGAGAGGCACAAGCTGCCCTGCTCTGATGTTCTCCATGACCGGCCCGAGCGTGCCGAACATGAAGGCGTGGCGACCGGCCAGCAGGTCCTGCAGGGCGGGTCCCGTGCCACGGTAGGGAACATGCAGCACATCGACTTCCGCGCGGGTCTTGAACAGCTCGCCGGCCAAATGATTGGTGGTGCCGTTGCCGGACGAGGGATAGCTCCCCTTCCCGGGCTCCGCCTTCAACTTGGAGATCAGTTCCTTGAGCGTGCGCGACTGCCCCTGCGGCACCAGCAGCGCCATGGGCGCAAGCCCGACCAGCGCGATCGCCTCGAAATCTTTCACGGGATGATAGGGCAGGCTGGTGTAGAGGGAAATGTTGATGCCGTGCGTCGCCGCCGTCCCGAACAGCAGCGTGTAGCCGTCCGGTTTTGCCTTGGCGACGAGGTCGGTGCCGACATTGCCGCCGGCCCCGCCCTTGTTGTCGATGATCACCTGCTGGCCGAGATCGGCCGCCATGCCGACGGCCACGACGCGCGCGATGAGATCGGTCGGACCGCCCGGCGGGAAAGGCACCACCAGGCGCAACGGCTTCTCGGGATACTGGGCAAGAGCAGTTCCAGCGTAGACGAACAGAGCGATACTTCCGGCAATCGCTGCCTTCACAAGACGCATATCAGTCGACCTTCGCTCCAGCTGCGCGTATGACTTCGCGCCATTTCACGATCTCGGCGGAAACGAACGCGCGTGTGCTCGCCGGCGTGGAATCCGCGACCGCCTCGATGCCAAGTTGCCGCAACCGATCCGCCACGGTCTCGCTGGCAAGAGCCTTGTTGATCGCCACGTTCAGCCGATCGACGATCTCCTTGGGCGTCCCGGCGGGCGCGGCGACCACGTTCCATGTCCCGCCGACGAAATCGCGGAGGCCCGCTTCGGCCGTGGTCGGCACGTCGGGCCGCGCCTGGCTGCGCTTGTCCGCCATGATCGCCACGGCATAAAGCTTGCCGGCCTTGATCTGTTCGAGCGACGTGCCGAAGGAATCGAACATGAAGGTGACGCGGCCCCCCATGAGGTCCTGCAGCGCCGGCCCCGAACCCCGGTAGGGTACGTGCACCGCGTCGATGCCGGCGCGGCTCTTGAAGAGTTCACCCGCGAGGTGATTGGTCGTGCCGTTGCCCGAGGAGGCGTAGGTTGCCTTGCCCGGTTCTGACTTCAACTTCGCGATCAGCTCCTTCAGCACGCGCGGCTGATCCGGTGGCACCAGAAGGACCATCGGCACGAGCCCGGTGAGCGCGATCAGCTCGAAGTCCTTCAAGGGATCGTAAGGCAGGGTCTCGTAGAGGGAGATGTTGATGCCGTGGGTCGCGGCCGTGCCGAACAGCAGCGTGTAACCGTCCGGCTTCGCCTTTGCCACGAGATCCGTTCCGACCGTTCCGCCGGCACCGGCCTTGTTGTCGATCACGACCTGCTGCCCAAGCTGCTCGGCCAGTCCGACTGACAGCACACGGGCGAAAACGTCGGTCGGGCCGCCGGGTGGGAACGGTACGATCAACCGTACAGGCTTGTCGGGGTATTGGGCCATGGCACTGCCGCATGACAACAGCAGCGCCAGGCCCGCGATCAGCGCGCGCCTCGTCAGTTGCATGTTTCCTCCGGGATTTTCTTGGTCTTGTTCAACAGCAACGACAAGTCAGTGCGTCGTCACCTCTTTCATCGTGACGAAATTGTAAGAAGGAGCGCGCGGGCTTGCGCGCCACTTGTCCATGTCCTGGTAGCGGTCGCGCAGTGCCGACGGAAAATCCTCAAAGGCCGGCGTGCGCAGCCACAGGCGCAGGAGATGCCGCCTCCGCTCTTCCTCCTGGTGATCCTCGTAGGCCGTCCGCGAATGGAGCACGCAGTAGTTGTTCACGAACTGCATGTCGCCGCGCTCCAGCTTCATGTCGAGGCGGAAGGTCGGGTCCTTGCAGAGCTCTGCGACCGCATCGAGCGCCTCGATCTGCAACGGCGTGAGACGCGGCACCTCATTGAAGCGCTGCGCCGAGTCGATGAAGGTACGATTGAAGCGATTGAACATCCGGCCTTTGTGCCAGATGAAGATTGGCGTGACGTAATAGGGCTTCTGGCCCTCCGACTCCTCGCCACGGCGATCCGCATAGAAGGGTTGGGTCAGCACCTTGACGAGGTCGGGCCGCGAGCGCAGCAGCGCGTTATAGACCGAGACGGAACTGGCCACCGCGGAAAGGCCCCCGTTCTTGGCCGTCTCCAGGCAGCACAGGCCGACGATGTCGCAGGAATCGTTATGGAAGGGCAACAGAGAGGCGGTCTGATAGCCGCGCGCATGCATGTCCTTGTACTGGTCGCGGCCGAGGTCGCGAACATGGCCCAGCACGTCGCCCTGGGCATTCTGCGCGACCGCTCGGCCCAGATGTGCGCCGATGCCCCAGTAGATGAGCCCCATCTCCTCCGCACTGTAGCGGTCGCGCGGCAGGCCGCGGATCAGCATGATGCCCAGCCCGTTCTCGATCTCCGTCTGCAACAGTCGAAGCGTGCGCGCGAAGCGCTTGAGCGGGAAATGCTCTTTGCCAACGTCGGGGATCTGCTGTCCGGTCGATTGCAGATGGCGAAGCGCTGTATCGATCTCGGCGATCTCGAGGTCGCTCAGCCGGTAGATCCACTCGTCGCCAGTTTGGATATCGCGTCCCAGCCACGCAGCGCGGGAAATGACCTCCTCAAGCTGGAGTTCCTTCATGGTCACCTCCTCCTGTACAATGTCGACATTATTAACGTCGGACATTCCACATGGAGTTAGTGGAAGCAAGCAAAAAATCCCGATAAAGCAGTCCAATCCATGGCGAGCCCTCCTCAGAAGACCTACGACATCTATGCGACCCTGCCCGCCCAGATCGCGGTGCGAATTGGTCAAGCCATCGTCGAGAACGAATTCAAGCCGGGGCAGAAGCTGCGGGAAGTCGATCTGGCGGCCGCGTTCGGCGTCAGCCGAGCGTCCGTGCGGGAGGCTTTGCGCGCGGTAGAGCGCGAAGGGCTGGTGACAATCCTGCCGCAACGTGGCGCCCAGGTGACGGCCCTCTCCGTCGAGGAAGTGCAGGATATCTTCGAGATTCGCGCCCACCTGATGGGACTGGCATGCCATCGGCTGGCAGGAGCATTGCCCGCCGACAAGACGGCGGAGCTGGAGCGACTGCTCGAGGCGCTGCAACGCGCCCTCAAGGATGGCGACGCTTATGCACGGGCGAGTTTGGCCATCAGCGAATTCTGCGTTCGACACGCCGGCAGCCGCCGGCTTGCCGATCTTATCCTGTCGTTCGGCCGTCAGACCGCGCGATACACGCGTCTCAGCCTCTCCACGCCTGAACGCCGTCGGCAGTCCAGCGCCAACTGGAGCAAGCTCGTAAAAGCGATCCTTGCGGGCGATGCATCGGAAGCCGAACGAGCTTCCCGCCAGCTGGTTCTCGATACGCGCGATACGGCCCTGCAGCTGCTCACCCAGGATTCATGAGAGCAGCTTCTCGCCCTTAATCTGATCGAAGATCGCACTCGGGCTGTCATCGGATTTCGCCGATCCGCATTTAAAGGGCAGAGTTTCCGCCGCCACCCACTTTGACGACGAGTGGTTGATCAAAGAACGCCAACCGCGACCAGAACGGTCGGCACCTCTCCAAAGTTGCGCGCGCGGGCGCAACGTTTCCGTTTAGGTCCCGTTGCCCAGAACCAACGAATGCAAGGTACCCCATGAACTCCATCATCTATCTCGTCGGCCTCGTCGTGATCGTGATGTTCATCCTCTCCTTCGTCGGCCTGCGCTGAAGGATCACGATCATGGCAACCGTCACTGTTCCCGCCGCCGTCGTCGCTCCCGAAACCCTCGCACCGCCGCATCCCATCGAATGGGGGCCCGTCGTCCTGGGAGGGTTGGCGGCAACCGCAATCTCCGTCGTGCTCCTGACCTTCGGCGCAGCCCTTGGCTTGTCGGCGGTATCGCCCTACCCCTATGCCGGCCTATCGGCCAAGTCGATGGCGGTGCTGAGCGGAACCTATGCAGCGCTGGTCATGGTCGGCGCCTTTGCCGCCGGTGGATACCTGGCAGGCCGCTTGCGCAAGCCGTGGGCCGAGGGTGTCGAAGTCGAACGGCACTTCCGTGACGGTGCGCACGGTTTCGCCGTCTGGGCACTCGGCGTCGTCCTCGGCGCTTGCCTCAGCGTCGCCGGAGTCGGCGCACTTGCGAAAGGCGCAACGCAGGCCGTGACGGCCGTGGCCGCGGGCGGCGCTTCCAACCCAGCCGCCACTTCCCTCGCCTTGGATCCCGCGACCTACGCTGTTGATCGCGTGCTGGCACCCAATCCGACGCCGAACGGCCCAGCCGCCCCTGCGATCACCTCGCGCGCCGATCTTGCGGCGCCCATGGCCCGCGCGTTCGCCGCCGGCCTCCGCAACGACCAACTCGAACCGCGCGACCGCACCTACCTCGCCCAGCTCGTGCAGCAGCAGACAGGCATCAGTCAGGCGGATGCCGAGCGGCGGGTCGACGACGCCTTTGCCGACCTCAAGGCGGCCGAGGCACGCACGCGCGCCGCCGCCGAGGCTGCCCGCAAAGCCGCCCTGATCACAGCTTTCGCCGTGGCCGCCACCCTCGCCATCGGCTGCGCCGCCGCCTGCGCCGGTGCTGCGCTGGGGGCGCGCCATCGCGATGAAAACACGCTGGTCACGCTCTTCGGCTCCCGCCGCTTCTGGTAGAACCAGAGGCGATCCGCAACGACCGAGCCGCGGCATTTCATGCCGCGGCTCCTCTGAGCCCCAGGGCGGCGGGCGCACTTCCTAAGTGATCCTGCTAGTGGCGGCAGGCGATCTTCTGCCCCTCTTCGGTCAAGACGACGCTATGCGCCGGCTGGCCAGCGACCCGGATCCAGTTCCTGCCACTCGCCCACACCAAGGCAGCGACAATCGCCTCTTCGCGCATGTCGACATCGAGGTCTGCCAGTTTGACCCAGAACTCGCGACGGCTCGCCTGCTGCCGCGCCACGTCACGGCAGAGTTTTCGGGCCAATGATTCGGTCCTGTTCATCATCGACCACAACGCCCGACCTGGTCGATGGTTCGGGTGGCTCTCAGCTGGATGCTTGGACCGCCGGCGTCTCAGGGGTCCGCTCCGGGGAGAAGGAAACGGACCCCTGTACGCATACTCCGAACCTTCGACAGCCGGGGAAAAGCCAACCGAAGGTGAAGATTGAAATGCCCGGGACCGCGCCGGGTTGCGTCCTTCGATGCTTAGACCAACGTCGCATGCCTAAGGGCATGTAAGATTGGTCCGGGTGGGTCGCAAAACTCGCGTGGATCGGTCCGTGCAGATCGAGGACAAGGCAAGGAGGACCGGCGCGAAGCCGGCCTTCCGCGGACAAGCCGAAGCGAAGGGGCCGCGCATGCGAACTGTGTTGATGGCCATGGTTGGCGCCTGCGTTCCCTGGGGAACGCTCCACGCTCAATCGCTGGAGGGGCAATGGGCCGTCCTGCAGGTCTGCGAAGCGACCCAGGAAGGGGCTCGGGGCTACACGTGGCGGTATAGCGCCCGCGTGACGGATGGTCACTTTGTCGGACAGTTCCGAGAAAAGGGACAGAGTCCGTCGATGACCTTGGAAGGGCGCATCAAGGCCGACGGCACCGCCTCCCTGTCGGCGCGCGGCATCTCGGGCTCTGCCGAATTCAATCAGAAGTTCGCCACCACGGCGACGCCCATCTCCTTCGAAGTCATCGCGAAGTTCACGGGCACGAGAGGCACCGGCGAGCGCATAGGCAGTCGTGCCTGCAAGTTCACCTTCACAAAAAGCGGCTGAGCGACAGGCGAACGCCAGATCGAACAGCCTCTACTCCAAGGTCAATGTCTCGGTCCTGCCGATCCTTGCCTTTCCATCCCGCCTGACTTCGACGATTGCCTTGTAGGGTCCTCGAGGCCATCCAGCCGGCGGCCGCTTCGCTCCAGCGAACAGCATGTACTGCGCCTTGTTTCGATCGAGTGTCGTGCCGTTCTGCCCGAGGGGATTGCCGTCCGGGCCGAGCACGCGAACCGTGATCTGGTCATCCTTCTGCAAATTGATCGCCCACACATAGGCAACGAGTGCGGGAGACGCCAAGGTGGGAACGGTGGGATGCGGCTTGCCTGCTTCAAGCTGCTCCAGTTGAACGGGTGCTCCCGAGAAGGCGAACGCCAGGATCTCGCCCTGCCGATAGGCAAGTGCTTTGCGAGCCGTCGAAGACCACAGCGATTGCTTCGGCTCTCCACAAGCAGCCGTCGGATCAGGCTGGAAGGGATCGATCGCCTTCCCATCCTTGCGCACCGTCAAATGGACATGGGGGAAAGCTGCATCACCCGAATAGCCGATTTCACCGAGCTTCTGCCCGGCGTCGACCGGGTCGCCCCGTTTGACCGCAACCGAACCGCGCCTCAGATGGCAATACTGGGTCTGCCAATCGTTTCCATGATCGATCAGCACGCCGTTGCCGCATTCCCGGTTGGCGATCTGGCGGCGATCCGCCGGAGATCGGACGAGCTGGTCCGGCATGCCGTCCCGCGTCGACACGACCGTGCCAGCCGCGGCGGCAACGACGCCGACCCCGCGATCGACGTCGGCAGTGCTGCGCAGACGGATGTCGGTCCCATCATGGCCGTCATAGCTCTGCCCGCCGCACGCATAGTCGCGTACGCCGGCCCCCGGATCGTGATCGACATACTGCTGCACGAAGCACTCGGTTCCCATCTCGCAGGCGACGGGCGACGACAGTTCGAATGCCGCGGCCGGCGAAGACAAGAGAACCAGGAGTGCTGTCGCTCTCTTCAACATAGTCTTCCCTGCGGGGCCCCGGCCCCTCGATTTGCTACCTCCAATATCTGGCCGACACAACGCATCTGGCGAAACCGACGGTGGATCGGCGCGCGCCACGTCTTGCCATGACGTCAGGTGGCTGCTCCCTTTCTCGCCAGGAAACGCCCCATCTAAGCAAGAATGAGAGAAGTCGCGATGCAGAAAGACACCACCTATGACTACATCGTCGTCGGTGCCGGATCGGCGGGAGCGGTGGTCGCCAGCCGGCTGACAGAGAGCGGCAAGCATCGCGTTCTCCTGCTTGAAGCGGGAACCCAGGGATCGAACTTCTTCTGGTCGCGGGTGCCCGTCGGCGTGGCCAAGATGATCGACGATCCGGCCGTCAACTGGTGCTACTCGTCGGAACCCGACGAAGGTTCGGGCGGCCGGCGCATCGACGTGCCGCGCGGCAAGATGCTGGGAGGATCGAGTTCGATCAACGGCATGGTCTACATCCGCGGCCAGGCCCAGGACTACGATCACTGGGCGCAGCTCGGCAACCGCGGTTGGAGCTATCAGGACGTGCTGCCGATCTTCAAGCGGATGGAGCGCTTCGATGGCGGCTCGGACGAATTTCGGGGCCGCGGCGGGGTCCTGCGCGTCACCCATACGCCACGCAACAAGGTGCCTTTGCTGGAAAAGATGATCGCGGCGGCCGAGCAGATCGGACTGCCCTACAATCCGGATCAGAACGGCGCGACGCAGGAAGGCATCGGCATGTCGCAGGTGACGATCGCCAAGGGTCGCCGCCAAAGCACGGCCTTCTGCTATCTCGATCCGGCCCGTGCGCGCGCCAATCTCACGATCGATCAGGGCGCGATGGCCGAGTCGCTCATCCTGGAAGGCAAACGCTGCGTCGGCGTCCGCTACTCCGTCGGCGGCGTGGCGCGAGAAGCCAGGGTCACGCGCGAGGTCATCGTCTCGGGGGGCTCGATCAATTCGCCGAAACTCCTCGAACTCTCCGGCATCGGACAGGCAGACAGGCTGCGCGCCCTCGGCATTGCGCCGACGCACGAACTGCGTGGCGTCGGCGAGAATCTGCGCGACCACTATTCCCCGCGCATGAAGTTCGCCATCACGGGCAAGAACCTCACCTTCAACGACAACGCGCGCGGCTGGCGGCTGGCACGCGAGGCACTGAAGTACGCCCTGTTCCGCGAGGGCTTCCTCGCCTCGACGTCGGTGCCGATCCGTCTCTACTTCCGCACGCGGGTCGGCCTCGAAACGCCCGACGCGACGATCTCTATCGCCCCCTTCCTCTATGAGATGGTCGGACACGAGCGGCGCGTCTCGAAGAGGAAGGGCATCACCATGAACGTGAACGTGCTGCGCTCCGAAAGCACGGGCTCGATTCACATCAAGTCCGCCGATCCGGCTGAGCCGCCGGCAATCCACTTCAACTTCCTGTCGACCGACCACGATCGCCGCGGCGTGCTGGCCGTTCTGCGCAAGGGCCGCGAACTCATGTCGACCTCGCCGCTGAAGGAGGTGACGGGCGAGGAGATCGCTCCCGGGGCGCATCTGCAGAAAGACGACGAGTTGCTCGACTGGGTGAGGAAGAATGCCGAAACGACCTATCACCCGGTCGGCACCTGCAAGATGGGCACGGATCCGATGGCCGTGGTCGATTCCGAATTGCGGGTTCACGGGATGACGGGGCTACGCGTTGCCGATGCCTCCATCATGCCGACGCTGACGAGCGGCAATACCAATGCGCCCACGATCATGATCGGCGAAAAGTGCGCTGGAATGGTTCTGGCCGCCGCTTGAGCGTCAGCGTGGTCGCTTTCTAGCTCTCGGGCTTCAGCCAGAGGGTGAGCGGAACAGCGCGCCGATCCGGGCATTTGAGCATGCCGGTATATGAATCCGATTGGCGGCCGCTGTAGGAACACTCGACGCCGTTGACGATCAGGGTGGCCGTCAAGCGCAAAGCCGAATGTCCCGAGAGCCGCACGCGAAGTTCGCCGCTCCTTTCCTCCGGCCCGTCCTGTGTGCAGTAGCCGACATGCAGCATCTTGATCGGCCCCACGAATTCCTTCGTCCGGTCAGAGCCCGCGGCCGTAATGCTGCCCGTCAGCTCCCATTCGCCGAGGACGCCGATATAGCCGGTGATCTGAAGCGACTCGCCATGCGCCGTTGCCCCAAGCCCAACCAGCCCGGCCGCGAGCAGCAAAGTGCTCGCGACATGCTTTGGTGACGGCAGCCAGGCCATCATGGATTCTTGACCAGGAACTGGTGGGCATCGGCAATCTCCGCCCGGTCCTCATCGGCACCCGCGGCAATCGTCGTCACTTTGGCGAAGTGTTGTCGTGCCTTGGGCTTGTCGCCGCTCATCTCTGCGGCCTTTGCCGCACCCGCGTACGCGGCGAGGCGATTGGGTTCCTTCTTGAGCGTCGCCTCGAAGGCGACCAGCGCATCGCCTGCGTTTCCGCGCTCCAGCAGCATCACGCCGTACAGTTCACGCGCGGGCTTGGGAACGCCCGGCGTCACCGGATGCTTCTCCGAACGGTCCTCCGCATCCGCCGCGGCGCTCATCGCCCTCAACGCCTCGTCGTACTTGCCTTCGGCGTAGAGCACCCAGGCCGTCGCCACCTGGCACTGGATGTCGACCTGCTCGGCCCAGTAGGCATCCTTGGCTTCGCGCAGCTTGTCCCGGAGTTCCACCAGCTTGGCGATATCGGCTTTGGCGCTCGCCGGATCGCCCGTGCGCGCCGCACCGAGCGCCCGCGCCCAGTAGCTGATCGCCTGTACGTGCGGTTGCGCGCCGGCACGCACCGGCAGCGCAGCCGCTTCCTTCCAGTCGCCGCGCTCGATCGCATACCGAGCCGGCGATGCGGCCAACGCATATCCAGCGGGGAAATAGGTGTCGGCCACTTTGACCGTCACCATCTCGTCGATGACGGCTTTAGCCTTGCGGTCCTGACCCAACTGCAGATTGGCATAGACGAGGTAGTCCATGGCGTGGAGCTGGTCGCCCGGTTCGCCGTCTTCCTTCGCGACACGCGCCGACTCGGCATTCGACTTGATCGAATCGTCCCAAAGGCCAAGGCGCGTGAAGATATGCGAGGGCATGTGCTGGGCATGTGCCGCGGCAGGCGCAATCTGTGCGTATCGGCGTGCCGCATCGAGGCCTTTTTCAGCGATTGGCGGATAGTCGTAGAGGTGGATCAGGTAGTGGGCCACGCCCGGATGATCGGGCTTGCGCTGGAAAATGGGTTCCAGCAAGGCGCCGCCCTTGAGCTGGTTGGCGTAGGTCTTGTCGGCCGGCGACGCCGAGGTGTTCAGCGCAAGCGCGTAATGGATCTGCGCCTCGTCGTCGTTCGGATAGCGCTGCGCGAGCTGCTCCATCGCCTTGGCATAGGCCACGATGCGCGTGCGGTGGTCGACCTTGTCGTAATCGGCATACATGACCCAGAGCGCCTCCAGATAATCCCGTTCGCGCTGGGTTTTCGCGCCAATGGCTTTTCCCTTCGTCAGTGCTATCGCACCATCCGCGAGATTTTTCGCAGGCGGAGGAACGTGAGGATTCCAGAGCAGGCTGAGGGCAATCCCCCAGTAAGCGATTCCGCATTCGGGATCCTTCTTCAGGACCTCCTCGAATGTCCGCTGCGACGCCCGGTACCAGAACGAGTGCTGATACAGCATCGCCCTGTCGAAGAGCTTCTGGGCCTCCGGACTGCACGACGTCTCGAAGCTCACCGTGCCGAGCCGTTCGGGGTTCGTCTGTGCAACTGCCTGGGAAACGAGGCCGGCACCTGTGATAAAGGCGGCGGCCGCCAACGCGATGCGGAAGGTCATGCAGGCACGCGCGAAGACAGGATGCGATTCACCGTGGTGAGTCCCAGTCATGGATTCCTCCGTCGTAGACAGCGACCGCTCGGGCGCTTTGGGTTGGTTACGACAAATCTCTGAACGCGGAAGAAAGGGGCAACTCAGGAAGAGTTCCGGGAAGGCCGACGGGACTTCGATGTTGTAATCAGTCCGGGGCGTTCTCGCCGGGAATGCACTGGTGCTCGACGCTTCTACACCTGGCTGCCGATCCGCTGGGAACGCAGCGATCCATCCAGTCTCTCGAACTGGACTTCTCCGAAGCCGAACCTAGTCGGATCCTCGGCGATCCGCCTCACACATTTGAGTGACGGACGGCTAGACCAAGCTCAAACCACACTGTCGAAAGTGTACTTACGGACAGGCTCAAGACCTAAAGAAAGGCCACCGAGAACCACGGCACCGCCGCGATGACCGCGAGACCCGCCATCAGCGCAAGCAGGTACGACCAGATCGCGCCGATGGCCTCGTCCGGCGATACGTTGCCGATCCGGCACGCCAGATAGAAGCCGATGCCGATCGGTGGCGTCATCAGGCCGATGTTCATGGCGGTCACGATGGTCATTGCATAGTGGATGTCATTCACCCCCAGGCTCTTGGCGATCGGAAACATCAGCGGGGCCATCAGGACGATGGCAGGCAGGCCCTCCAGAACACAGCCCAGGACAAGAAAGACCAGGATGCTGAAAATCATGAAGACGACGTAACCGCCCGGCATCGATGCCATGAACTGGGTGACGTCGCGGGCAATGCCGGCCTGCGTGATGGCCCATGCCATGGCCGAGGCCGTGCCCAGGATCAGCAGAATGGCGCCGGTCAGGGCCGCCGTTTCCACAAGCATGGCATAGGATCGCTTCAGGCTGATGCCGCCGTAAAGCACAACGCCGATGAACGCCGCATACAGAACGGCAATCGTCGAAACTTCCGTGGCCGTGGCGATACCTCCCGACACTGTGCTGCGGATCAGGAACGGCAGGACCAGCGCCGGGGCGGCGATCAGCGCCGTGCGGCCGATGAGGCGCAGGCTGGGCCGCTGGACCCCGGACATGTCCTCGTTGCGGGCCTTCCAACGGGCGAGGATCGCCAGGCCCAGGAGCAGGACCATCGCGATGGCAAAGCCGCTGGTGAACAGGGCCGCAATCGAGACGCCGGCAACCGAGCCCAGGACGATAAGGACAATGCTCGGCGGCACCGTGTCCGCCATGGCGGCTCCCGTTGCCAGCAGCGCAATCATCTCGCGAGGCTTGTTGCCGCGGCGCTTCATCTCCGGAAACAGAGCCGGCGCAACGGTCGCCATGTCGGAGACCTTGGACCCGGAGATACCGGACACGACGAAGAGCGAGCCTAGCAGCACATAGGACATGCCGGCACGGATATGGCCGAGCCACGAGGCCAGAAAGTCGACGATGGCCTTGCCCATGCCCGTGGCATCGAGAATACACCCGAGTAGCAGGAACACCGGCACCGACAGCAGGATGATGCTGGACATGCCCTCGTCCATGCGGCCCACGACGACCGAAAGCGGGGCCGTTGTGCCGAATGCCAGGTAACTGATCGTGCCGATGCCGAAGCAGAACGCGATGGGCACACCGCACGCCAAACTGACGGAGACGAACAGGACGAGGAAGAGCAGCAGCTTGGAGTTCCCGGCCCTCACCAGTTGCGGCGAGAAATGCCACAGAAGGCCTGCTATTGCGCCGACGATGACAAGGGCCAGCAGCAGTTGCCGCAGGTCTGGGGAGCGAAGCGCATAGCGAACCACAAGCACGAGCATCAGGACGATGCCGAAGGGGATGGCCGCGACGCGGAAGCTGTTGGGGATGCCCAGTGCGGGCGTGGTGATGAACCACTCGTCCATCGTGTACTCGATGGCATGCGGCAGCAGCGAGGCCAGCACGGCCGCGACGACAACAAGAGCGAGCGCGTCGATGAAGGTCCTGTGCTTCTCGGCGAAGAGATTCACGAACAGGGTCAGCCGGAGATGCTCGCTGCGGTCGAGCGCCATCGCCGAGCCCAGCATCGCGACCCAGATGAAACTGATCGAGCAGACCTCGTCGATCCAGACGACCGGAAGATTGAACACGTAACGGGAAGTGACGCCGGCAAGCAGGAGCACGACGATCGCCAGCATCAGCAGGGCGGCGATGGCGTTGATCGGTTCGAGCCACTTCCACCGGCTGCCCGGAGCCGGGCTGCCAAGCGACTCCGACAGGTCGAGTTGATCAGCCGGCGCAGTCATGGCGAGCTCCAAACGGATCTGCAGATAGAGGAAGCGCCCCGATCGCGTCGATCGGGGCGCCTTGTATTCAGCTCAGCTTGCCCGTGTACTTCTCCAGGACAGACCAGGCTTCGTCGCCGTACTTGCCCTTCCACTCCGCGTAGAAGCCGGCGCTTCGCAGCTTGTCGCGGAAGGCCTCCGCCTTGGGCTGGTTGATGACCATGCCCTTGTCGGTCAGCTCCTTCTGCAGGCCCGCGTTCAGCTGTGCCACGTCTTCGCGCTCCTTGAGGCCGGCGGCATTCACGTGCTTGGCGACCACGGTGCGGAGGTTCTCCGGCAGCCGCTCCCAGGCGCGGCGGTTCGCCAGGAACCAGAAGCCGTCCCACATGTGGTTGGTGAGCGAGCAGTACTTCTGGACCTCGTACAGCTTGGCGGTCGCAATGATGGCCAGCGGATTCTCCTGGCCGTCGACGACCTTGGTCTGCAGGGCCGTGTAGACCTCGGAGAAGTTGATGCTGGCCGGTGCGGCATCGAACGCCTTGTACATCGAGGTCCACAGCGGCGAGACCGGCACGCGGATCTTGAAGCCCTTGAGGTCTTCCGGGCCCTGGATCGGCTTGGTCGACGACGTGGTCTGGCGGAAGCCGTTGTCCCAGATCTTCTCCATGGCGACGAGGTTGACCTTGGCGATCTGGTTGCGGACATACTGGCCCAGTTCGCCATCCATCGCCTTCCACACCGACGGATAGTCCGGGAAGGCAAAGCCGATCCCGTTGATCGAGGCGACCGGCACCAGGGTCGACAGGATCAGTCCGGACAGCGTGAAGAACTCGATGCCGCCCGAGCGAAGCTGGCTGAGCATGTCGGTGTCCGACCCGAGCTGGTTCGACGGGAAAATCTGGATCTCGACGCGACCGTTGGTCTCAGCCTTGATCGCGTCCGCCATCTCCTTCGCCCTGACATTCATCGGATGAGCGACAGGCAGGTTGTTGGCGTATTTGTAGGTGAACTCTGCGCTCTGGGCGCGCGCCACCCACGGGGCGGCAATCGCGGCGGTTGCAAAGGCAGACGTCCCGAGCAGCGTCCTGCGAGATACTTTCATACTTTCCTCCGGTCCTTCTCGTTCCACCTTATGGAATTCGCCGACGTGCGAATTTCCACACTCCCGACGGCCGGGAGGCCGAGCGGGATACTATGATTCCGTATCGACTTACAGAATTTTGCGCGCAACCAGCCCTGGGCTTAGTCGGCGCGGCAGCGTTTTGCGGCCGTGTTTCTAGGCGAGCCTGTAGTGCCTTTGAAAGAATGCCGAATGCAGTCCGCCATCGGGCGGTCTCGCGGCGATATGTTGCGTAGTCTGAGCATTCTCCGAACTGTTGCCAGCGACCATCAGCACGACATGATTCACCGGGATGGTTCTGAGAATCTCCCGCTGCAGCAGTTCGTCGAGAATCGCTTCCGGCTCACCCTCGGGCACGGGCGCCCAGTACCGCAAAGCCTTGAGCATGCTCTGCGTGCCGGGATCATGCGTCCTGTAGTCGCCGGCGACATAGTGCGTGCCCAGCGCTTCGATCCTGGCGATGCAGATCGGTTCTCCCTCGCCGTCGGGATCCTCTGCACTATGGTCGGTGTGCAGACCGTGCGGTTCGGGGACCGTGAACTTGCCGTAGGCGTAGTGCCCCTTACGATAGCGCGCCGACGGGACGAGGACGCGCATCATTTCGTCGACGTCGCTGTTATAGCGACGCACATAGTTCGCCATCGTGTCAGGCATACCGTCGACAAAACTCTTCCGAAGCCAATCGTCGTCGACGTATTCGGTTCTCACGTCGCCGAAGCGCTGCGCATATTCGTGGATCGCCTTGCTTGCCGCGTCGGGAAAGCGGGCAATCGGTATCGGCAAGTGAGTGTGCGCGTCGCGATCATTGAAGTTCGCATGGATTCGTTCAATGAGCGCCCACTGACGGGACGAGAACGGCACCGGCTCCAGCATCTCGAGTCTGGCCGGTAAGGTCGCCCATGCCTGCCGAAGAGATGTCATCGGTGATCCCGGATCCAAGGGCAGGCCCTTTCGCCGAGGCGCCTCGCCTACTCCCGGTGCGCCTTCAACTTCTCGATGTGCTCCGCCAGGTGGCGGTGAAAATGGCCGATGGCTTGTTCGTAATGACCGAAGGTGAAATGGGTGTTGGCGCCCGAAGCCAGTCCGGCCTGAATGGCGCAAGCCGCACGCCGATCTTCCGTCAAACCGGAATCCTGCACGAAGTTGGCGTCGCGCTTGGCCTCGGCCAAATCGAGCGGCTTCCCGTTCTTGATCCGCGGCGCGAGTTGATAGACGACCCAATGCGTCTGCGATGGGCTTACCGGCTCCAGAATGGTGAGCAGCACGTGACTGGACAGAAAGCTGAGATGCGTATTGGGGAAGAGCTGGTGCACATCGGTGATGCGCCCTTGGACACTCCACTCTTCGCGCGGCAACTGGCGCAGCTTCTCGATGCGCCGGAACGGAAAGACGATCCGTGAATTGCGGCCGTAAAGCTCGACGACATTCAGGTTGTCGTAGCCGTAGGGATAGAAGGATTGATTATGGAGGGCCTTGATATGATAGCCCTCCATGGAGGTCTCGCCGGTCAGCTTCCAGTTGGCAGGATCGTCGAATTCGATCTTGTTGAAGACGACGTAGTCGGGCGGCAAAAGATCCGGCATGCCCGGCAGCGCGCCATCCGACAGCGGCGTCTCCTGGGTCACGAAGACAAGACCGCCCTTCTCCTGCACCGTCACCGGCACGAGCCCATGCTCTTCCTTGACCAGGTCCGGGAAGCCGTCTTCGCCGGGAACATGGCGCAGCGCGCCGTCGAGGCCATAGGTCCAGCCATGATAGGGGCAGGCGAAGGCGCGTTTGCAGCCTTCGCCTTCTTCGAGCTTCATGCCGCGATGACGGCAGGCATTGCGGAATCCCCGAGCGATGCCATCCGTTCCCCGCACCACCAGAAGCGGCGTGCCGACCGTGGTGCGCGCGATGTACGACCCGGCCTCCGGCAATGCCGCGGAGGGGCAGAAAACCATCGGTACGCGGCGCAGCACCTCCATCTCGACCGCAAAGCGTTCGGGAGAGGAATAGTTCGCAGCGGGCTCACGCCATACCGACGTGCCTTTGTCGGTCGAATTGCCATCGACATGCGCGAGAATGCGCTCGACCAGTTCGACATCGTTAAGGAGCGCGCTCATTATTCTTCTCGCTATGCAGACTCGATATGCCCAAGGTTCGAACTGAAAGTATCAGAATGATTCGCGGGCCGGGAACTGCAATCGCAGCGCAACGGCATGGGCGTTATGACGAGACCGGCGAGGTCCTTCCGGTGTCGCCGCCAAGACAGGTGTCACTGAGCCGTCAGCAGCTGCCGCGTGAGGTCGGCGCAGGGCACGTCTTTGGCATTTCCGAACACGGGCGTTGGCAGCGGGAAGACGCGACCGAGCGAGATCCGGGGCTCGCGCAGCTTGCCTTCTATCGCGACGGTCCCATGCAGATCGAGCAGGTCGAAACTCTTGGGAGCTGCATCGACCTCGGCCTTGATGGCCTGACTTTGAAGCGATGCCTGGCCCTTTACATAGAGAACCGATTTCTGAGTATCGAGCAGCGTGCGGTCGAAGGCGACATTGCCATGCTGGAAGTTCAATCGGCCAATTGCGCACTTGATCGGGATGCGGTTGTCGCCGGTCACGTAGAGGATCAGCGCGTCGAAGATTTGCAGGCCGGCCAGGCTCACCATCAAGCTGCTGACCGAACCGCCGCCCAGGGCGAAAGCCATATGGCCATCGGCCGATCCCATGGCCTGCGCAAGCGACCGGCCGTTGCCTGCCAGCACGACGCGGCCCTGCACCTTGCCCTGCGTGGCGTCGAAGTACCGTGACTCGCGGAAGAAATTCTTCAGTTCGAGATTGGTGAGACCGAGCGCAGCCCGGACACGCGGATTGTCGGAACGCGCATCGATGCCCAGTTCACCAGCGATCGTGCCTCCACCGAGGACTTGCAAGGTGAGCGGCTTCACAATGGCGTTGCCATCCTGGATCAGCACCCGGAAGGCCAGGCTCTGGACAGGCAACCATGGAGGCGCGAGGACGCGTCGAGCATCGAGCGTTACATCCATATTCATGGCGCGGAGCTTCTCCGTGTGCAGCGGCACATCAGGAAACAGCGCGCCGCTGGCCTCGAGCTGTCGCTGGGTCTGCGCCTGCTTGGCCGAGACGTTGGTCTTGCGGGTCGGAGCTGCACCCACCAGCGGCGCGAGATCTTCGAAGACCAGCTTCTGCGAAACGAGCTTTGCCGTCAGGAATTCAGGCTTGCGCCGCTCGTCGATCATCACTTCGCCCTTAAGGTCGCTCTCGCCGACCCGCCATCTCGACTTCACGAACTTCCAGACGCCGGGGTCGCGCTCCAGCTTGCCACTGATCACATAAGGCGGCGTTGGAGGGCCGGGGATGCCGAGCAGCGGGTAGATTTCCGATAGATTGGGCCCGGACAAAGTGAGGTCGACGTCGGCCCCGGTCCACTTGAACGGGTCGTGTACTGTCCCCTTGGCCTTGAGCTTCGTAGCGCCGAAGACGATGTCGACGTCGAGCGGATAGGGTTGCTCGGTGTCCCGCAAAGCCAGCACCGATCCACCGACGAACTGCAGACTGAGCGGCTGGCCTTCGAGCTTGCCCTTGAGTTGGAGCTCGGCCTGTACCTGGTCGGCCGCCTTGCCTGTTGCACTGGACACCGTTCCGTCGAGCTCAAGCTTACGCTTGGTATCCCGATAGCCGAGCTTGCCGTCGGTGATCTCGAGCCGGCCGATCAAGGGGGTCTCGTAACGGTTGTCGGGCTCAAGCGCCTTGGCAGCACCTGTCGCCACCGGCGCTTCGCCCATGCTCCAGTTGAGCTGCTCCTTGTCACCGACCTCCACCTGGATGTCCGGCTTACGCAGCACGAGCCGCGGAAGCACGATGTCACCCTTGAGCAACGGCCACAGGCGAATGTCGAAGTCGATCTGCTCGACCTTCAGCATGTGAGGTGCCTTCCCCCACTCGGTATTGGCGACTTCCACGCCGTCGAGCCGAACGCTGGTCGTGGCCCCCCAGTCGAACGTCACCTTCGCGACCGTCGTCTTGCGGCCGGTATAGTCGCTGGCATGGCCCTCCACCTGATCGCGCAGCCATTGCGACGTAACCAGAAAATAGAGCGCCCCGGCCGCGATCACGACCAAGGTTGCGAGAATGCCGGCCGACCAGGCCAGTATCCTGACCATACGCCTCATGACGACGAAACGAGACTGGCAGCGCCGGGTTGCCTCAGATCGCGTGTGGCTGATCTCGCTGCGGTTCCCGAGGGCTCGCGGATGGCTTCGACCAGGCGTGCGCGAACTCGGCGCCCAGCAGGAAGATCTGCGCCGAATAGAAGATCCAGAGCAGCATCACGATGATCGCGCCGGCACCACCAAAGGATGAGGCAATCTCGGTTTTGCCAATGTAGAGAGCAATCAGGTACTTCCCGCCCTCGAACAGGAGAGCGGCGAAGACGGCACCAGGCAGCACGTCGCACCAGCGCAAGTGACGGTCGGGCAGGACCTTGTACATCACGGTGAAGATGCCGGCGATCAGGACGAACGAGAGCATGAGGTCGATTACCTCCAGGGCGAGCCCTGCGGCCGGCAGGTGTGCCTTGAGAAAGGCGCCAAACGCCGTCAGCAGCGCGCTCAGCACCAGCGAGACCATGAGCACGAAGCCCAACGCGATAACGAGGCCGAAACTGGCCAGCCGCGCGCGAACCAGGCGCGACAGGGTCGTGCCGCGGGGCGAGGCTTTCCAGACGGCGTTGAGCGAGGCCTGCACCTCGCCGAAGACGCCGCTGACCGCCAGCAGGATCGCCCCCAGGCCGATAAGCGTCGCCAGGGCCCCGGAAAGACGATCGCTCGCACTGTGGATCATCGCCTGGAGGGCTGCAGCGGTATCGCGCCCCATCAACCCGCTCAGTTGATCGACGACAGCCCCCTGGGCGGCATCGCGGCCGAACACCATGCCGGCCACCGCGATGACTACCAAAAGGACCGGCGCCATCGAGAACAAGGTGAAGTAGGCAATGGAAGCGCCGCGACTGAAGGCGTCGTCGGCGATGTAGCCTTCGACCGTACCCTTCATTACACGCCAGGCATCGCGCCCCGACATCGTCCTATCTCCGCGGCCCGCCTTCTCAGTGTCCCTCAACGCGCGGCCTCGCAACCGGCTGCCTTCAGGAGACGACAATATCGGCCACGACAGGCAGATGATCGGAAATCGCGCGTGCCTCAGGATCTGTGTGGCTGCCCAGCAGCGCCTGCTTCGACGAAAGGTAAACACCGTCGAGCTGGAAGAGCGGCCAGCGCGCGGGAAATGTCCTGTGGCGGCTGAAGCCCGGCAATACACGGGCGAGAGTGCGACGTACCGATCCCGCCCAGAACCAGTCGTTGAAGTCACCCAGCGCCACGGTCGGTCGGTCAAGCGTGCCCAGCAGAGCGAGCAGAGCGATCGCCTGGCTCCGGCGCTCGCGCAGGCTCAGCCCCAGATGCGTGGCAATCACGCGCAGCGGCCCGAAGGGTGTGGCGACATCGCTGCAGATGGCGCGGCGCGGCTCGCACTCCGGATAAGAGAGGTCCCGGATTTCGGTATCGATCAAGGGCCAGCGGCTGATCAGCGCCTGACCGTAGGCGCCGTCGGCCGTGACGACCGTGCGGGCACCGATGCCATGGGTGCCAAGGGACTGCTGCAGCACATCGAAAGGGTCGCCGACATGCGCCTCACGCGCGCGACGCGAGTCGATTTCCTGCAAGGCAACGATGTCCGGCTCGTGACGCCTCACAAGCGCGACAACGCGGTCGAGATCGAAGCGCGGGTTACGACCGAGCGCGCCATGGATGTTCCAGGTCATCACACGGACGCGGTTCAACGGACATCGCCTCCCAGGCGCGTCACGACGGCTTGGGCGGCGAATGCCAGGCCGATCCAGGCCGCTGCGCAGAGTGCGAACAGGGCAATCTCGCCGGGAACCGGATGGTGGAAGACGCTCACGATGCGGTCGCCGAGCAGGCAAAGAGCGACAAGCCCCGGCCCCATGCCGATCAGAGTGCCGAGAGCAAAATCGATTGGCCGGATGGAACTCGCCCCGGCTGCGAGGTTGACCAGGGTGAAGGGCGCTACCGGCACGACGCGAATCGCAACCATCGCCAGCAAACCGCGCCGGCGGAGGCGCTTCTGCAGTTTCTCCCAGCGCGTGCCCAGTAGTTCGTGCAGCGTCTCCTGACCAAATCGGGCACCGACGGCGTACATGGCGAGCGCACTCGTCGCCACCCCCAAGGTGGCATAGAGCATGCCGAGCCACGGGCCGAACACCGCGGCGGTCGCCAAGATCATGACAGTGACGGGAAAGGCCACGGCACCGCCCAAGACAAAGGCG
>JAIUOY010000027.1:0-3587 GCA_020160995.1 Pseudomonadota bacterium | reverse complement strand
TACCGGTCCGAATTCCAAGGATCCCGCCTACGACATGGTCATGCAGGGTCAGGGCGGCATCATGAGCATCACCGGCAACGAGGGCCAGCCGCCGAGCCGCGTCGGCATGTCGATCGGCGACATCGGCGCCGGCCTCTACACCGCCGTCGCGGTCAACGCCGCCCTCGTCCACCGCCTCAAGACCGGCGAGTCGACCAAGGTCGACATCGCCATGTTCGACTGCCAGCTCGCGCTGCTGGAAAACGCCATCATGCGCTACACGGTCGAGAAGGAAATCCCCGGCCCGCTTGGCGCGCGGCATCCGACCATCACGCCCTTCGAGGCCTTCGCCACGTCGGACGGCTCGATGATCATCGCCGCGGGCAACGACAGCTTGTTCATCAAGATGTGCGAGGCCCTCGGCCGGCCCGACATGGCCGCCAACCCCGAGTACAAGTCGAACGCGCTGCGCCAGAAGAGCCAGAAGAAGCTGAAGCAGGAAATCGAGTCCGTGCTGAAGACCAACACGACCGACTACTGGATCGGCGTCGTCTCCAAGGGCGGCGTGCCCTGCGGCCCGATCAACAACATCGCGCAGGCCATCGTCCATCCGCAGGTCGCCGCGCGCAACATGCTGGTCGAGGTGCCCGACGGCAGCGGCGGCGCGCTGACGCTGGCGGGCAATCCACTCAAGATGTCGGCCTTCGCCGATCCGCCGACGCGGAACCCAGCCCCCGACCTCGACGCCGACCGTCAGGCGATCCTTTCCTACATCGGCGGCTAAGACAGTGCGGGCGTTGCTGCGTGTTGCCGCCGGCCTGGGCAAGTTCCTGGTCGGCCTGGTGGTGGCGTTCGCCGTCATCCTGCTCGGCACCTATTTCCAGGTGCGCGGCGCGCTGCCGTCCTATAGCGGCCACCTCGAAGCGTCGGGCCTGAGGGCGCCGGTCGAGATCCAGCGCGACAAGAACGCCGTGCCGCACATCATCGCGGGCTCGCTCGAAGATGCGGCCTTCGCGCTGGGCTATGTCCACGCGCAGGATCGCTTCTGGCAGATGGAATTGATGCGGCGGCTGGGCCAGGGCCGGCTTGCCGAACTCGTGCCGCCTGCTCTCGTCGGCGGCGGGCTGGTCGAAAGCGACCGCACGATGCGCGGCCTCGGCGTCTATCGCAAAGCGTCGGAGAGCGTGAACGCACTTTCGCCCGCGATGCGCGGCCAGATCGAAGCCTATGCCGCGGGCGTCAACGCCTGGATCTCCGACAAGGACCAGCAGTTCGGCCTGGAACTCACCGTGGTCAGGCTGCTGTCCGGCGGCCGATACCGGCCCGAGCCGTGGCGGCCGGCCGATTCGCTGGTCTGGGCCAAGCTGATGGCGCTGGGCCTCGACGGTAACTGGCGGGCCGAGCTGCTGCGGCTGCGCCTGGCCAACAAGATCGGCGAAGACGGCGTGAAGTTCCTGATCGAGCCGGCGGGCGACAGCCGGGACTCGACGCTCTCGCTGGTGCAGCAGGCGGTGCGAGGCATCGACCTCGACCGTCTCTATGCCGAGACCGACAACACCGCCACGCGCAAGCGGGAGGCTTCCAACGAATGGGTGCTGTCGGGCGCGCACGCGGTTTCCGGCAAGCCGCTGCTGGCCAACGATCCGCATCTCGGCTTCTCCTTCCCCGGCGTCTGGTATCTCGCACGGCTGGTCGGGCCGGGCTTCGACATTCGCGGCGCCACCTCGCCGGGCTCGCCCGCCATCGTGCTGGGCCACAACGGCACGATCGGCTGGGGCTTCACCACCACCAACCTCGACAGCCAGGACGTGTTCGTCGAGCGGGTCGATCCGACCGACCCCAACCGCTACATCACGCCGGACGGCGCCCGCTCCTTCGGCGTGCGCGAGGAGACGATCAAGGTTGCCTGGGGCGATCCCGTCACGATGCGCGTGCGCGAGACGCGGCACGGGCCGGTGATCGACGACTTCATCCGCCGCACCGAAGGCATGACGCCGCAAGGCCATGTGCTGGCGCTGCAGGCGACCGCGCTCGACGGCGCGGATACCTCGGCCGAGGGCTTCGGCCGCCTCGGCATGGCGCAGAACTGGGAGGATTTCCTTGCCGCCGCGCGCCGCATCGGCTCGCCGATGCAGAACATGGTCTATGCCGACACGTCGGGGAACATCGGCCTGATCGCGCCGGCCAAGGTGCCGATCCGCCGCAAGGGCGACGGCTCGATGCCGGTGCCGGGCTGGACCGGAGAGTACGACTGGGCGGGCTTCGTGCCGTTCGACGAACTGCCGCGCGTCTACAATCCGCCGGCCGGCCTCATCGTCAACGCCAATGCCCGCCTCGTCCCCGACGATTACCGCCACTTCATCAGCAAGGACTGGGCCGAGCCCTATCGCCAGCGCCGGGCCGACCAGCTCCTGCGCGAGGTCGAGCGCCATCCGGTCTACGGCATGATCGTCATGCAGGCCGACAATCTGTCGCTCGACGTCAACGACATCCTGCCGTACCTGCTGCGAGCGGCCCCGCGCAACGCGCGCGCGGCGCGGGCTTACGAGCTTCTCAGCCGCTGGAACCGCTTCATGCTGGCGAGCCGGCCCGAACCGCTGATCTACAGCGCCTGGATCACCGAGCTGCAGCGCGGCCTGCTGGCCGACGAACTGGGCGAGCCACTGTTCGACGCGCTCGCCTCGCCCAACGTGCCGCTGATGGTGCGCATCCTGCGCGACAAGCCGGGCTGGTGCGACAATGGCGGTACGCTGCAGACCGAGACGTGCGACGATGCCGTCGCCCTCGCCCTCGAACGCGCGCTCGACTGGATCAGCCGCCGCAACGGGCCGGACATGTCGAAGTGGCAATGGGGCGCCGAGCATCTCGCCGTGCACCGCCATCCCCTGTTCGACCGCATCCCGCTTCTCGGCAACTTCGCCTCGGTGCGCTTCGTCTCGGACGGCGGCAGCCAGACGCTCAACCGCGCCTCGCCCTCCTATCGCGGCAACCGGCCATTCGACGCCGTGCACGGCGCCGGCTATCGCGGCATCTACGATTTCAGCGATCTCGAGAATAGCCGCTTCGCCATGCCGCTCGGCCAGTCGGGCAACATGCTCTCGCCCTGGGCGCGCAACTTCGTCGAGAGCTGGCAGAGCCTTTCCTATATCGGGATTGGCGGTACGCGCGCCGAGACCGCCCGCACCGCCATCGGTACGATCAACCTGGCCCCGCCGCAGCGCTAGGCTTCGTCGATCGGCGGCACTTCGCGGTGGGCCAGGAGCTTGTCGATGCGGCGGCCATCCATGTCGACGATCTCGAAGGACCAGCCTTCGTAGGCGAATTTCTCGCCGGCCACCGGCAGGTGGCCGAGCTGGGCCAGTGCAAAGCCCGCGATCGTATGGAAGCGGCCGCTGGTCGAAGGCGCCGCCAGCGCCAGCCGGTTGAAGATGTCGCCGGCCGGCGCCATGCCGTCGATCAGCAGCGAGCCGTCGGCGCGTTCCTGGACATCCGGCAGGCCGCCTTCCGTTTCCGGCAGCTCGCCCGCCAGAGCCTCCAGGAGATCGGCCTGGGTGACGATGCCCTCCAGCCCGCCATACTCGTCGACCACCACGGCCAGCCGCACCGGC
>JAIUOY010000026.1:0-13131 GCA_020160995.1 Pseudomonadota bacterium | reverse complement strand
CGATCCCAAGGTGTTCCTGTTCGACGAACCGCTTTCGAATCTCGACGCCAAGCTGCGCGTGCAGATGCGCACCGAGATCAAGAAGGTGCATCAGAAGGTGCGCACCACGACGGTCTACGTGACACACGACCAGGTCGAGGCCATGACGCTCGCCGACCGCGTCGTCGTCATGAATGGCGGCCTGATCGAGCAGGTGGGCTCGCCGAACGATCTCTATCATTCGCCGGCCACGAAGTTCGTGGCGGGCTTCATCGGCTCGCCGGCGATGAACTTCATTCCCTGCCAGCTTGAACAGGCAGCGGGTGCGCTCCGGGTGCGGCTGAACGACAAGCTTTCTCTCCCGGTGCCTGCAGACCGCACCTCGCGCTACACGGCGCATGTCGGCAAGGCCAACCTTCTGCTGGGCCTGCGTCCGGAGCACATCACCGAGACGCGACCGCACAGCGAACCCAACCAGCATGATTTCGACATGACGATCGACGTCGTCGAACCGATGGGCATGGAAACGCTGGTCTACTTCACCATCAACGGCATCGAAGTCTGCGGCCGGGTCAATCCCAACGCGGGTGCGGCTGCCGCCAAGCCGATGAAGCTCAGGGCCGATCTCAGCAACATGCATCTGATCGACGACACCACCGGCAAGGTGCTTTAGTTTAGACCCTCATCCTGAGGAGCGCGCGCAGCGCGCGTCTCGAAGGATGGGCAGCAGACATGATGTAGCCCACCCTTCGAGACGCACGCCTGTGGCGTGCTCCTCAGGGTGAGGTTCTTGTTTGACTGAACGTTTAAGGAGACATCGATGGGTTCGTTGACGGGCAAGGTCGCCTGGGTGACCGGCGCTGGTTCGGGGATCGGCCAGGCGGCAGCTGTTGCACTGGCGAAGGAGGGGGCGACGGTCGTCCTCACGGGACGCCGCAAGGCGCCGCTCGCCGCAACGGCCGCGATGGTCAAGAAGGCAGGCGGCAGGGCCGAGGTGAAGCCGGCCGATCTCATGAAGGCGAGTGCGGTCAACAAGGTCGCCGCCGATATCGGCAAGAAGTATCGCCGCCTCGACATCTTGGTGAACAATGCCGGTCTCAACATCCTCGACCGGAGCTGGGCGAAGCTCTCGGCCAAGGGTGTCGACGAGGTGGTGCACGGCAACCTCTCCAGCGCCTTCTACTGCACCGCGGCGGTCCTGCCGCTGATGCGCAAGTCCGGCGGTGGCGTGCTGATCCATACCTCGTCGGTCGCCGGCAAGGTGCCGAGCCTGCTGAGCGGCCCGGCCTATTCGGCGGCCAAGCACGGCGTGGTGGCGATGAGCCACACGATCAACATGGAGGAGTGCGTCAACAACATCCGCTCCTGCGTCGTCTGTCCGGGCGAGGTGGCGACGCCGATCCTCGACAAGCGGCCGGTGCCGATCACCAAGGCCGAGCGGGCGCGCATGGCGCAGTCCGAAGATGTCGGCGACCTGATCCGCTACATCGCCTGCCTGCCGCCGCACATCGTCATCAACGAGGTGATGATCAATCCGACCTGGAACCGCGGCTATGTCGCGAGCCTGAAGCGCGGCAAGTCCTGAGATCGGAGTCCTGACATGGGTACGGTAACGATCAAGGCGAAGGCTCTCGAAGCCTTCGTCGCGGATATCTTTGCCTCGGCGGGATGCTCCAGGGAGGAGGGCGGCCGCATCGGCCGCTATCTCGTGAGCGCGAACCTCTCGGGCCACGACAGCCACGGAGTGGTCCGCGTGCCGCGCTACGCCCAGCAGAAGAAGGGCGGCACCGTGGTGGCCGACGTGAAGGTCGACGTGCTGGTCGACACGCCGGTGATCGCCGTCGTCGATGGCAAGTACGGCTTCGGCCAGACGGTGACGCCGCAGGCGGTGCAGATCGGCATCGACAAGTGCCTGAAAAGCGGCCTGTCGGCGGTGACCCTGCGCAACGCCGGCCATCTCGGCCGCGTCGGCGACTGGGCTGAGATGGCGGCCGCCGCCGGTCTGGTGTCGGTGCACTTCGTCAACGCGTCGGGCAGCGTCCTCGTGGCGCCGTTCGGTGGTGTCGAGCGGCGCTTCTCGACCGCGCCCTATTGCGTCGGCGTGCCGCGTCCCGGCACGGATCCGCTGGTCCTCGACTTCGCGACCTCGATCGTGGCCGAGGGCAAGGTGCTGGTGGCGAGCCAGGGCGGCAAGAAGGTGCCGGACGGCGCCCTGGTCGGGCCGGACGGCAAGCCGAGCGCCGATCCGCATCTGCTCTACGGCGACTACACGCCGACCGGCCCGCGCGACCACAGCAAGGGCACCGGCGCGATCCGGGCGTTCGGCGACCACAAGGGCTCGGGGCTGGCCTTCATGTGCGAGATCCTGGGCGGCTCGCTCACCGGCACCGGCGCGACGGACCCCAAGCGCGGGCGCTTCGCCAACGGCATGCTGTCCTTCTACATCGATCCCAAGGTGCTCGATGCCGAAGGCTTCTTTCCGACCGATATCGCCAGGTACGTGGCCTTCGTGAAAAGCTCGAAGCCGGCGACGGCGGGGGGCGAGATCCTGGTGCCGGGCGAAGCCGAGGTCCGCACACGCACCCAGCGGCTGGCCGAAGGCGTGCCGCTGCCGGACGATACCTGGGCCGCCATCGTCGAAACGGCGCGCTCCGTCGGCCTCGACGAGCGGCGCATCCAGCAGGCGACGATGTAGCATCGGCGGCGCGCAGCAGCGCGGCGAAGGCTCGCCGCGCTGCTGTCGTGCCGTCAGGAGGTGAGGCGCGCCACGCGCTTCACATAGGCGTCGATGTCGAACTTGCGTTCGAGGCCCGAGGCCATCATCGAGCGTACCTTGCCGAAGATCGGCCGTTCCGGCCACGGCCGGTCGTGCAGGCCGAAGCACCAGGCGACGCCGGCATAGGAGTTCGGGTCGCGGCCGCACAGGAAGTAGCGGTTGTTCAAGGCCAGCGCCGTGGCAAACGCCTTTTCAGGCGTCGACGACCATTCCAGGATCTTCTTTCCCCAGTACATGCGCATGTGGTTGTGCATATAGCCGGTGAAGACCATCTCGCGCATCGCGGCATTCCAGTAGGGATCGTGCGTCGCGGCCGCCGTGAGCTGCGTGCTGCCATAGACGTAAGGGCGGCGATCGGTTTCGTGGGCGCGGAGCGTCTGGCGCGCCCATTCGGGCAGGCAGGCATAGCTGTCGTAGCGTGGTTCGCGTTCGACGAAGTTGATGGCGAGCTCGCGCCGCACGATCAGTTCTTCGAGATAGGCGGCCGCGTCGGGCCGGTCGACTTCGGCTTCGCTCACTTCGAGGGCGATCTCGACGGGGCTGATCTGCCCGAAATGCAGATAGGCGCTGAGGAAGGACACCTGTTCCCGCGCAGGTTCGCTGCGTCCGGCGGCATAGCCCGCGAGCCCGCCGCGGACGAAGGCCCGCAGCCGCCGGGAGGCCTCGGCGGCCCCTCCCTTGAAACGGTCTACCGGCGGAACGCTGCGGTCGATGTCGAGCCTGGCGAGCAGGCGCTTGGCGTCGGACAGATCGAGCGCCTTGGGCAGGGAAGGCTGCTCCGCCTTTACCTTGACCGGGGTGCGCGGCAACGGCCGGACGAATTCGTCCCGGACCTTGAGAATCTTGGGGCGCAGCGTGCGGGCGCCGATCTCCTGTTTGGCCGAAGCGAGGTCGACCGGCACGACGGCATCGCCTTCGATCTGGATCACGCGGCAGGCAGCAGCCTCGGCTACGGCCGCGCGCCATGCCTTCTGATGGCGAAGATAGCCGCGGTCGCAGACGACGAGCGCTGCCTTGCTCGCCAGCTCGATGGCCACGGCCTCGGGAGAGCCGCGCAGGACGGCAAATCCGATGCCGCGCCGTGCCAGGGCCGTGCCGATGTCGGCGAGGCCGTCGAGCATGAAGGCATAGTGCCGCGCATTGGCTTCCGGATAGCCGTCGGTCAGGCCGAAACCGACAAGGACCGGCAGGCCGAGGCGATTGGCGCAGCCGACCGCCGTTTCGAGCGCGGGATTGAAGCGCTCGCGCTGGGACTGCTGCATCCAGTAGAGGACATACTCCCCCGGACGCTCGGGGCGGTCGTTGAGAATCCGTTGCCGTGCCGACTCGATCATCCCGCCATCTTATCGTGTCTCGGTCGAAGGGATCGGCACCAAATGCCGGCCGCCTTCGAGCTCGGCCTCGATCAGCGGAAGTTCGACTGCCCGAAGGAAAAGTGCGGCCGGCGCGACGGAGCCCTTTCCGAGCGAACCGCGGGCTCGGCAAGGCGAGAACGGATGTGGCCGACGGCGTCACCCACCGTGACGAAGGTGCTCGCTACCTTGGTCGGGATTTCGATGTCGAACCGTTCCTCGCAGGTCATGACGATCTCGACCAGGTCGAGACTGTCGGCGCCAAGCGTATCCTTGAAAGACGCGTCGTCGGTAATCTGCGCTTCGGCAACTCCAAGGTGCAGGACGATGATGTCCCGGACCTCTGCAGCAATGTCGTTCACAACATCACCTCAAAGGCAGGGTCCCCCACGGGCCACTGCTCTATCGTCCATATGACGCTCGAAGCGGCTCTGCGGCCAGTGATCAGTCGACGGCGCCGACGGGTTTCCGGACGGAGTGACTTCCGGGCAACAGATGCCGGTCGCCGGTTGCCCGATTTCGGTCTTTCGGCAAGACCTTGGGGCCATCCGAATCATGCATGGAATCAACAGCCTGGCGGCATCCTCTCCGGGCATCACATCCTATGTTGCGGGCTGGGAGCCGATTCTCCCTTTGAAACCGGCAAGGGCCGCGCGCAGGATTGCCGGGCGTCTCCGAGCGAACGAAGAGAGCGGTATATGGCGCGGCAACAATCGCTGATCTGCAAGGGATGCTGGCAACAGATGCATGTGCCGATCCCGCTCCGCGGCGCGCTGTCGGTGCCGTTCCGTGTTGTCGGCCTGCGTCCGAGCCGCATGAACCCGAACACATGCACCTTCTGCGAACTGATGTTCAAGCGCGTGATGAAGGCGACCAAGATCACGATCGACGCCACGATCCTGTTTGCCGACGTCCGGGCTTACACGAGCCTGTCGCAGTCCTTGTCGGCTACGGCGATGGGCGATTTGCTCGACATCTTCTACGACGAGTGCGCCGCCGCCATCTGGGAGTACGATGGCCTCCTCAACAAGACCATCGGCGACGCGGTGATGGCCGTATTCAATTTCCCGATCCGGCAGGAGAACCATGCGCGGCAGGCGCTGCTGGCGGCCCGCGAAATCCAGCGTCGATGCGCGGCGAGGAAGGCGGAGTTTGCCGATCTGACGGGCGAGGCCGGGGTCGAGGTCGGTGTCGGGATCGGCATTCACTGCGGCGAGCTCAGTTTCGGGGAGTTCGGCCGCACGCACCGAGACCTGACCGCCATCGGGACGGTCGTGAATACGGCCTCGCGTGCCCAGTCGGTCGCCGCCTCCGGCGAGATCCTGGTGACCGCAGCGGTGTGTCAGCGCGTGGGCGACGACCTGCGGGACAGGATCGCCAGGCCCTATGAACTGAAGGGCTTCGATCGTCCTCTCGAGCTTTATCTCGGCTAGGCGCGCCGCTCCGTTGCGGCGTCTGCGCGGGCTCTCGGGCCGCCTATCGAAGCGCCACGAGCTCCAGCACCGGGCGACCGGCGGTGATGAGCAATCCGATCAAGACGAAAACCGCGCTGGTCATCGCGAGAATGCGCAACCAGGAAAGAAACTCTTGCCGCATCGTTTCCTCCACGCTGCTCCGGCGAGATCTGGACGTCTCTTGCTCCGACGTTGGCATGAATAGGGGGCCGCGTCATGTCGGCTCGTCCGCCCTTGTGGACAAACCGGCGGCTCCCGGCCGGTCCCGGGGCGCGGCCGGTACGGTGCATTGCATTGCGAGGGAACTTCGGACGTGAGAGCCTTGCAACAAGACTCTGGCGACAACGCAAATGACGGGAGTGGCATGATGTCCGACGATCGGAAGAAGGTCTTTGAACGCTTCGGCGACCGGCTGGCCAAGCTGGAGGCGGCACGCCACGAGAAGTCGGCGCGCTGGCGGATCTTCCATCTCCACAATGCGCTCAACGCGCTCGAAACCGATCACGGCGCCGCCGATCTGCATCTCGACGAATTCGACCGTCACGAACTCGAGAGGGAGTATCCCGAACTCGAAGCCGACCGCGTCCCCACGATCGAAGAGCTGCGGTCGCGCTTCGACATGGTTGCCGGCGGAGCGCTCTGAGGGATCTCGACGTCAGGTAGAGGAGCCGAGGCCCGTTCGTCGACAGGGGGAGGGTCGCATGAGGGCGAAGTGGCGTAGTCAGCCCCGAAATCACCGCTGGGCAATCGTGGGTGCGTTTCTGGGAATGATACCGGCGGTCTTTGCCGTGTTCGAGTTTGCCTACTACGGCACGACATTCGATCGTTACCTGATCATGGTGGCCGGTTTTCTCGGCGGCGGCGCCATCGGCATGGTGCTGGCGTCGCTCACGGCACCGAAGACGTAACTGTAGGCGCAGCCGCTATTTGAGCAGGCTCGGCAACGTAGCGGCGAGCAGGCTGGCGATCATCAGGTTGCCGCGCACGTTCATATGCGTGGCGGCGTAGAAGTCCTGCGGCTTCGGCTCGGTGCTGAGCCGGCGGAAAGTGTCGACAGTGGCGAGCCCGCAGGCCGTCGCGCCGTCGAGAACCGCCTGCGCGAGGCGGCGCTGGTCCTTTGCGAAGGCCTTGTAGATCCAGGTGTGGGGCGGGTACTGCGCCATCACGACGATCTTGACGTTGTGGTCCGACTGCATTTTCGCGAGTCGCCTGACGAGCTGCTGGGCGATTTCCAACCCGAAGCCGGCGCGATGCACCCGCTTATGATAACCGACCATATGCTGCAGCATCGGCGAAAGGTCGACCAGGATCCGGTCCAGCCGTCGTCGGATATGGAGCGGCAGCCTGGTCCGATTGGACACGGGAACGCCCTTGAGAACCAGTCGGTCGTCCTCGATCGCGAACCACGGCTTGTTGCGCCACCACATCCGGCTCATCTCCGTGCGCAGTATGTCGTCGGCGATGAAGCTCACGATGATGACGGACGGATTGTGCGCAGCCATGAGTTGTTCGGTGCGCAGCACGATCTGGTCGAAGCCGTAGCCGGTCACGCCGCCGTTGAGGACGTGGCGGCCGGTGAGCCTCTGCAACTGGGCGGGCCAGGATTCCTCGTCGCGCACCTCGTCGCCGTAGGTGAAGGAATCGCCTACGGTCAGTATCGACCCCTCGCTCGACTCCGGTCTCTCGCCATTGAAGCGAAGCCCGCTGGCATCGATCGTGTGAAATGACCCACCAAACCCGGGGCCGCTGAATCCGGGGTTCGGGACGTGGCCCAGAAGGTCGTCGTGAATAAAATGTACTGACATCGCTGGGCGACGTGATCCTTGTCCTGGCAGACCGACTTGCCGTTCCGAGTCACCGGCTCGGCGTTTATATCGAAAGCGCTTCAGTGTAGCCAAGTCGCGGCCCCGGAGCCCAGACCACAGCCTGCTTGCGGCCGTGTCGGATACTTGCGCGACCAGGTAGATATCCGACCCCGCTCGGCGCGGGTTTCTAATCCCCGGGTGCGCGATCGTCACACGGAGTGATATCGCGACTGAAACGCTGCCTTCCTTCCCGGTCCAATGCCCTTCGCCCAAGAGGGGCCGCGATCTGGCTTCCTGGAGAGGAGGGCATTGCGAAAAGGATGAAAGGGAGGTTGCGATGGATGTACCCATCGACCTGCCGCGAGGCTGGCCGGGTACGACAACCCCGACGGGGCCGAAAGTGGCCCGCGGGGTGATGGCGCCGCTGGTGACGCATGAGATGTACGTTCGAGAGCGACGTACTGCAGATCTTGCGGCCCCATCGAGACCGCCAGGCGAAGGTTCGCGCGACGCCTTCCGGTATCAAAGATGGTGCATGCTGGGCCGCGCCTGCTGACGCCGATCCCGCAGTCGCTGCGAAGCCCCGCCCTCACGGCGGTGTGATGTCGGGCCGGCATAGCGCCGGCCCCAGGTCGGGCATCTCCACTCGACTCCGAACCATGCCGGTTTCATCCTGACGTCGGCTAAGCGTCTTGTCCGACCAGTGGGCGCATGCGCGCGCTTCGGAGGCGTTCGTTCATGGCTGCAAGCGTTGACGACGACGGACGCTCCCGACCGGATGTCGACTCACCGGACGTCGACTTGGTGACACTCCAACCCGGCCAGACCATAGGCCGATACCGCGTCGTCGCGGTGCTGGGGCAGGGTGGCTTCGGCATCACCTATCGCGCCGTCGACACCGAGCTGGGGCGCGAAGTGGCGATCAAGGAATACCTGCCCACCGCGCTGGCCGTACGCAAGGACGGTGTCACCGTCGTGCCGCGCTCGCGCAGCGCCGCCGAGGACCTGGCCTGGGGGCTGGAGCGCTTCGTGTCCGAGGGGCGCACCCTGGCCGCCCTGCATCGCGCGCCCGGCATCGTGAAGGTCCACGACTATCTCCAGGCCAATGGCACGGCCTATCTGGTCATGGAGCTGGTCGACGGCGAGACGCTGCACGAGCGTATCGTTCGCGCCGGCGCGCTCGATGCCGCCGAGATCGACCGCATCCTTGCGCCGTTGCTCGACGGCCTGGAGCAGGTTCACGCCGCGGGCTTCCTGCATCGCGACATCAAGCCGGCGAACATTCTGCTCGATGCCAAAGGGCAGCCGACGCTGATCGATTTCGGTGCGTCGCGAGCCGCCATCGCCGGCCGCACGCAGGCCATGACGGCGGTGTTCACGCCGGGCTATGCGCCGGTCGAGCAGTTCACCTCCGCGCCACAGGGCGCGTGGACAGACATCTACAGCCTGGCCGCCACGCTCTATCACGCCATCACCGGCGAGCCTCCGCGGAACGCCATCGACCGCATGGTGGACGACGAGCTTGTGCCGCTGGCGGGCTCGGGCCGTGCCTTTCCCAGGGCGCTGCTGGCCGGGATCGACGCCGCCCTCGTCGTCCGGGCCGCCGGCCGGCCGCAATCCGTGGCGGCATGGCGGGCGCTCCTGGCAGGCAGCGGTGCCGCCGCGGCGCCGGCGACGGTCGTGATGGCGGCCAAGCCCCCCGCGCCGCCGCCCGCATCGCCGCCGCCCGCCGGGACGCCTTCCACGTCGCCGCGTGGCGCGCACACTGGCATGAAGATCGCCGCCGCCGCCGCTCTGCTGCTTGTCGCAGCGGGTGGCTGGTTTGCGCTGGGCTCCGGCGTGTCGCCTTCGACGAGGCCGCCGCCATCGTCGGCATTGCCGTCTTCGGTGGCCGACCAGGCGCAGGAAGAACTGGAGCGGGCGCGCCGAGAGCAGCGCACGGCACAGGAGGAGGCGGCACGTCTGCGGGCGGAGGCGGAAGCGCGCCGCAAGGCCGACGAGGAGGCCGCACTCCGGACGCGCATCGAACAGGAACTTCGCGAGAAGGCGGCGGCGGAAGAGGCGGCCCGGCAGAAGGCGGTTGCCGATGCCAGACGCCAGGCCGAGGCGCAGGCTGCGGCCGACGCCGCGGCCAAAGCAAAGGCCGATGCCGAAGCCGATGCGAAGGCCCGGGAGGAAGCCGCGGCACGGCTACGCGCCGAGGAAGCCGATCGCAAGGGGGCCGAGGCCGCCGAGACGGCGTTGCGGCTCAGCCATTCGGACCGCCAGCGTCTTCAGGTCGCGCTCACGTCGCTGGGCTTCTCGACCGGCGGCACCGACGGCGTCTTCGGCGTCCGCTCGCGCGAGATGATCGCGGCGTGGCAGAAGAAGGCCGGCCAGGCCGCGACGGGATACCTCACGCACGACCAGCAAGCGACGCTGCAGCGCGAGGCGGCAACCGCCCTTGCGCGCTATGACGAAGAGCAGAAAAAGCTCGCCCTGGCCGCAGCCGCGCCTGCCGTCGCACCGCCCGCTTCGGGGCCGGCAGCGCCGCCGGCATCGCCATCCGCGGCAGCGGCACCGGCCGCCTCGGGGCGACAATGCGAAGGCACCTATCGGTCGCAATGGTGCCGTGCCGCGTACCAGGGGTTCCCCCCGAGCTGCTGGTACGCCAGCATGACCATCCGCAACGGCGAGATCAGCGACGGCTGGGTGTCCCAGGCCGATACCACCAAGCGCAACGTCGTCAGCGGCCGCATCGACGCGGCCGGCAACGTGTTTTTGACCTACGAGGGTATTGGCCAGCAAACGCACGTGAATCAGCGCTTCGTTGCGCAGATGTCGGGCAGGGTCGCCAATGGCCTGCTGACCGCCGCGGGGCGGGGCGGGACGAGCGGCCGGGATTTCAACGTTACCGTTCGGTGTCGCTAAGGATCGCCCTTGCAGGCCGGCGTGGGGGTGTCGGGGGTATCCGGTACGGGCCCGTGCCGAGAGCGCTCGGCCGGCCGTCCTACCAGCGGGTCCGGCGCTGCCGGCCTCGGCCGCCGTCGCGGCGGCCCGAACTGCCTACGGATTGAGTGACATCCCGCAAGGTTCCCCACGCCATCAGAACAGGAGCCGAGTAGGCCATTCTTATTTTCTGAATCGGCTCATCCCGCGGCAAGCCTCCTTGGGTTAAGTCGTCTCGCGATGAGCTGTTCTGGTCATTGTTGTCGTTCATCTCGCCCCAAATCCCCAATCTGCGCGATTGAGTTCCCGCTCAATCGACAACCCCAGAATTTTCTCGATTACCGACGATCAGTCAACCTGGGAACTGGCCGACCGCTCAGGGAATGTTCTGACGCAGCCATTCCGTTCCCTCTTCCCTGGCGCGTGCGGTAGCCCAGGTCTTGGAAGGATCGAGCTCCAGCACGACCAGCGACTCGTCGCTGTCCAGATGAGCCATGACTGCGTCGCGAAGTTCGACCGCGGTCCAGTCCAGGGAGATCAACCACAGCGAATCGAGGAGGCGAACGCCGCCGGACTCCTCGAGGGCCGTCCGGAATGCCTGGCCGTCGCGCACCTTGTGGCAGTCGTAGCTGACGCAAAAGATCGCCAAGTCACCCTCCTGTCCCGGGGGCCGGTTCGGCGAACGGGCCGGCAGACCCGACCCGAAGGCCCGCTCCCAATCCTTGGCGATTCCGATGCTGGTCGAAACATCGGCCAAGCCTTCGATGCTATGGAGCTTCTTCAGCAAAGCAGCGCCGATACTCCGTCGGCAATTTGACGTCCTTTGGGCAATTCGCGGTGTTTTTCCTGCGTCGGGTCGCAAACGCAACTTCGCTGCGGTGCGTCGCGTTGATGGGTTTCCGCGACTTCGAGGGCGAAGAAGATGATCGATGTCGACAGCACTATGACGACCCTGGCAACCATCATGACGACGTACGGTCTGCGGGCCGTCGGCGCCGTCGTCGTGATGATTGCCGGTTGGGTGGTGTCGCGGATGGCCTATCGCCTGATCAAACGCCTTTGCGATCGGGCGAAGCAGATCGACAGGACATTGGTGCTGTTTCTGGCGAACGCCGCCCGCTATGCCGTGCTGACGTTCACCGTCGTCTCGGTCCTGACCACTTTCGGAATCGCCACGACGAGTTTCGTTGCCGCTCTCGGTGCTCTGGGGCTGGCGATAGGATTGGCTCTGCAGGGAACGCTCAGCCACTTCGCCGCCGGCATAATGCTGATCATCTTCCGACCCTTTCATGTCGGCGACACCGTCGAGACGGGCGGGGTCTCCGGCGTCATCAGCATCGTCAACGTCTTCTACACCGAGCTCGAGAACGAGAACGGCCGCGTCGTCGTGCCCAACGGAAAGCTCTGGGGCGAGATCGTCAAAGTGCCGCTCAAAGGGCGCGGCTGAGAGACGACTGGCTGGCGGAGATGGAACGAGGAGCGGGGCGTCTCGTTTCCCATATCAGGTCGGCACAGGTCGCCGGCCTGCACGCTTGTCCGAGGGAGTAAGTCATGGAGAAAACGGTCGTTGCGAGTTTTGCCACACGACGCGATGCGGAGATCGCCGTGGAGCATCTGGTCCAGAAGCACGGCATCGAACGCACGGACATCTTCATTCGAGCGCCCGGGCGCGCCAATACCGCGGGCGTCGAGCCGGCCGGGGCGGATGTCGAAAGCGGGCATCCGGGGGGGCCGCGAAGCGGGAAGCCGGAACTGAAAGGGCCGGTCGAGGTTTCGGTCGAATGTCATGGCAAACACACCGATCATGTGCAGGCCACGTTCAAGGAGGCGGGAGCCCTGCGACTGCAGCTGCAGTAGCACGGGCCGGCGGGCTTGGTGCGTCGCACCGGGCGATGATGAGAGCTACGTCAACGCCATGGCCCTCCAGGCGAAGTCCGGATTGACCTGAGCCCCTAGCTCTCTGTCGGATCTCCGCAGTGGAAGCGACTGGTCATCGCTTCAATCCCAGCCTGATCTGCTTTTCGATCTCGATGATCGCGAAGAAGGCGGCACCTACGCCAACGATCAGGAGACCGTCCGCGAGAGGTACGGCTTGGGTGCCGAGGATCGCCTGCAGCGGTGGCAGATAGGTGACCGCGAACTGCGCAGCTGTGATGACGATGACGACGATCCAGACCACGCGCGTGCCTTTCGCCGCGTCCCAGGTCAGCGATGTGCTGTGTAGGTTGCGGATGAAGAAGAGGTGGAAGATTTCCAGCACCACCAGCATGTTCAACGCCATGGTCTGCGCGAGTTCGAGCGGGTATCCCCTGTCGACCGCGTAGGTGAAGACTCCAAATACCGCCGCGAAGAACAGCAGCGCGACAAGCAGCACGCGCCAGACCAGTTCCCCCGACAGGATCGGCGTGTGCCGGGGCCGCGGCAGGCGCCCCATGGTGCCGACCTCGGTGGGCTCGAAAGCCAGCGCGACGCCCAACGTGACGCCGGTAATCAGGTTGACCCATAGGATTTGCACCGCCGTCACCGGCAGCGCGAGGCCCGCCAGCAAGGCCAGAACCACCACTATCGATTCGCCGGCATTGGTGGGCAGTGTCCAGCTGATGACCTTCTTCAAATTGTCGTAGACCGTGCGTCCCTCGCGCACGGCGGCGGCGATTGTGGCGAAGTTGTCGTCGGCCAGCACCAGATCGGCAGCTTCCTTGGCGGCTTCGGAGCCCTTGAGCCCCATGGCGATGCCGACATCGGCCCGCTTCAGGGCGGGCGCGTCGTTGACCCCGTCGCCGGTCATGGCGACCGACACGCCGTTCGCCTGCAGCGCGGTCACGAGGCGCAGTTTG
>JAIUOY010000025.1:0-15926 GCA_020160995.1 Pseudomonadota bacterium | reverse complement strand
TCGCCTGGAAGGTCGGCGTGAAGGCCGCCGAGGCCGATTGCAGCAGGAAGATCAGGACATAGATCTGCCAGACCTCGGAGACGAAGGGCAGCAGCAAGGCAATGGCGGCCCGCACCAAGTCCATCGCGATCAGGAAGGCGCGCCGCGGCAATTGCGCAGCGTAAGCGCCGACCACGGGCGCGACCGTGACATAGGCGACCATCTTGATCGCCAGCGCAGTCCCGAGCACCGCTCCCGCCTTGTCGCCGGCAAGTTCGAAGGCGAGCAGCCCGAGCGCGACGGTCAGAAGACCTGTCCCGAGCAGCGCGATGATCTGCGCAAGGAACAGGTGCCGGTAGGTTCGGTTGGAAAGAACGTCGAGCATGATCGTCCGATGCGGTTCTGATCAGCCGCCCAGCGGCAGGACTAGAGCAACCTGGGCCGCACGCGTTGCCTGGGAGGAGAGCCCCATCCAGCCGTGGATGCCGACATAGAGGCCGACGCCGATCAGCAGGATTCCGGAGAAGTAGGGCGCACGTCGCGCGAAGGTCGAGAACCAGGACCAGCGCTTCGTCGCGTGACGGACGCTCAGCGCGGCCGCCGCGCCGACGGAGACGAGCGTGATCGCGAGACCGATCGAGAAGCACAATACCAGCGTGAAGCCGAGCGTGAACTCCTTGAGCTGGAGACAGAGCAGCAGCACGGTGATCGCAGCCGGGCACGGGATCAGGCCGCCGGTCAGGCCGAACAGGACGATCTGCCAGGTCGTGACGTTGCGATCGGCGAAGCGGCGACGGATGTCGTTGGCATGCGCCAGCTCGTGGGCGTCCTGGTAGCCATCGGTCGCGACATCGAGCCCACGCAGTTCCTCATGCATGTGGTCGTGGCCATGGGCGTGATCCTCGACGAAGGAGAGATCGTAATCATGGGTGTGGTCGCCATGGCCGAGGCTGACCCGCGCCATGAACTCGTGGGGTTCGGGGATTTCCTGCACGGATTCGAGGAGCCCGGAACGCCTCTCGAAGGTGAAGGCCTGACGCGAGCCGTCCGGCCGCTCGGTGACGATGCCGACGTCCTTGGCTGCCCAGGCATGGCCCCGCTCGGTACGAATGCGCCAGCGCGGCGGGACGCCATCCTCGAAGACCTCGACGGCGATGACGCCATGCCCGGTGTCGATGCGACGGATATCGGCCTCGTGGCCATGGTGAGAATGCGCGGCTGCCGTTGCGGGGCCGTGCGAATGCCCGCCGTGACTATGCCCGCCATGTCCTCCGTGGCTGTGGCCCCCGTGGCCGCCATGGCTATGTCCCGAAGCCAGCCCGGCGCGCTGCTGGTCTCCCCAGGTGCGCCAGAGCATCCAAAGAGCCATGCCGACGATGATCACCGCAGAGGTGATCTGGAGATAGGGCTCGAACGTTTCCGGGGCGACGCCCTGCCAGAGGAACATGCCGCCGATCGCGATGCCCCAGACCACGAGCGTATGGGAGACCGTCGCCGCCAGGCCGAGGAGTACGGCCTGCGTCACTGTTCCACGGATCGCGACGATGAACGCGGCCATCATCGTCTTGGAGTGGCCGGGCTCCAGGCCATGCAGCGCTCCGAGCAGGATCGCGCTCGGGATGAACAGCCAGGCGTGAGAGGCACTCTGTTGGATCAGGTCGGCGAAGGACGGCATCACGTTCTCATAGGTACTTGGCGATCTCCTTGAACTCGTCGATCGAGCGGCGCTGTTCGCGTGCGAGAGGACCGACGACGTCTTCGAGGCAGTGATCGAGATGGTCTTGGATCAGGTTCTTCTTGGCCTGCCCGATGGCCTTCTCGACCGCGTGAAGCTGCTGCGCGAGCTCAAGGCACGGCCGGCCGGCTTCGATCATTTCGATGACCTTGCGCAGATGGCCCTCCGCCCGCTTCAGGCGCTTGGCGATCTCGGGATGGCTCTCGTGCAGGTGGCTTTCGGACATGGCTGATGGTATCCCCCTGGATAGGATGAGTCAAAGCGCGATTCGGTGCCTTTAGTTCATCACGTCAAACTTTCGTTAAGAATGGTGTCCCTAGCTTTTCGTCATGCCGCGTCGCAGCATCAGAATCAGATCGAGCCTCGCGGCCGCCTTCCTGGCGGTGTTCGCGATGCTGCTGTCCGCGGTCCACGTCCAGTCGGGCCACAACGCCTATGCGATGGCCCAGGCCGAAGCCCAGCGCCACGCCGAACTCGCCGCGACGATCGCCGATCACGGGCATTCGCATGACGAGGGCGAGCCGGACGAACGCGTCCCGGGACATGTTCACGGCCACAACACCTCCGACCATGTTCACGAGACCGCCAATCTGGTCGCTCAGCCTCGGCTCGGGATGCCGCGTTTCGTCGGCACCATGATGCGGCATGAGCCGCAAGATACCGAGCTGGGCCTGCGCCACGGCCTCGATCGACCGCCGAGATCCTTCGTCGCTTGAAAGCGCGCCGCCCAAGGCGGCGTTCCCTCACGACACATCTCGGAAATCACATGAAACGATCCTCATTGACGGGGCGTCGCAAGCTGCGCGCTCTGTTCATAGTCCTGCTTGCTGCGATGTTTGGGCTGATCGGCCTGAACGCAGCACTCGCCCACGCCGTCGCTGAAGGCGACAAGGGCTACATCCAGGAGATCACGGGGGTGAACATCATCCCCTTCGTCTACCTCGGCGCGAAGCACATGGTGACGGGATACGACCACATCCTGTTCCTGTTCGGAGTGATCTTCTTCCTCTACCGGCTGAAGCACATCGCGATCTATGTCAGCCTGTTCGCGATCGGCCACTCGACCACGATGCTGCTCGGCGTCTATTTCAACGTCGGGATCAACAGCTACATCATCGACGCGATCATCGGCCTGTCGGTCGTCTACAAGGCGCTCGACAACATGGGCGCCTTCCAGCGCTGGCTCGGCTTCCAGCCGAACACGAAGGTCGCGACTCTGATCTTCGGCCTGTTCCACGGCTTCGGCCTGTCGACCAAGATCCTCGAATACAAGATCTCGCCGGACGGCCTCGTCCCGAACCTCCTCGCCTTCAATGTCGGCGTCGAAATCGGGCAGCTCACCGCCCTGGCGATGATCCTGATCGCGATGGGCTTCTGGCGCCGCACCAACAGCTTCTGGCGCCATGCCTACGCCGCCAACACCGTAATGCTCACCGCCGGGTTCGTGCTGATCGGCTACCAGCTCACCGGCTATTTCATCTCGCAAGCTTGAGGTTCGCTCCCATGTACAACACAGACATCCCGACCCGCGCGGAACTGCCAACTTCGGCTCAGCTCCTGCGTTCCACCGCTATTGCCTTCGTCGCCGCGGCTGGCATCCTGGTCACCATCGTGCTTCCGGCCGAGTACGCCATCGACCCGACCGGGGTCGGCCGGATGCTGAAGTTGACCGAGATGGGCGAGATCAAGACCCAGCTCGCCGAGGAAGCGCAGCGCGATCGCCAGAAGGATTCGACGGGCGCGGTTGAGCAGCCAGCTCGTCCGGCTCCGGATCAGCGTTCCAGCCTGATCGGCAACGTGCTGGCGACCCTGTTCGTCTCACCAGCCCAGGCAGGTGAGCGGCTGGTTGTCGCTCAGGCGGCCGGGCGCAAGGACGAAACAGTCATCACCCTGAAGCCCAGCGAAGGTGTCGAGTACAAGCTGACGATGAAGGCAGGCGCCAAGGTGAACTTCTCCTGGGCGACCGACGGTGGCGTCGTCAACTACGACATGCACGGCACTCCGGCCGGCGGCGGCAAGGAGAAGAGCTACAAGCAGGGACGTGGTGCCGCCAGCGACGACGGCGTTCTGACGGCTGAGGGTGACGGCGCTCATGGCTGGTTCTGGCGCAATCGCGGCTCCAAGGACGTGACGATCACGCTGAAGACCAACGGCGCCTATGCCGAGATCAAGCGGATGATCTAAATCGACAGCGGGCTCAACCTGGTGCATCACACCTTGGTTGAGCCCTGCCCACCAGTTTTGGCTTCCAAGGATGCGTCGCGGGTTCGCTTCCAATTTGCGGCCGGAGACTACTGCTGGCAGTTGGCGACGAAGAAAACGGCTAGGGTCGCCGCATGAAGATCGCAGCAATCCAGATTGATCTGTTCGACGATGCCCCTGGCTACTTCAGGGTGCTGCGAAAGCTAATGCCTCGCCCGATCGTCCCGCGGGAGAAGAGCGCGTTCCCGAACCTCGCGGTGTTGGTGGACACCGAGACCACCGGCCTCTTGCATACCCGGGACGAGATCATCGAGATCGGCGCGGTGAGCTTCACCTACGACGATGCGGGCGTGATCGGGGATGTTGTCGGTGTCAATAGCGGCCTGCGCCAGCCATCCGCTCCGATCCCCGCGGAGATAACGCGGCTGACGGGCATCACGGATGAGATGGTCTCCGGTCACGGCATCGATATCGCGGCGCTCGATGCTCTGGTCGAACCCGCCGACCTCGTCATCGCGCACAATGCCGCGTTCGATCGCCCGTTCTGCGAAAAGCTATCGCCAGCCTTCGAGTCGAAGGCCTGGGCATGCTCGGTCACCGAGATCCGGTGGGCCGATCTGGGCTTCGAAGGCAACAAGCTCGGGTAAACCCGCAGCCTCTTCCGGCTCAGGGTGTCCCGCGTCAGGATCTGGTCGCCGATCGTATACCGGCGTTCGCCGAAGTTCACGGTCGCGGCTGCCGTCAGCCTGCCGAAATCGACGCGGCAATGGTTCGCCAGGGCCTCGAGCAAATGGCGTTCCGGGATCAGACGCGGTGTACGCCGCGGTAGCGCGCGAAGCTGGTCCGGCCCGAAGATCCGAACAGGACGACCTCGTAGCTGTCCGGCGCCTTGCCGGCGACCTCCATGCCGGGAGAGCCCATCGGCATTCCCGGAACGGCGAGGCCCCGAGCCTGCGGCTTCTCGGCCAGGAGGCGCTTGACGGCGTCAGCCGGCACATGACCTTCGACGACGTAACCGGACACCTCTGCCGTATGGCAGGAGGCAAGGTCGCCCGGCACGCCGAGGCGGAGCTTCACCTGGTCGACGTCCGAGGATGTGATGACCTCGACGGAGAAGCCTGCGGCCTTCATGTGCTCCACCCAGCCGCCGCAACAGCCGCAGTTCGGATCCTTGGTCACGGTCACCTTCGGCAGGGTGGCCTGCGCAAAGGCTCGTCCGGCCATCATCGCGGCGCCAGAGGTTCCGAGAACGGCGAGGAAGCGGCGGCGGGTGAGCATGAGCATCTCCTTCAGGCTGCGACCGGGGTATAGCCGGCCTTGGCGACGAGAGCCTTGATGGATGCCAGGTCGCTGCTCCCGCGGACGGACACCAACTTGGAAGCCGGATCGGCTTCGACCTGCGTGCCGGGCAGTCCCGTCTCGATCGCGTTCTTGATCGTGCCAGCGCAGTGACCGCAGGTCATGTCGTCGACCCGCAAGGTCAGGGCATTCGGATCACGTTCGGCCGCCTGGTCCGGCCGGGAGGAGTGGTTGTTGCATCCGCACATGGAATGGTCTCCGTTTCTCATCGACGATGAGAACAGCCTGCACCTTACCATGATGGTAAGGTCAAGCGGCGATTCATCACGACGCGCCGATGTCGCGACGGCACGTACATTGCGAGGGCGCCCTTGCGAAGGCGGACAACCCCGTGTCCGCCCGCTTTCATTGGTTCGGAGCAGGGTTGACCTCGTTGCGAGCCTGGCTCCATCCGGGGTGGCGCATCAGTGCTTGTTCGGGGTGTCGTCGTCAGCACCATCGGATCCACCGGGGATCATGGCACCGCCGGGTCCCATCATTCCCCGCCCCATCATTCCCCGCCCCATCATGCCTTGCGCCATCATGCCTCGGCTGCCCATCCGGACGAGTGCCGGCAGCCGCCGCTTCTGGGCCTCGTCGAGGGTCGCGTGGAGCGGCGCGGCAGCGTCCGCGAGCTTGCGCATGGCGTCGGATCCCTGGCTCATATGATCGGCCATGGTGCGCAGCATGTTCACCGGATCGTTTGCCGTCATGCCTCCCGTCTGGCGATTGGCCTGCATATGGCTGAGGTGAAGGGTCGCCAGGTTCCGGAGCGCGGTTTCGACCGAAGGCCATAGCTTTTCCTGGCCGGCGGTCAGCTTCAGCCCGGCATGGATGGACGCGATGTGGGCTTCGGCGAAGGCACTCATATCCTCGGTCGAGAACTGGCCCATCATCCCTCGGCTGCCGCCGGGCATGCCTTGACCCTGCATCATCTGGCCCATGGGCATTGGCATTCCGGATTGGCCGGGCATCGCCTGAGGTTTTGCTGGCGCCGTGGATTGGGCCTGCGCCTTGGGGGCATTACCTGGATGGTGCGGGTCACTGGAAGTCGGCGCCTGGGCCAGCGCGGGCCCGGCAAGGGTAACCAGGACAGTCGCGAGAACGGACATCTTCATGGCAGTGTCTCCTTTGAGCGGTCAAAAAGGGTAAGAACGGCGTCGGCGCAGCTTTCGCGGAATGGCCGCAGGCAGCGCCGATCAGGTTGCGTCGGGCGCAGCCATTGGTCCCGGGGCTGCAAGGGCCCCCAATGTTCTCAGCCGGGCCGCAGCCGGCCCGGCCTTGGGCGGTCACCCCCGCTTGTCGTGGTGGCCGTGGCCGCCGTGCATGAACAGATGCATCAGGGGGCAGGCCAGCAGCAGGAGGTAGGGCAGTGCGGTCACGATATGAACGCCGTGGTTCGCGAGGAGGTCGATGCCGAGAGCGGCCAACGCGAGCGAGCAGACCCAACCCAGAGGCGTGTTGATCAGCAGGGTCCGCCAGGTTCGTGGCGACTCGGGGGCAGGAGTCGGTGTGGTGGGCATGTCGATCTCTCCCGGTGCGGAGCGTGCCGATCTTGGACCTTGCTGGCGAACGGTGCCTTGAGCGAAATCAAGCGGGGTACCGGCAAGGCTCGTTCCGCCCACCCGGTCTGCTCCCGCTTCCTGGCACCTAGCGGGCGGCGATGCCGTTCGGCCCCTTGCCCACCGGATAGGCCTTCCCGGCAGAGAGGCTGCCGAGATCGATCGCGGAGATGGTGTTCGCGTAGGTGTTCGTGACGTAGGCCGTGCGACCGTCGCGAGCGATGACGATGCCGTGCGCTCCCTTGCCGACCGTCACGTTCCGGATCAGCTTGCCGTCCTCGAGCGCGACGACCGACACCCGGTTGTCCGGCTTCGCCGCCGAGCCCTGGTTCGCGACCAGGGCGGCCTTGCCGTCCGGCGTAACGTAGACCTGCACGGGTCCGTTTCCGACGGAGGCCTTCCGCAGCAGCTTGCGAGCGTCGACGTCGATGATGGCGACCTTGTCCTCGCCGTTGAGCGAGACCACGAGGGTGCGGCCGCTCCGGTCGAACGCGACCTGGACCGGCCGCTTTCCGACGGAGATATGCATGGCCTTCTCCGGATTGCGCGTATCCACCAACGAGACCGTGTCGCTCTTCATGTTGGCGACCGCGAGCAGGTTGCCGTCCGGCGATAGGCGCAGTCCATGCGGGTAGTTCTGCACGGGGATGCGACCGGTTACCCTACGCCCCGGGATATCGACCACTACCACCGAGTTGGTTTCGGCGTCGGTCAGGTAGGCGAAATGCCCCTGTGCGTCGGGAACGACATGCGCCGGATGTCCTCCAACGGCCACGACCTGCGGTGCGCCGGGCGCGTCGCCAGAGACGTCCATGAGAATGAGCTGCCCGCCCGCGGAACCGTGAGCCGCATGGCTGCCGGACTGTGCCGCAGGCATACCGGTCGCCAGGATGAGGCGGCCATCGGCGGTGACGTCGACGTTGTGCGGCGAGACCGGAATCGCCGCCGTAGTGGTTTTCGAGGTCTGGGAGTCGATGATGGAGAGGCTCTGCCCGTTCTCGTTGGCGACGACGATCGTGTCGGCCCGGGCGCCGGCGGCGCCAAGGGATGTGACGAGGGCGAGTGCAATCTGGGTTCTGCGTGCGAACATCGCATTGTCCTTCCGAATTCGAATTGAACAGGGTCCCGGTGCCCACGCAGGCCGCGACATCACGGAAGCGGCGGGGTCGGGATTCGGTTGGGTTACGCGATGGATTTTGGCGGCTTGAATCGCACCTCCGGGATTGCCCCGGCCAGCATCAGGTCATTCCCGGGCTGGAGGCAGACGGCTTCGGGCCATCTCGGGAAAGGGGCACCGGCACGGATCATCGCGGGGGGCACGACGAGGCAGCTCGAGGAAGCGCCGAGACAAGCCTGGTCGCAAGAGGGGCCGCCCGCCGTTCCCTCGGCGTTGTCTTGATCCGCGTTTCGGCCGTGATGGATGGAGGCCGCCGCCGGGTCGACGTGCCCATGCTCCATGACCAAGGACAGGTGCGTGGCAGGACCGGGCGCCGAAAAGGCAGGCGTCGCCATATGACCGACCACGAGAACCATCGCGGCGACCGCGAGGAGCATGGCCATCAACGGAGACAGAGCTTTTTTGCGACGCCTCTTCATTGCAAAAAGTCTACCCGGCTGGCGGACCGAAACCTTGCGCTGCATCAAACAGTCGGACGGACCGAGCGGCTCTCGATAGAACTGCCCGGTCCGGGAACTACAGGCGTACGGTGCGCAGGCGGATCGCGTTGCCGATCACGCTGACCGAGGACAGTGCCATCGCGGCCGCCGCGATGATCGGCGACAGCAGGATCCCGAAGAACGGGAAGAGCACTCCCGCCGCCACCGGCACGCCGAGCGCATTGTAGATGAAGGCGAAGAACAGGTTCTGGCGGATGTTGCGCATTACGGCCTGCGACAGCCGTCGCGCCCGCACGATTCCGGTGAGGTCGCCTTTCAGCAGGGTCACGCCAGCACTTTCCATCGCCACGTCGGTGCCCGTGCCCATGGCGATGCCGACATCCGCCGCCGCCAGCGCCGGCGCGTCGTTGACGCCGTCGCCCGCCATGGCGACCACTCTGCCCTCCGCCTTGTAACGCTGGACCACGGCGCTCTTCTGGTCGGGCAGGACCTCGGCCTCGACCTCGTCGATACCGAGCCGCCTGGCAACCGCCTTCGCGGTCGTCCAGTTGTCGCCGGTGAGCATCACGACCCGGATGCCTTCCGCCCTGAGCCCGGCGAGCGCCTCCGGCGTCGAACTCTTGACCGGATCGGCAATGGCGATGGCACCCGCCACCGTTCCACCGATTCCGGCGAAGATCACCGTGGCGCCGTCCTCGCGCAACCTGTCCGCTTGCTCTGCCAGGCGATCGGGGACGATGCCATGCTCGGTCAGGAAGGCCGCGTTGCCGAGCACGACGCGTCGCCCCTCGACGGTACCCAGCGCTCCCTTGCCGGTGGGTGAGTCGAAATCGGCGACCGGCGCGGTGGCGATGCCCTGCTTGTCGGCGGCCGCGACGATGGCCAACGCCAACGGATGCTCGCTCGCCCGCTCCACGCTGGCTGCCAGGCGCAGGATTTCGGCTTCGTCAAAGCCCGGAGCTGGAACCACGGCAATCACGGATGGCTTGCCCTCCGTGAGGGTTCCGGTCTTGTCGACCACGAGGGTGTCGACCTTCTCCATGTGTTCCAAGGCCTCGGCGTTCTTGATGAGAACGCCCGCCTGGGCGCCGCGGCCGACCCCGACCATGATCGACATCGGCGTGGCGAGACCGAGCGCGCAGGGACAGGCGATGATGAGCACCGCCACGGCCGCGACGAGGCCGTAGGAGAGCCGCGGCTCGGGACCCCAGAAGGCCCATGCAATGAAGGCGAGCGCCGCCACGCCGATGACCGCGGGCACGAAGTAGCCCGAGACGTGATCGGCCAATCGCTGGATCGGGGCTCGGCTGCGCTGGGCCTCCGCTACCAGTTGGACGATCCGCGACAGCATCGTGTCGTGCCCAACCTTCTGCGCCTCGATCACGAGGCCGCCGGACTGGTTCATCGTGCCCCCGATGGCCGCGGCGCCGACCTCCTTGGTGACTGGCATCGACTCGCCCGTGACCATCGACTCGTCGACCGCGCTGCGCCCCTCGACGACGACGCCGTCGACCGGGACCTTCTCGCCCGGCCGCACCCGCAGACGGTCACCGACCTGCACGGTGTCGAGCTGGACCTCCTGCTCGGTGCCGTCAGGCATGATCCTCCGGGCCGCCTTGGGCGCGAGGTCGAGCAGCGCGCGAATGGCCCCGCTGGTGCTCTCCCGCGCCCGCAACTCGAGGACCTGCCCAAGCAGGACGAGAACCGTGATGACGGAGGCCGCTTCGAAGTACACGGCCACCGAACCGTCATGGCCTCGGAACGCGGCCGGGAAGATCCCGGGCGCCAGCGTCGCCACCATGCTGTAGACCCAGGCCACGCCCGTCCCCATGGCGATGAGCGTGAACATGTTGAGGTTGCGCGAAACCAGCGACTGCCAGCCACGCTCGAAGAACGGCCAGCCGGCCCACAGCACGACAGGAGTCGCGAGCAGCATCTGGACCCAGTTCGAGGTCTGCTGGCCGACGTAGTGGCCCAGACCCGTCAGGTGCCCGCCCATTTCCAGCACGATCACGGGCAGGGAGAGCGCGAGTCCAATCCAGAACCGGCGCGTCATGTCGATCAGTTCATGGCTGGGGCCGGTCTCCGCCGTCGCGAGCACGGGTTCGAGCGCCATCCCGCAGATCGGGCAGGAACCGGGTCCCACCTGTCTGATCTGGGGATGCATCGGGCAGGTGTAGATCGTGCCTTCCGGCACGGGTTCCGCCTTCCGGGCCGCCGCTGGCTCGACGTATTTGGCGGGCTCCACCATGAATTTTGACTGGCAGCCGGAGGAGCAGAAGTAATACGGCTTGCCCTCGTATTGCGCCCGGTGCGCGGTTGCGTGCGGGTCGACCGTCATCCCGCAGACCGGGTCCTTTACCTTCCCGGCTTCCCCGGCGTGTTCATGGTCATGGCCCCCAGGGGCGCGATGGTCATGATGATGGCCATGGCCCTTACTGGTCGGGGTGTCGGTCATGACCATTCTCCGCATACGCATCGATGAGCTGCGGTAAGGTTGGGCCTTCCCATAATAGGAAGGTCAAGCGTTTGCGTTGGGGCTTCCGTCCTCGCGCTCGTCGTGGTCAGCGATAACGTCCTATGTCGTGAAGCAGCTTTAGGCTTTGGCCAGCGGGTCTCATCGTGCCGGCAGATCGCCGACGTTGGCAGCAAGCTGATCCAGATGGTTTCCACCGTCAACGGGATCGCTCCCAGCCATAGCAAACACGGGATCCAGCGGCGCTGACGCGGCCGTGGCCCTCACCGTCCTCAAGACGAGATGCGCACCCAGGTGGAAGGCCCGAACATTATCTACAGGGTCGCCTTTGGCGCCCTCACGGCTCTTGCAGAGAGGGGGCCTTCCACCTGGCGCCCGACCGCTACAGAAACGGTCGGTATTCTGTTCCCGTCTTGGAGACGGCATGCGCCGCCCGCGCCATCTTGGCGGTGAGCGCGGTCATCGCCTTGCGACGGCGATCGGCATCGTCCGCGTGACCGGCAATATAGCGGCCGAGCTTATCGCGGAAGCTGTTGTCACATTGGCGTGCGGCGACCTGCGCCGCCATCCAGAATGTTCGGCGCAGGCGGGCATTGCCCTACTTCAAAAGCTTGGTCCGACCGCGGAAGGTACCGGATTGGCAGGTCGCGAGGTCGAGTCCGCAGAACTTCAGGAACTGGCGGTAATGGCCGAACCGCCGCAGGTCTCCGGCCTCGGCCAGGATTGTCAGAGCGTTGATCGGTCCGATTCCCGGAATCCGCCGCAGCAACCGGTAATCGTGATGATCGGCCAGCGTAACCTGCGCGATCTCGTCGATCCGGTTGCGCTCCCGGGCAAGGCCCCGCGCCTGACCGCGCGCTTCCGCCCGCCCGAAAAGCGACATGCCCGCGAGGACCGACAAGCGCGTCGGACTGCCGGCTGACTTGCCTCGGCGCGTGCGACCCTATTCGTATGTGGCTACTGAGGCGTCGGTTGCCTCGATCATCTCGAACACGCGGTATCGCCTGATCAGACGGCATACCTTCGGGTGAAAGCTCCAGCCTCCCGGAGCGCCGCAGACCAGCATCATGATCGGAAGGGTCGTTCGCGCTTTCGGGGTCTTGATGATCGCCTTCAGGCAGGCTTTGTCCGTCCAGCTAAGAACAGCCGCCCGGGCATTGGGATGGGTATGCCAATCGCCCAGATAGGTGTCCCGCCTGTCGGATCGCGCGTAGTGCTCCGCGATCGCCGCGAGTTGCCAATCCTGGTCCGGCTTGAAGCTCCGTCGACTGCGATGGGCATTGGGACCCGCTGGGATCACCCTGGTCACGACGGCAGCGCGGTCATCGGCCCAATAGCCCATGAATGACCCACCCGTCTCGAGCTCATAGTGGTGATCGGCTTCGGCGGATATCTCGTCGACGGCCGCGCGGGACAACCAGACTACGGCTTGCATCCGCATTCCCGCATCGGCGGCAGCAGGTCGGCCGTCCAACTTGGCGGCGCCGATCGGGTACCATCGTGCAGGGACAGCGTGTTGATCATGGACCCTTGGTACGATGAGGGATTCGTCATGACATCAACGACCGTCCGAACCGCCGCAAGCGACAGTTCCTGAAGGTCGAAGGAAGCGCCGGTGAAAGTGAGCTCAGCGCATCCGGGCGGTTGGCGCAAAGCCTCGCTCTCGCCGGAACCCGGCGGCTTCTGGATATGGCCCGACTGATAGGCGAACTCTCGACAAGTTGGGCAACCGGAGGCGGGGTGATAGACGGCCACGACGCCACCTTTCAGCGAGGCGGTGGCATAGGCGGAGACCATCATCTTGGCCGCTCGCTGGCAGAGATCAGCGAGGAGGCGCGACACTCCGCTCGACGCGGTCGCGTCGACGACGAGGTCGGCTTCCGCAATGATGCCCGGGAGAACGTCGAGGTCGCCCGTGCCTTCCTGGACGGCCGCTGCGCCGACATGGTGAGCAAACGCCTGGACGACGGTCGTCGGATACTCCCGCTCAACGAATTCCTTGAGAACCGAGACCTTCCGTCGTCCCCAGGCCGAGGAGCCGAGAGGCCACCGGATGGAGTTGCCGGGTTCGACGAAGTCATGGTCGAGCACGATGATCTTACGGCAGCCATTGCGAGCAAGCTCGATCGCCAGTGGTGCGCCGATCGCGCCCAGCCCGAATACGGCAACCGTCTTGTTCCGCAGGACACCGACCGAGGGCACGCGCCCTCCGACGTCCTCAATACCCGCCCGGTATGTCGGGACGATCAGGAGCGTCTGCTTATGTGGCTTTTGGCCGGGCTTCGGCCTGCGGAACGATTGGGCCGGACCGTACAGTGCGGCAAACAGCCAAGTATCGCCGCGACGCTCGTGTGCAATTTCCGTTGATTGGACGGTGATGGACATTGAGACGGCTCCATCGAGTGCCGGGCCGCTATTGTCCTTGTTGAAAACGACGTCATCCCAGAAGGCTCGATCCCGTGACATCGCCTGTGTCGGAGGTGCCAATCGCTCGACACGCCGCCACGGAAACGTGCGCGAAGTCTTGCGAGCTTCGATATCGGATGGAAGCGCGAATTCGCGCTTCGCTAGAACCGTTCCGTCGGCGGCCTTCACCTCGTCCACGGCGCCACGCCAGATGATTCCGCCCTGCGTTCGCTCAAGGGCGAAGGAGATCTTCGCCGTGCCAATCAATGCACTGCCGAGATCCCAGGAACTGTCGACGAGCATGTAGCTACCCTCGACGTATCCTTCGGCAGCAGGAGCGACGCTGTTCCACCAAACCTCCATCGGCTCGCCTTGAGGGTCTTCGCTTCCAGAGCCACCGAGAGCGTTGGCGAGCTGCCGATTGAGGAGTTCTGCCAACGTCCACTTGGCGGGCCATAGGCCGCTATCTCTTCCGAGAAGGCACAGAGTTCCGTCGATCGGCGAGACGTGGCGTTCTGGGAACGAATCCTGTGTCGCAACCAGAGAGACCTGAGGTCGAATGAATGGATAGGTGTCGGGGAACACCGCTTGGAGCGCGCACTTCCTGCCGTCCGGCAGAGGCCACGTGAACGTCAAACGGAGAATGCCCTTCGCCAAAAGGTCTCCGTCAACCCGAAGGCTATCGCCGACGAAATGAAGCAGGTCACGAATTTCGTGCTCGAACCTGCCGGGGTAGGTGTGCTCCCAGCGAGGAACCATTCCCGGCTTGACGTCGGCGTAGCGGATCATTGTCAGCCTACGGGACGATCCGGCGGCTGCGGCGGGTCCTTCGGTCCGGGCGGCACGCCGTCAGGACGGCCGGGTGGCACGCCGTCCGGCTTCCCGGGAGGGCCGTCCGGCCGTCCGGGTGGATGATCGGGCCGACCGGGCGTGTCGGGTCTTCCTGACATAGGACGCTCCTTTCAGATCCATTCGGCTTGGCCGCTTCCGCTCTCGAGCAGGAGGAGGACGAACTCGTATCTCGTTCCCAGGACAGGTCGCGGCAGTAGAGGGCAGATTAGGGCGTTGTCCAAATCGATCTTCGATGCGATCTAATGTTTTGCTGCGTCCAGCCGACCCAATCCGAACGCCGGTAGAAAGAGGTAAAAGGGCCGGTTACGATTTCTGCGCTGAACCTCTGGAAATCTAGAATGATATAAAATGCGCTTGGCAATTCATGCAAAAATTGCTCATGCCAAATGTTCTTAAGTTATAATCGCCGCATTTAATGCAAGAGTAGCCGCTAGAATTTCTTTTTTCGATTGCTTCGGCGCGAACCGAGATAAGACGACGTTTTGCGCAATCGATATCGACTGAGCAGTATTCAGCTAATTCTTCTGGGTTATCAAACGATGCCGCGACATGTAGCGGAACTAGAAATGCGTCGGCAAATCGCTTGGCTTGCCACTCTCCAGATTCTTCGTTGGGAAGAAAACGAACATTTTTCTCTGATCCGGGTGAGAATTTCTGTGCGCTTACATCGTGGAGAATGATGTGCCCTATTTCATGGGCAATGATCTTGCGAGCCTCTTCATCATCGAGTTTGGCATTCTCCAGAACCCAGTTTTCAATGTGAAGCTCTACGAGCTGATATCCGTGCTTTCGTTGATTCAAAAATCTGACGAATGCCGGTGAGTCCTCTCCAAGGTCATCGTATGTTATTATCTCAAGTGCCTTCCCAACCAAAAGGTTGGGAAGGGTTTCATAAAGAAACTCAACGATTTTAAATCTTGATGCGTTGCTGTTTCCTTCAATTTTTCGCCACGCAAGCGCAAATTCTTCGATCTTTGAGGCATCAAGCCAGGGAACTTTCGTATCATCTAGCATGATTGGGCCTCTCAGGCAGGCGCCGTTAATCTATCAGCTGCACCCAGTCGTGCTTCCGCAGGTGTTGCACTTCAGGCAGGTGCCGTTGCGGACCAGCGTGAAGTTGCCGCATTCGCCGCACGAGTCGCCGACATAGCCCTTCATGATCGCCTCGGCCCGGCGCTCTGACTGGGTCGGCTGGGCAGCCGGCGCTGAGAAGCCGAGCTTGGCCATCTCCGCCTCGCCATAAGCCTCGGGCTCCTCCTTCAGCGCGGTCGCGCCTGCCGTGGCGAGAGCCGTCACAGTGGAGGACGAGCGGGCAACCGCATCGTTCGCTGCGTGGTTCCCTTGGCCGCCGCCCTGGATGGCGAGCAGGTTGATCGGCTTGCCGCGGCGGAAGCCGGTGGAGGCGAGGGGAGTCGTCACGATCGGGGTCGCATCCGGCGCCTTGTCCTGGCCGACGCCGCTGCCCAACACGTCATGGCCGATCTCGCTCGGGTCGACATGGGCGAGGTCGTTGCGGCCGAGATAGGAGATCGCCAGCTCGCGGAAGACGTAGTCGAGGATCGAGGTCGCGTTCTTGATCGACTGGTTGCCGGCGACGAAGCCCGAGGGCTCGAAGCGGGTGAAGGTGAAGGCCTCCACGTACTCCTCCAGCGGCACGCCATATTGCAGGCCGAGCGAGACCGCGATGGCGAAGTTGTTCATCATCGCCCGGAAGGCCGCGCCCTCCTTGTGCATGTCGATGAAGATCTCGCCGAGGCGC
>JAIUOY010000258.1:0-13156 GCA_020160995.1 Pseudomonadota bacterium | reverse complement strand
TCGCAGATGCCGCGCGACTCCTGAAGCTGCGCGGCCAGTCCATGCAGAAGGCCGTGCCGGTCGGCGTCGGCGCCATGGCGGCTCTCCTGGGCATCGAACTCGAACCGGCCCAGGAAGCCTGCAAGGAAGCCGCGCAGGGCCAGATCGTGGCCGTGGCCAACGACAATGGCGGCGGCCAGGTCGTGGTCAGCGGCCATAAGGAAGCCGTCGAACGGGCGATCGAGGCGGCCAAGGCCAAGGGCTGCAAGCGCGGCATGATGCTGCCGGTGAGCGCGCCCTTCCATTGCCCGTTGATGCAGCCTGCCGCCGATGCGATGAAGGCCGCACTCGAAGGCGTCGCGCTGATGCCGCCGCGGGTGCCGCTGGTGGCCAACGTGCTGGCCGCCGAAGTCAGCGACCCTGGTGCGATCAAGCAGCGGCTGGTGGAGCAGGTGACCGGCCTGGTGCGCTGGCGCGAAGGCGTGCAGTACATGAAGACGAAGGGTGTCGACACGCTGGTCGAGTGCGGCACCGGCAAGGTCCTGTCGGGCCTGGTCAAGCGCATCGACAAGGATATGACGGGCCTGGCGCTCAATACGCCGTCCGACATCGAAGCCTTCCTGAAAACCGCCTGAGGAGTAGCGGCATGTTCAATCTCAGCGGCAAGGCAGCCCTCGTTACCGGCGCCTCGGGCGGCATTGGCGGCGCGATCGCCAAGGCCCTGCACAAGCAGGGCGCGACCGTCACCCTGTCGGGCACGCGTGCGGACGCCCTGGAACAGCTCAAGGTCGAGCTCGGCGAGCGGGCGCACGTCGTCGCCGCGAAGATGGACGATGCCGCTGACATCGACCGCCTGGCCAAGGAGGCCGAGGCGGCGATGGGCAAGATCGACATTCTGGTGAACAATGCCGGCATCACGCGCGACAACATCTCGATGCGCATGAAGGACGAGGAGTGGGAGAAGGTGCTGCAGGTGAATCTCACCGGCACCTTTCGCCTCACGCGCGCGGCGATGCGCGGCATGATGAAACGCCGGTTCGGCCGCGTCATCAACATCACCTCGATCGTCGGCGTTACCGGCAACCCCGGCCAGGCGAACTACGCGGCGGCCAAGGCCGGCCTCATCGGCATGTCGAAGTCGCTGGCGCAGGAGCTGGCCTCGCGCGGGATCACCGTGAACTGCGTGGCGCCGGGTTTCATCGCCACGCCGATGACCGACGCGCTGACCGACGACCAGAAGAAGGCGATCCTCGGCCGCGTGCCGGCCGACCGCCTGGGCGCGCCGGACGAAATCGCGTCCGGTGTTGTCTATCTCGCAAGCGATGAAGCCGGCTATGTCACGGGGCAGACCCTGCATATCAACGGCGGGATGGCGATGATCTGAGGGGAGGTCTTTGGGACAACCCTTCAAGTGCCTGATTTTGTGGGCTTTTCGGTCCTAGCCAATGGCCGGGGAGCTATGTTAAGAGCCCGGACTTCGCCAATCCCCTTAGGCGACCGGGATTTTTGGATAGATCGGGAAGGATAAGAAAATGAGCGATATTGCCGAGCGCGTTAAGAAGATCGTCGTGGAGCATCTCGGCGTCGAGGCCGCGCAGGTCAAGGAAGACGCCAAGTTCATCGACGATCTCGGCGCGGACAGCCTCGACACGGTCGAGCTGGTGATGGCGTTCGAAGAAGAGTTCGGCATCGAGATCCCGGACGACGCGGCGGAGAAGATCCAGACCGTCGGCGACGCGATCGGCTTCATCAAAGGCAACGCGAAGTCCTGATCTTCGCCGGTTCCTGCAGCTAGGAAGGCCGAAGATGAGGCGAGTCGTCGTAACTGGTATGGGTATGGTGACGCCGTTGGGTGACGGCGTCGATACGAACTGGCGTCGCCTCATGGCGGCGGAGTCCGGCATTCGGGCCATCCAGGCTTTCGACACCTCCGATCTCGCGACCAAGATCGCGGGCGAGGTGCCGCTGGGCGACAAGGCGAACGGGCACTTCAATGCCGACGCCTACATCGCGCCCAAGGACCAGCGAAAGCTCGACAAGTTCATCATCTTCGGTCTCGCGGCCGCCGAACAGGCGGTCGAGGATTCCGGCTGGAAGCCGCAGGACGAAGAGGGCATGACCCGAACCGGCGTCATGATCGGCGCCGGCATCGGCGGCCTGCAGACGATCTACGAGACGTCGCTGGTGTTGAAGGAACGTGGACCGCGGCGCGTCAGCCCGTTCTTCATTCCCTCGGCGCTGATCAACCTCGTTTCCGGCCAGGTCTCGATCAAATACGGCTTCAAGGGACCGAACCATTCGGTGGTCACGGCCTGCGCCACCGGCGCCCATGCTCTGGGCGATGCGGCGCGTTTGATCCAGCTCGAAGACGCCGATGTGATGGTGGCCGGCGGTGCAGAAGCCGCGATCTGCCGCATCGGCATCGCGGGCTTCAACGCCTGCAAGGCACTGTCGACCGACTTCAACGACACCCCGACCCAGGCCTCGCGGCCATGGGACAAGCGGCGCGACGGCTTCGTCATGGGCGAAGGCGCGGGCTGCGTGGTGCTCGAAGAATACGAACACGCCAAGAAGCGTGGCGCCAAGATCTACGCCGAAATCGTGGGCTACGGCCTGTCCGGCGACGCCTATCACATCACCGCACCGTCCGAGGATGGCGACGGGGCGATGCGTGCCATGAAGGCGGCGCTCAAGCGCGCCAAGCTCGGCACCGACCAGATCGACTACGTGAACGCCCATGGCACCTCGACGATGGCCGACGTCATCGAGCTTGGCGCCGTGAAGCGGGCGTTCGGCGAAGACGCCTACAAGCTCTCCATGTCGTCGACCAAGTCGGCGACGGGACACCTTCTGGGCGCTGCTGGTGCGATCGAGGCGATCTATGCGATCAAGTCGATCAACGAGCAGGCCGTTCCGCCGACCCTCAACCTCGACGAGCCCGACGAAGGTTGCGACATCGACCTGGTGCCCAAGCAGGCCAAGCAGCGCAAAGTTCGCTATGCGCTCAGCAATTCGTTTGGATTTGGCGGCACCAACGCTTCCTTGATCGTCGGCGCCGTCTGACCGCCGGGAGCTGAGTTTGCTCAGCTATTTTCGTTGGGTCCTTTTCTTTGTCGCGCTGCTCGTCACGGTGATGGGCGGTGCGCTCTATCTCGGCCACGCGATCCTCGTCGCCGAAGGACCGCTCGACAAGACTAAGAACGTCGTGATCCCGCGCGGTGCGGGGCCGACCACCATGTCGAAGCTGCTGCAGGAAGAGGGGGTTATCTCCCATCCGCGGCTGTTCCGCCTGGCGCTGATGATCGACCCGTCGCCCAAGCCCATCAAGGCCGGCGAATATGAAGTGCCGGCCCACACGTCCATGCAGTCGCTGGTCGAGCTGCTGCAGTCCGGCAAGGTCGTTCAGCGCCGCCTGACCGTGCCGGAGGGCATGACGACCGCCGAGGTGCTCGATCTCGTGCGCAAGACGGAAGCGCTGTCGGGCGAGATCACGCTCGATCTGAAGGAAGGCGACCTTCTGCCGGAGACCTACTTCTATTCGCGCGACGACACGCGCGACGGTCTCCTGATGCGCATGAAGGAGGCGATGGAGAAGACACTCGACGAGGCCTGGCGCAAGCGGGCCGCCGGCCTGCCGCTGGCCAACAAGCGCGATGCGCTGATCCTGGCGTCGATGATCGAGAAGGAGACGGCGGTCCCGGCCGAACGCACCAAGGTTGCCGCGGTCTTCATCAACCGGCTGCGCCGTCGTATGAAGCTCGAAAGCGATCCGACCACCATCTATGGCCTGACGGACGGCAAGGTGGCGTTCAATCGCGAACTGACGCGCGCCGATCTGACCTCCAACACGCCCTACAACACCTATGTGATCAGCGGCCTGCCGCGCGGCCCGATCTGCAACCCCGGCCGCGCCTCGATCGTGGCGGCGACCAATCCATTGGCGCGCGACCGCTCGCTCTTCTTCGTCGCTGACGGGCAGGGCGGGCATGCCTTCGCGCTCACGCTCTATGAGCATCAGCGCAACGTCGAGCGTTGGCGGCAGATCCAGCGCGAGCGTGCGGAGTCCCAGGAGCAAGCCCAGCCGCAAACGCCGGCACCGGCTCCCGCAACGCCGGCGCCCGCGCCGCGCCGACAGTAGGGATGCCGGCCGTCCTTCTGGCGCTGGTCGTTCTTGCAGCGATGGCGCTGGGCGTTGCCTGGCTTCTGCGGGCAAAGCCGTCGGCGCTGGCGCGTATCGTACGTATTGCCCTGGTCGTGCTGGGCGGCATCGGCGTCGGCGCACTGCTGATTTTCGGATTGCGCTTCCTGCCCGGCCTGCTGCCCGAGCTCCTGGGCCTCGCCGGCGTCGTCATTACGGCGTTGATTGCACGAGCGGCGCGTCACAGGCCGTCAGGCGGTTTCAGTTCGCCGGGCCATGGCCAGCGCACGGAAGTGCGGACGGCCTTTCTGCAGGCCTGGATCGACCATGGCAGCGGCGATGTCGGCGGGACGATCCTGTCGGGTCGTTTTGCCGGGCGCACGCTGGATGCGCTGTCCGATCCAGACCTTCTTGAGTTGCACAGGGAATGTGCCGCGGATGCGGATTCGCTCAGGGTGCTGGAAGCCTATCTCGATCGCCGCTTGGGGACAGACTGGCGCAATGCGCAGCAACAACAGCCACCGCGCGGCCCGCGCACCGACATGACGCATGACGAGGCGTTGGCCGTCCTCGGGCTTACCGAGGGGGCAACCCCGGACGACATACGGGCGGCATACCGTCGCCTGATTCAGCGCATGCACCCCGACGTCGGGGGGACGGCCGATCTTGCCGCCCGGATCAATCGGGCCAAGGACGTGCTGCTTGGTGGATGACCTTGCCAGCGGCAGCCGCGGATGGCATCTAGCCCGGCCCTCGGATTGTCACCCGGCAATCCCTGTCAAAGCATTGATTTGTCAATATAATCCACCCGTTCAACGAGGTTGGTGAACATGGTTCAGCGTGTCCGTAAAGCCGTTCTGCCCGTCGCGGGCCTGGGAACCCGGTTCCTGCCGGCGACAAAGGCCATGCCCAAGGAAATGCTGACCGTGGTCGACCGGCCGCTGATTCAGTATGCGGTCGAGGAATGCCTGCAGGCGGGGATCGAGGAGTTCGTCTTCGTCTCCGGTCGCAACAAGGGCGCGCTGGAGGATCACTTCGATCACGCCTACGAACTCGAAGCGACGCTTGAGCAGCGCAAGAAGGCGCCGGAGCTGAAGCAGACGCAGGCGGCCACCATCAAGCCCGGCAATGCGATTTTCACGCGCCAGCAGAAGCCGTTGGGGCTCGGCCACGCCGTCTGGTGTGCCCGTCACTGGATCGGGCGCGAACCCTTCGCCGTGCTGTTGCCCGACGAGCTGACGCTCGATACGCCAAGCTGCATCGGCCAGCTCGCCGCGGCCCACGAGAAGACCGGCGGCAGCGTCGTCGCGGTGATGGATGTGCCGCGCGAGCAGACCAAGAGCTATGGCATCGCGGCGGTGAAGGGCGAGAAGGATGGCCTCGCCGAAATCACCGGCATGGTCGAGAAGCCCAAGCCCGAGGAGGCGCCGTCGACCCTGGCGCTGATCGGCCGCTATGTGCTCCTGCCGGACGTGTTCGACCATCTCGACCGGCACGAGACCGGCGCCGGCGGCGAGATCCAGCTCACCGACGCCATGGCCAAGATGATCGGCACGACGCCGTTTCATGCGTTGCGCTATGCCGGCAGGCGCTACGATTGCGGCAGCCGCCTCGGTTTTCTCGAGGCCAACGTGGCGATCTCGCTCGACCGGCAGGACACAAAGGCCGAAAGTCGCGCTCTCATCGAACGGCTGATGAAGGGCTGAGACAATGCGCATCGCGATGATCGGTTCGGGCTATGTCGGACTGGTGTCCGGTGCCTGCTTCGCCCAGTTCGGCCACGACGTCGTCTGCGTCGACAAGGAGGCCGCCAAGATAGAGCGGCTGCGCAAGGGCGAGATCCCGATCTACGAGCCGGGTCTCGACAAGCTGGTCGCCGACAATGCGCGCGCGGGACGGCTGTCCTTCGGCACAAGCCTGCACGATGCCGTGGGCGACGCCGATGCCGTCTTCATCGCGGTCGGCACGCCGACCCGGCGCGGCGATGGCCATGCCGATCTCAGCTACGTCTATGCCGCCGCCGCTGAGATCGCCGGGGCTCTGCAGCACTATACGGTGGTCGTCACCAAATCGACTGTGCCCGTCGGCACCGGCCGTGAGGTTGCCCGCATCATTCGCGAATCCCGGCCGACCGCCGAATTCGACGTCGCCTCCAATCCGGAGTTTCTGCGCGAAGGTGCGGCGATCGAGGATTTCATGAAACCCGATCGCGTGGTGATCGGGGTCGAGAGCGCCCGGGCCCGCGAGGTGATGGCCGCGATCTACCGGCCGCTGAACCTGATCCAGACGCCGATGGTCTTCACCAACATCGAGACGGCCGAGGTCACCAAGTACGCGGGCAACGCCTTCCTCGCGACCAAGATCACCTTCATCAACGAGATCGCCGATCTCTGCGAGAAGGTCGGCGCCGACGTCCACGACGTCGCGCGCGGCATCGGCCTCGACGGCCGCATCGGCCGGAAGTTCCTGCATCCCGGTCCGGGCTTCGGTGGCTCGTGTTTCCCGAAGGATACCTTGGCGCTCGCCTATACGGCGCGCGAAGTCAATGCGCCGCAGACGATCGTCGAACAGGTGATCGCGGTGAACGACGCGCGCAAGAAGAAGATGGCCGACAAGGTCATCGCCTTCTGTGGCGGCTCGGTGAGGGGACTGCGGGTGGGGGTGCTGGGCCTCACCTTCAAGCCGGATACCGACGATATGCGCGATGCGCCGTCGCTCGACATCGTGCCGGCCCTGCAGGCGGCCGGCGCGACGATCGTGGCCTTCGATCCCGAAGGCATGACCGAGGCGGGACGTCTGATGAAGGACATCGAATTCGCCAAGACAGCGTACGAGGCGGCCAGCGGCGCCGACGTTCTGGTGCTGATCACCGAATGGCACGAGTTCCGAGGCCTCGACCCGCGCCGCCTCAAGGAACTGATGCGCCAGCCGCGCATCGTCGACCTGCGCAACGCGTTCAATCCCGAAGAGATGCGCGGCCTGGGCTTTGCCTACGAAGGCGTCGGCCGGCCCGCGCCCCGCAACTAGAACTCAACGCACAACTCAGGAGTTTCCTGCATGAGCCAGACGGCGCACAAGTTCGAGCCCAGCATCCTGCGCGAGTACGATATCCGCGGCATCGTGGGCGGCACCGTCCATGTCGCGGACGCGCGCGCGATCGGCCGTACCTTCGGCACCCTGGTCAAGCGCAAGGGCGGCAAGCGCGTGGCGCTGGGCTATGACGGCCGGCTGAGTTCGCCGGAGCTGGCGGCGGCGTGCATCGAGGGGCTGACGGCCGCCGGCGTCGACGTCGTCAACATCGGTGTTGCCGCGACGCCGATGCTCTACTTCGCCGTCTATCATCTCGGCGCCGACGGCGGCATCCAGATCACCGGCTCGCACAATCCGCCGGACTACAACGGCTTCAAGATGATGATGGGCAAGAAGTCGTTCTTCGGCGCCGACATCCAGACGCTGGGTGCCATGGCCGGCAAGGGCGATTGGGAAAGCGGGCAGGGCAAGGTCGAGAAGAAGGACATTCTGGCCGACTATGCCGCACGCCTGCTGCGCGACGTGAAGCCCGGCAAGAAGCTCAAGGTCGCCTGGGACATCGGCAACGGCGCCGTCGGCGTTTCGATCCGCGCCGTCGTCGACAAGCTGCCGGGCGAGCATTTCGTGCTGAACGAGAAGGTCGACGGCACCTTCCCGGCGCACCATCCCGACCCGACCGTGCCGAAGAACCTCGAACAGCTCGTCGCCGAAGTGAAGAAGCATGGCTGCGACCTCGGCATCGCGTTCGACGGCGATGGCGACCGTATCGGTGCGGTCGACGGCAAGGGGCGCATCCTGTGGGGCGACCAGCTTCTGGTGCTGTGGGCGCGCGACGTGCTCAAGAGCAATCCCGGCGCCACCATCATCGCCGACGTGAAGGCGAGCCAGGTGCTGTTCGACGAGATCGCCAAGGCCGGCGGCAAGCCGATGATGTTCAAGACCGGCCATTCGCTGATCAAGAGCAAGATGGCGGAGATCGGCGCGCCGCTCGCCGGCGAGATGAGCGGCCACGTCTTCTTCGCCGATACCTTCTATGGCTTCGACGATGCGCTCTATTGCGGGCTGCGGCTGCTGAACGTCGTCGCCAACGCCAAGGAGAGCCTGGCGGAGATGCGCGACGGGCTGCCTCAGCCGGTCAATACGCCGGAGCTGCGTTTCGACTGCCCGGACGATCAGAAGTTCGGCGTGGTGGAGAAGGTGAAGGCACGCCTGCAGAAGGAGGGCGCGAAGTTCTCCGACATCGACGGCGTGCGGGTCAGCACCAAGGACGGCTGGTGGCTGCTCCGGGCGTCGAACACCCAGCCCGTCCTCGTGGCGCGCTGCGAGGCGGCCGACACGGCGGGCCTGGATCGGCTGAAGGATGAGCTGAAGGCCGCGCTGGCCGCCAGCGGCGTCGAACTGCCCGACGATGTCGAGGCGGGCGGCGCCGGCCACCACTGATGCGCTTCTTCTTCTACGGCACCTTGCTCGATCGCGACGTCACCGCGATCGTGCTGGGCCGTCGCCTGCCGCCGCAGGCCTTTCTTGCGGCGAGCCTGCTGGGCCATGCGCGCCGCCGGGCCAAGGATGCCACCTATCCGGTGGTGATCCCCGATCCGTGTGGGGAGGTCGAGGGAGCAATCGTCGGCGGCCTCAGCCGCCGCGACGTAGCACGGCTCGCCGGCTATGAAGGGCCGGGCTATCGCATCGCACCGCTGCGGGTGAAGGTCGGCGGCGCTCTGACGACGGTATCGGTGTTCGAGCCGATCCAGGCCCGGCTGCAACCCAGCGCCGACCTTTGGGATCTGGCGCTATGGCAGCGCCGTCACAAGCGGCCGTTCGTCGACCGGCTGCGCAAGGCGCTTAACGAGCGCTTGGGGTATTCCACGCCGTGATCTGCAACGCCGAGCAGTAGATCTTCTTCTTCTCGAGCTGCTTGCAGCCGTCGACGGCCTGATCTTGCGACAGGTTGCCGAGTCGGGCGCGATGGAATGTGCGGTTCGCCATCTGGACTTCGTCGACCATGATGGAGGCCGACTTGGCCGAGGAGGGAAGCTGCGACGTGGCGCGCGCCAGGGCGAGCTGGGCAGCCTGCGGGTCGCTGAAGGAGCCGACCTGGATCACCCAGCTTCCAAGAGAAGGCGTATCGTTGGCTGCAGGGACCGCGGCGGTGGCGCGCACGGTCGCAGGTGCTGCCGGCGCCGGGGCGACGAAGCCCGCGTATTTCGGCGTGACAGTCGGCTTCTGCTGGGTCGTTGCATCCACCTTCGAAGCGGTCGCCGGCGGACGATAGGCCTCGGCGAAGCTTGCGCCCGGATCGAACTGGGCAGCCGTATAGCGGGCCGACGGCGGCTTGCGTTGCGCCGTCCAAGCCGAAAGCTGCATGGACTGGGCGATGGCAAAGCCGCGGTCCATGAGTGCGGCCATCTGCCGGTCGCGCTGGCTGGCGCTGTCCCCGCCCATCACCACGCCGATCAGCCGGCGGTTGTCGCGCACGGCGGACATCACGAGATTGAAGCCCGAGGCGTTGGTGTAGCCTGTCTTGAGACCGTCGGCGCCATCGTAGTTGCCGAGCATGCGGTTGTGGTTGGTGAGCGTACGATTGCGGTAGGCATAGCTCTGCACCGAGAAAATCCCGTAATAGTGGGGATAGTCGCGCAGCAATGCGTTCGCGAGTTTGGTGAGATCGCGAGCCGTCGTCACCTGCTCGCGGTTGGGCAGTCCCGAGGCGTTGCGGAAAACCGTCGAACTCATGCCGAGCTGGCGCGCCTTCTGCGTCATGGCGCGGGCGAAGGCTTCCTCGCTGCCGGCCATACCTTCGGCCAGCAGGACGGCGGCATCGTTGGCCGAACGAGTGACCAGTGCCATCACGGCATCGCGCACGTTGACGGTGCCGCCAGGGGTCATGCCCATCTTGGTCGGCGGCGCATTCAGCGCGTTCACCGACACCGGCAGCGAATCCCCCAGCGACAGCTGACCCGAATCGAGGGCCGAGAAGGTGAGGTAGATCGTCATCATCTTGGTGAGCGACGCGGGGTAGCGGAGCTCGTCCGCCCGGTCGGCAGCCAGCTCGCGGCCGCTCTGGGCATCGACGATCAGGTAGGCGTCACGACCGCTTACTGCGGGGTTGGGCACCCAGGACGAGGCGGCCGGCGTGACGCGGCTCGCCTTGGAGCGGGCCTTGGACTTCACCGGCCCAGCCCGTTTTACAGATGTCGTCTGTGCGTCGACGGGCAGCGGCGCCACCGTGGTGCCGACAAATATTACACCCACGGCTAGCCAGGAAAGGCTGACCGCGATTCGCCTGAAGGGGAAGGTCATCGCGAATATGCCATACGCTTAAATCGGATTTTTGTGCCCGGCCAATAGCTTATGGGCAATTGTTGTAAGATTACTAAAGATCATGGGATTGTGCAACGCTTCAGCCGCCGCCGTAGTGCCAAAGTTGGACCGGAAAGTGCTGAACCCCATCTGGAGGCAGCGATGAAGGCTTTTTTTGTGGCGTTGACGACGCTGGCCATAGCCGCGGCACCGTCGGCCTGGGCACAGCGGGTCGATCGGAACGTCGACAAGCCCATCGTTCGCAGCTTCCATTGGTTCGACTACGTCGCGGCCAAGGATATTCGCCAGGAGTGTACACCGGGCGGCCGTAGCCGGCTGCGGCTGATTTACAATGCGTTGTGGGAAGAGCAGGTCCGCACTTACGAGGTTTTCCTGCAGCCGGACGGTACGGCGGGCCTCGATATGGGCGTCCTGACCGGACAGGGCACCGTGACCACGGGCATCACGAACATGCTGCTGTCGAAGCCGTCGGATATTCTCGGCCCCTGGAGCATGAAGCGCGGCCAGCGCCTGCTGAACGCGGCCGAAACCCGCGAACTTCTCGGCTTGCTCGAGGCCAGCCGCGGTTTTGGGCCGCCGCCCGACGGACTTCGCCTGCCGGACAACGATTTCTGGTGGACGGTCGCTTCCTGCCGCAACGGTGTCTGGGGATTTCAGGCCTACCACTATCCGACCGACGGTTTTGCCAATGTGAAATTCTCAGCCAAGCTGTTCTCGTGGGACAATGTCCCGGTGCCTGTGAATCCGCCACGCAAACTTGAGCCGGCCGAACTGCGGCGCGACTGGAATGCACCCATCGAGCGGGCGCGGGCAGACCGCTGGATGCTGGTGGTGGGCAAGGATGGTCTGCGGCCGAGGTAGCGGAATCGCTAGCACTGCCTATATAATTCGTGTGTGGCTGTGACTTGGAGTTTGATCGGAACGATGGACTTTGTGCGTAGTGCAGGCGAATGGCGGTTGGGCGGCCCGAACGAGCCTCCCGGAGGGCCGCCGCAGCAGCCGCCACGCCGTGACGATGGGCAAGGTGGTGATGACGGTCGCACCGGAGCCCTGACGCTCACACGGACGCGCACCAAGAAACCGTCGATGTACAAGGTGTTGATGCTGAACGACGACTACACGCCAATGGAGTTCGTCGTCGACGTTCTGCAGAACATCTTTCAGAAGAATCGCGAAGAAGCCACGCAGATCATGCTTCACGTCCATCAGAAGGGTGTGGGCGTGTGCGGTGTCTACACCTACGAGATCGCCGAGACCAAGGTGACTCAGACGGTGGATTACGCCCGCAAGAACCAGCACCCTCTCCAGTGCACGTTGGAGAAAGAGTAGCGACCGGAGAGTAGTTCGTTTTTCTGCCGAGGTGGTTCGATGTCCATGCTGTCCAAGAACCTCGAAAAGTCCCTGCATCGCGCCTTCGGTCTCGCGGGCGAACGCCGCCATGAATACGCGACGCTGGAGCACCTGCTTCTGGCGATGACGGAGGACGAAGATGCCATACCTGTCCTCAAGGCGTGCGGTGTCGACATCGACCGCCTTCGTCACGACCTCGAGACTTTCGTCGACAATCGCCTGAAGGGCATCATTACCCAGACGCCCAGCGAGCCGCTGCCGACCGCGGGCTTCCAGCGGGTTGTCCAACGCGCCGCGGTCCATGTGCAGTCGTCCGGCCGCAAGGAAGTGACTGGCGCCAACGTGCTGGTGGCGCTGTTCTCCGAACGCGACAGCCATGCCGTGTCGTTCCTGGAGAACCAGGGCATGACCCGGCTCGATGCCGTCGACTACATCAGCCACGGCAAGGCCAAGGTACCGGGCCGTGCCCGCGCCCGCCGAGTCTCGGGGTCGGAAGAGGAGAGCGGCGCCGAGTCCAATACCAAGCAGGGCAACGAGGCGCTGGCCGCCTATTGCGTCGATCTCAACCAGAAGGCCCGCGACGGCCGCGTCGATCCGCTGATCGGCCGCGAGCACGAGGTCGAGCGCACCATTCAGGTCCTGTGCCGCCGCACCAAGAACAACCCGCTCTATGTCGGCGAGCCGGGCGTCGGCAAGACGGCGATCGCCGAAGGGCTGGCGCGCAAGATCGTCGACGGCGAAGTGCCGGACGTCTTGAAGGAATCGATCATCTACGCACTCGACATGGGTGCGCTGCTGGCCGGCACGCGCTATCGCGGCGACTTCGAGGAGCGGCTGAAGGCCGTGCTTTCGGAGCTGAAGAAGAAGCCCAACTCGGTGCTGTTCATCGACGAGATCCATACGATCATCGGCGCCGGCGCCACGTCGGGCGGTTCGATGGATGCGTCGAACCTGCTGAAGCCGTCGCTGCAGTCGGGCGATCTGCGCTGCATCGGCTCGACGACCTACAAGGAATACCGCAATTACTTCGAGAAGGACCGCGCGCTGGTCCGCCGCTTCCAGAAGATCGACGTGCCGGAGCCCACGATCGGCGATGCCGTCGAAATCATGAAGGGGCTGAAGCCGGTCTACGAGAAGCATCACCATGTGAGCTACACCGACGACGCCATCAAGGCCGCCGTGGAACTCTCGGCGCGCTACATCCACGACCGCAAGCTGCCGGACAAGGCGATCGACGTCATCGACGAGGTCGGCGCGGCCCAGATGCTGCGCGCGCCCGACAAGCGCAAGACCACGATCGAGGTGGCCGACATCGAGGACATCGTCGCCAAGATCGCC
>JAIUOY010000257.1:0-60970 GCA_020160995.1 Pseudomonadota bacterium | reverse complement strand
CGCTGTGCCAGCCGCTCGGCCAGGCGCTTCTGATCTCGCAGGCTTTCGCCGAGGCGGCGACCGCAAGCCGCGACCGGCTGGTCTCGCTCGGCCGCCACCGCCTGCGCGGCGTGCGCGAGGAGACGGAGCTGTTTGGGCTGAAATCCGTGGCGCCCTGAGCGCAGGGCAGACGTCATTGGAGCGCGCCACTCCAGTGGCGCTCATGTTTTGCTTATCGACGATGCTTGAGCGCCACTGGAGTGGCGCGCTCCATTGAAAGATCAGCGCCCGTACACCGCGCTCTCGAACGCGTAGAACAACGGCAGCGACTTCACGTCGGCGAAGGGCAGGATCTGGGTCATGTAGACGCCGCCGAGGCCGCGCTTGCGGTCGATCCAATAGTAGGTGTTGGGCAGGCCGGCCCAGCAGAGGCTGCCGGGCGAGCGGCCGGTCGGGGCTTCCTCGTTGTTGATCAGGAAGCTCAGGCCCCATTGCTTGGTGACGCCGGGGAAGAACTCGGCATCGTTGGACAGGGCCGGCATCACGGTCTTGAGCAGCGTAACGGTCGAGTCGCCCATCGAGTTCGTCGCCATCGCGTCGACCGTTTCCGGTTTCATCACGACGTCGCCGCGCGCCGACTTGCCGTCGTCCAGCACCATGCGCACGAACTTCAGGTAGTCGTTCGCGGTCGAGTAGAGTCCGCCGCCGCCCGCCTCGAATTCGGGATCCTGCGGGATCTCGCGCTTGAGGTCGGCGACCAGGCTGCCATCGGCCTGGCGGTGATGGACGCGGGCCATGCGCGCCCGCATCGCCGGCGTGATGCGGAAGGCGGTGCTGTCCATGCCGAGGGGCGTGAACAGGTCGTCGTGCATTACCTGGCCGAGCTTCCGGCCGGTGACCGCCTCGACCATCTTGCCGGCCCAGTCGATGCCGATCCCGTACTGCCAGCGCGCGCCGGGATCGAAGAGCAGCGGCGTGGTCAGCGACTTGTCGAGGCCGGTGCCGATGGTCGGCACGTCCATGATCTCGCGATACTGCAGGATCTCCGGGTTCCAGATGTCGTAGCCGAAGCCCGCCGTGTGCGTCAGCAGATGGCGCAGGGTGATGTCCCGCGTGGGCTTGCGCAGGCGCGGCTTGCCGGCAGCGTCGAAGCCCTCCAGCACCTGCACTTCGCCGAGATAGGGAATGACCTCTTTCGCCGGCGCATCGAGCTTCAGCGCACCGCGCTCGACCTGCTGCATCGCGACGGCGCCGGTCACCGCCTTGGTCATCGAGGCGAGCCACACGACGGTGTCGGGTGTCATGCCGGCGTCCTGGCCCAGGATCGCCTTGCCGAAGCCGCCCTCGTAGAGCGTGCCGTTCCGGTCGGTCGCGACGGCCGCCACGCCGGGTACGTCGCCGTGCTGAACGGCCTTGCTCAGCAGCGTGTCGATGCGTGTCTTCATGGCTTGGCTCCCGAAAGTCCGACCGTATCCAGGGCGAAGGCGTAGCCGATCGCCACCTCGTCGAGGCGGGAGAAGCGGCCCGAGGCGCCGCCATGGCCCGCACCCATATTGGTGTGCAGGATCACCGGCCCGCCGCCCGTCATCGTCGCACGCAGGCGGGCGACCCACTTGGCGGGCTCCCAATAGGTGACGCGCGGATCGGTCAGGCCCGCCATCGCCAGGATTGCGGGATAGGCCTGCGCCGACACGTTGTCGTAGGGCGAATAGGAGCGGATGGTGTCGAACGCCGCCGCGTCGGTGATGGGATTGCCCCATTCGGGCCATTCCGGCGGGGTGAGCGGCAACTTGTCGTCGAGCATGGTGGCGAGCACATCGACGAACGGCACTTCGGCGACGATGCCGGCGAACAGGTCCGGGGCGCGATTGGCCACTGCGCCCATCAACATGCCACCGGCGCTGCCGCCGTGCCCGACGATGCGCTTGGCCGACGTGTAGTTCGCCGCGATCAGTGCGCGACCGGCAGCGACGAAATCGTCGAACGTATTGGTCTTCTTCTCGCGCTTGCCGTCGAGATACCACGACCAGCCCTTGTCGGCGCCGCCACGGATGTGGGCGATGGCATAGACGAAGCCGCGGTCGACCAGCGACAGGCGATTGGCCGAGAAGGAGGCCGGCATCGCCATGCCATAGGAGCCGTACCCATAGAGCAGCAGCGGCGCGCTGCCGTCGCGCACCAGGTCGCGGCGGTGCAGGATCGACACCGGCACCTCGGCGCCGTCATGCGCAATCGCCGTGATGCGCGTCGTGACATAGGCATGGGGATCGTGGCCGGACGGGATCTCCTGGCGCTTGCGCAAGGTTCGCTGCCGGGTCGCCATGTCGTAGTCGTAGACCTCCGACGGTGTCGTCATCGAAGAGTAGGCGAAACGCATCGTCGTCGTGTCGAATTCGAAGCCGCCGATCATGTCGAGCGAGTAGGCGGTCTCATCGAAGGCGATCGTGTGCTCGGCCTGTGTGGCGAGATCGCGGATCACGATCGAGGGCAGGGCGTTGGCGCGCTCCAGCCGCACGAGATGATCGGCGTAGAGCTCGATGCCCAGGATGTAGGTGCCCGGCCGGTGCGGCACCAGCTCGCGCCAGTTGGCGCGCTGCGGCGCGGCGAGCGGCGCGGTGACGATCTTGAAATCGATGGCGCCGCCCTCATTGGTCAGGATGAACAGCGCATCGCCGCGATCCGACACGCTGTAGCGTACACCCGTCTCGCGCGGCGCGATCAGGCGCGGCACGGCATCGGGCACCGACAGATCGATCAGCCATTCCTCGGACGTGTCGTGATCGCCGCCCGAGATGATGCAGAAACGCCCGCTGGCGCTTTCGCCGATATGGGTGAACCAGCCGATGTCCTTTTCCTCGTAGACGAGGACGTCGTCGGACTGCGGCGTGCCCAGCCGGTGCCGGAACACCCTGAGCGGACGGTGGTTATCGTCGATCTGCACATAGAGGAAGAACGAGGAATCGCGGCCCCAGACGACGCTGCCGCCGGTCTCGGTCAGCGTGTCGGGCAGGTCTTCGCCGGTGTCCCAGCGACGGACGCGCAGGGTGAAGTATTCGGAGCCGCGCAGGTCCGCGCTCCACGCCTCGAGCCTGTGGTCCGGCGAGTGGCGGGTGCCGCCGAACTTGAAATAGTCGGATGCCCTGGCCAGCGCATCGCCGTCGAGAATCGTCTGCATCTCGCCGCCGTCGCGCGGTGTGCGGCCGATCTGCTGGTGCTGGCCGCCCTCGCGGAATTTCCAGAGATAGGCGAAAGGGCCGTCCGGCGTGGGCACGCCGGAATCGTCCTCCTTGATGCGGCCGCGCATCTCCGCAACCAGCGTCTTCTGCAGTTCCTTCGTCGGCCCGAGCCGTTCCTCGGCGTAGACGTTCTCCGCCTCGACATAGGCACGGATATCGGGATCGAGCAGCGACGGATCGCGCAGCACCTCCTGCCACTTCTCGTCCTTCAGCCACGCATAGTCGTCCGAGACCGTGACGCCGTGCAGGATGCGCTGCGACGGCCGACGCTGCGCGATCGGAGGCAATATCATCATGTTTTTACCGCATCGCATCGACGAGAGGTTTGCAAGCGAGCCAAGATTCCACCATCAAATTCAAAGCGTCAGGCGTTCGAATCAGTGGACACCGGTCATACGGAAATACAACGCCAACTTGGATTTGATAATTCGCGCCGTGTTTGTTTGCGAAAGCCCCGTAGACGGCAGAGAGCCATTGATATTGGGTCTTGGGCGCTTTTCTTTTGACAGTGGTGTCGAATGGGAGGGCAGTGCGGAGATCGAATTCAATTCTCGCGTCATGAATCGCCTTTGATCGTTGCGATGGGTAACGACGCTGTACTGCTCGCATTAGTGGTTGTGCCGCTGGAGTCTTGTTGAGGAGGGGCCGTAGATTGCCAACTATTTCCTCGACTAGCGAGCGGAAGCCATCCTCTCCTAGAGAGATTAGCTTTCGCCGGACTTCCCCAGAAACCGCATTAGGGATTGTCACCATCGCCTCGACTGCATCGGACATTATTGCGGGTGTGAGATGCGGATATTTTGTAAAGTTGCGGGCGTCGGCCGCGCAAGAAAGGGATAGAAAATCCCAGACTTCATCCTCTTGGCTGCCTGTGATAGCCGATCGACGTGGTTCAGGGTTGACGCCAAGATTCTTTTCGAGAATTGAGCGATCGCGAAAGTCGGTAAGCGCTAACCGTAATAGCCGCTTACCTTCGAGGTAATTGTATGGATGATCGCTGTCGAAGCGAAAACCAGAGAACTGCGTCAACGTTCCCTCCAAGCCCTTCTGACTATTCACAAGTTTCGCTTCGATGCGATCAAGATAGTCAGCAACGCGCTCTGCCCATAAACTTTTTGTGCTCGTTTGACGCAGCCAAGAATAGATTTGCTTCCACTCAACGATCTTCGCGTCGATTGGGGTGCGTTCATGCCGACCTGTCGCGATCGCAACAGCGATGACCGTTTGAAATCCCCTGCGTGCTGCTGTTCGGCGATGCCTACTGATTTGTTTATTGTCCAGTGTAGCTTGCACTTTGGATTCGATGAGGATGCACCAACCTTCCTCATCGAATATCCATGCGTCCGGAATGCCACGCTTATCAGCTTCAACTTCCGAAATTTCGGATTCGTTAGGATACTGCTGCACAAGAAGGTGCAGCTTTTGGGGTTTAGTAGGAGGCTTTTCATTCACGATCTCACGCAAGAATGAGGACAGGAGATTCCGGTCCTCGTGCAGAGCTGTGATTAGAGCATGCGTAACTCGATTTTCAGTTTGTTCGTACTGATCAAAGATGTTCCGCAACTTCTGGAGACCCGAGTTAGTAGTTGCCGGCTTTGGTGGGCGCCTTTGTCGGCGCGGCAGCGCCGTCGCCCAGCAGGCCGCGCATCTCCGCGCCCTTGGTGTCCCACCAGTCGGCGAGGATGCGGACATCCCAGCCGATGCAGAAGTGCTTCACGCCCATGTCGAGATACTTCTTGGCCTGGCTCGGGTCGCGCAGCTCGACGCGCGGGTGCAGGCCCTTCTTGAGGGCTGTCTCGATCGTCTTCTTCTCGGCCGCCACCACGTCGGGATGGTTGGCCTGCCCGGTCAGGCCGATGCTCATCGAATAGTCGGACGCGCCGAACTGCATCATGTCGAGGCCCGGCACCGAGAGGACGGCGTCGAGATCGTCCACGCAGGACTTCTTCTCGACCATGATGGCGATAACCACCTCGTTCAGCGCGTCGACGTACGCGGGCGAGCCGCCGGTGCGGACCGTGCCGACGTCGCGACGCATGCCGACGCCCAGGCGTCCGCGGCCACGCGCGCCCTCGGCCATCGTCGTCTCGGCGCGCACCGCGTCGACGGCGGCCTTTGCGTCCTCCACCGAACGGATGTCGGCGAACAGCACGCTCTGGAAGCCCGAGCCGATCGCCCGCATGGCCTGGTGCGTGTACTGGGTCTGCTCGATCTTGATCATGCCCGACATGCCCATCAGCTCGAACGAGCGGCCGAGATTGTCGAGGTCGTGCATGGTGAATGGCGCGTATTCGGCCGTGAACTCCACATAGTCGTATTGCTTCGAATGGCCGATCAGTTCGACCAGCGTCGGCCAGGCCGAAAGGATATGAGTGCCGACGGTCGGCTTGCCCGCGTTCAGAGCTTCACGGAGTGGATTGCGGCTCATCTTGTTCCCCCAGGGTGGTCGTTCGGGCTAGTGTGGCACCTTGTGCAGGGGGAGTTCCATGTTTCCGACGAGAGATAAGCTGACAATCTGCTTCGCGCATGCGGCATACCAGATGAAGGACCGGTTCGATGCCCGCAACACCGGCATCAACAGCTTCCAGGTGCGCAGCTACGACGAGTTCGTGCAGAGGGTCGGCGAGGCCGATGTCGTTTCCGTTTCCGGCATGTGGAAGAACGACATCATCCCGCATGCCTCCAAGCTGAAGTTCATCCAGTCGATCAGCTCCGGCATGGACCAGTATTCCAAGGAGCAGCTGGGAGCCAAGGGCATCCGCCTGGCGAGCGCGGCCGGCGTCAATGCGCGTGCCGTGGCCGAGCATGCGCTGGCGCTGATCCTCGCCGTCTTCCGCCGCATCCCCGAGGCACGCGACAACCAGCACAAGAAGGTGTGGCGCGGCATGCTGGGCGATCTCACCCAGCGCGAGGACGAACTCGGCGGCAAGACGCTGCTGATCGTCGGCATGGGCCGCATCGGCAGCCATCTCGCCAAGCTCGCCAAGGCCTTCGACATGAAGGTGATCGGCATCCGCCGCGATCCGAAGGCCGGGCCCAACGGCGCCGACGAGATCCATGGCATGGGTGATCTGGTGAAGCTCGCCCCGCAGGCCGACATCGTGGCACTGACCTGCGCGCTGACGCCGGAGACGACCGGCCTGATGAGCGAAGCGGCCTTCGCCGCGATGAAGCCGTCTTCGGTTTTCGTGAACGTGGCCCGCGGCAAGGTCGCCGACGAGGCGGCCCTCATCAAGACCATGGAAGGCAACAAGATCTGGGCGGCGGCGCTCGACGTCACTGCCGAGGAACCGTTGCCGGCAGCGTCGCCGCTGTGGACGCTGCCCAATGTCTTCATCACCCCGCATACCGCGGGTGAAACGCGCGCCTACGAAGACAACGTGATCGACATCCTGATCGAGAACCTCGACCGCCTGTGGCGGGGCGAGACGACGCTCCGCAACCAGGTTCTGTAGGCCAACTTATTGGCCTGGCGCTCGAGAAGGAGGGGCTAGTCTTTGTCCTTCTTGTTGCCGCCGCCGTTGTTGCCGCGCTGAGGCTGCTCGGCCTTGGGCGGCTGGGCAATCTGCTGCTGCGGTTGCTGCTGCGGAGCCGGAGCACGGGTCTCCTTGTCCTTGGGTGCCTGCTGCTGAGGCTGAGGACGCGGCGGCTGGGCCTGCTGCTGCGGGGGCTCGGCGCGCGGCTGCGGTGCCGCCTGACGCGGCGCTTCCTGGCGGGGCGCAGCCTCGGGCTTCGGCGCAGGCTGGGGAGCAGCCTGGCGCGGCTCTTCCTGCCGTTGCGCCGGGGTGGCAGCCGGCTTTGGCGCCGGGGTAGCCTGCTTCGGTTCGTCCTGCTTCGGCTGCGGCGCAGCGTTCGGCTTCTGCTGGTCCGGTGCCGCCTGCTTGCGCTCGTCCTGACGGGAGTCCGGGCGTGACTGCGGCGCATTCGGCTTCTCGGGCGCCGGGGCGGCCTGCTTCGGCTCGATCGGCTTGGCTTCGTCTCGCTTGGCCGGAGACGGGGCGGGTGAGGTCAGCGCCGGCTTCGGCGGCGCGGGGGCTGCTTCCTTCGGCTGGTTGGCGGCCGGCTTGCCGGGCTCCTGCCTGGCCTGTTCCGGCGCAGCCTTGCTGGTTTCCTTGGGCGCCGGCGGGGCGGCGCCCTGACGGGGCTGCAGCGGCGGCGTGGCCGGCTTGGCCGTCTTCACGTCGGGGCTTTCGGCGGTCTTGGCCTTGGCATCGGCGCCGGCCTTGGTGTCCGTCGAGGCGATCTTCGGGCCCGGGGCGGCAGCCTTCTTCTGCTGATCCGTCGTGGCGGGCTTGGCGAGCGTCGGCATGTCGGCGACGGCCGTCTTGGCGACCGCGACGTCGGTGCGGGCTTTGGCATCCGCCGGAGCCTTCACGTCACCCGGCTTGGTCGCGACCTTGGCGTCGCTCTTGACGTCCGCTACCGCGGCAACCGAAGCGGTCGGTGCCGGCGGCGCGGCGACGGGCGCCACGGCGGCCTTTGCGATCTTGTCGGCAGCGACGTTCAGCGCGGCGCGCTGTACCGGCTGCGAGCGGACGAAGGCCTGTGACGGCACGACGGTCGCGAAGCGCTGGTTGGCCAGCACCGAATTCTGGCCGGCAATGTACGCTTCGCGGCGCTGCGCGCGCTCCCAGCGATCGTTGAGGTCGCGATCCTGGATCATCGCGGCGCGGTTGATGCGCTGGTAGTAGTCGCGATTGGTCGTATAGGGCGGCACATAGACCTCGCGCGGTCCCAGCGGGAACCAGCCCACCGGGCCGGTATTGCGGCCCTGGTTGCCGAGTTGTGCGGCCAGTTCGAGGCCGCCCACGAAGGCGACCAGCGCCGGCGCATAGACCGGACGCTGTTCGCGCTGCGGCGGCACCCAGACCCAGCGATTGTTGCTGTTGGCCCAGCGGCCATAGTGATACGGCGCGAAGCCCCAGGGTTGCTCGTCGATCCAGGTCCAGCCCCACGGCTTCACGTAGGACCAGTGGCCGGTGCGATAGGGCGCCCAGCCGGCCGGCGTCGAACGCGGCACCCAGACCTGGCCGTAGCTGCCGTCGTTGATCCAGTTGCCGTAGGCGTTGAGATCCTCGTAGCCCGTCATGCCGGCGGGCACGTATTGCGGCTGCTGATCGTAGATCACCTGCCGGTCGCGCGCGGCCCAGGAGGCGGCTGGCGCGGGAGGGGCTGCCTGCACGGTTCTGAGCTGCAGCGCGCTACCGTCGCCGAAGACCTCGCCGACTTCACCGGCGCGCACCGCCAGCGTCTGGCCGTTGAGGCCCTGGATCTGCGCGGCGCCCGAGCGCACGCCCAGACGTGTCGGATCCTGCGTCGAACCCGCCTCGACATAATAGTCGCCCTGCTGCTGCAGGGTGATCGTGCCGCGCGGTGTCACGATCTCGTAGGGCTGCGCGGCATCCATCGCGAAGCTCTTCACGTCGACGCGACCCTGCGCCAGCTGCAGGCGGACTTGGGCGTCGTCGATCTGTGTCATGTCGAGTTCGGTGGATCCATCCATGCGGATGCGCGTGCCGGCGAGGGAAACCTCGCTGCGCGCGTTCGGTTCGGTCCAAAGAGCGTCGCCGGTGGTCAGCGGCGTGTTGACGATTGCCTTCGTCCAGCCGCTCTGCTCGTCGTCGTAAAAGGAGACCGTCCCGTCCACGAACGCGAGGCGTCCGACTCGCCCCGGGGGCTCGCCTTGTGACTGTGCCGTGGCGGAAAAGGTCACGAGTGAGGCGCCGACCACGCCGGCCAGGACCTTCCACGCCGCACGACCGAAGACTTCGCCCATTCGGGACCTCCTGCTAGGCTAGGTCACGAGAACGTCGACCCGGTACCGCGGTTGCACGGACCGGGAAAAACAAAGGGGGAGAGTATGAGCGTCGCCGATCCGCACCGCGTCGTCCTGACGGGCGAGAATCCGTTCCTTCGTCTCAGCGAGAAGGACGGGGATCCCAATTCCACCGATGCCAGCTACTGGCGAATCCTGTTCTGCCCGGCCGGTCCCGGCCATGTCCTCTATCTCAAGAGCGAGCTGACGCATGGCCACTGGCGGATCTATTCCGACAACATCGCCATGGCACGCTGGCTGCAGCAGACCGTGCAGGGCATGCTCAATCCCGAGCTGAAGGACCTGTCGATCCCGGTGATCGACGCCGATTTCAGCAAGTCGGGCGACCCGCGCTATTTCTGGACCGAGTATGTCTCCGCCGCCGACGCCGAGATCGCGCTGACCTGGCACGACATCGGCGACCCGCTGCTGATCCACACCGAGCCCAACAAGGAGCCGAACCCTCGCCCCTACGGCGTCTGCACCGTCCTGGTGCCCGCGCTCTCCGGCCGGTTGACGCTGAACGGCCAGCAGGCCCGCGGCAAGCCGTGGCCCCGCGAACGCGAAGGCCGCCCGTTCAGCACCTCGGCGCTGGCCTTCTCGGAGAGCTGGACCGAGCCGCGCTGAGGCTCATCGTGCTGATGTTCATAACGACAGCGCGTTAAAAAAACAGACCTCACCCTGAGGAGCGCTCCACAGGAGCGCGTCTCGAAGGGTGGTCACGAGCACCATGTCTGTTGCCCATCCTTCGAGACGGTCGCTGCGCGACCTCCTCAGGATGAGGTGATGGGGCGGTGATCCGACGGTTCCTCGCTGAACGGCAGCCTTACGGCGCGAAGCCGTAGGCCTTGGCGAGTTCGGCGTAGCTGTCGCGGCGGACCTGTTCGTCGTGGGTCCAGGTGACGACGGCCATCTCGTCGACGCCGACCTGTTCCTTCAGTTCGGTGATGCGGGCCGCAACCTCGGGTCCGGTGCCGACGAAGGAGTCCTTGCGGAACTGTTCCATCTTGGCGCGCTCGAAATCGGCGAGCGGTGCCTGTGCCGCCTCGTCGGGCGGCAGCAGCGGACCCAGGATGTTCTTGTCGCGATTGATACGGCTCAAGGCCCGTGACGTGAAATGGTACTGCGCCTTTTCCGCGGTGTCGGCGGCCAGTGCCCAGACGCAGAGGGCGGAGCGCGGCTCGGGATGCCGTTCGCTGGGGCGATAGGTTCGCTTGTAGAGGTCGATGGCGCGCTGGCCGCCGGCGCCGTCGCTGAAGAACCAGGCGTAGCAGTAGGGCAGGCCGAACAGGGCCGCGACCTGTGCGCCGTAATCCGAACTGCCGAGGATCCAGACCTCCGGCGCCGTCGCGCCTTGCGGGAAGGCCTTCACCGCGGCGAAGGGATGGCGGTCGACCAGCGGTTCGTTGTGCACCCAGGCGATGAGGTCGCGCACGTCGGCCGGGAAGTGCTCAGGCCGCTCGTTGGCCGCGGGATTGAGTGCGAACGCCGTGCGGCCGTCGGAACCCGGCGCGCGGCCGAGGCCCATGTCGATGCGGCCCGGCGCCAGCGCGTCGAGCACGCGGAAGACCTCCGCCACTTTGAACGGCGAATAGTGCGGCAGCATGATGCCGGCGCTGCCGATGCGGATCCGCTCCGTGGTGGCGGCGATCGCGGCCATCACGATCTCGGGCGCGGTGCCCACGATGGTCGGATGGTTGTGATGCTCCGACACCCAGAAGCGCTCATAGCCCAGCGCCTCGCAGTGCTTTGCGAGCGCCACGGTGTTGCGGATCGACTCGCCGTGCGGCCGTCCGGAGACGGCGATCGACTGGTCGAGGACGGAAAGGCGGAAAGGACGCGACATGGAGCGGAGATGGGCCTTGCCGTCTATTCCGGCAAGGTCGCGATCATGTAGAGCGTCTGGAGCTGCTGCGTCGGCCGTGCGTTCTTTCCGAACACGTCGCTGAAGATCGTGGCGATCTGGCCCGACCGGTAGATGTGGCTGAGCGCGCGGTCGACGGCCAGGCGGAACGGGCCTTCGCCCAGCTTCATCGCGAGCGCGAAGGGCTCCAGGCTGAGATAGGTGTTGGCCAGCAGGATCTTCGCGGCGTCCTTGTGATCCTTGATCATCGCCGTGAGCATCGCGCCGCCCGCGAAGTAGGCCGAGATCTCGCCCTTTTCCAGTGCCGTCATGGCCGCGGTGAAGTCGGTGAAGGGCACGACGGTCGCGTTGACGTGGATCGAGGTCAGCGCCTTCTTGAGTTCTTCCTCGGTCAGCGTGCCGGCGACGGCGCCGACCTTCTTGCCGGCGAACTCCTGCATGTCGCGCGGGCCGTCGTTGCGGATGGCGAAGGTCGTGCCGTCGACGAAGGTGGTGAGGGAGAAGTCGACCACGGCGCGGCGGTCGAGCGTCTCGGTGAGCGAGTCGCAGAGCAGGTCGATCTTGCCCTGCTTGATCATGTCGAGGCGGTTCTCGGTGGTGACCGGCACGAACTCGACCTTGAGACCGGGCAGCTTGAGCTGCCGGGCGATGTCCTTGGCGACGGCCTCGCACAGCTGGACCATGAAGCCGTTGGGCGCACCGTTGGCGCCCTTGTACGCGAACGGATGCGCATTCTCGCGGAAGCCGCCGCGCAGGACACCGGTCTTGGCGATGTCGTCCAGCGTGCCGGCCCAGGCGCTGCCGGCGGCCAGGAGGCTCGTTGCCAGCGCAAGACCACTCAGGAATCGCTTCATCTCGTCCCTCTTCGAATGAGGGCGGAACAATCCGCTATTCGGTCACGCGTGGCCACTGGAAATCCCGAAGACGGGGATTGTAGCGGCTTGTAGCGCCGCGTCCTGCGGGCCAAACTCCCGGCCCAATTTCTGGACCCCCGGAGGACCCGTATGTCGACCGCCACTGCCGAAATGAAGACCCAGGCCCCGCCGGCCAATACCTACAGGCCCAAGGGCATGCTGATCGGCGGCAAGTGGGTCGAGAGTGCCTCCGGCGCGCGCATCACCATCGAGAATCCCGGCAAGCGCACGGCCGTCGCGGAAGTGCCGCGTGCCGGCGAAGCCGACGTCAATGCCGCCGTCGCCGCGGCCGAGAAGGCCTTCCCGGCCTGGAAGAACGTCGTGCCGCGCGAGCGCGGCAAGCTGCTGCTCAAGATCGCCGAGGTACTCGAGGCGCGGAGCGAGGAGATGGCGCGCACCATCGCACTCGAAACCGGCAACGCGCTGCGCACCCAGGCGCGCGGCGAAGCCAAGCTTGCCGCCGACATCTTCCGCTATTTCGGCGGCCTCGGCTCGGAGCTCAAGGGCGAGACCGTGCCGCTCGGCGAGCATGTCCTGTCCTACACGCGCCGCGAGCCGATCGGCATTGTCGGCGCCATCATCCCGTGGAACGCGCCGGTGATGCTGGGCGCGCTGAAGATCGCGCCCGCGCTCTGCGCCGGCAACGTGCTGGTGATGAAGGCGGCCGAGGATGCGCCGATGGTGGTGTTGCTGATGGCCGACATCTGCCAGGAGTTCCTGCCGCCCGGCGTGCTGAACGTGGTGACGGGCTATGGCGAGGAATGCGGTGGTCCGCTCGCCAATCATCCGAAGATCCGCAAGCTCTCCTTCACCGGCTCGACCGATGTCGGCAAGGTGATCATGCGTGCCGCCGCCGAGCGCATCGTGCCGGTGTCGCTGGAACTCGGCGGCAAGAGCCCGTCGCTGGTCTATCCCGATGCCGACGAGGATTGGGCGGTTGACGGCATCATCAACGCCATGCGCTTCACGCGGCAGAGCCAGAGCTGCACGGCAGGCTCGCGTCTGTTCCTGCACGAGGATATCTTCGACTCCTTCCTCAAGAAGCTTGAGAAGAAGACTTCGGCTCTCAAGATCGGCGATCCGCTCGACGAGGCGAGCGACATCGGCACCATCATCAACAACAAGCAGTTCACCAAAGTCTGCAAGTATGTCGACGAGGGGCTGAAGCGGTCCGACGCCAAGCTGGTGTTCGGCGGCCTGCCGCCCAAGACCGGCCCGTTGAGCGAAGGCTACTTCGCCGTGCCGACCGTGTTTGCCGACCGCTCCAACGACTGGCGGCTGGCGCGCGAGGAGATCTTCGGGCCGGTGCTGGTCGCGATCCGCTGGAGCGACGAGGCCGAAGCGATCCGCATGGCCAACGACAGCCACTACGGCCTCGCGGCCTATGTCTGGACGCACGATATCGGCCGCGGGCTGCGCGCCGCCCATGCCATCGAGTCGGGCTGGGTGCAGGTCAACCAGGGTGGCGGCCAGTCGCCCGGCATGTCCTACGGCGGCTTCAAGCAGAGCGGCCTCGGTCGCGAATTCTCGCTCGAAGGCATGCTCGACAGCTTCACCCAGCGCAAGAGCGTGACGGTGAATCTGGCGGTGTGACGGAAGCTTGAGTCCAAGCTCCCTCGTTGCGCTCGGGATGACACGGCTTGGCATGTCGTCCCGCGCGTAGCGGCGGATCCTTCTCTCGGCGTTTAGAACCTGATCTGTCGCGCCGCCAGGCGTGCGCGATCCTCTTCCGAGAAGGTCATGATCTTCCTGACCTTCTGGTCGAACTTCATGCCGACCGCTTCGGCGCAGGCCGCAAGCGTGCCGCTTTCGGCCTCGAACAGGAAATGCGTGAAGGTCAGGATCTTGTCGGTGAAATGGGCGAGGCCGCTCATCGTCACCACGAGGTCGCCGGCACGTAGGGGGCGGCGATAGTGGTTCAGCATTTCGACCACGACCGAGCCTTCCTGGCGATCCTGCATCGCGGCGCGATCGAAGCCGAGATGGTTCCAGAGAACCGGCGCACCGTCGGAGTAGCGACCGAACTGATGGCGCGGCAGGAACTCGCCCTTCTCGTCGCATTCGTCGGGCGTGATCTGTGTGCGGCCGACTTCGATGAGGCCGGTTCCCGCGGCATCGACGAGCGAAAGATCGGGCAGGTCGAGCTTGCCCACGCTGCGCGGCTGCGCGGCGGCAGGCAGTTCTACCTTGGCGGCTTCGGCGCGCGCGCGCACCTCGGCAGGCCAGGGTTGGGCCGAAGCAATGCGGCGGCGGATCGTTGCCGCGACATGGCCGCCGGCCGGATTGCGGACCTCGTGATAGGCGACGAGGTGGCGTTCGCCGACTTCGACGGGCGCCGAATGAACCTCGACCGGCTCTACGACCCGGAACTCGCGCAGATAGCGCACGTGGTCGTCGACGACGCTGGCATCGATGCCCTTGGCGCGTTGCGCGCGCGGTCCCAAGCCCAGACTTGCCAGCAGATGAGACGACGCCTCATGACCGAACTCGGTGTAGAATTGCACGTTCAGATGGTCGTTTTCGTCGCACTGCCAAGTGTTTACGGCGGTGCTGAAAGTCGGGATCAGGCCAGGGCTCGACACGCTACGCTCTCTCTGCAGTCTGTGGATGACTGCTTCAAATGGCCGAAAAAGCCCCAAGAATCGACATTTTTCGTGGATTCCGCCCTTGCGGGGGATCGATTCGTGGATAACCTTGGCCCGTCAACGCTGCCCTGGGGCGTCAGGAGGCTGTTGGCGAAACGAAAAATGTAAGGGACCCCTCAACATGGCTACCAAACCCTCTGTTCCCACCGTACCGCTTTCGAAGGTTGCGGCAGAACTCGCCGAGAAGACGGGCATGACGAAGAAGGACGCCACCGGCGCCCTCGACGAATTCGTCAACCTGGTCGTGCGTCACCTCAAGAAGGGCAACAAGGTCCGCATCACGGGTCTCGGCATCCTTCAGGTTCGCGCGCGTCCGGCACGCATGGGCCGCAACCCGGCCACGGGCGAAGCGATCAAGATCAAGGCGTCGAAGAAGGTTGCCTTCCGCGTCGCGAAGGATCTCAAGGAAGCGATCTAACTCGTTTCCGACGGGAAAGATCGGGCGGGTTCCGGGTCATGCCGGTCCCGCCCTTCTTTTTTCATTTTGATTCCGCAGCTTCTGCTTCGTCATCGCAGAGCGACATCGTGCCCATGCTTTGGCAGGCACCTCATCGGCTGGTCTAGTATAGCCGGAGCGCATCGCAGACCGGCATGACCTCCTACATCTTCCTCAAGATCGTCGCCCTACTCGCACTGCCGCCGGCATCGCTGGCGGTGGGGGCGATCCTCTGGCTGCTGTTGACGCTTGTGGGCTGGCGCCGGCTCGCACGCATCGCGCTGGGCCTCGCCATTGCGCAGAATCTCGTCCTGTCCTTTCCGCCGGTGACCAATGCGCTGGTCGGAACACTCGAAGCCAGGGCGCACCGTATCGAGACGGAATCGCCGACCTGCTGCTACGACGCGATCGTCGCGCTAGGCGGAGCTGTTGCGCCGGCGGCGCCGCCTGCGATCATGGAACCCGATCTCACCGAAGCAGCCGACCGGGTCTGGCAGGCGGCCCGCTTCTACCATGCGGGCGTCGCGCCAAGGATCATCGTGAGCGGCGGTTCCTTCAACAATCAGCAAGGTGGGCCAGCGACCACGGAGGCCGAGGCGATGCGCCGCTTCCTGCTCGACCTCGGCGTGCCCGACGGGGCGATCGTCTCGGAAGGCCAGTCGCTCAACACGATCGAGAACATCCGCAACGTGCGCGCCATCGTCAAAGACGGGCGTGTCCTCATCATCACCTCGGCATTCCATGTGCCGCGGGTCGCGGAGTTGTCGAAACGCGCAAAGCTCGACGCAGCCTTCTATGCTACCGACTGGTGGCAGCCGGAGGAGTTGCGCGTCTACTGGGAGAACTGGATTCCCGACATTGGGTCGATGGCCTGGTCGGGACGTGCACTGCGCGAGCTCGTGGCGCTCGCGCTCGACTTTCGTGGAGCAAGCCTCGAGCAATGACAGTTTGGCGCCTTAACCGTCGTGCCGCGCTGGGCCTCGCCGTTGTGGGGCCCCTGCTGGTGCCACTTGCCCGGCCGGCGCGAACGCAGGCGCGCGACAAGCTCGTTTTCCAGACCGACTGGCGGGCTCAGGCCGAGCATGGCGGCTATTACCAGGCGATCGCCGCGGGCCTTTACGCCAAGGCCGGCATCGACTGCGATCTGCGGCAGGGCGGGCCGAGCCTCAACATCAGCCAGCTCCTGCTCAACGGCCGCGTCGACATGACCATGTCGAACAGCTTCGAGGCCTTCACCTATGTGCGCGAGGATGCGCCGTTCTTCACCATCGCCTCGATCTTCCAGAAGGATCCGCAGGTGCTGATCGGCCATCCGGATACCGGCTTCCGCCGTTTCGAGGATCTCAAGGGGCGTACGTTGCTGATCGGCAGCGGCGGACGCGTGACCTACTGGCCTTACCTGCGCAAGAAGTACGATCTCCAGAACGAGCAGCTCAGGCCGTACAACTTCAATATGGCGCCCTACCTCGCCGACAAGAACGCCGTACAGCAGGGCTTCCTGTCGTCGGAGCCCTATTCGATCGCCCAGGCGCTCGGGCGCGAGCCGCCCGTGCTGCTGATCGCCGATGCCGGCTTCAGCGCCTACCAGACCACCATCGCGATTTCGCGCAAGCTGGCGACGGAAAAGCGCGACCTGATCCAGCGCTTCGTCGATGCGACGCTCGAAGGCTGGGCGCAGTATCTCAAGGGCGGCCCGGCCATCGAGGCCGCCAATGCGCTCATCAAGACGGCCAATCCCGAGCAGACGGACGATCGCATCCAGTACGCCATCAAGGTCCTGAACGAACGGGGTATCGTCCTGTCGGGCGATGCGTTGGCCGATGGTATCGGCGCCATGAGCGACGCGCGCTGGAAGAGCTTTTATGAGTCGATGGTCGAGGTCGGCGTTCTGCCCAAGGGGCTGGATGTCGGCCGGGCCTACACGCTCGATTTCGTGAACAAGGGTATCGGAAAGCCGTAGGGCGAGGAGAGAGGCATGTTTCAGGTCAGCGAAGAACATCAGATGCTGCGTGAGCTGGTGAAGAAGTTCGTGCGCAACGAACTGATGCCGCTCGAAAAGAATGTGCTCGACCGCTTCGCCACCGGCCAGCCGGCGTCGCTGTCCGACGAGGAGAACGAGAAACTCTTCAAGCAGTGCAAGGATCTCGGCCTGTGGGCGCTCGATGTGCCGGAGGAGGCGGGTGGCGCCAACCTGCCGGCGGTCGCGCTGGTCGGCGTCAACGAAGAGCTGGGCTACACCTGCGTGCCCTTCACCTTCCCGCCGGATTCGCCAAACCTCCACATGCTGCTGGCGACGGCCAATCCGGAGCAGCGCAAGAAGTATCTCGAACCCTATGCCGCGGGCCTCACCAGCTCCGCCATCGCGATCTCCGAGCCCGGCGCAGGTGGCGATCCGGCCGGCATGAAGACCAAGGCGGTGAAGGACGGCACCGACTGGGTGATCAACGGCCGCAAGATCTGGATCAGCCGCATCGCCAAGGCCGACTTCACCATCGTCATGGCCGTGACCGATTCCAACCTCGGGTCGCGCGGCGGCATCACCGCTTTCCTGGTCGACAAGGGCACCAAGGGCCTGGTCGTGGCGCGCGCTATCCCGATGCTCGCGGGGCAGCGCACTTACGAAGTCGTGTTCGAGGATTGCCGTGTGCCCGAAACGCAGGTGCTGGGTCGCATCGGTGCGGGCTTCGCGCCGATGCAGCTTCGCCTCACCGTGCGTCGCCTGCAGATGGGATCCTGGTGCATCGGCATGGCCCAGCGTGCGCTCGACATGCTGGTCGAACATGCCAGCCAGCGCGTGACCTTCGGCCAGAAGCTCGCCGACCGGCAGGCGATCCAGTGGTGGGTCGCCGATGCCGCCATGAAACTGCATGCCTGCCGCCTCATGGTGATGGATGCAGCGGTCAAACAGGACGAGGGCCGCGACGTGCGTATGGAGGCCTCGATGATCAAGGTCTATGCCACAGAGATGGCGACTGAGGTGATCGACCACGCGCAGCAGGCCTTCGGCGCCATGGGCGTCACGCAGGAGCTTCCGTTGTCGATGATGGCCCAGAAAGTTCGCACCATGCGCGTCTACGAGGGGCCGTCGGAAGTGCATCGCATGGTCATCGCCCGCCGAATCTTCGGTGGCCGTTGAGAGGTAATGGTCGGCGTTGACAGCAAAGGGGCGGCGGGCGGATCATTTCCGCCCGTATTCCGACCTGCATTTCCAGGAGCCATCGCATGACCTACTCGCTCGAGAGTTTCATTGAGGACGCGCAGGCTGCCCTCAAGGCAAACAACAACTCTGCCGGCCGCGAGCAGGTGCGCGTGCTGCTGGAAAAGCTGCTGGCGAACAAGGGCTTCGTCGAGGAAGCCGTGGGGCCCGCCGCGCCGATCGGCACGCGCAAGCTCTACGAGGACAAGGATCTCGGCTTCGTGGTGCTGGCGCACTGCAATCCCAAGGCGCACAAGAGCCCGCCGCACGATCACGGCGCCTCATGGGCGGTCTATGGCCAGGCGGTCAATTACACCGACATGAGCGAGTTCAAGCGCCTCGATGGCGGCGAGGGCGAAGGTGAGGCGAAGCTCGAGAAGGTGAAGACCTATCGCCTCGAGCCGGGCCATGCCGGCGTCTATGACGTCGGCGCCATCCATGCCATCGACTATCCCGAAGGCAGCCGCTTCGTGCGCGTCACCGGCCGCGATCTCGACTATGTGCGCCGGCTGAAGTTCGACATGGCCGCCGGCAAGGCGATTCCGATCGAGAGTGCCACGGCAGGAGCGGCCTGATTCTCGTACAGCGGCCGCCGTTCGCTTGATCTTTCTGACGCCCGGCGGGCGCGGCAAGGCATCCTAGGCCGATGCCTTGCTGCGTCGGCGCGGGCCGTTCCTCTCGCCCCAGGCTTCCATCGTGTCGAGAAGCGGGCCGAGGGTCCTGCCTTTCCGCGTGAACGCGTATTCAACGTGCGGCGGGATGGTGTTGTGCACCGTGCGCACCACGATGCCGTCCTGCTCCAGCGCCCGTAGTTGCAACGTCAGCATGCGCTGCGTGATGCCCGGGACGAGGCGGCGCAGCTCGTTGAAGCGGCGCGGTTGATCCTTCAGATGAAAGAGGATGGTCGGCTTCCAGCGGCCGCCGATCACCTCGACGGTCGCGGTCACCGGACACCAGGGTGCTTTGGTCGATGCCATTGGCGATGCCTCTCGGGCCTGTCCGCATATCCATGCCTGACACTTAGTATAAAAAATGTGCGTACTTATGGAAAGTGTACCGGCGTGATAGCAGCGGCCTCGTCACTCATGGAGGTCTGCGATGCTGGTCATGATGGGAGCGACGGGGCAGGTGGGCGGTGCGGCGCTCGAAGCCTTGAAGCGGCGTGGCGTGACGGTGCGGGCGATTGCGCGCGACCCGGAGCGCGCCCGGCATCTGGGCGGGCCGGGAATCGGGATCGTGCCGGGAGAGGCGACCGACACCGCGAGCCTGGTCGCGGCCTTTCAAGGCGCTGAAGCCGCCTTCGTCATGCTGGCGCCGCCGATGCAGGCAGCCGATGTTCTGGCGGAGAGCCGAGTGGCCGCACAATCGATTGCATCGGCGATCCGGGCTGCCCGCGTGCCGCATGTCGTGGCGCTCTCCTCCGCCGGCGCCGGGCTTGCGGAGGGCAACGGGATCGTCCGCACGCTCCACGATTTCGAGCAGGCGTTGGCCGGTGCTGCGCCGTCGCTCGTCTTTCTGCGGCCCGGCGATTTCATCGAGAACTGGGCGGCGATGCTGCCCGCGGTGCGCGCGGCGGGCGTGCTGCCCTCCGCCAAGCTGCCGCTCGATGGCGCGGGCGAGACGGTATCGGCGCTCGATGTCGGCCGCACGGTGGCCGAGCTGCTGCTCGACCCGCGCCCCGGCGCACGCATCGTCAATCTCACTGGACCGAAAGATTACTCTCCAGCCGATGCTGCTGCAGCGCTGTCGGAGCTTCTCGGCAAGCCTGTGATGGCCGTGCCGTCTTCCCGCGATGAGACGATTGCGGCGCTCCAGGCCTCTGGCGCCAGCGCCGACTATGCCGCCAAGCTGGCCGACCTGACCGATGCCGTGAACGCCGGCCGCCTTCGGCTTGAAGCCGGCGAGGGCGAGATGCGGCGGGGCACGGTGACCTTGAAGGAAGCGCTGCAGCGTCTCGTCTCGGCAGGCCGGCCGTGATCGAGCAGGCGATCCATGTCGGCGCCTTCGTCGCCGCCATCGGCTGCGGGCTGGTTGCCGGCATCTTCTTCGCCTTCTCCTCGTTCGTGATGCCGGCGCTGGGCCGCATTCCGCCGGAGCAGGGCATCAACGCCATGCAGTCGATCAACGTCGCGGTGTTGAACGCCAGCTTCCTGTCGCTGTTCGTCGGCACGGGCGTGATCTGCCTGGCGTTGCTCGCGGGATCCTATGTCTGGTGGGAGGGCGCGGGCGGCAAGCTGCTCCTGCTGGCGAGCCTGCTCTATCTCGTCGGCTGCTTCGGGGTGACGCGCGCTTTCAACATTCCCCTGAACGATGCCCTGGCGGCAGCCCGGCCGGCCACGCCGGAGGCCGCCGCCCTGTGGGCTCGCTATCTCGATCGGTGGACGATGTGGAACACGGTTCGTACCGCGGCGCCCACCGCATCGATGGTACTGTTCGTCACTGCCCTTCTACTGAAGGCGTGACGCTGCGGCCTGGTTCGCTTCCAGGCGCTTCTGCAGCATCGCTTGGATCCTTTCCTTCAGCCGCTTCACGCGCTCGGGGCCGGCCTTCTCGGGGCTGCCGGAATCGAAGGGTGGCTGCGGATCGTATTCGAGCGTGAGCTGGATCGACTTGGCGATCTCTTCGCCGGCCAGTTCAGCCGCCAATGTGAGGCCGAAGTCGATGCCGGCCGTGACGCCGCCGCCGGAGACGCGGTTGCGGTCGCGCACCACGCGCTCGGCGACCGGAGTCGCGCCGAACGCCGTGAGGAACTCGCGCGACGACCAGTGACAGGCCGACTTGTAGCCCTTCAGCAGGCCGGCGGCCCCGAGGACCAGCGAGCCGGTGCAAACCGATGTCACGTAGCGCGCTCCCGCGGCCTGCTTGCGCAGGAAAGACAGCGTCTCCTCGTCGGTCATCAATGCCACTTGGCCACCACCGCCCGGCACGCAGATCACGTCGAGCTGCGGGCAGTCGGCGAACGTCGTCGTCGGCACGATCGAGAAGCCCGAGTCCGTCGGCACAGGCGCCAGCGTCTTCCAGATCATGTGAAGCTTGGCATTGGGGACGCGGCACAGGACCTGCGCCGGGCCGGTGGCGTCAAGCTGCGTGACGTCGGGAAAGAGAAGGATGCCGATATGGACCGTGTCTGTCATGTGCGTCTCCTGGTTCGGCCTGCACCGTAAGCTCTGTAAGCCTTGGCAGAAATGTCAAATATAAGCTATTTTCTGCCAATGGCCCGACCGCATCAAATCTCGCTGCTCGCCTACGAAGGTTGCCAGCTTCTCGACGTCACCGGACCCGCCGCCGTGTTCGGTGCGGCCAACGAGGGCCGCGACCGGCCTTTCTACGATGTGCGGATCGTCTCGCCCGACGGCGGGCTCGTCACGACCAACTGCGGCGTTGCCTTGATGAGCCACCCGGTCGGCGGGCGGCCCGATACGCTGCTGGTCGGGGGTGGCTCGCGCGGCCTGAAGGCGGCGCTGGCGCGCGAGGACGTGCTGGCCTGGCTGCGCAAAGCGGCGCCCAAAGCCAGGCGCTTCGGCTCGGTCTGCACCGGCGCCTTCATGCTGGCGGCGGCCGGCCTGCTCGACGGCAAGCGGGTGGCGACGCACTGGGCAAGCTGCGACCGGCTGGCGGATCGCTTTCCGGCGCTGACCGTCGATGCGGACGCGCTCTATGTCGTCGACGGCAAGGTCTGGACATCGGCGGGCGTGACCACGGGTATCGACATGGCGCTGGCGCTGGTCGAAGCCGATCTCGGCGCCGCAACCGCCAATCTCATTGCCCGGCATTTCGTGCTCTACGCGCGGCGGCCGGGCTATCAATCGCAGTTCAGCCCCTTGCTGCAGGCCCAGACGAATGCCGACGCGCCGTTCGCTGCGCTGATCGACTGGATGCAGGACAATCTCGACAAGCCGCTCGACGTCCCGGCGCTGGCCGCCCGCGCCGGCCTGTCGGAGCGCAGCTTCTACCGCAAGTTCACCGACGCCACGGGCAAGACCCCGGCGCATTTCGTCGAGGGCCTGCGTCTCGACGCGGCGCGTACCTTGCTGGCCAAGGGGCTGCCGCTCAAGGCCATCGCCGGCCGCGTAGGCCTACGGTCATCGGCGCGGCTGGGCCAAGCGTTCGAGCGCCGCTTCGGCATGGCGCCCTCGCTCTTCCGCGAGATCCACGCAGCGGCTTAGTGACGGAGCCTGAGACTGCCGATCACGAGGGCGGTCGCCGCAAAGCCTGCGCTCAGCCAGATCGCGGCGCGGGCGGCATCGGCGGCGGCCACGGCGCCGCTGGAGAAATCGAACAGGCCGAAGATCAACGCGACCAGCGCCGCGCCCATCGTCTGGCCCAAGGTGCGGGCCGACGCGATGATGCCACCGGCACTGCCGCTTCGGTCGCGCGGGACGGCGTTCATCATCAGCCGGTTGTTGGGCGCGGCGAAGATGCCGAAGCCTGCGCCGCACAGGACCAGCCGCCACATGATGTCGGCGGCCGATGGATCGGGCGGCAGCAGGGCGGTGAGGACGAGGCCCGCCGTCATGCTGGTGAGTCCAATGGCCCCCAGGAAGCCGGCGTGATGGCGGTCGGCGAGACGGCCAGCGATCGGCGCGATGCCGGCGAGTGCGAGCGGCCAGGCGGTCAACAGGATGCCGGTGTCGGTGGCGTCCCGGCCCAGCACCGTATGGAAAAAGAACGGCAGGCTGACGAAGGCCAGGCCCTGCGCCGTGAAGGTGCAGGTCGAGGCGCTGATCGACAGCGAGAAGATCGGCCGGCGAAAGACGTCGATGGGCATCATCGGATCGGAAAGCTTGGTCTGACGCCAGACGAACAGCGTGCCGAGGATCGCGGCAGCGACCAATTCGGAGATGATCAGAAGATGCGAATGGCCGTGGGCCATGCCGTCGATGCCGAAGATCAGCAAGCCGAAGGTCGCGCCCGACATGATCGCCGACAGCACGTCGAACGGCCGGTGCGTATGCGTGGTGTGTGGCAAATACCGTTCCGACAGCACGAAGGCCACGATGCCCAGCGGCACATAGACGGCGAACAGGATCGGCCACGAGGTGATCGAGAGCAGGGCAGCGCCGAGGCTGGGGCCGGCCGCAAGCGAGGTCGCAACGACGGTGGTGTTGAAACCGAGGCCGCGGCCCAGCATGGCGCGCGGATAGATCGAACGCACGAGGGCAGGCTGGATCGCCATGATCGCGGCGCCCCCCAGCCCCTGGAACACGCGGGCGGCGATCAGCCAGGGCAGCGACGGCGCCAGCGCGCAGCCGATAGAGGCGATGGCGAACAGCACCAGTCCGAAGCGATAGACGTGGCGGTAGCCCACGATGTCGGCCAGCGCCGCTACCGGCAGAAGAGTCACCATCAGGGCGATCTGGCTGGCATTGACGATCCAGATCGAGCTTTCCGCCGAGATGCCGAGATCCTGCGCAATATAGGGCAGCGCCAGGTTGGTCATCGAGTTGCTGAGCACCGACATCATCAGCCCAATGGTGATCGTCGCCACCGCGAGGATACGCGGCAGCCCAGGGGGCATTCCGTCGGGAGCAGTCGGAGCTTTCGCCGGTTCGGCCATTCTTATTGCGGAACCGTCGGGGCGTCGCCGCCGATGGTCGTCCGCTGCATCAGTCGCTTGTGCTTGGTGGCGTCGTAGTAGGTCGCGCGATGCAGGACGGCGCGGTTGTCCCACACGATCACGTCGCCTTCGCGCCAGGCGTGCGAGAGCATGAACTCCGGCTGCTCGGCGCGCTGGGCCAGTTCCCAGAGGATCGCCTTGCCGATCGGCTCGGGCCAGTCGACGATGTGGCCGGCATGCGCGCCGATATAGAGCGCCCGGCGGCCATTGATCGGATTGTCGCGAAACAGGCGCTGCTTGACCGGCGGCAGTTCGGACAACGACTTGGCGCTCAGGATTCCCTTCTGCACACGGTCCCGCGAATGGGCGAGCGCATGCTCGGCGACCAACGGATGGATCGTCGCCTGCAAGGCGGGCGGTAGTGCATCCCAGGCCGCGCGCATGCAGAGGAATTCGGTATTGCCGCCTTCGGGCGGACAGATCCGCGCCGTCAATACGGAGCAGAGCGAGGGGATGCGCTTGAAGGAGGAGTCGGAGTGCCAGAAGTAGTTGGCCTTCTGGTAGATCATGCGCATGTCGTCGGGCGGGATCGGTTCGCCCGTCATAATGTCGAGGTTCGACTGCCGCGCGAACTTGGTGCCGGCGGCCGGATTGGCGCTGAGCGTCGTCTCCAGCGGACCGAAGTTCTCGCTGAAGGCGATCTGCTTGTCGTCGTCCATCGGCTGGTCGCGAAAGAGGAGCACGGAATGCTCCTCGAAGGCCGCCCGGATCGGTCCAAACTCACGTGCCGAAAGCGGGCGCGTGATGTCGATGCCTGAAATCTCCGCCCCGAACAGGGGATGGAGCTTGCGGACTTCGATGCTGCCGGTGTTGCGCATGGCGTCTGCTTCCTCTGCTCAGTCGACAATCGCCTGATAGGTGAGCACGCGCAGCTCGCGGCGGATCGGGTAGGTCGAGGAGGGCATGAGCTGCGTCAGCAGCACCACCGCCATATCCTCCGCCGGATCGATCCAGAAGGCGGTCGAGGCGGCGCCGCCCCATGCGAACTCGCCGGGCGTGCCGGCGATATAGGCTTTGGCTGGATCGACCACCACCGAGAAGCCCAGTCCGAAGCCGATGCCGGTGTAGGTCGATTCGGAGAAGCGCGGCGTGCCCATGTCCGCCATGTCGCCGTTCAGATGGTTCATGGTCATCAGTTCGACAGTCTTGCGGCCGAGCAGGCGCACGCCGTCGAGTTCGCCCTTGTTCAGCATGAACTGGCAGAAGCGGAGATAGTCGGACGCGGTCGAGACCAGGCCACCGCCGCCGGAGTTCACCTTGCGGGGCGCGAGGTAGCGGCTCTTGGCCGGATCGTCGAGCAGGTCAAGCTTGCCGCCGGCGCCCGCGGAATAATTCGCGGCGAAGCGATCGTGCTTCTCCTTCGGCACGTGAAAGTCGGTATCGATCATGCGGAGCGGATCTATCACCTTCTCCTTGAGGTACTTCTCGAAGGGCTGGCCGGAGATCACTTCGACCAGATAGCCCAACACGTCGGTCGCCACCGAATAGTTCCAGGCCTTGCCGGGTTGCGCGATCAACGGGATCGTCGCCAGCTTCTCGACGACCTGCTTGAGGCTGGTGTCGGCGGTCTGGAAATCGACGCCGTCCTTGGCGCGATAGGCGGCATCGACCGGCGTGCTTTCCATGAAGCCGTAGGTCAGGCCCGATGTGTGGGTCAGCAGATCGCGGAAGTTGATCTCGCGTTCGGCCGGCACCGTTTCCATCTTGCCACGGCTGCCGCCGACATAGACGCGCGGGTTGGCGAAGGCGGGAATGAACTTCGAGATCGGATCGTCGAGCTGAAAGCGGCCTTCCTCGTAGAGCATCATGATTGCAGTCGAGGTGAGCGGCTTGGTCATCGAGTAGATGCGGAAGATCGTGTCGGGCCGCATCGGCTTGTCGCGTGCGACATCCGCCTTGCCATAGACCTCGGCGAAGGCGAGCTGGCCCTTGCGCATGACGCAGGTGACCATGCCGGCGAGTTTTCCGCTGTCGACCCATTGCTGCATCCATGTCCGCACGCGATCGAGCCGCGCTGCGGAAAGTCCGACCTGTTCGGGGGTAACGAGCGGCAGCGTATCCATGGCGATCCTCCTATGAGCCCCGCTAGACTAGCGCAGGACGCCAGGATTCAGACACGCAAAAGACAGGAGGGAGCAATGGCGAGATTGTGCGAAGGACGGGTGGCGATCGTGACCGGCGGTGCGCGCGGTGTGGGCCGGGAGCATTGCCTGATGCTCGCCGAGCACGGCGCCAAGGTGGTCGTGAACGACCTGGGCGGCGATCGTGCGGGCAAGGGCAACGATGTCGGCCCGGCCCAGCAGGTCGTGAACGAGATCAAGGCCAAGGGCGGCGAGGCCGTGGCCAATGGCGACGACGTCTCCGACTGGAACGGCGCCAAGAACATGATCGACCAGGCCGTCTCGGCCTTCGGCAAGCTCGATGCCATCGTGCTGAACGCCGGCATCCTGCGCGACCGCATGCTGGTCAACATGAGCGAGGACGAGTGGGATGCCGTCATCAAGGTGCATCTCAAGGGCACCTTCGCGCCGGCGCGCCATGCCGCCGCCTATTGGCGGGATCAGGCCAAGCTCAAGGGCGGCCCGGTCGATGCGCGTATCATCACCACGACGTCGGTCTCGGGCATCTACGGCAATATCGGCCAGACCAACTACGGTGCGGCCAAGGCGGGCATCGCCTCGTTCACCATCATCGCGGCGCGCGAGCTGGCGCGTTACGGCATCACGGTGAATTCGATCTCGCCGTCGGCCTTCACGCGCATGACCGAGGATCTGCGCGAATACACCGAAGAGGACAAGAAGCGCCGCGATCCCAAGTGGATCGCGCCGGTGGCGACCTGGCTCGCCAGCGAAGACAGCCGCGAGGTCACGGGCCGCGTCTTCCAGGCGGGCAACGGCATCTTTGCGGTGGCCGAAGGCTGGCACAAAGGCCCCGAGGTCGAGCAGATCATGGACCCGCACCAGGCGGGCAAAGTGCTGGGCGAACTCGCCAAGAAGGCGCGCAAGAACGCCGGCATGAGCGGTCTCGATCTCGACTAGAGCGCGGGACGTTTCAGGCGGCGTGCTCCCGCAGGGGCGCGCTCGCCCAGTCGACGAACATGCCCTTCTTCTATCCGGCCGAAGGGGCGGAGGCGGTCGCCTATCACAAGACGGCCGCGGCTCGAAGTTCACCGAGACCGGCCAGACCATCCTCGCCAACGGCGGCTATGCTACCAAGTAGCATGGCCCCGCTTTCCGTCGATCCCGCGCCGAGATCCTATCCGCCCTTCGTCTCCCTGCTGCGTCGCTCGGCACGACGATGGGGAGGTGCTGGCCGGGTCGTGGGGTTCGGGGCGATCGAAGCCTGGCTGCTGGGCAATGCCGCGGCAGAGGACGACACCCTGCCATGCTTCGAAGAACTTGTATGGCGGCTGGTGACGGCCGGCCTGCCGCTCGACCGTGCCAGCCTGCATGTCGGGACCCTGCATCCGCAGGTCTACGGCTTCGCCTGGAACTGGAACGCTGCCGACGGTTTCTGCGACGAGGTCAAAGTCGGCGAGGACGCTCTGCAGTCCGATGCCTACCGCCGCAATCCGCTGGCCGGTGTGATCGAGCGGGGACAGGCCTATCGCGGCAAGACCACCGATCCCGAGGCAGTGGCGCGTCACCCGTTGATGGCGGAGCTGGCGAAGCAGGGGATCGTCGAATATCTCGCGCTGCCGCTCCGCGCCGGCGGCCGGTACCACAATGCCGCGACGGTCGCGACCTCGTGCGCGGATGGTTTCTCCGAGGCGCAACTGGCCGCGTTGCAGCGGGTGCTGAAGCTCTTTGCCCTGCATGTCGAGCGACAGATCCAGCGGCGCATCGCGGGCAACGTGCTCGATACCTATCTCGGCGCGGCCGCCGGCGGTCGGGTGCTCGACGGCCTCATCAAGCGCGGCGCGGGCGAGCCGATTCGTTCGGTCATCTGGGTGTCGGACCTGCGCGGCTTTACCGACCTGTCGGAGCGACTGTCCGGCCCGGACATGATCACCTTGCTCAACGCCTACTTCGGATGTCTGGCCGGCGCGGTGCTCGACCAAGGCGGCGAAGTGCTGAAGTTCATCGGCGACGGACTTCTGGCGGTCTTTCCCTTTGCGAGTTTCGCAACGGAGCAGGCGGCGGCACAGGCAGCCCTTGCTGCCGCCGAGCAGGCCTGCGCCGACCTCGAGCGACTGAACGCCGCGCCGCCGGCAGAGATCGCTGCCATCGAGGGCTGGCATCCGCTGCGCACCGGGATCGCCTTGCACGACGGCGAAGTGTTCTTCGGCAATGTCGGAGCCCCCGCGCGGCTCGACTTCACCGTGATCGGCCGCGCCGTCAACACGGCAAGTCGGGTCGAGGCGCTCAGCAAGCCGCTCGGCCGCGCGATCCTGATCACCGAGACGGTGGCTACCCGTCTCGATCGGCCGCTCGACGACCTTGGGCGCCACCCCCTTCGTGGCGTTGTGCAGCCGGTGGCGATCTTCAGCCCCAGGCCCGCTTAGCGAAAAAGAGGCTGCCTTGCTTTCGCCGCTTGAGTGGAGCGGCCGGGCCGGGCATGTGTCTTTCCGACAAGTGTGGGAGGTTGAGTATGAATACCAAAATCAATCGTCGCGGCATTCTGGCTGGAAGTGCCGCTGCCGTTCTCGCGCCGGGCGCCGCGCTCCTGCCCGGCCAGGCCGGCGCGCAGGCGTGGCCGAACAAGCCGATCCGCTGGGTCGTGCCTTACACGGCAGGCGGCCTCACCGATTCGGTGACGCGCCTTACCCTGGAGAAGACGAACGTCGGCCAGACCTTCGTGGTCGACAACAAGCCCGGCGCCAACTCGCTGATCGGCGCCGAAATCGTCGCGAATGCTCCACCCGATGGCTACACGTTCCTGACCGTCATCGCCGCGCATGCCGCCAACAAGACGCTCTATGAGGGCAAGCTGAAGTTCGATCCCGTTGCGAGCTTCGCGCCGGTGTCGCTGGTCGGCATCGCGCCGATCATGATCCTCGTCAGCAACGATTTGCCCGTGAAGAACGTCGGCGAACTGATCGAGTACGCCAAGAAGAACCCGGGCAAGATCTCGTTCGGCTCCTCGGGCGTGGGCGCGGCCGCCCATCTCTCGACCGAGCTGATCATGCAGGTCACGGGCACCAAGATGGTGCACGTCCCCTACAAGGGCACGGCGCCGGCGCTCGCCGATCTGATGTCGGGCAACCTGCAGCTCCTGCTCGACGTGCCGATCGGCACCATGAGCCAGGTGCGCGCCGGCAAGGCCCGGGCGCTTGCCATGATGTCGAAGGAGCGGGTGCCGGGTGCCGAAGAGGTCCCCACCATCGTCGAGTCGGGCGGTCCGCTGATCGAATCCTCGAGCTGGGTGATGTTCATGGCGCCGGCGAAGACGCCGAAGGACATCGTCGACAAGCTCGGCGCCGAAGTCGCCAAGGCCGTGAAGGACGAAGCGTTGCGCAAGCGTCTGGCCGAGCAGGCTGTGATTCCGGTCGGCGCGACGCCGGCGGAGACGGCGAAGTTCCTGAACGACGAAGTCGAGAAGTGGCGGAAGGTGATCACCACCGCCGGCGTTAAGATCGACGCCTAGAGACGCTTCCTCTCGCAGGAAGCCATCGAGCGCTCTGGAAGCAGGCGGCGCCTTCTCGACGAAGAAGGCGCCGGCGCCGAGGAAATTCTCGACGTCGATGCGAGCGACCGAAAGCTTCCGGCGAAGTGCTTTGCTCAGTTCGCAGCGAAGCAATAGAGCAGGCCGGCGCCGCCAGTGGCCACCAGCGAAGCGGCGTCGCACCCCCGCGACGGATGCGAGGTGTTCCACGATTTCGACGCCTCGTCGTCGCGCAGCCCCATGCGATCGACATGACCGACCATGGCGCTGCCTTCGCCGCTCTTGGTCCAGTTGCCACAGGTCATGTCCTTGTCCGGCGCAAACGTAGTTCCGTTGGCCTGCGTGCCCGTCAGGATATCGTGCTGGTTTACGGTGTAGAGCCGGCTGGGGATCAGGCGGCCGGTTTCGGCAACGGCCGTCTCGGCACTGATCTTGTTGTTAGGTGAATGCAGGTCGTCGACGCTGGCGGAGATCTGGACACACCTGGGATTGACCCACGGTCCCTTGCCGATGCGGTCGCGGGCATCGACCGCCGTCGCCCCGCCCACTGCCTGCGTGCTGAGATAGGCGCGCCAGGTCTTGGCGCCGGCACCGGCTTTGGCCGCGAGGGTCTGGCAGTGCCGATCGGCGCCCTCGAGGCCGCCATAGTTGGCGCCCTGGGGTCCGCCGACGCTGGTGACGAAGAAGGTCATCTCGGGAAATTGCGGCGGCGCCTGTTGGGCATGACCCGCCGCCGTCAGCATCATTGTCGCTCCGGCAATTCCGGCCATTGCCTGTCTGGTAAGCGTCATCGTTCTCTCCCCGGGTCTCTTGCTTGTTGGGCGAAGGCATCCTCCCGTCGCCAAGGGTACAACCCCAAGTCACTTTCCCGTGGCCCGTGACATGTCGGCCAAGGAAGCGGGGCGCCCTGGTCATCGCTCTCGATCTTGCGCTCTCGACCTTGCGGCCGTGGCCGGCGAGGAAGGTGATCGGCGTGTCGCACGCGACGGTGGCACAGGTATCGACCGGCTTACCGTTGTTCCTTCCGTCAGCAGTGGGCAGCGCCTTCGGTCAAACCAAATCGCGAAGGCCCGCGTCGTTGTGCCGCCGCGCTCGACGACTCAAACAGTTCCTGTGCAACGGAACGGAAAGGTCGCGGTGCTTTCTCAACGTCGCGCTCGCGCCGTCTCGCAGAATCGTCGTTTTGTACATTCGCCGCCGATGCTCGATCGGGACTTCACCAAGTCCGCAATTTAGAATCTCCGAACAGGCCGACAGTCCTTGTGCAACCTCAACGCTTTACTCGTTCGATGCCGTGGCGTTTCCTGTGTCGATGATTTCGCCTCTCAGTCTAGCGAACGGTCTTACGCTCCTGTTCGCTCTACTCTGCCTCTGGATGTCGGCATCCCAGTCGCGTGGTGGCATGACTACTCTGGGGCGGCTGGCATTGCCGGGTGGCTTCGCGATCATCGCTGCGCTGATGCTCCTGGCGAGCGTCTTCGAAACGAGCGTCTTTCACGATGTCCTCTGGCTCGCAGCTTTCGTCGTCGGCTCGTTCCTCGGCCGCCGGCGTGGTTGGGCGTTGCCGTTGCGCGCCGACAAGGCGACCGGACTCGTCTGGCTGCCGCGCACGATTGATGGTGTCGTAGCGTCGCTGATACTGGTCGCGGCGATGTCCATCGATTTCACGTCGGCATGGGTCGGCGAGGTCTTTATCGAGCCGGCATACATCGCCGCGGTCAGCGCCCTCTGCGGCGGGTTCCTCGGCTATCGTGTCCTGGTGATCGCTCTGCGCAGCATCCGGTCAGGCGGGCCGTCGGAGCTTTCCAGCGCTTCGTGACTTCCACGAACGGCTTCAGCAGTATAACCGGGCACCCATCGAGCAGGTGAACGATGACGTTGAAGGTCGACCGCGTGGATCATCTCGTTCTCAGTTGCCGCGATGTCGAAGGTACGGCCGCTTGGTATCAGCGCGTCCTGGGCATGACCAAGCAGGTCTACGGACAAGAGCGGCGTATCGCGCTCTTCTTCGGCAACCAGAAGATCAATGTTCGCCCTACTGGAGATAAAGGCTGGGTGACGTCGAAGGTCGACACGCCCGGCGCGCTCGACCTGTGCTTCGTGACGTCGTCGTCGCCGGCTGAAACGATTGCCCATTTCGAGGCGTGCGGCGTGAAGGTTGTCGAAGGTCCGACAACCCGTTCAGGTGCGTTGGGTCCGTTCGTGTCGGTCTACTGCCACGATCCGGAAGGCAACCTGGTCGAAGTCTCGTCCTACGCCCGCGCGTCGAACTAGAGTCCCTTCAGCGTCTCCACGACCTTCGCCTGCGGCCAGGTCCAGCCGCTCGCGCTTTCATAGGCACGCATCGCCTGCAGGACGACATGATCGGCGCGCGGTGCGCCGATGATCTGCAGGCCGACCGGGAGACCGGCCCTGGTGAGGCCGGCTGGCATCGACGCCGCGGGTTGCCCGGTGAGGTTGCACGGCAAGGTGTAGGGTGCGCCCTTGGTCCAGCGCGGAAACGCTTCCGAATTGTAGAGCGTGTCGACCGGCGGTCCGGCCGTCGGCGCTACCGGCGCCAGCAGCAGATCGTACTGGTGGTGCCAGAGGGCGAGGTCGCGTGCCAGCTTGCTCTTGGCTTCGTAGCTCTTGGCGTAGTCGGCCAGCGTGATGGCGAGCCCCTTTTCGGCGGCGGCGCGGAATCCCGGATCGAGCTTGCCATGGAGCTGCGTCGGGATCTGGCGGAAGCGCGTCGCGAAGCTGCCGATCCAAAGCGGCTCGAAAGACAACTGCAACGAATCGATCAATGGACCGACATCTTCGACATGGGCGCCGAGATCCTCGAAGCGCTTCGCTGCGGCGGCGACGAGGTCGCGCACTTCGGGATCGGCCTTCACATGGCCAAAGTCGAGGCTGAGGCCGATCTTCCAGCCTCGCACGCCGCCGTCGAGACCGACCGTATAGTCGCGCGGTTCGGCCGGCAGTGATCGCCAGTCGCGTGCATCCGGACCTGCCGTGATGTTCAGCGCCATGGCCGTATCGAGCACGGTGCGCGACAGCACGCCCTGGCTGATCACGTCGGCGAAGGGCGCATCGGCAGGATATTGCGGGATGCGTCCGAACGATGGCTTGAGGCCGACCAGGCCGGTATGGCCAGCGGGGATGCGGATCGAGCCGCCGCCGTCGTTACCGTGATTGAAAGGATTGATACCTGCCGCCGTGAGCGACGAAGCGCCGCCCGACGAACCGCCCGGCGAATGATTGAGATTCCACGGGCTGCGGGTCGTGCCCTGCAGGGGCGAATCGGTCAGCGCCTTCCAGCCGAACTCCGGGGTGGCACTCTTCCCGAGCAAAATCATGCCGGCCGACTGCAATCTTTCAGCGACAGGCGCGCTTTCCTTCACGGGTGTTTCGTCGGTGGCGTGCGAGCCGTAGCGCGTCGGCCAGCCCTTCACGTTGGTGGTGTCCTTGATCGTCGTAGGGACGCCATCGAGAGGAGAAAGCGGCTGATTCCTTTGCCAACGCGCCTCCGAGGCGGCTGCAGCGGCTTTGGCGCCGGCCTCGTCGATCATGACGAAGGCATTGAGGTGAGGTTGCAGTTTCGATGCACGAATGAGCATTGCATCGACGACCTCGACCGGCGACGCCTCGCGCCGCTGGAAAAGTTTTGAGAGCTCCGCTGCGGAAATCCAGTCAAATGATCGTTCAGACATGCGCATTTGGTCGGTTCTCGACGGTGAGTGGATGTTTCAAATTGCGGGTGCCGACGCAATGTCGACTCTGATTTCTCGCAAGTCGAGAGCGTATTGGAGAGTGCGTGATGGAAACGATTACCGCTTTGGTCTCGGCCGGAGCTGCCCTCGGGCTTAGTTTTATGATTGGCCGTTCTCTTACGGCCTCGACGCTTCTTGTCGCCCTTGGCGGCTTCGCAAGCGGCTTGGGTTTCGCCATTCTGTTCTTCGTTCTCGCCGTGACCGTCGGTCATCTCGTGCCCGGCATTTTCGAGCCGTGGTTCGTCGGCGTGCACTTCATTGGGCTTGCGGTCCTCGGTCCAGTCCTTGGTGCCGCGATTGCGACCTTGGCGCACCGTCACGTCGAGCGTGTCGACGCGGCCCGCCTGCCGTTCTGAGGCTGCCGTTCTAAGGCGGCCGTTCCGGGCCTGCCACTTCGGGCAGGCATTCTAGCATTCGAAATCCGCATCTTTCCCGTGCCTGTCCGGCAACGCTAAGCTCGCGTCGAAGGGGGAAAGATCATGACCGAGGTGAAGCTCGGCGCCGGTACGGCCGTGCGCATCGAGGAAAGCTACGAGCCGAATTTCGACGCCAAGACGTTCTTTCCCGATTGGGACCCGGCGGTCGTGCAGCGTCATCGCGACTGGCTGGTGCCGGCGCATTACGACGAAGCGTCGGGATGGCTGAAGCTCAGTGTCCATAGCTGGCTGTTGAAGGTCGGCGGCAAGACTATCCTGATCGACACCTGTGTCGGCAACCACAAGCCGCGTCCGCACCGGCCCAAGTGGCATCTTATGGAGACCAAGTATCTCGAGCGGCTGAAGGCGGCCGGCGTCGAGCCCGACCAGGTCGACATGGTGATGTGCACCCATCTCCATGTCGATCATGTCGGCTGGAACACGCGCCTCGACAACGGGCGTTGGGTGCCGACGTTCAAGAACGCCAAGTATGTGTTCAGCCGTGCCGACTACGACCACTACCTAAAACTCGACAACGATCCACAGACAGGGCCGGTCAATGCCGGCTCGTTCCGCGATTCCGTCCTGCCCGTGGTCGAGGCTGGCCTGACGCAGATGGTGGAGGGCGCGGCACGCCTCGACGAGAACCTGATCGTCGAACCGGCGCCGGGCCATACGCCGGGCACCATTGCCATCAAGTTCGAGTCGCGAGGAGAGAAGGCGCTATTCTGCGGCGACATCCTGCACCACGCCCTGCAGGTCTATCATCGCGAGTGGAACAGCTTCGCGTGCGCCGACGGCGCCGGGGCGCGCAAGAGCCGGCGCGAGGCGCTGGAACATTGTGCCGGCAGCGGCGCGCGCCTGATGCCTTGTCATTTCGGCGCGCCGTTCAGTTGTCACATCGACCACAAGGGCGACGGTTTCGTGCCGCGCTTCGATGCCGCTTTCTAGAAGGGAAGAGAAATGATCTACGAACTACGTGTCTACAAGTGCGTGCCGGGCCGCCTGCCGGCGTTGCTCAACCGCTTCGCCACCATCACGCTGAAGCTGTGGGACAAGCACGGCATCAAGCAGGCCGGTTTCTGGACAACCCTGGTCGGCGAATCGAACCAGGAACTCTATTACCTGTTGGCCTGGGACTCGCTGGCCGACCGCGAGAAGAAGTGGAACGCTTTCGCTGTCGATCCCGAGTGGCTGGCCAAGCGCGCCGAGACCGAGAAGGACGGCGCCATCGTCGCCAATGTTTCCAATCAGTTCCTGTCGCCGACCGCCTTCTCGTCGGTGAAGTAACTATTCGGCCTTGAGGCCCGCCTCCTTCGCGAGACGGGCCCATTTGGCGAAATCGTCCGCCACGTAAGCGGCGAACTCCGCGGGCGATCCGAACTGCGGATCGGCCCCGAGATCGACGAACTTCCGGAGAATGTCCGGCGAGCGGATCGTCGCGTCGACGGCGGCATGCAAACGTTCGATCAGGGTTTTCGGTGCGCCGGGCGGCAAGAAGATCCCGTAGGAGATGGCGGCCTCGTAACCGGGCAGGCCGGACTCCGCGATCGTCGGAATGTCGGCCGCTGCCGCCGAGCGCGCGAGGCTGGTCTGGCCGAGCGCGCGCATCTTGCCGGACCTGGCATGGGGCAGGGCGGTCGACAGGCCGCCGAAATAGATGTCGACGAGGTTTGCCATCAGGTCCGCCATCGCCGGGCCGCCGCCCTTGTAGGGCACATGCACGATGTCGAGCTTGCCCATCGCCTTGAAGAGCTCCAGCGCCAGATGAGTGGCGCCGCCGGCACCGGCCGACGCACCGTTCAGCTTGCCCGGCTGGGCGCGAGCCAGAGCCAGCAGCTCCGTGACGTTTCTGGCGGGAAGATCGGGCCGTGTCACCAGCAGCATGGGGTTGATCCCGACCGGCGCGACGGCGGCAAAGTCCGTCCGTACATCGTAGGGCATGTTGCGGTTGAACGCCGGTGCTACGGTTGTCGAGCCGTTCGAGGCCAGCATGAAGATGCCGCCGTCCGGCGCGCTCTTGGCGGTGAAGCTGGCGGCGATCTCGCCGTTCGCGCCGGCTTTGTTCTCGACCACAATCGACCGGCCCAGCCGCTCGCCGATGCCCGGCGCGATGAGGCGGGCGAGCAGATCGTTCGGGCCACCCGGTGGAAAGCCTACGATGAAGCGCAGCGGACGGTCGGGAAATTCTTGCGCCCGAGCGTGCGCCGAGACGAACGGTGCAGCGAGGAGGCCCGCGACGATGCTTCGACGGATCGGCTTGACCATGCGGCAAGTATGCTAGGCTTCTGGGATCAAGGGAGGAAATAAAATGCAAAGAAGAACTTTTGTCGGCGCGGGCAGTGCCGCGCTTGCGGCTCTGGCTGTGGGCCCGGCGTACGCTCAGAAGATCACCGGCGACGTACGTTTCCTGTGCGGCTTCGCGCCGGGCGGCACGGCCGATCTCCTGTCGCGCATCCTCGCGGAAGCGGTGGGACCGGAGGTCGGCCAGAAGGTGATCGTCGACACCAAGACCGGCGCCAGCGGCTTCATCGCCAACGAGGCGATCGCCAACGCACCGCCGGATGGCCGGACGATCGGCCTGGCCGCCATGGCGGCACTCTGCGTCGCGCCGGTGATGCCGGGGCAGAAGCTGCCGATCAACGTCGATACCGATCTCACCCCGATCGCCAACGTCGCCGGGGTCTACAACATGCTGGTCGTCGGCAAGCACATGCAATACCGCACCGTGCCGGAGATCATCGACTTCGCGAAGAAGAACCCGGGCAAGCTCACCTATGCGTCGGCGGGCAACGGCACGTCGCAGCATCTGGCGGCCGAACTCTTCAAGAAGATGGCCGGCATCAACATCCTGCACGTGCCCTATCGCGGCGGCGCGCCCGCCATCCAGGACATGATCGCGGGCAATTGCGACATGATGTTCGGCAACATGCCGGAGTTTCTGGGCCAGATCGGCGGTGGCGGCCTGATTCCGGTCGCGTTCGGCTCGCCGCGTCCTTCGCCGCTCTTTCCCAACCTGCCGCTGATCTCCAAGTTCCTGCCGGGCTTCGAGGTGGTGAACTGGTTCGGCGTGTTCGGCTCCAAGGGGCTGCCGGCGGATCTGACCGATCTCTGGAACAAGGCGCTGCGTGCCGCTGTTGCCAAGCCGGAAGTGCAGAAGCGCTTCCTCGAAAGCGGCATGGACACCATCATCGGCTCGCCGGCGGAGTTCAAGGCCACGATCATGGCCGACCGCAAGAAGTGGGCGGAAGTCATCAAGGCAGCCGGAATGCGTGCCGACTGAAAGAATGACCTGAATAGGCAGAGAGGGCCGCTCCTTCCTCGACACTGGTCCGGTGGGCTGGTAGCACTAAGTTGTCAGACAACTGGGCAACTCATGAGGAAACGATGAGACGCGTTCTGGCGGGTATTGTCGCTGCGGCGATTGCCCTCTCTGCCGTTCCGGGCTTGGCTCAGGAGAAGCTCACCGTCTGGTGGGTCAAGGGCTTCTACAAGTCCGAAGACGAGGCGCTTTACGCCGCGATCAAGAAGTTCGAGCAGAAGACCGGCGTGAAGGTCGACCTGTCGCAGTATGCGGTGCAGGACATGAACGCCAAGACGGTGGCTGCGCTCGAATCCGGCACGCCGCCGGATGTCGCCTATTCCGACACCTACGATGTGCAGACCGCCGGCAAGTGGGCGTTCGACGGCAAGCTCGAAGACATTACCGACATCATCGAACCGATGAAGGACCGCTTCGCGCCGGTCACCATCGAGACGGCCTACCTCTACAACGGCAAGACCAAGAAGAAGGCCTATTACGGCTTCGCCCTGAAGCAGCAGACGCTGCACATCCAGTACTGGAAGGACATGCTGGGCCAGGCGGGTTTCAAGGAGAACGACATTCCCGGCACGTGGAAGGAGTACTGGTCCTTCTGGTGCGACAAGGTCCAGCCCGCGGTGCGCAAGGCGACCGGCCAGCGCGTCTACGGCATCGGCAGCCCGATGGGCGTCGAGTCGACCGACTCCTTTCAGTCGTTCCTGAGCTGGGTCGACGCCTACAACGTCAAACTGGTCGACGATTCGGGCAAGGTTCTGGTCGACGATCCCAAGGTGCGCCAGGGTCTGATCGACGCGCTCAGGGACTATACCGACGTCTATGTGAAGGGCTGCACGCCGCCCTCGTCGACGACCTGGAAGGACCCCGACAACAACGTCGCCTTCCACAATCGCACGACGGCGATGACACACAACTACACGATCTCCATCGCCGCCAAGTGGCTGGACGACGCCAACAACGAGGCGCTGACGCCCGAACAGCGCGCCGCCGGCCGCAAGGCTTACGACGAGCTGATCGCCACCTCGGGCTTTCCCAAGAAGCCGGACGGCACGCCGATGGTCTACCGCACGGCCGTCAAGGTCGGCGTGATCTTCGAGGGATCCAAGAACAAGGCGCGGGCGCGCGAGTTCCTGAAGTTCCTGTTCGAGGAAGACAATCTCCGTCCCTACGTCGAAGGCGCGCTGGGCCGTTGGTTCCCCGTGACCAAAGCCAGTCAGGAGAGTCCGTTCTGGCAGGCCGACCGACACCGCAAGGCCGTCTACGACCAGTTCAAGGCCGGCACGCTGCCCTTCGAGTTCACCAAGAACTACAAGTTCACCATCCTCAACAACGAGAATGTGTGGGCCAAGGCGATGAACCGCGTGGTCAGCGAGAAAGTGCCTGTCGAGAAGGCGGTCGACGAGATGATCGCCCGCATCAAGGAAGTGACCAAGTAGGCCCTGCTGCCAGGGTAGGCGTATGACCGCGTCCGCGATCGACACGCCGGCCCGCCGGGAGAAGCCCCGGTGGGCCGGCGTTGCGTTGTCGGAACGGCAAACCTGGGGCCTGCTCTTCGTCGCGCCCTATGTCGCGATCTTCATCGGCTTCGTGTTGTTTCCGGTCGGGTACAGTTTCTGGCTGGCGCGCAGCCCGCAGCTCTACGTCGAACTCGCCAGAGATCCGGTCTTCCTGCGCACGGTCATCAACACCTTCGTCTTCCTGGTGGTGGCGATCAACGTGAAGATGGCGGTGGCGCTCTTCCTGTCGGGCTTCTTCACGCACCGGCGCTGGTGGGTGAAGGTGCTGGCCGTGCTCTTCGTGCTGCCCTGGGCGGTGCCGTCGATCCCGACCATTCTGTCGATACGCTTCATGCTCAACCCCGAATGGGGCGTGATCAATACGCTGATCTTCCGGCTCACCGCCGAAGACGGGCCTAACTGGCTGAACGATCCAACGCTGGCGCTCACGCTTTCCATGCTGGTGCACATCTGGAAGTCGCTGCCGTTCTGGACCTTGATCCTGCTGGCGGGTCGGCTCGCCATTCCGCACGAACTCTACGAGGCCGCCTCGGTCGACGGCGCCGGCGCCTGGCATCGCTTCCGCTTCATCACCTGGCCGTCGATGAGCACGCTCTATGTTACCTGCACCTTGCTCTCGATGATCTTCACCGTGGGCGACTTCAACAGCGTCTACCTGCTGACCGGCGGCGGCCCGGCCGATCTCACCCATGTGCTGGCGACGCTCGGGATTCGCTATCTGCGGCTCGACCAGGTGGGGCTCGCCATGGCATCGATCGTCTGCGCCCTGCCGCTCGTGCTGCCGCTGGTCTATTTCATGATGAAGCGGCTGTCGCGATGAGCCCGCGCAAGCTCCTGCACAGCATCGGCTTCGAGACGGGGTTGCTGCTGATCGGCATTCCGGTCCTGCTGTGGACCCTGATTCCGATCTACCACATGTTCCTGTTCGCGATTTCGCCCAAGGACGCCGCCTTCTCGGGCCAGCTCTGGCCGACCAATCCGACCCTGCGCAACTTCGAGATCGTGTTCGCCCAGAAGCATCATTTCCTCAATCACTTCTGGCTGCAGATGTTCAACTCGTTGGTCATCTCGATCGGCACGGCGGCCATCACGCTGTTCGTCGCGACGGCGGCAGCGTTTGCGATCAGCCGTCTGCGCATGAAGGGCGGTCGTCTGGTGATGAACCTGGCGCTGCTCACCTACTTCATCCCGGCCGCCTTCCTGGCGGTGCCGATGTACAAGACCATGGGCATGTACGGCCTGCTCAACAACGACTGGTCGCTGGTGCTGGCAATGGCCACCATCGCCTCGCCCTATGCCATCTGGATTCTGCGCCAGGCCTCCGACAAGCTGCCGGTCGAACTCGACGAGGCCGCGATGATCGACGGCGCCTCGCCGTTCCAGCTCTTTCGCATGATCTACCTGCCGCTGATGGTGCCGTCGCTGATCGCCGTCGGCACCTACGCGCTGCTGCTGGCGTGGAACGAGTATCTCTATGCCTTCCTGCTACTGTCGAAGGACACGGCGATCACCCTGCCGGTGGCGCTGGGCAACTTCCTGTCGGCCGACGATTCGCCCTGGGAACTGCTGATGACGGCAGGCTTCCTCTATGCTCTGCCGCCAGCCGCGATCTACTACGCCTTCCGCAAGTACATGTCCTCAGGCCTCACCGCCGGAGCGGTGAAGGGGTAGGGCTCGGGATTGCGCCGAGCTTGGCTGCCAGCCGCTGCTTGTCGGTTTCGGGCCGGATGAACAGCAGGCCGATCAGGCCGCCCACGACCAGTAGGCCGCCCAGGATGGCGAAGCCGTGTTCGTAGCCAGCCTGGCGGTTGGTCGCTTCCTGGATGATGCGGCCCATTGCCCACGGGGCGATGACGCCGGCCGACGTGTAGATCGAGGTTACGATGGCCAGCATGCCCGCACGCTGCCCGTGCGGTGTCAGCTCGCTCACGATCATCGGCGTGACGACATAGATGGTGCTGCCGATGGCGCTGCCGATGACCAGCAGCGCGACCTTGATGCCCGGATCCGTCGTGACGGCGATGAAGGGGAGGACGCAGCCGCCCAGGATGACGGTGGCGGCAGGAAAGGCGCCGCGACTGATGCGGCTCGATACGCCACGCTTCTTGAGGCGCTGGGAGTACCAGCCGCCGGTCAGGACGACGGTCATGCCGAACAGCCATGGCAGGATGAACAGGTTGCCGCCCATCGTCTGGCTGTAGCCCAGGCCGTCGACCAGATAGGCCGTGAACCAGGTGAGGCCGAGCGCCAGGCCCCAGTAGCTCGCGAAGGCGGCACAGCAGGCCGCGACGATGCTGGGGCAGGAGAGGAGGTAACGGTAGGGTACATGTTCGCTGCCTTCCGCTGCGCCGTGCACCGGCGGATCGACCAGCGTGCCTTCACGCCCGAAGATCAGCCACAATCCTGCCCAGAGCAGGCCGACGATGCCCAGTGCACCGAATGCCCAATGCCAAGTGTAGGTCACGATGATGTAGTTGAGGGCCGGCACGGCCACGATGACGCCGAGCGCCGAACCTTGAGCCACGATGGCGGTCGGCACGCCGCGCAATGAATCGGGAAACCACTTGTAGAGCGCATGCACGGCGACCGGACCGGCCGGGCCTTCACCGGCGCCGAGCAGGATGCGGCAGACCAGCAGCGTCTGGAACGTCGCGCTCATCATGATCGGGAACTGCACCAGCGACCAGACGATCGCCATGCCGAACAGCATGTGGCGCGTCTGGACGCGGTTGGCGAGGAAACCGCCCAGCACGCCGGCAACGGCGAACAGGAAGAAGAACGAGGAACCCAGCAAGCCGAACTGATCCGGCGTGAGCTTCAGCTCTTCCATGATCGGCTTGGCGGCCAGGCCGACGACGACCTTGTCGGCGAAGTTGATCAGCATGAAGAGGAAGACGAGGGCGGTGATGCCCCAGGCGCCCTTGAGGGGCCGGTCCTGAACTGTCACGTAGCGTTACTCCCGACACTGCCCGAGTTCATCGAGCTTGGCTCATCAGACGTGACGTCAGAAGGTCCGTCAAGGAAATGACTCTTGCGTCATGCTTTGCGCAAAGAAAAAGGGGCGCCCGAAGGGCGCCCCTTTCGTCTCGTCATTCAGAGGATCAGCTCTTCACGAACGGGCACTTGCCGTCCTTCATCGGGCGATAGGCTTCGCTGCCCGGTACGGTCGCGATCAGCTTGTAGATGTCGTCCTTGTTCTTGGACTCGGCTGGCGTCTTGACCTGGAAGAGGTACATGTCGCGTTCCAGGCGGCCATCCTCGCGCAGCTTGCCGTTCTTGGTCATGACGTCGTTGACCGGGATCTCCCGCATCTTCGCCATCACGGCCTTCGCGTCGTCGGTACCGGCGGCCTGCACGGCCTTGAGGTAGTGCAGGGTCGAACTGTAGACGCCGACCGTCAGCATGCTGGGGATCTTGTCCTTCTTGGCGCGGAAGCGCTTGGTCCAGGCGCGGGTCTCGTCGTTGAGGTCCCAGTAGAACGACTCGGTGAGCACCAGACCCTGCGCGACCGGCAGCGTGAGGGCTGCGACGTCGGTCGAGAAGACGAGAAGACCGGCGAGGCGCTGACCGCCCTTGGTGATGCCGAACTCACCGGCCTGCTTGATCGAGTTGATCGTATCCTGGCCGGCATTGGCGAGGCCGATGACCTTGGCCTTGGACGCCTGGGCCTGCAGCAGGAATGAGGAGAAGTCCTGCGTGCTGAGCGGATGCTTGACGCCGCCGAGCACCTTGCCGCCCGCCGCCGTTACGACTGCCGTCACGTCGCGCTCCAGGGCGTGACCGAAGGCGTAGTCGGCGGTGAGGAAGTACCAGGAGTCGCCGCCGTCCTTCACGACCGCGCCGCCGGTCACCTTGGCCAGCGAGTAGGTGTCGTACACCCAGTGTGCGCCGGTCTCCGAGCAGGACGGGCCCGTGAGGTCGGCCGAGGCCGCGCCGGTGTTGATGTCGATCATGCCCTTTTCCTGGGCAATCTTGCGTACGGCCAGCGCCACCGAGGAGGTGCCGATGCCGGTGATCATCTTCACGCCATCGACGTCGTACCATTTGCGAGCAATCGCCGCGCCGACGTCGGGCTTGGTCTGATGGTCGGCCTGCAGAATCTCGATCGGCCGGCCGAGGACCTTGCCGCCGAAATCGTCGATCGCCATCTGCATGGCTTCGACTTCACCCTGTGTGAGATCGCCATAGACGCCGGAGAAGCCTTCCATCACGCCGATCTTGAGCGGTACAGGCGCCTGCGCCTGCGCGACGGCAACGAGGCCGGCAACGGTCGCGGCAATGGCTGCCGTAACCACGCCGGCATACCGGATGGTTTTACCTAAACGCATTGTTTTCATTCCTCCCTGATGCGGTCTCCCCGCAGAAGGCCAAAACCTTAGCGTCGGTCCAACGAGCGCGCTAGCCTGCCGCTTCGATGTCGCAGGCGATGCTCAGGGGGGAAGTATCGCAGGCGCGCGACTGACCACGATCCAGCTCTGCGTCTCCCGACGAACGGGAAAATGATCCGCGAGATAGGCGCCATACTTGGCGCGGGCCGCGGCAGTTCCTGGACTGTAGGTCGAGAACTTGGGGATCAGCACATGATCGACGTCGGCGAACAAAGCGTTGGGCGATTGCATGGGCATGCCAGCGCCGGACCACAAGGTCTCGCCGCGTGCGGGACGCCAGCCGAGCATGAAAGGCAGAGGGTTGACCTGATCAAGGACGACGACGCCACCCTGCCGATAGTGAGGACCGGCCAGCAAAGCAGCGGCCTCCATGATCGTTTCGATATACTCGTATTGCGAGAGTTCGTAGCGTGGCTGGACTGCCCGGGATTGATTGAGCAGCGGCTCCTTCGTGTCGCCCGTTGCGAAGGCTGCCAGCAACCCCCGGCGCTCGGCAGGCACGGCCAATCCACGGAGGTTGGTGTCGTCGACAACGAGCAGGCATTGCTCGCAGCCGGTCTTGAGATGATAGGCCGCCAGACTGAGGGCCGAGGTGCCGATCGATAGCAAGGGGAAGACCAGAAGGGCCGCCAGGAGCAGAGGTGCTGCCCGCAACTGGCGGAGTTGATCGACGAAGAGAAAGGCAATCACGATGGCGAGCGGCATCCCGTGGGGCTGCGCATTTTGCGACAACAGGAAAGTACCGGCCGCCAGAAGGAAGGCCGTCGCAAGGGGAAGCTGCAGTGGCGCAGAGCCGTTCCACCACATCCAGGCTGCAACGACGAAGGCCACGATGTAGGCAGCGTAGCTGTCGGCATACGCGAAGAAGTTCATCAGGTGGTTTCCGAGACTGTCGCGGACGCCGCCTGCCTGAACGGCTCCCAGGACATCGGCCAGATAGGCATGATTGTACGGCGCGATCGCATTCAGCGCCGTCACGCCCATGACTGCTAGCCAGATTCGCCATTGGCCGCGAATGTGCGGGGAGACCAGCAGGGCGAAGCTGACGCCGCCGATTCCGACCGCGAAGTAAGTCACCTTGAGGTAGTAGATTGCGATCAGCAGCAAGCCGGCGGCGATGGCTTCGATCCAGTCGCTGCCCCGTTCCGTGCGCGGCGGCACGAAGAGGAGCAGGGTTAGAATGGCGACCGCCGACCACCCGTAGCGATTGTACGACATCGCAAAGGAATAGGCGGTCGGCAGGTCGCCGATGTTCGCCGGCCTCAGGGCGAGAAAACACACGAAAACGACGAAGATTGTCGCTGGCAACAGAGGCAGTCGCCGCCACGCAACGATCACAGCGGTTGTGAAGAGGAAGGATGTGATGATGGTCACGCCGACCAGAAAGGCGTGTGGCGTCGGTCCGGCGATGGCAAATCCCAGGGCGGTCAGGAGGAAGTTCAGCTCGCCGACCGGATCGTGGAAGTCGACATGCGCCACGTGGCCGTAGTGCAGATGCCAGGCCCCCGAAAGATTGAACAGGAGATCCCAGCTCATCTCGCGCGACAGCAGCCGGTCGGGCGACAACAGCACCCAGGCCGCGACGACGACCGGAAGCGCCGCTGCGACGGAGAGTCTCGCAAGCGACGTATCCGCCGTCAGCAGTCCTACTGCAGCCTCGCCTGCCGGCTTCTGCAGGGAGGTTATCCCGCGCTTGCGCGCGACAAGGTTGTCCATCGTTCTGATTGATCCCTCACCCGTATATCTGCCTAGCATGCAGGCAGCCGGGGGCGTGGTGATCATTCTGGGGTTTGGACAACCCGGCGGCCGCTGGACAGGCCGTGCCAATTCCGTGTTATAGGCAGCTTAACGGGAGGCAGGGTGAAAGAAGAAACAATACTAGAGGCCGAAGGTCTCACTAAAGAATTCAAGGGCTTTGTTGCCGTCAAGAATGTCCGCCTGCGCGTGCGTCGCCATACGATCCACGCGCTCATCGGACCGAATGGCGCGGGCAAGACCACTTGTTTCAATCTTCTGACGCACTTCCTGTCCCCGACGGCGGGGCAGATCCGCTTCAACGGACGGAACATTACCGGCAGCTCACCGGCCGCCATCGCGCGGATGGGCCTGGCAAGGTCGTTCCAGATTTCCGCAGTGTTTCCCCACCTGTCGGTGCGCGAGAACGTTCGCGTTGCCCTGCAACGCAAGCTCGGCAATTCCTTCCATTTCTGGCGTTCCGAGCGGGTCCTGAACAACCTCGATCAGCGCGCTCTCGAACTGGTCGAAGCGGTGGGCCTCAGCGCCTTCGCCGAACTGCCGGCCGTTGAGCTGCCCTATGGTCGCAAGCGCGCGCTCGAGATCGCCACGACGCTGGCGCTCGAGCCCGAGATGATGCTGCTCGACGAGCCGATGGCCGGCCTCGGTCAGGAGGACATCAAGCGCATCGCCGCCCTGATCCGAACCGTCGCGAAGGACCGCACCGTCTTGATGGTCGAGCACAACATGTCCGTGGTTGCCGATCTTTCCGACACCATCACCGTGCTGGCGCGCGGCGAAGTGCTGGCCGAGGGGCCCTACGCCGCGGTGTCGAAAGACCCGGCCGTGGTCGAGGCTTACGTTGGTACCGGCCATGGCTGAGACACTTCTGAAGGTTGCCGGCCTGCAATCCTGGTACGGCGAATCGCACATCCTGCATGGCGTCGATTTCCAGATCGGCCGCGGCGAACTGGTGACCCTGCTGGGCCGCAACGGCGCCGGCAAGACCACGACGCTGAAGTCCATCATGGGCATCGTGGAAAAGCGCACGGGTTCCATTGTCTTCGAAGGCCAGGAAACCGTCGGTCTGCCTTCCGACAAGATCGCGCGTCGCGGCATCGCCTATTGCCCCGAGGAGCGCGGCATCTTCTCGAGCCTGAACGTCGACGAGAACTTGAGCCTGCCGCCGGTGGTGAAGCCGGGCGGCCTGAGCATCGAGGAAATCTACACGCTGTTCCCGAACCTCCTGGAGCGGCGGCGCAGCCAGGGCACCAAGCTGTCCGGCGGCGAGCAGCAGATGCTGGCCATAGGCCGCATCCTGCGTACAGGCGCCGACCTGCTGCTGCTCGACGAACCGACGGAAGGCCTGGCGCCTGTCATCGTCCAGCGCATCGGCGAGATCATCCGTCAGCTCAAGACCCGGGGCTTCACGATCCTGCTGGTCGAGCAGAATTTCCACTTCGCCGCCACCATTGCCGATCGCCACTATGTGATGGAGGACGGCCGCGTCGTCGACACGGTTGTCGCCAGCGACCTCCAGCAGAGCATCGGCAAGCTGCAAGCCTATCTGGGAGTGTAGAGCCTCCATGTTCGAACTTCTCGGCATTCCCCCTCAGGCACTGTTCGGTCAGCTCCTGCTCGGCCTGATCAACGGCGCCTTCTACGCCATGCTCAGCCTCGGCCTCGCCGTGATCTTCGGCATGCTGAACGTCATCAACTTCACGCACGGCGCCCAGTACATGATGGGCGCCTTCGCCGCGTGGTTGCTGCTCGGTTACCTCGATGTGCCGTTCTGGGCCTCGCTGGTGCTGGCGCCAGTGATCGTCGGCCTGATCGGCATTGTGCTCGAGAAGCTGCTGCTGAAACGCATCTATCACCTCGACCATCTCTACGGCTTCCTGCTGACCTTCGGCATGGCGCTGGTCATCGAGGGCCTGTTCCAGCTCCAGTGGGGATCGTCGGGCGCGCCTTACCCGAACCCGATCCCGGGCGGCTACAATCTCGGCTTCATGTTCCTGCCGACTTATCGCGGTTTCGTCGTCCTGGCGGCGCTCGTGATCTGCCTCGCCACCTGGTACGGCATCGAGCGTACCAAGCTCGGCGCCTACCTACGGGCCGCGACCGAGAATCCGACCCTGGTGCGCGCCTTCGGCATCAATGTGCCGCGCCTGATCACCCTGACCTACGGTCTGGGCGTCGCGCTCGCGGCCCTGGCGGGCGTGCTCGCCGCACCCATCCAGCAGGTCTCGGCGCTGATGGGCACCAACCTCGTGCTCGTGGTCTTTGCGGTCGTCGTGATCGGCGGCATGGGCTCGATCATGGGGTCGATCGTCACGGGCTTTGGGCTCGGCATGATCGAGGGCCTGACCAAGGTCTTCTATCCGCCGGCCTCCAATACGGTGATCTTCGTCGTCATGGCGATCGTTCTGCTGGTCAAGCCGGCCGGCCTTTTCGGGCAGACCAAATGACTTCGCAGCGTATCGGCTACGCCATCCTGATCATCCTGGCGCTGGTCGCGCCGGCGATTGCCTATCCCGTCTTCCTGATGAAGGCGCTGTGCTTCGCGTTGTTCGCGTGCGCCTTCAACCTGCTGCTGGGCTATGCAGGCCTGATGAGCTTCGGCCATGCCATGTTCTTCGGCATGGCGGGCTACTTCTACGGCCATGTCGTCAAGGCGTGGGACATGTCGCCGGAAATCGGACTGCTGGCCGGCGTAGCCGGGGCGGCCGCGCTTGGGCTGGTGACCGGCGCGCTGGCCATCCGCCGTCAGGGCATCTACTTCGCTATGATCACACTCGCCTTCGCGCAGATGGTCTACTTCTTCTGCGTGCAGGCGCCGTTCACGGGCGGCGAGGACGGGCTGCAGGGCATTCCGCGCAAGCCATTGTTCGGCGTGATCCCGACCAAGGACGACCTCGTCCTCTACTATGTCGTACTGGCGATCTTCCTGTTCGGCTATGCCGCGATCTATCGATTCATCCACTCGCCGTTCGGCCAGGTGCTGAAGGCGATCCGCGACAACGAACAGCGCGCCGTGTCGCTGGGCTACGAGGCCGACCGCTACAAGCTGCTGGCCTTCGTCCTCTCGGCGGCACTGGCCGGGCTGGCGGGCGCCACCAAGGCGATGGTGCAGCAGTTCGCCACCCTGACCGATGTCGCCGCGTCGACCTCCGGAGAGGTCGTGCTGATGGCGCTGGTCGGTGGTCTCGGCACCATCATCGGGCCGGTGGTCGGCGCCTTCATCATCATCACCATGCAGAACTATCTGGCGGGCTTCGGCCAGTTCGTGCTGGTCATCCAGGGTGCCATCTTCGTCGTGATCGTGCTGGCCTTCCGCAAGGGCGTGGTGGGCGAGTTCGCGGAATGGTGGAGGCGGCGACGCGCCGCCAGCTCGCGCTGAGGTGATTGCCCTCCGGGCCAAGAACAACGGCTCGATTCAGCTCTGAGGCCCCTCTATACGTCAGGAGACGTCAGTATCGGCGCAGAGGAGAGGGAAACGAGATGACAGCCACGCGACGGCGTCTACTGTGGCGGCTTGTGCCGCCGGCCGGCCTCGTGGTGGCAGTGTTCGTGTCGCTCCTGAATGTGGGGGCCGGCCTGCCGGCAAGCCTCGCCACGCTACCTCCCTTGATCGAGTTCTTTGCACTGGCCGCGACGGTGTTCGCTTCGGTCCATCATGCCGATGTGATCGCGCACCGTACGGGCGAACCCTACGGCACCCTCGTGCTGACAGTGGCCGTCACCGTGATCGAGGTCGCGCTCATCCTGTCGATCATGCTGGCCGGAGACGGCAGCCCGTCTCTGGCACGCGAGACGGTCTTCTCGGTGATCATGGTGGTGTGCAACGGCGTCGTCGGCATCTGCCTGATCGTCGGTGGCTTCCGTTATGGCGAGCAGGGCTTCCGGTTGCCGGGGGCGGGCGCCTATCTCGTGGTGCTGATGCCGCTCGCCACCCTGACCCTGATCCTGCCCACCTATACGACCAGCGCGCCGGGACCGCTCTACACGCCGACGCAGCTCGGCTTCGTCGCTCTGGCGACGCTCGTCCTCTACGGCGTCTTCCTCTATGTCCAGACCATCCGTCACCGCGACTACTTCCTCTCCGATTCGGGCGACGACGAAGACGACACGAGCCATGGAACTCCCGGCAGGCGACAGGTATGGGAGAGTGTCGTCATGCTGCTGATTGCCCTGACCGCCGTGGTCCTGCTGGCGAAGGGGATCTCGGGATCGATCGAGGCGACGGTCGCCGCCGTCGGAGCGCCGATCGAGGTGATCGGCCTTTTGGTGGCGCTGCTGGTCCTCTTGCCGGAGACCTTGGCGGCGCTGCGGTCGGCGCGCCGCAACGAGCTGCAGAAGAGCCTCAACCTGGCGCTGGGATCCTCGCTCGCCACCATCGGCCTCACCATCCCGGCCGTCAGTGCACTGGCTATCGTCCTGGACCAGCCTCTCGAACTCGGCATCGATCTGGTCGACACCGTGCTTCTGGTGCTCACGTTCGGCGTCAGCCTCGTCACCTTCGGTGGTGGGCGGACCAACATCCTGCCGGGCTTCGTGCATTTGATCCTGTTCGCGACCTTCGTGTTCATGGTTTTCGTGCCATGATTGCCAAGGCGGCACAGGTCTTGCCCGCGGGCGCCATTCGGGCCAAGAACGAAACGGCCAACAAGAGGAACTATCCGATATGACCGAGCTTTCCGACGACCAGCTTTTCGCCGAACTGCGCAAGATCGACACGCCGACCATCACCAATGTCGTCGCGACCTATCCGAAGAATCCTCTCTGCCTCGGCCTCTACAACCCGTGGACCGAGAACTGGTACACCGACACCTCCATCCGCTGCATGTATCCCGAAATGGGTGCCATCATCGGCTATGCCGTGACCTGTGTTTATGGCCTGCCCGATCCCAACTATTCCGGTCGGCTCTCCTTCATGGACGTGGTCGATGCGCTCGACGCGATGAAGAAGCCGACGATCCTGGTCATCCAGCAGAAGTGGCCGCCCGAGCTGATGAACAAGGCAGGCCTCGCCGGCGAGATGATGGCGACGTCCATGCAGGCCGTGGGCTGCGTCGGCCTGTTGTCCAATGGCCCCTCACGCGACGTCGACGCGATCCGCCGCATGAAGTTCCAGATGCTGCTGGGCGGCGTCACGGCCGGCCATGGCGAAATGGCGGTGCAGTCCGTCAATGCGCCGGTCTCGGTCGGCGGTATGGACGTGGCGCCGGGCGAGCTGATCCACATGGACGAGAACGGCGCCGTGAAGTTTCCGGCGCAGCATGCCCGTGCGGTGCTCAAGAATGCCCAGGCGATGCTCGCCGACGAGGCCGACAAGCTCGAGAAGATGCGCAAGGCCAAGACCGCTGCCGAGATTCGCGCCATCAACTCGGGCGGCACTTACGGCGCGAAGAAGGGCTAGAGATCGGTCGTGAGCGCCGCCGTCGTCGAGGCGCGTCCGGCGCGCTGGGGGCTGGCGGCGAAGCTGTTCGCCGTCCTGCTTCTGCTGGGCATCGTGGCGGTCGTGATCACAAGTGTCCTGGGCTACATCCGGGCCCGGGAAGCGCTGGAGAAGGTGATCTTCGACCAGCTCATCTCGGCGCGGGAAACCAAGGCTAATCAGGTCGAAGCCTATTTCCGGACAGTGCACAACGAGATGCGGGTGCTCGCTGCCTCCAAGATGGTCGTGGATGCGATGAAGGGTTTCCGCGGCGCCATCGACGAGCTGGACCGGCGGGAGGTGCCGGAAGAAGTCCGGCAGAAGGTGCTGGGCTGGTACAACGACGAGTACATGCCGATGGTGCGGCGTGTGCTGAATAAGGACGTGCCGGTCGACGACTTCCTGCCGGTCGGCGCGGCGCCATATTTTCTGCAGAAGTCGTACATCGTCGACAATCCGCATCCCGCGGAGCGACGCAAGCTGATGGACGATGCCGATGACGGCAGCACCTACAGCAATATCCACGCGACCTATCACCCCCTGCTGCGCACGGCGGCGGAAACGCTGGGTTTCTTCGATTTCCTGATGGTTGATCCGCGTAGCGGCCGGCTGATCTACAGCGTCGACAAGGAGGCGGATTTCGCGACGTCCTTGCGAGCCGGCCCTTATCGCAAATCCAACATCGCATCGGCAGCAGCCCGCTGCGCGGGCTCTCCGGATCCCTCGGCAACCTGTCTGGACGATTTTGCGCCCTACCTGCCGGCGGACGGCAGGCCCGCGGCCTTCATCGCGGCCCCGATCATCGATCAGGGGGCGGTCATCGGTGTGCTGGTGGCGGAGCTGTCGATCGACGAACTCGACAATATCGTGACGGGCGGGCGGCGCTGGCGTGACGAAGGATTTGGGGCTACCGGAGAGGCCTATCTGGTCGGGCCCGACTTTCTGGTGCGGTCGAATGGCCGCAACTTTTTCGAGCAGCGCGGCGTCTACTTTTCGGAGTTGAAGGCCGGTGGCGCTTCCGACGAGGACGTCGCCAACATCCGCCGCTACGGCACGCCGATCCTGCATCAGCATGCCGACACCGCGGCGACGCGTGCCGCGATCGGCGGCGTCGAGGGAGTCGGAGAGATCATCGGCTATCGCGGCATTCCAACCCTGGCTTCCTGGGGGCCGGTCAAGGTCGGCAACCTGAACTGGGCCCTGGTCGTCAAGATCGACAGCGCCGAGGCCTTCGCGCCGATCTATCGGCTGGAGCACGCCCTCATGGTGGTGGGCGCCGTCGCTATCCTGGCCGTGCTGATTACGGCCGCTTGGCTCTCACGGTCGCTGCTGGGGCCGCTGCACGACCTGACGGCGGGTGTCCGGCGCTTCGCGGCCGGAGACTACGATGCCCATGTGCCGGTACGCTCGCGCGACGAGATCGGCCAGCTCTGCCTCGCTTTCAACGGCATGGTCGACGAGCTGCATGAGAAGAACCAGCTCATCGAAGCCAAGAACCGCGAAAACGAGGAGCTGCTGCTGAACGTGCTTCCGGCGCCCATCGCCAATCGCCTGCGGGGCGGTGAACAGGGTATCGCCGACGGTTTCGCCGAAGTGTCGGTCGCCTTCGCCGACCTGGTCGGGTTTACCGCCTTGTCTTCGGAAATGCCGCCGGCGGAAGTGGTGGCTTTGCTGAATGGCCTGTTCACACGCTTCGACATGGCGGCGGGCGAGATCGGCATCGAGAAGATCAAGACGGTAGGCGACGCCTATATGGCGGTCTGCGGCCTGCCGGTGCCGGTTGCCGACCATGCCGAGCGGATGCTGCGCATGGCCATCCGGATGGTCCACATCACGCGCGAGCACGCCCTGGAACACGGTGTGAGCATGCGGTTGCGCGTCGGCATCAACAGCGGTCCCGTCGTCGCCGGTGTCATCGGCAAGAGCAAGTACATCTACGATCTGTGGGGCGACACGGTGAATCTGGCGAGCCGCATGGAGTCCGGCGGCATTCCGGACTCGATCCAGGTGACGCGCCCCGTCTACGAAGCGCTGAAGGACAAGTTCGCTTTCGAGTCGCGCGGCGCCATCGAGGTCAAGGGCAAGGGCAGCGTCGAGGCCTGGGTGCTGCGGCTCTAGGCCCTGCGATGCAGGGTCGGCTGCGGTGTCGCGAGCAGCTTGTCGATACGCGTGCCATCGATGTCGACGACCTCGAAACGCCACAAGCCGTAGTTGAACGATTCGCCAATTCGAGGCAGGCGTTTCATCCGGTCGAGAACGAAGCCGGCGACCGTATGGTAGCTATGGTCAGCCGGCACGAGAATGCCGAGCCGCTCGCCTAGCTCGTCGACCGGGCAGCTACCGTCGATCAGCAGCGAACCGTCGTCGCGCGTCGTGAAATGCGGCTCCTCGCGTTCCTCGATGTCCGCGACGACCGTCTTCAGAATATCGCCTTCGGAAACGATGCCCTCGACGCTGCCGTGCTCGTCGACGACGATCACGAGGTTGAGGGGCGACTGGCGCAGTTGCTCGACGACGTCGATTGCCCCCAGCCGATCGCTGACCGCGGGAACGGGTTGCACGAGCAGGCGCACGGCGTCGACGCCGCCGTCCATCAACGCGACCAAGGCGGCGCGCACGGGGATCGCGCCCACGACCTCGTCGATATCGCCATTTGCCGCCAGGATGCGGGCATGGCGGGCCGCTCGGATTGCTTGGCGAATCGTTGCATCGTCGTCCTGCAGGTCGAGCCATTCGATGTCCGGCCGCGGAGTCATCACGCCGCGCACCGAACGGTCGGCGAGCCGCATGACGCGCGAGATCATCGACCGTTCCTCCGGCTCGACGACGCCCGACCGCTCGGCCTCTTCGATCATCGTCTTGATTTCTTCGTCGGTAACGCCTGCATCGCGTGGACGGCTCTGGCCGAGCAGGCGCAATCCGAAGCGCGCCGATACGTCGAGCAGGATCACGACCGGCGCGGCGCCTCTGGCCAGGATCTGCATGGGGCGCGCGACGATTGCCGCAACTTGCTCGGCGTTGCGCATGCCGATCTGCTTCGGCACCAGCTCGCCCAGCACGACGGAGAGATACGTTATGACCACGACGACCACGACGTAGGCCACGGGTTCGGCGATACGGGTCGGCACGTTCCGGCTTTCGAGCCAGGCGTCGCCGCGTTCGGCGATCGTGGCGCCGCTGAAGGCGCCCGCAACGATACCGACGAGCGTGATGCCGATCTGAACCGCCGACAGCATTCGCCCCGGCTCGCGCATGAGATCGAGTGCGACGCCTGCTCCCCGCGATCCCGCGCGCATCATCTGTTCCAGCAATGGCCGTCTGGCCGAAACCAGCGCCAGCTCCGACATCGCGAGAAGGCCATTGACGACGATCAATCCAGCGACAATAGCCAGTTCGACGGCAAGCATGTACACCCCGTGTGAAGCTGCACACTATAGACTAAGCCAAGCGTCGAATGTCGAATGCAGTTCGACAGTCGCACCGCTTCGAGGTGCGGTCGGTAATACATCGCGATGGCACTCCTGCCCGTGTGCGCCTATCTGCTCATGCGCCCGTCAGGGTCTGGCCAGGATGGTTGCCGCGGTCATGCCACTGCGACGTACTCGAAATCCAGCCAGCGATAATTGTCGGAGGCGAAGCCGAAGTCGAGGATCGTCCTGAGCTGGGCGGGGGCCAGGCGCGCACGGACTTTGTCCGCATCGTACCATTCGGCCCAGGGTGTACGATCACCGTCGGTGATCTTGGCCCATTGTTCGAAGGACGGAGATCCTGCCTTCTCCCAACGCTCCTTGGGATAGACGAGTTCGAGCCAGCGGCCGCCGAGCTTCAGCTTCTTCAGGACGTTGAGACATTCCTGGCGGGCGACATCGAACGGCACGTGATGAACAGACCCGCAGGCGAGGACGGCATCGAACTGGCCGTCGAGCTTGTCGAAGGAGAGATCGGGGCCGATGAGATGGGTCGTGATCTTGAGCCCCTTCAATACGGCGATCCGTTCGATCATCGCGAGATTGTCGGGAGCGATGTCGGCAAAGGTCCAGTGCGCGCCCTGACTTGCGAAGCGCAGACCGTCCAGGCCGAGGCCAGCCCCCAGTTCGAGCACCCGCCGGCCCTTAACGAAGTCGCGGTAGAGCGGTCCGATCCAGCCGATCACGCCCGAAGCCCTGTTGGCGGCCATGCCATCCCAGAACGACAGCAACTCGGCATCGGGAAGCTTCAGGAGATCGCTGCTGTATCGCCGGCCGTCGGTGTCGTCCCCGCCGGGCACTTCGCGCCACTTTTCGCGATGAGCCGCTAGTACATCCACATGTCACCTCGATCTATTCGTCATCTGGATGAAGCGGCGCTTGCCCTCAGGAACGGCGGAAGGGCGTCAGTAGTTCGGCCAGCCAGTGCTTCGACGGCGGCGGGGGAGGCTCTTCGGGCGGCGGTGGCGGCTGATCGAACCTCACGGTTCTCATATAGGGACTGTCGCCGTCCTTGGTGTCCGACCACATGACCCACCACTGACACTTGGCGCAGACCTTGCCGAGGTCGCTGTTGGGATCCTCGTACATGTCGCAAAGCCGGTCGTAGGCTTCCTGCAGCGAGGTGTCGGCGATGTTGGGCAGCCACGACGTATCGGCTTCGTGCGACTGCACCATCATCGCGCAACACGGCGTGATCTGTCCGGATGGCAGCACGTAGAGCTGGATGTGGCAGTCGTTGCGCTTCTCCGGCACGAAGAAGAGGTTCCGGAACTTCAGGACGTCGTAATATTCGGCGTGGAAGTGGACGGCGTCGACGCGGGTCGACCAGAACTCGGCGAACTCTTCCAGCCGGGCGCGCGTGTCTCCGATCAGAATGCAGTTCACTTCGACGTTGATCTCGGGGGTCTGCTCCTTGCGCGCCTTCAGGTAGGCAATGGTTTCCAGCACGCGCTCGAGATCGCCGCCGCGACGGATCTTGGCGTAGGCGCGCGGCTCGATATGGTCGACGCTGAAGCGGAACTCGCGAACGCCCATGGCGAGCATCTTCTCGAGCCGTTCCGGCGGCATCGACTGGCCATGGCTCAGGACATTGACGGGATGGCCGAGTTCGACGGCCTTGTGCACATGATCGAGAGCGTGCGGGTCCTGGAAGAAGTCGCCGGTAGCGGCGAAGTGGACCTTCTGACCGTCCGGAATGTCGCGCAAGCCCTTCTCGATCAGCTCCGGCGCCAGCGTCTTCGCCTTCTTGGTCGCGTTCGGTCCATTGAAATGACAGAAGACGCAGCTCAGTTCGCACGTCTCGGTCGTCGCGAAGCCCGCAAAATCCAGTTCGGCACGTCGGTCGGCTTTGGGAACGAATGGCGCCGTCGTGATTTGATCGAGCTTTTCGGCCTCGATAATCCGAGGAGACTTTGGCGCAGTCGTTGAAGAACCGTCGGGCATCTTCCTCTGGAAAGGCGATTTGTTTGCGAACTCGGAGTCAGACTTACGCTGGGTACAGGAACGCTCGTTCAGCCTTTTTGTCGGACACCCGAGCGGGCTGTGTCAACAACCTCCTGAGATTGTCGCACCAACCGGCCGGGGCGTCGTAATTGCGCCCCGATGGGCTAAATCTGTGACATTTCCTGAGACGCTCCCCGGTGGGGCAGGACGCAACTGCCTCCTCACGCAGCTTCGGACTGGCCGGAGCCGTTGAAGAGATTGCGGCCGATCGTGCGGGCGGCCTCCAGAAGAGGAACCGGATCCCGCGTTTCCGATTCGAAGAGGAACTCCGACGTTGCGACCGGGGCGCCGCAATAGTCGAAGATTCCATGATCGATTTGGGTTTTCATGGCGCCGGAATAGCCATGCCGCTCGAAGGTCCCGGCGTCGGTGCCGGCGACACCGACAAGATGAACACGGAGGTGGCGAAGCCTTTTCACCACCTTGCCCTCCGGAGCGGCATCGTAGGCCCAGCCGTTACTGAAGACGCGATCGATCCACCCCTTGAGGATGGCCGGCATAGACCACCAGTAGACCGGATAGACCAGCACCAGGTCGGTGGCGCGGTCGATCCGTTGTTGCTCGGCGATGACGTCGGCGGGAGGCGGCGTATCCTTATGATAGGCGGCGAAGTCGGCCGTGCTGAACCTGGGGTCGAAGGCTTCCGCCGTCAGGTCGGCGATCTCGAAGGAGTGCCCGGTCCCGGCCTCGGAGATGCCCTCGGCAACTTGGGTCGCGACGCTGCGGCTCAGGGATTTGGGGTCGGGATGAGCGACGACGACAAGTGCGTGCATGGCAGGCTCCTTCCAACTCGTTGCACAGAAAGGGTAATTTCTGTATACTTTTAGTAAGTTACCTTTGGTATATTGTAGTGTCAAGCACCACGCCTAAAACTTCTGCTCCAATGCCGCGTCGTCGCCTTTCGCGCGAAGAGAGGCATCGCCAACTGCTGGACGTTGCTTGGCGGCTGGTCCGGGAAGAGGGCACCGAAGCCCTGACGCTGGGACGACTTGCCGAACAGGCGGGCGTCACGAAGCCAGTGGTTTACGATCATTTCGTCACGCGCCCGGGGCTGCTGGCAGCGCTTTACCAGGAGCACGACACGCGTCAGACGGCGTTGATGGACGCCGCGATCCAGGCAAGCGAACCGACTCTGCAGGGCCGGGCGTCGGTCATCGCATCGTCCTGTGTCGATTGCGTGCTTCTTCAGGGGCGCGAGATCCCCGGTGTGATCGCCGCCCTCGCCAGCTCACCGGAGCTCGAGAAGATCAAGCGCGAGTGCGAAGTGGCCATCATGGAGAAATGCCGGGTCGCACTGACGCCGTTCGCAAAGGACGGCGTTATCGCGCCCGCCGGTCTTTGGGCGATGTTCGGCGCGTCCGAATCCCTGTGCCATGCCGCCGCGATCGGAGAGATAACGGCCGAAGAAGCAAAGAACGAACTCTTTGAAACGATCGTCGCGATGGTCGAGAGGCCTGCGCGCGACGTATGACGCTCGGCGAAGGCTGCCTCGGCCTTTGAAAAAAATCTGCGGCGTGATGTCGGCTTTCATGATGCCCGTTCGTCGTTCCGATACCGGCCCGATGAGGCCGGCTTGAACGAGGAGACAGGCGATGCGTGTGATGGTGCTCGTGAAGGCGACCGAGGACAGCGAAAAGGGCTTTTCCCGCACGCCGGAATCCCTTGCGATGCTCGAGGCGATGGGCAAATTCAACGAGGAGCTGGTCAAGGCCGGCATCATGCAGGCCGGCGAAGGCCTCAGACCCTCCTCCGAAGGCAAGCGCATTGCATTCGATGGTTCCGGCCGAACCGTCATCGACGGGCCGTTCTCTCAAACCCGCGAACTGGTCGCCGGCTTCTGGCTCTGGGATGTCAAGGACATGGACGAGGCGGTCGCCTGGGTGAAGCGCTGTCCCAATCCGATGCCGGGGCCAAGCGAGATCGAAATCCGGCCCTTGTACGAGATGTCCGATTTTCAGTGAGAGTCCGGCGCCGGACGTTCAGCACGTCCGGCATCCCCTTGGCAGAGCGGCGATTGCCGCCGCGCTCGAAGCGTAAATGCGTATCTTTCAGCGTTTGCAGCAGGTCGCGGAACCAGTGCTGGGTGATCTGCCTCGATCTCGGGACCTATTCCGCTCGAAGCCTATGAAACGCTTGGCGATACGAGACCTTGGGTACCGATGATCGTATCCACCCGTGCGGCGATCCTGTCAGACGAAAAAGGCTTGGTGATAATCCCCATGCCCGGTTCCTGAATTGCTTCAGCACTGGCGGCGTCGTGAACGTAGCCAGTCATCAGCAGTATCTTGAGATCAGGTCGCAACGTGCGGGCGGCATCGGCGAGCTGCCGGCCGTTAAAGCCGCCGGGCAAACCAATATCAGTCAGCAGCAGATCGATGCGCTCGGCCGATTGGAGACGTCGCAATCCGCCGGCACCATCGACCTCCTCGATTATCGTGTAGCCTACATCGCGCAAGGTCTCGGTCACGACGGCACGCACAGCCGATTCATCTTCGACGACGAGGACGACTTGACTCTTTGTCGACCGCACGACGACGGGCGAGACGATTGGCGGGGTCGGCTCCGAATGATCGTTGCTGCGTGGCAGGCAAATCCGAACGGTTGTTCCTTCGCCAACCACGCTGTTGATCTCGACGAAGCCACCGGATTGCTGTGCAAAGCCGTACACCATCGACAGGCCGAGGCCCGTACCCTGGCCGATCGGTTTGGTCGTGAAGAACGGGTCGAAAGCCCGCGCGACCGTTTCGGGCGACATGCCATCTCCCGTATCGGAGACGGAGATTGCGATGAATTCGCCTGCTGTCCCGGTGGGGCCAGCAGCAGATATGTTGCGCGTCTCGACGACGACACCCCCGCCGCCTGGAGTGGCATCACGCGCGTTGATGATTAGATTGAGGATGGCGCTTTCAAGCTGGTTAGGGTCGCATTTGGTGCGCCACAGATCCGACGCGGCATGACTGCGCAGCTCGATCGTCTCACCAATCGTGCGTCGGATCAGCATCTCCATATTGGCGATCAGTTGATTGGCGTCTACCGCCTTGGGGGCAAGGATTTGCCGCCGAGAGAAAGCGAGCAGCCGCTGCGTGAGGGCTGCCGCCCGGTTGGCCGAGCTGGTGGCTGCCTCCGCAAAAGTGGCGAGTTCGTCGTATCGGCCCTGGCTGATGCGCCGCTGTACCACTTCGAGCGACCCGATAATCGCGGTCAGCAGATTGTTGAAGTCGTGCGCAATCCCGCCCGTGAGCTGGCCGACCGCCTCCATCTTTTGGGCGTGGCGCAGGGCGTCCTCCGCAGTTGCGAGGGCGTCTGCGCTTGCTTTCTGCTCGGTGATGTCACGGCCGTAAGCATAGACCACGTCGCCTTCCGTCGACGTGTGCCACGAGATCCACCGAAAGCCGCCATCGCTCGTGGCGAGCCGGTTGACGAAGTTGGTGAGGTCGCCGACCTGGATGGCCTGGTCGTAGGCGGAGCTGCTGGCGGCAAGATCGTCGGGGAGAACGAAATCGCTGAAGTGTCGGCCGACGACGTCCGCAATCGGATGTCCGAGAATGCGGGTCCAGGCCGGGCTGACTGCGCGGAAGATGCCGCCGGAATCGGCAACAACCATCAAGTCGCGAGCGTGAGACCAGATACGGTCGGCACGGCGTCGTTCCGATTGCAGGGCATTGACATTTGCCATGGCACCGCTGAGCTGGCCTACGATCAGGCGGACAATGTCCGTGACGGCCGTATCGTTTCGGCGATGAGGGTTTAGGCCCAGAACGATCGAGCCGATGGTGGCCTCTCCCACTGCACCGGGGATCGACATGACAATGGCCTCGCCGGGCGGGCGCTGCCAATCGCCGTTCGGCCAGGCCAGGCCCTCGGGAAGGCGCAGCGTCTGTCCGACCTCCGTAGCGACCGGCCAGGGATACTCAAGCAGTACCTCGGCGTCCGGCGTGCAGGCGACGCCGTGCCCATGAAGGTTGAGCAGAGCGAAAGGGAAGTCGCGTCGGTTCGTTTCAAGGACGGAGCATGCAGCGGCCTGGACGCTGCGTGGATCAGAAATTCCGACGAGCGCCATGCCAAGTGCGTTCAGCATTTCAATGCGGCGCTCGGCGATTATCCGCTCTGTGTCTTCGCTGACCACGCAGAGCAGCCCCTCCACGGCATCGCCATCGCCATAGAGCGGGCTGTAAGAAAAGCTGTGGTAGGTTTCTTCCGGGTAGCCGCTGCGCTCCAGGAGCAGGAGAAGCGCCTTGTTCCAAGTTGCCTCGCCGGCGCGAACGCGCGCGACCTGGTCTTCGACATCGGCATAGACCTCGGCCCATACCTTGCGAAACGGCTTTCCCAACATCGTGGGGTGCTTCAGGCCCAGCGTAGGCACGTAGGCGTCATTGTAGAAAAAGTGCAGATCCGGTCCCCAACCGAGCCACATCTCGAACCGAGAGGTCAGCAGCATACGTAGGGGGATCTTGAGCCCGTCCGGCCATTTTTCCGGTGGCCCGAGCGGCGTGGAGGCCCAATCCCAGTCGCGCATGACGCCTGCCATAACGCTGTCGCCAGGAAAGATAGAGGCGAGGGGATGAGATGCCATTGCTGCCTTAGCCAACCCAGAAACCTGACGCGTTCACCAACTGGCCGCTTTGGGACACGATGAACGGACGGAAGAAATAGAACGTGTTCACGGGAGCTAAGATGTCGTGGGCGCGATGTACTAAAACGCACAGCAAGGTAAAAAAGTTCCGGCAAGAGCCACGACTTGCATTGGAATGCGTGCGGACCAGCTCGTCGACGTCATCGCAGTCGGGCCCCCGGTATGGTGACGGAACCTCCCAGCGCATTGCGAGTACGGTCAGGTCCACGAGCTCGGAAAACGACGTGCTGTCGATCAGAACATCTCGGAAACGCGCGTGCCAGAGATGTGCCCAATGAGCTTGCGTGTTGCTGCGCCGTCCGGCGCGAAAGTGCACCCTCGGTAGGTAACCAACGGAGTCGGTTCTTCGATATTTCAATGAGTTAATGGCGGACCCGGCGAGATTCGAACTCACGACCTCTGCCTTCGGAGGGCAGCGCTCTATCCAGCTGAGCTACGGGTCCAGTGCGGCCGGAACATAGCGGAGGGGTCCCGGCCACGCAACGCGGCCCTTTTGGCGTCTGGACGCAATTCCCTGCCTTGGCGGCGGCCGACGATTGGGCGACAGTTCGACCACAACGAACAACTTATGGGAGACGCACCATGTCGAGCTACAAGCGTAGAGATCTTGTCCGCGCGTCGGGCGCGGCCGCTGCATTGGCCGCTTTGGGCCTTGCCACGCGTGCCGGCGCACAGGGTGCTGCGCCGCTGGAGACCGTGCGCATCGTCACCGGGTTCCCGCCCGGCGGCACGTCCGACACGCTGTGCCGGCGCGTCGCCGAAGGGCTGCGCGGCACGAGTTACACCAAGGTTGCGCTGGTCGAGAACAAACCCGGTGCCGGCGGGCAGATCGCCGTGCAGTCGATGAAGGGCGCGGCGACCGACGGCAGCGTGATCCTGCAGACGCCGGCCTCGATGCTGATGATCTACCCGCACATCTACAAGAGCCTGGCCTACAACGCCTTCACGGATGTGACGCCGGTGTCGCTCGCCTGCACTTTCGACTTCGGCTTCTGCG
>JAIUOY010000256.1:0-17462 GCA_020160995.1 Pseudomonadota bacterium | reverse complement strand
CGTCGCGCCGAGGTCCATCATCGCCTGGGCATAGTCGCCGGCGCGCTGTGAGGGAACGAGCGTCGCGGCGCGTTCGTGGATCTCGGGCTTGACGTTGGGCAGCGGCGTTTCCAGCGCGTAGAGGCGGGCAATCACGCGCTCGACATTGCCGTCGACGGCCGAGGCGGGATGGTCGAAGGCGATGGCCTGGATGGCCGCGGCCGTGTAGGGACCGATGCCGGGCAGGGCCCGAAGCCCGGCTTCGTCCTCGGGGAAGCGACCGCCATGCGCTTCGGCGACGACCTGAGCGCAGGCGTGCAGGTTACGGGCGCGTGCGTAGTAACCGAGGCCTGCCCAGGCCGACAGGACGTCGTCCAGAGGCGCCGCCGCCAGGGCTTCGACCGTGGGCCAGCGCTCGACGAAACGGCGGAAATACTCACCCACCGTGGCGACGGTGGTCTGTTGCAGCATGATTTCCGACAGCCAGACGCGGTAAGGCGCCGTGCGCTCTCCCGGCGGGGCGCGCCAGGGGAGGGTGCGGCGATGTCGATCATACCAGGCGAGCAGTCGGTCGGCGTGAGTCATGGTCAGGCAATGGGGTGTGGCCTACCATACGGAACGGAGTTTGAAAGGGTCCATGCGGGAAAACGGCTTCCGTGCGATCGGCGGGCTAGCCCAGAGGCTGACGTCCGGCATGGCGAAAGGCCGGGACGCTTCGGTCGTGCGACTGAAGGCGGAGTGGTCGGCCATCGTCGGTCCCGATCTGGCGCGCGTCACCCGGCCGGACGCTCTCCTCTCCGCCCGCGGAGCCCGAAGCGCTCGATCCGGAAGCGGCAAGGTGCTGCGCCTCAAAGTGTCCGGTGCTGCGGCGCTCGAGGTCCAGCACAGGAGCAGCCAGATCGTGGAGCGCGTGAACGCCTATTTCGGGCACCGGCTGATCGACGAACTGCGCCTCGTCCAGGGCGTAATCGCGGCCGCTCCGGCCAAACCCCAGATCAAGCGCCCCGACGCCGCCGTCGAGCGCGACATCGCAAACAAGGTTGCTGACGTGAAAGATCCTGAATTGCGGGCCGCCCTGGCGCGACTCGGTGCGCGCATCTCGACGGGGCGGCGCAGCCTGCTGATCGGCGGCCTTGGGGCGCTCTTCCTCGGCGATGACCTGCGGGCGCAATCGGCGGCGAAGTTCCTCGACCCGCTGCCGGACGACCATGTGCTGGGTAAGCCGGACGCACCGAACGTCCTGATCGACTACGCCTCCTTCACCTGCCCGCACTGCGCCAACTTCAATGCCGCCGTGATGCCGGTGTTGCGCCGCGAATGGATCGAGACCGGCAAGATGCGCCTGATCCACCGCCACTTCCCCTCCGATGGCGTGGCGACGCGCGCCAGCGTGCTGGCCGAATGCAGCGGCCCCGACAAATTCTTCGACGCGGTCGACACGCTCTTTCGCACCCAGGTACAGTGGATGACCGCGCCGGATCCCGCGACGGAACTGCTGACGGTGCTGGCGGATTTCGGGGTGACCCCCGAAGGGGCGGCGGCCTGTATCGCCAACGACCGGCTTTTGGACAAAGTCATCAACGACGTGCAGTCGGGCCAGATGTTGGGGGTTCGGTTCACCCCGACGGTGTTCATCAACGAGCAGAACTACGGCAATCCCGGCGGCGCCGACGCCATCGCAGCAATATTACGCCAGGTGGGGCGGTAAACGTTTGACTCCCCACAGGCGTAATTCCCAAGATGTAGTGGAGAGGAAGACGGAATGCGGAATATCTTGATCGTCGCCGGCGGGGTCGTGGCGGTGGCCGCGATTGCGGCTGGCGCCTATTTCGGCACCCGTCCTGCCACTACGGGCACGGCTCCCGTGGCTTCGGTGGCGGCCCCGGATTCGTCCGCTTTGGCGGCCGTTCAGCCCGGCGACCATGTGCTGGGCGACCCCAAGGCCCCGATCACAGTCATCGAATATGCCTCGCTGACCTGCTCGCACTGTGCGCAATTCCACACGCAGATCCTGCCCGAGATCAAGAAGAAGTGGATCGATACCGGCAAGGTGAAGCTGGTCTATCGCGACTTCCCGCTCGACCAGGTGGCGGCCAAGGCTGCCCAGATCGCCGAATGCGCCGGCAACGACCGTTATTTCGGCGTCCTCGACATCATTTTCCGCGGTCAGCCGCAATGGCTGGCCTCGGCCGACCCGCTGACCGAACTCGCCAAGCCGCTGCGCATCGCCGGCATGGGCGAGACCGAAATCAAGGCCTGTCTCGCCAACGAGGCGATGAGCAACGCCGTGATCAACGACTACAAGGCCGGCGAGCAGATGGGCGTCAACTCGACGCCGACCCTGTTCATCAACGGCCAGCTCTATCGCGGATCGCGCTCGGTCGAGGATCTCGACGGCGTGTTCGGCAAGCTAGCCAAGTAAGTAACAGACAGGCGTGGTGTAGATGGTCCAGTTCGACAAGCTCCGGCTTTCCGGCTTCAAGTCCTTCGTCGATCCGACGGAGCTCGCGATCGAGCCCGGGATGACCGGAATCGTCGGGCCCAACGGCTGCGGAAAGTCGAACCTCGTCGAAGCGCTCAAGTGGGTCATGGGCGAGACCTCGGCCAAGCAGATGCGCGGCAGCGAGATGGAGGACGTCATCTTCGCGGGCGCCGGCACGCGGCCGGCGCGCAACATCGCCGAGGTGATGCTGTCGCTGGACAACAAGACCCGCACCGCGCCGGCGCTGGTGAACGATACCGACCAGCTCGACGTCGTGCGCCGCATCGAGCGCGGCCACGGCTCGGCCTATTCGGTGAACGGCCGCGAGATTCGTGCCCGCGACGTGCAGACGCTGTTCGCCGATGCCGCCACGGGGTCGCGCTCGACCGCACTGGTGAGCCAGGGCCGTATCGGAACCCTGATCAATGCCAAGCCGGCCGACCGCCGCTTGGTCATCGACGAGGCCGCCGGCATCACCGGCCTCTATGCCCGCCGCCACGAGGCCGAGTTGCGCCTGCGCGCCGCCGAGCAGAACCTCGCGCGCGTGCAGGACGTGCTGGTGGCGCTTGAAGAACAGCACAAGGGCTTGAAGCGCCAGGCGCGCCAGGCCAGCCGCTATCGCAATCTCTCCGACCATATCCGCCGCGCCGAAGCTTCCGTGCTGGCGCTGAAGCTTGCCAATGCCGAGCGCGAACTGGCCGAATCGGGCGAGCGGCTGAAGGAAGCCGAGGCGCAGGTCGCCGATCTCACCCGCCTGGTCGGCCTCGCCACCACGGCTCAGGCCGAAGCTGCCACGGCGCTGCCGCCGCTGCGCAACGACGAAGCCGCCGCCGCTGCGGCCCTGCAGCGCCTGCGCGTGGCGCACGATGCGCTGACGGCCGAAGCCGAACGCGTCGCCGCCGCCCAGCTCGAAGCCGAAACCCGCCAGCAGCAGACCGAGCAGGACCTTGCCCGCGAGCAGGGACGCAAGGGCGATGCCGAAACGGCCATCGCCGAACTCGACGCTCAACGCACGCGGCTCGAAGAGGATCAGATCGGCGAGGAAGATCGCGCCGAGGCAGCGCAGGAGGCGCGCGACACGGCTCAGGCCGAGACCGGCACGGCCGAGATCGAGCTCGATCAGCTGACCCGCCAGATTGCTGCCGACGAGGCGCTGCGCCAGAGCGTCGGCCGCGAACTGTCCGAGCTCCAGGATCGCCTGCGCCGCCTGACCGTGCGCCGCGACGAGGTCGCCGCGCAGCAGCAGCAGATCGAGAACGAGCTGGCGAACCTGCCGGCGCTGCCTGAGGTCGAGGAAGCGCTCGAAGCCGCTCGCGTGGCTTTGGAAGAGGCGCGTTACCAGGGCCAGGAAGCGATCGAGGCGGCCCGCGAAGCCGAACGCTACGAGTCCGAGGCGGCTCGCACCGCAGTCGCCAAGGCGGAGGCCGAGCGTCTCGACATGGAGCGTGCGCGTGCGGCCGAACGGCAGGCCGCCGAAGCCAGCCACGCCGCCGCCGTCGAAACGCTGCAGAAGACCAATGCGCGCCTGACCAAGCTGCGCGCCGAGGAAGCGGGCGTTGCCGCTGCGCTCAAATCGGCCGCTGATTCGCTCTGGCCGCCGCTGCTCGATGCGCTGACGGTCGAGCCGGGCTTCGAGAAAGCGCTGGGTGCGGCATTCGGCGACGAGCTGGAAGCTTCATCGGATCGCGGTGCGCCCGTGCACTGGTTGCCATTCGAGCCGCTGGCCGATGCACCTGCGCTGCCGGAGGGCGTGACGCCGCTCGGCGCTCATGTCCAGACCCTGCCGGAACTCGCCCGGCGCCTGGCCTTCATCGGCATCGTGGCGGACGACGCCACGGGTGCCGCGCTGCAAGCCGGCCTCAAGCCCGGCCAGCAGCTCGTCAGCCGCGAAGGCGCGGTCTGGCGCTGGGACGGTTACACGGTGCGGGCCGGCGCTCCCTCTACCGCCGCCGTGCGTCTCAGCCAGCGCAACCGCCTGGCCGAGATTCGTCTCCAGATCGACGGGGTGGTCGCCGAGCAGACGGCCGAACAGGCCCGTCTCGATGCCGAGAAGATTTGGCTCGCCGCTGCCCGCGATGCCGAGAAGACCTGTGTCGAGCAGGCTCGTGCGCACGAGCGTCAGATTGCCGAGGCCTCGCGTCGCAAGGCGCAGGAAGCCGGCGAGGCCACACGCACGGCCGAGCGGGCCTCGCAGTCTGCGATCTCCGCGGCTGAGCGCGATGCGACGCAGGCCCGCGATCGTCATGTCGAGGTGGCGCGCCGCACGGACCAACTGCGGACACGCCTGAACGGCATCGAGCAGGTCCGCACCGAAGTGACCGGCGACATCGCCGACGTCGAGATGCGCCGGACCTTCCGCGAGGCGCGCCTGTCGTCGCTCTCCGACGGACAGGTCGATCGTATCGAGGCCGGCCAGCTCCGCGCCCGCATTGCCGAGCTGCGTGCCGCTCTCGTCGAGGCCGAAGCTCAGTGCAGCCGCCTTGCGCGCGAATCGGCGATGCGGGTCGAGCGGCTGGGACAGATCGAGCGGGATCGCGACGGCTGGGCCAAGCGCCTCGAGGATGCCGACAGCCAGATCGTCGAACTCGACGCCCGCCGCGAACAGACCGCCGCCGCCATTGCCGAGCTGTCCGCCAAGCCCGAGGAAATCGAAGCCAAGCGCGAGACGCTGGCCGACGAGATCGAGAAGGCCGAGGCCAATCGCCAGGAAGCCGCAGACCGGCTGGCCATCGGCGAGACGCGGCTCGGCGAAGCGGACAAGGCGCTGAGGCAGGCCGAGACCGAAATGGGTCAGGCGCGCGAGAGCCGCGTGCGCCGCGAGGGGTTGATGGAGCAGGCGACCAAGGATCGCGAAGCGGTCGTCGAGCGTATCGTCGAGCGCCTGCGCTGCGAGCCCGAGGGCGTGCTAGCGCTGGCCGAGGTGCAGACGCTGGACGAGCTGCCCGAACTCGACAAGGCCGAGCACAAGCTCGAACGTCTGGTGCACGAGCGCGAGACCATGGGCGCGGTGAACCTGCGTGCCGAGGAAGAAGCCAACGAGCTCGAGCAGCAGATCACCGGCATGACGACCGAACGCGACGATCTGGTCGCCGCCATCGGTCGCCTGCGCCAGGGTATCCAGAGCCTGAACCGCGAGGGCCGCGAGCGCTTCCTCGCTGCCTTCGAGCAGGTCAGCGGGCACTTCCAGCAGCTCTTCACCAAGCTGTTCGGCGGCGGCAAGGCCGAACTCAGGCTGACCGAGTCGGAGGACCCGCTCGAAGCCGGCCTGGAGATCCACGCCAGCCCGCCGGGCAAGAAGCTGCAGGTGATGTCGCTGCTCTCGGGCGGCGAGCAAGCCTTGACCGCTCTTTCGCTGCTGTTCGCGGTGTTCATGACCAACCCGGCGCCGATCTGCGTGCTGGACGAGGTGGACGCGCCGCTGGACGATCTGAACGTGGAACGCTTCTGTGGCCTGGTGAACGACATTGCCGGTCGCACCGACACGCGCTTCCTGGTCGTCACCCACCATCGCGTCACCATGGCGCGCATGGATCGTCTCTACGGCGTGACCATGGCCGAGCAAGGCGTCTCCCAGCTCGTCTCGGTCAATCTGCAGGAGGCAGACCGCCTGGTGGCCTGAGTCGACTAAGCAAGCAAGACTATCTTCCTCTCAAAATGACTGGGCGCCGGCGGGCCTGAGCCGGCGCCCTTCTCTTTGGGCACCCTTCTCTTTGGGAGGGGGCGGATGTAGTGTCCGGCCATGCCCGATACCCTGGCTCCCAATGTCACCGATGTCGTCGAACTGACGCGCGCCCTGGTCCGCTGCGAGAGCGTGACGCCGAAGGAAGCGGGCGCATTGCAGATTCTCGAGCGCACGCTGGAGCCGCTGGGCTTCCGCTGCGAGCGCATGGATTTCACGCAGGCCGGCACCGACGATGTCGCCAACCTCTATGCCCGAATCGGCACGGAGGGGCGCCATTTCTGCTTTGCCGGCCATTCCGACGTGGTGCCGGTGGGCGATCTTTCCTCCTGGACGATCGGTCCCTTCGCGGCCGAGCTGTCGGGCGGCTATCTGTTCGGCCGTGGTGCCGCCGACATGAAGGGGGCGATTGCAGCCTTCACCGATGCCACGGCCCGATTCCTCAGCCGTCGTGGCCGCGATTTCGGCGGCTCGATCAGCCTCCTGATCACCGGCGACGAGGAAGGGCCTGCGGTCAACGGTACCGTGAAGATGCTGAAGCGTCTCGCCGAGCGCGGCGAGACCATCGATGTCTGCGTGGTCGGCGAACCGACGAGCTCGAAGCGTTTCGGCGACATGATGAAGATCGGCCGGCGCGGCAGCATGACGGTCGACCTGACGGTGCGTGGCGTGCAGGGCCATGTCGCCTATCCCGAGCGGCTCGACAATGCCGTCCATCGCCTGTCGGCCATCATCGAAGCATTGGTGCGCGAGCCAATCGACAAGGGCAGCACGCATTTCCAGCCGACGTCGCTGCAGTTCACCACCGTCGATGTCGGCAACAAGGCGACCAACATCGCGCCGGGCGTCGTGCGGGCCCGCTTCAACACGCGCTTCAACGATCTCTGGACCTCCAAGACCCTGCTGGCTCACCTGCAGGAGCGTATCGAACGTGCCAGCGCCGTGATCGGCGGTAACGGCAGGATCGAGTACGAGGTCTCGGTCTCGGGCGAGTCGTTCTACACGCCACCGGGCCCGCTCAGCGATCTCGTCGCCGGTGCGATCCGCGACGTGGCCGGTGTCGAGGCCGAGCTTTCGACCACCGGCGGTACTTCGGATGCACGCTTTATTCGCAGCTATTGTCCGGTCCTCGAGTTCGGCCTGGTCGGCGAGAGCATGCACAAGGTCGACGAGAAGAGCGCTATCGCCGACCTCAAGACGCTGGCCCGCGTCTACGAAACAGTGCTCGACCGCTACTTCGCGGCCTGAGCGGATCGTGCTGAGCGCCGGGGAAATCGCCCGCGGCATGCAGGGAGCGCTTGGCTTCCTGCAACGCGATCCGGGGGCGCCATCCTATTTCGACAACACGGCCGAGAGCTGCCTGCGTTCGTTCCAGGTGATGATCCTGGTGGCGCCGCTCTACGCCGTGGTTCTGATGATTCTCTACTCGAACGTGACGACGACGGCCGAAGGATGGGAGATCGTCCTCGTCGAGGCGCTGCGCTACACCGTCGATTGGCTGTTGTTTCCGGTCATCTTCTTCGAGATTGCCCGACGTCAGAACTGGGTGGGGCAGTATCCGCGCTATATCTCTGCTCTCAATTGGGTGAACCTGCCGCTCATGATCGTGGCAGTGGTTGCCGTCATCCTGGCGTCGATCCTGCCGACGGCTGCCGCGGTCCTGATTCAGCTCGGCCTCTATGGTCTGCTCTTCTACTGGTTCCTCGCGGTGACGCGGTCGGTCCTGAAGGCGAGCTGGCTGCAGTCGTTCATGCTGCTGCTGGTCAACTGGGTGCCGTCGCGCTTCCTCTCAGTGATCGTCGACCGTTTCCTCGGGATCACTCCGGCGATTGGCGCCTAGGTCGTAGCGCACCTCCATGAAGCAGAGGCCCTGAGGCGGCGCCGTCGGGCCGGCGCGCGTGCGGTCGCGGGCCGCCAGCGCCTGTTCGACGTCGCGGCGGCTCCATTGGCCGCGACCCACGAGCTGGAGCGTACCGGCCAGGATGCGTACCTGATTGTGCAGGAAGGAGCGGGCGCCGACGTCGAGTGTGATCTCGTCGCCGTTGCGACTGACGGCGAGCAGATCCAGGGTCTTCAGGGCCGAGGGCGCCTGGCAAGAGGTCGAGCGAAAGCTGTTGAAGTCGTGGTGGCCCAGCAGCACCGACGCTGCATCGGCCATCGCTTCGACGTCGAGCGGCACGGGAACATGCCAGAACTGGCCGCGATCGAGGGCGGGCGGCGCACGGCGATTGAGGATGCGATAGCGATAGCGTCGCCAGGTCGCCGAGAAACGCGCGTGGAAATCCGCCGTCGCGGGTTCGGCCTGCACGACGGCGACTGGATGTGGTTTCAGGTGAAAGTTGAGGGCGGACCGCACGGTCTCGGCGGATTTCTCGTCGGTGAAATCGATATGGGCTACCTGTCCGCGGGCATGGACGCCGGCATCGGTGCGGCCGGCGCCGACGACGGCCGCACGTTCGCCGCAGAAGGCGAAGACGGCGTCCTCGAGCGCACCCTGTACAGACAGGCCATTTTCCTGGCGCTGCCAGCCGACGAAGGGCTCGCCGTCATACTCGATGGTGAGCTTGTAGCGCGGCACGGCGTCAGGTCGGCAGGCGTACGACCGCGGGCGACGCCAACACGGTTCCAGCGCCGAGGGCGAAGCCGCGCAGGAAGGCATCGGCGGACTGCGCCGACTTGCCGGGCCGTTGCAGCTTCAGGAGCTTGAGCCCGCCCACGCCGCAGGTCACGACGGGAAAGCCGTCGCGCGCGATGCTGACTGTGCCGGGCGTGCCGCCGGCCAGCGTAAGGGTCGCTTCCAGCACCTTGATGCGCTCGACCCCATTGTCCTTGGGGGCTTCGAACGACGTGCCGGGCCAAGGATGGAAGGCGCGTATCTTGCGCTCGATCTCGGCGGCCGGCCGGCGCCAGTCGAGCACGCCTTCCTCCTTGCCGAGCTTGTGGGCATAGGTGACGCCTTCCTCGGGCTGTACGACAGCGTCGATGCTCTTGCGCATCAACCCGTCGAGCGTCGAGACGATCAGACGTGCGCCCAGCTCGGCCAGACGGTCGTGCACGCTTTCGGCGGTGTCGGCCGCAGAAATCGGCGTGCTTTCCGCCAGCAGCATCGGGCCGGTGTCGAGGCCTTCGTCCATGCGCATGGTGGTGACGCCCGTCTCGGCGTCGCCCGCCAGAATGGCGCGATGGATCGGCGCCGCGCCGCGCCAGCGCGGCAGCAACGAGCCGTGGATGTTGATGCAGCCGAGCACCGGGGCATCAAGGAAACTCTTGGGCAGGATGTGCCCGTAGGAAACGACGACGGCGGCGTCGAGATCGAGCGCCCTGAACGATGCTGCTTCGTCGTCGCTCCGAAGGCTTCGCGGTGTGTGCACGGTCAGGCCGAGCTGGTCGGCAAGCTCATGAACGGGCGTCTTGCGTTCCTGCTGGCCACGGCCTGCAGGCTTGGGGGCTCTTGTATAGACGACGGCCACGTCGTGTCCGGCCTCGACCAGGGCCCGCAGAGCGGGCACGGCAAATGCGGAAGTGCCAAGGAACGCAATCTTCATCGCCGCACCTTATAGGCAGCGAAGCGTCGGTGAGCTAGGTATGCGGTTCAATGGAATCCGCGACCTCCTCGCCCGGCCCCCTGGTTGAAAAGAAGGGACCTCTCGCCAATCTCACGGCACGCCGCGCCGCCGGCGAGATCCATGCCGATCCCGTGCAGGAGAAGGTCGTCCTGCGCCTGCAGGCAATCTACGACCAGCTCGTCGCGATGGCAGCCCAGCCTGCCAAGCCGGCGGGGCTGCTTGCCCGGCTGGGGCTGGTCAGTGCACCCAAGCCGCCCGATGGCCCGCACGGTCTCTACATCTGGGGGCCGGTCGGCCGCGGCAAGTCGATGTTGATGGATCTCTTCTTCGCCGATGCGCCGGTGGCGAAGAAGCGTCGTGTCCACTTCCATGAGTTCATGCTCGAAGTGCAGACGCGTCTGCACACCCGGCGCGAGGAGCTGGCGGCCAAGGGGGCGTCGCCCGAGTCCGACACGATCGTGCCGATCGCCAGGCAGATCGCCGCCGAAACCCGCCTGCTCTGCTTCGACGAATTCCAGGTGACCAATATCGCCGATGCGATGATCCTCGGCCGCCTGTTCGAGACGCTGTTCGAGGAAGGCATCACCGTGGTCGCGACCTCGAACCGCGCGCCCGACGATCTCTACAAGAACGGACTGCAGCGCGACCGTTTCCTGCCGTTCATCGAACTGCTGAAGCAGCGCCTCGAAGTTCTCGAACTGGGCGGTGCGCAGGATTACCGCATGGGCCGCATGCGCGAATTCGACCTCTACCTGACGCCGCTCGGCGCCTGGGCCAACGCCAAGCTCGACGAAGCCTTCCGCGCGCTGAGTGGCGGCTCCGATGGCGCGCCGCGCGTGCTGCGCACGCAGGGGCGCGACGTCGAGGTGCCGCGCGCCGCGCCGGGTGTCGCCATGGCGCACTTCCTCGACTGGTGCGCCAAGCCGATGGGCGCCGCCGACTTTCTCTGCATTGCCGATCACTTCCATACGATCATCGTCGCCGATATCCCGAAGATGGGCCCCGACAGCCGCGACAAGGCCACCCGCTTCGTGACCATGATCGATACCTTCTACGAGAGGAAGGTGAAGCTGATCTGCTCCGCGGCCGGCCCGCCGGCGTCGCTCTATCCCGCAGGCGACGGTTCGTTCGAATTCGAGCGGACCGTATCTCGGCTGATGGAAATGCAGAGCCCGGAGTATCTCGCTTTGGACCACATCGCCTAATTGTGATTGTGGCGGCCTGTGGCTGCAGCCTAGGCTCCGCCCGGCATTTCAGCTTCGGGAGGCATGGGAATGGACGGCGATCGCACGATTTCTCTGGAAAGCTACGGCCTGTCGCGGCGCAACGCGCTCAAGGCGACGGCGAGCGGCGCGGCACTGGGCAGCACCTTCGCGCTGGCGGTTCAGCCGGTCCAGGCGCAGACGATGATCACCACGCCGACCGACGGGCTCACCGCCGGCGAGGTCAAGGTCAAGACGTCGGACGGCAAGGAAATGGTTGCCTATCGCGCCATGCCGGCTTCGGGCACGGGCTTCGGCACGACCCTGGTCGTGCAGGAGATCTTCGGCGTCCACGCTCACATCGCCGACATGTGCCGCCGCTTTGCCAAGGCGGGCTACTACGCCATCGCGCCGGAACTCTATTTCCGCCAGGGCGATCCCAAGGGCTACACCGAGATCCCGAAGCTGATCAGCGAAGTCGTGGCCAAGGTGCCGGATGCGCAGGTCATGGGCGATCTCGACTCGACGGTTGCCTTCGCCAAGAGCGAGGGCAAGGCCGATACGGCCAAGCTGGGTATCACCGGCTTCTGCTGGGGCGGGCGCATCACCTGGCTCTATGACGCGCACAATCCGGCCGTTAAGGCGGGCGTGGCCTGGTACGGTCGTGTCGTCGGCGATGCCACGCCGCTCACGCCCAAGCATCCGATCGATATCGCGAAGACGCTGAACGGCCCGGTCCTGGGCCTCTATGGCGGCGCCGACACGGGCATCCCGAACGATACGGTCGACAAGATGCGGGCGGCCCTCAAGGACGGCAATGCGGCGGCCAAGAAGTCGGAGATCGTGACCTATCCCGATACGCCGCACGCCTTCAACGCCGACTACCGTCCGAGCTATCGCAAGGAACAGGCCGAGGACGGTTGGAAACGCGCGCTCGCCTGGTTCAAGGCCAATGGCGTAACCTGACGGGATGACCGTCGACACAACAGGTATCAAGACGCGGTCGGGCCTGACATTCACCGCGGATGTTGCGGGCCCGGCCAGTGGTCCACTCGTGCTGATGCTGCACGGGTTTCCCGAATCGCGGCATAGCTGGCGCGCTGCGTTGCCGGCCCTCGCAGCGGCTGGCTACCGTGCCGTCGCCCCTGACCAGCGGGGCTACTCGCCAGGCGCGCGTCCCGATCCGGCCGACCTCGCCAACTACGCCTTCGACAAGCTGATTGGCGATGCGATCGAGATCGTGGCGGCGGCCGGTTACGAAGGTAAGCGCTTCCATCTGGTCGGCCACGATTGGGGCGGGCAGGTTTCGTGGGGCGTTGCGAGCCGGCATCCAGAGCGGCTGGCGTCGCTCACCATCTTGTCGCGGCCGCACCCCTCGTCGTTTCGTCGGGCCCTCCAGAAGGAGGATGGCGACCAGAAGCATCGCTCGCGCCACCACCGCGCCTTCCTCGACGCCGATACCGGCAGGCTGCTGTTGGCCGACAATGCGCGGCGTCTACGGGAAGGTCTGTTCGGACAGGGCGTGCCAGCGGCGGCGCTCGAAGATCATCTCTCGGTCCTCGGAAACCCCGAAGCGCTGGAAGCAGCCCTTGCCTGGTATCGCTCGAACAAGGGACTCGCCGCGGATATCGGCACGATCGCGGCGCCGACGCTCTATATCTGGGGCGATGCGGACGCGACGGTCGGGCCGGACGCCGCCTACGGAACGGCGGAATTCGTGGCGCCCTCGTTTGCCATGGAAGTGCTGCCGAATGTCGGCCATTTTGTCATGGACCAGGCGCCGGCCAAGGCCACCGATCTTTTGCTGGCGCACCTGAAGAAACATCCGGTCTGAGAAATCGGCCCGGCGTCGGCTCGTCTTGCCGCTCCCGGCGAATCGCGCTACCACGCGCCGCCTTTAAGAATCGGGAGTTTTTCGCATGGCTCGCAAGAAGATCGCGCTGATCGGCGCCGGACAGATTGGCGGCACTCTGGCGTTGCTCGCCGGCCAGAAAGAGCTGGGCGACGTCGTCCTGTTCGACATTCCCGATGCCGAGGGCATCGCCAAGGGCAAGGCGCTCGACATTGCGCAGCTCAGCCCGGTCGAGGGCTTCGACGCCGCCTACAGCGGCTCGTCCGACTACAAGGCCATCGAAGGTTCCGACGTGGTCATCGTCACCGCCGGCGTGCCGCGCAAGCCCGGCATGACGCGTGACGACCTGGTCGGCATCAACGCCAAGGTCATCGACGCCGTCGGCAAGGGCATCAAGGCTCATGCGCCCAACGCCTTCGTCATCGTCATCACCAACCCGCTCGATGCGATGGTCGGCCTGATGCAGGAAGTCACGGGCTTCCCGCCGGAGCGCGTCGTCGGCATGGCAGGCGTCCTGGACAGCGCCCGCTTCCGTCTGTTCCTCGCCGAAGAATTCAACGTCTCGGTCGAGGACGTCACTGCCTTCGTGCTGGGCGGCCACGGCGACACGATGGTGCCGTTGTTGCGCTACTCGACTGTCGGCGGCATTTCGCTGCACGATCTGGTCGATATGGGCTGGACCACCAAGGAGCGGCTCGAGAAGATCGTTCAGCGTACCCGCGACGGCGGCGCCGAGATCGTGGCGCTGCTCAAGACGGGCTCGGCTTTCTACGCCCCGGCGGCTTCGGCCATCGCCATGGCGGAGTCCTATCTCAAGGACAAGAAGCGCGTCCTGCCCTGTGCCGTGATGCTGAACGGCGAGTACGGCGTGAAGGGCCTCTACATCGGCGTGCCGGTCGTGATCGGCGCCAAGGGTGTGGAGCGCATCGTCGAAGTCGAGTTCAACGCCGAGGAAAAGGCGATGTTCGACAAGTCGGTCGCGGCGGTGAAGTCGCTGATCGAAGCGACGAACAAGATCGTCGGCCGCGCCTGAGTTTCGGCCTGTGTTGCAGGCGGCCTGCGCAAAGGCTGCCTGCGACTTTGGTCGAACGCCTCAAAAGGGTCATCAGTCCGTCGTTGCCAAGGGCTTGTGGCACTCATAAAGTGCCGCATCCCTCGGTTAGTTGCGTTTAAAAACTGAGGGCTGATAAGCTTCTTGCAAGCAGTCCCGAACGATAGGACTCCATGAACATCCACGAATACCAGGCCAAGGCGCTATTGGCCAAATTCGCCGTCCCGCTGCTCAAGGGCGGCGTCGCGTACACCAAGGACGAGGCGATGGACGTGGCCCGCAAGCTTGGCGGGCCTGTCACCGTCGTGAAGGCCCAGATCCATGCGGGCGGACGCGGCAAGGGACACTTCAAGAGCGATCCCAAGGGCAAGGGCGGTGTGCGCATCGCCAAGTCGGCCGACGAGGTCGGTGCCGCCGCGGCGGCCATGCTGGGCCAGGATCTGGTGACCAAGCAGACCGGCCCGGCCGGCAAGACCGTCAAGCGCCTCTACATCGAGGACGGCTGCGACATCAAACGCGAGCTCTACCTCTCCATGCTGGTCGACCGTGCGGTCGGCCGAATCTCCGTGGTTGCGTCGACCGAAGGCGGCATGGATATCGAGACCGTGGCGCACGAGACGCCCGAGAAGATCGTCAAGCAGGCGATTGATCCGGCCGCCGGCTATCAGGGCTACCAGGGTCGCAGGATAGCCTTTGCGCTGGGCCTGCAGGGCAAGCAGGTCGGAGCCTTCGCCACGATGCTGGGCAACCTTTATCGCGCTTTCACCGAGCTCGATGCGTCGTTGATCGAGATCAACCCGCTGGTGGTCACCGGCGCGGGCGAGGTGGTCGCGCTCGATGCCAAGATGAACTTCGACGACAACGCGCTCTACCGCCACAAGGAACTGGAGGATCTGCGCGACCTCGACGAAGAGGATCCCGCGGAAACCGAAGCGGCCAAGTACGCGTTGAACTACGTGAAGCTCGATGGCCAGATCGGCTGCATGGTGAATGGCGCGGGCCTCGCCATGGCCACCATGGACATCATCAAGCTGTACGGTTCCTCGCCCGCCAACTTCCTCGATGTCGGCGGCGGGGCCACCAAGGAGCGCGTGACGGCGGCCTTCAAGATCATCCTGAAGGACCCCAACGTCGAAGGCATCCTGGTCAACATCTTCGGTGGCATCATGCGCTGCGACGTCATCGCCGAGGGCGTGGTCGCGGCGGCGCGCGAGGTCAATCTGCACGTCCCGCTGGTCGTGCGGCTCGAAGGCACCAATGTCGAGCTCGGCAAGAAGATCCTGAAGGAATCGGGTCTCAAGATCACCTCGGCCGATCACCTGGCTGATGCTGCGGAAAAGATCGTCAAGGCGGTCAAGGAGGCGAACTGATGGCTGTCCTGGTCGACAAGAACACCAAAGTCATCTGCCAGGGCTTCACCGGCTCGCAGGGTACCTTCCATTCCGAACAGGCAATCGCCTACGGCACCAAGATGGTGGGCGGCGTGACGCCGGGCAAAGGCGGCACGAAGCATCTCGACCTGCCGGTGTTCGACACCGTTGCCGAAGCCGTCGAAAAGACCGGCGCCACGGCGAGCGTGATCTACGTGCCGGCGCCCTATGCCGCCGATTCGATTCTCGAAGCGGTCGATGCGGAGATTCCGCTGGTCGTCTGCATCACCGAGGGCATTCCGGTGCTCGACATGGTGAAGGTGAAGCGGGCGCTGGTCGGCTCGAAGTCGCGCCTGATCGGGCCGAACTGCCCCGGCGTCATCACCCCGGGCGAATGCAAGATCGGCATCATGCCGGGCCACATCCACAAACGTGGCAAGATCGGCATCGTCTCGCGGTCCGGCACGCTGACCTACGAAGCGGTGGCGCAGACCACGGCGGCCGGGCTCGGCCAGACGACCTGCATCGGCATCGGCGGCGATCCAGTGAACGGCACCAACTTCGTGGAGTGTCTCGAGATGCTGATGGCCGATGCGGAGACGCAGGGCATCATCGTGATCGGCGAGATCGGCGGCGACGCCGAAGTGAAGGCCGCGGAATACATCAAGGCGTCCAAGGTGAAGAAGCCGGTCGTCGGCTTCATCGCCGGTCGCACCGCGCCGCCGGGTCGTCGAATGGGCCATGCCGGTGCCGTGATCTCGGGTGGCAACGACACTGCCGAGTTCAAGGTCGAAGCCATGCGCGCTGCCGGCATCAGAGTCGCTGAGTCTCCTGCGGCGCTCGGCGAGGAAATGCTTAAAGCCATGAAGGGCTGACCAGTGTAGGTGCCGCCCAGCCCTCTGCCAGGCGGCCAGCGACGATAGGCCAGGGAGTAGGGGCCATGAGAGCAGAACAAACATCGTTCCTGTTCGGCGCCAACGCGCCATTCATCGAAGAGCTTCACGCGCGCTATCTCGCCGATCCCAATGCGGTCGACGCCGAGTGGCGCACCTTCTTCGGTGCGCTGGCCGACCAAAGCGGCGACGTGCTGGCTGAAGTGCGTGGCGCGTCCTGGGCGCCCAACAAGGAGCGGGTGATCGGCGTCGTCGATCCCGACACGCTGCCGACAGCCGCCAATCGCAACGTGAAGGGCGGCAAGGGCGCCGTCGCTCCCGCTGCCCCGTTGGCTGGCAAGACCGAAGCCGAAATCCGCACCGCAGCGCAGGACACGGCACGCGCGCTGATGCTGATCCGCGCCTACCGCATCCGGGGCCATCTCGAGGCCGACCTCGATCCGCTGGGCCTCGTGCGCCAGGCACCGCATCCCGAACTCGATCCCGCGACGTACGGCTTCGCCGAGAGCGACTGGGATCGTCCGATCCTGATCTTCGGTTCGTTGGCACTGGGCGAGTCCGCGACCCTGCGGCAGATCATGGAGCGCCTGCGCAAGACCTATTGCGGCAAGATCGGCGTCGAGTTCATGCACATTTCCGATCCGGCCCAGAAGGCGTGGATCCAGGAGCGCATCGAGCACATCGAGAACCACACCGAATTCACCCTGACGGGCCGCAAGATGATCCTGGAGCGGGTCGTCGAAGCCGAGGGTCTCGAACGCTACCTGCATGTGAAGTTCGTCGGCACCAAGCGCTTCGGCCTCGATGGCGGCGAAGCGCTGATCCCCGGTATCGAACAGATCCTGAAGCGCGGTGGCCAGCTCGGCGTGAAGGAGGTGATGCTCGGCATGCCGCATCGCGGCCGCCTCAACACGCTCGTGCATGTCATGCACAAGAGCTACACCGCGCTGTTCTCCGAGTTCCAGGGCCGTTCCTCGCAGCCCGAGGAAATGCGCGGGTCGGGCGACGTGAAATACCATCTCGGCGCCTCGGCCGATCGCGAGTTCGACGGCAACGTCGTGCATCTCTCGCTCTCGCCCAACCCTTCGCATCTCGAAGCGGTGAACCCGGTGGTGCTGGGCAAGGCGCGCGCCAAGGAAGACCAGCGCGGCGACACCGATCGCAGCCAGGTCATGTGCGTGCTGATGCACGGCGACGCGGCCTTCGCCGGTCAGGGCCTGGTGGCCGAGAGCCTCGATCTTTCCGACCTCGATGGCTATCGCATCGGCGGCACGATCCATTTCGTGGTCAACAACCAGATCGGCTTTACGACCCTGCCGACGCAATCGCGCTCGGGCCCGTACTGCACCGAGATCGCCAAGATCGTTCAGGCGCCGATCCTGCACGTG
>JAIUOY010000255.1:0-6952 GCA_020160995.1 Pseudomonadota bacterium | reverse complement strand
GCGTAACGGTGTGATGGAATTCCTGCTGATCAACCATCCGCTCGACTGCCCGATCTGCGACCAGGGCGGCGAGTGCGATCTGCAGGATCAGGCGATGGCCTACGGCTTCGACCGCAGCCGCTATCACGAGAACAAGCGGGCCGTGCCGGACAAGGAACTGGGGCCGCTGGTCAAGACGTCGATGAACCGCTGCATCCATTGCACGCGCTGCATCCGCTTCGCGACTGAGGTCGCAGGCGTCGAGGAGCTGGGCGCGACCGGCCGCGGCGAGAGCATGGAAGTGACAACCTATGTCGAGCATGCGCTGTCGACCGAGCTTTCCGGCAACCTGGTCGATCTCTGCCCGGTGGGCGCGCTGACCTCCAAGCCTTACGCTTTCGAGGCGCGGTCGTGGGAACTCACCAAGACCGAGTCGATCGACGTGCTTGACGCTCTTGGTTCCAATATCCGCGTCGATACGCGCGGTGCGCAGGTGATGCGCGTGCTGCCGCGCTTGAACGACGATGTGAACGAGGAGTGGATCTCCGACAAAACCCGGCACGCCATCGACGGCCTGCGCCATCAACGGCTCGACCGGCCTTATGTGCGGAAAGGCGGCAAGCTGCTCGAAGCGACCTGGGACGAGGCTTTCGGCGCGATCGCGGCCAAGCTCAAGGGCATGGACGGCGCCAAGATTGCGGCTATCGCCGGCGACCAGTGCGACGCCGAATCTATGGTGGCGCTGAAGGACCTGATGACGGCCCTTGGTTCGCCCAACGTCGATTGCCGTCAGGACGGCGCCAGGCTCGACGGTCCGCGCGGTAGCTACATCTTCAATGCCGGCGTTCGCGGCATCGACTCCGCAGACGCGATTCTGCTGATCGGCAGCAATCCACGGACCGAGTCGCCGGTGCTGAACGCACGTATCCGCAAGCGCTACCTGCATGGCCATTGTGCGATTGGCAGCATCGGCCCGGTCGCCGATCTCACCTATCCGGTGGAGCGCCTCGGCGCCGGCCCCGCGATCCTGCGCGAACTGACGGACGGCAAGCTTGGCTTTTTTAAGAAGCTGAAGGCAGCCAAGAACCCGCTGATCATCGTCGGCATGGGCGCGGTCGCGCGCGAAGACGGCGCAGCCGTGCTCGCCATGGCGCGCGAGCTGGCCGAGAAGCTGAATGCCGTCCGCGAGGACTGGAACGGCTTTGCCGTGCTGCATACGGCGGCGGCGCGCGTTGGCGGCCTCGATCTCGGCCTGGTGCCGGGTGAGGGCGGTCGCGACGTTGCCGGCATCCTGGCGGGCTGCGAGAAGGGCGAGATCGGCGCCGTCTACCTGCTGGCGGCCGACGAAATCGACACCAAGCGACTTGGCAAGGCCTTCGTGATCTATCAGGGCCACCACGGCGATGCCGGCGCGCACCGCGCCGACGTGATCCTGCCGGGCGCGGCCTATACCGAGAAGCCCGGCACCTACGTGAACACCGAGGGCCGCGTTCAGCTCGGCCGCCGTGCGGGTTATCCGCCGGGCGATGCTCGCGAAGACTGGTCGATCCTGCGTGCGCTTTCCGAGCGGCTGGGCAAGACGCTCTCCTACGATACGCTGGCGCAGGTGCGCTCGCGCCTCGTCTCGGTCAACAAGGCCTTTGCTGCTATTGACCAGCAGGCGCCGGGTGCCTGGGGGCCGTTCGGCAAGGCGGGTGCCACGACCGATGCAGCGTTCGTTTCGGCCGTCGCCAATTTCTACATGACCTGCCCGATCAGCCGTGCCTCGCGGACGATGGCAGAGTGCATGGCGTCTCGCGCGCAACTTATGGCGGCGGAGTAGGGCATGTACGCCGACTTGATCCAATTCTTCACGACCAACTGGCTCGGCCAGGCGATCGTCATTCTCGCCCAGTGCCTGGCGGTCACGGTGCCGCTGCTGGTTGCCGTCGCTTACATGACCTACGTCGACCGCAAGGTCTGGGCGTCGATCCAGCTCCGCCGCGGTCCCAACGTGGTGGGGCCGTTTGGCCTCCTGCAGCCCTTTGCCGACGGCCTCAAGCTTGTGCTGAAGGAGACCATCGTTCCGTCGAGCGCCAACGGCATCCTGTTCATCGTGGCGCCGATGATCACCTTCATGACCGCGCTGGTTGCCTGGGCGGTCGTGCCGTTCGACGACGGCTGGGTCATCGCCGACATCAATGTCGGTATCCTCTACCTCTTCGCCATCTCCTCGCTCGGCGTCTACGGCATCATCATCGCCGGCTGGGCGTCGAACTCGAAATATGCGTTCCTTGGCGCGCTCCGCTCGGCAGCGCAGATGGTGTCCTACGAAGTTTCGATCGGCTTCGTGCTGGTCACCGTCATGCTCTGCGTCGGCTCGCTCAATCTCTCCGATGTGGTGCTGGCTCAGTCCGGCTGGTTCTGGAGCTGGTTCTGGCTGCCGTTGCTGCCGATGTTCGTAATCTTCTTCGTATCGGCTTTGGCCGAAACGAACCGGACGCCGTTTGACCTGCCGATGTCGGAAGCCGAACTGGTGGCGGGCTTCCACACGGAATACTCGGCCATGACGTTCGGCCTGTTCTTCCTCGGCGAATACGCCAACATGATCCTGCTCTCGGCGATGGGCGCGGTGCTGTTCCTTGGCGGCTGGATGTCGCCGGTGCCGTATGCGCCGTTCACCCTGGTGCCGGGTGTCGTGTGGTTTGCCCTGAAGATCGCGTTCCTGCTGTTCGTCTTCAGCTGGACCAAGGGAACGCTGCCCCGTTACCGTTACGACCAGCTCATGCGGCTGGGCTGGAAGGTCTTCCTGCCCGTGTCGCTTGGCTGGCTTGTGCTCACCGCCGCTGTTCTGCAGTTCGGCGGCTGGGTTCCGAAGCCTTAGGGAGTCGCACAATGGCCTCTCTCGACCGTACCGCCCGCGCTTTCCTGCTCTCCGAGCTGGTGGCCGGCTTCGCGCTCACCTTGAAGTACATGTTCAAGCCCAAGGTGACGGTGAACTACCCTTACGAAAAGGGACCGCTCAGCCCGCGCTTCCGTGGTGAACACGCTCTGCGCCGCTATCCGAACGGCGAAGAACGCTGCATTGCGTGCAAGCTTTGTGAAGCGATCTGCCCGGCCCAGGCCATCACGATCGAGGCCGAGCCGCGTGACGACGGCAGCCGCCGCACGACCCGCTACGACATCGACATGACCAAGTGCATCTACTGCGGTTTCTGCCAGGAAGCCTGCCCGGTCGATGCCATCGTCGAGGGTCCCAACTTCGAGTTCTCGACCGAGAACCGCGAGGAGCTGATGTACAACAAGGACAAGCTGCTCGCGAATGGCGACCGCTGGGAGAGCCTGATTTCGGCCAATCTCCAGTCCGACGCGGCGTATCGCTGAGCCGGGGCGGGGGAGAGACAGAAAATGCTTCTTCAGGCTCTGGCCTTTTACGTCTTTGCCGCGGTGACGGTCGCGTCGGCCGCCATGGTCGTGGTGTCGCGCAACCCGGTCTATTCGGTGTTGTTCCTGATCCTGGCCTTCTTCAACGCAGCCGCACTGTTCGTGCTGATCGGGGCCGAATTCATCGCGATGATCCTGGTCATCGTCTATGTCGGCGCCGTCGCCGTGCTCTTCCTGTTCGTCGTGATGATGCTCGACATCAACCTGACCGAGATGCGCGAGGGCTTCCTCAAATACCTGCCGGTGGGCGCCGCGATCGGCGTCGTGCTGCTGGCCGAGATCCTGTTGGGGCTGGGCGTGCTGGGGAGCGGCTCGGTAACCATCGCCGGTCTCGACAAAGCCGGGCCGCAGGTGCTGGCGGTCGACAATACCCGCGCAATAGGCCGTGTTCTCTACACGCAGTATTTTTACCTCTTCCAGGTCGCAGGCATCGTGCTTCTCGTCGCCATGATCGGCGCCATCGTACTCACCCTGCGCAACCGGCCGGGCGTGCGCCGCCAGAAGATCAGCGACCAGCTCTACCGGCCGAAGGACCAGGCAATCACGACCGTCAAGGTGCCGACGCGGGGAGGCGTGTGATGACGATCGGTCTCGGTCATTACCTCGCCGTCGCCTCGGTGCTGTTTACCCTCGGCATTCTGGGCATCTTCCTGAACCGCAAGAACGTCATCGTGATCCTGATGTGCGTCGAGCTGATGTTGCTCGCCGTGAACATCAACCTCGTGGCGTTCTCGGTCTTCCAGGGCAACGTGGTCGGCCAGGTCTTCGCCATGCTGGTGCTGACGGTGGCCGCCGCGGAGGCTGCCATCGGGCTTGCCATCCTGGTGGTCTACTTCCGAAACCGCGGAACGATCGCGGTCGAAGACATCAATGCGATGAAGGGCTAGGGGCGCGCACGCATCATGGATCTCGCCATCAAGCTCATCGTCTTCCTGCCGTTGTTTGCGGCAGCGATTGCGGGCCTGTTCTGCCGGGTGATCGGTGATCGCCCCGCCCAGATCGTCACCTGTGCCGCGCTCCTGATCGCCGCGGCGCTCTCGGTCTTCGTGTTCGTCCGCATCGGCTTCGGCCCGGCGGAGAGCAAGCTCCTGGTCGTCAAGCTCTTCTCCTGGATCGATTCAGGCACGCTCGACATTTCCTGGGCGCTGCGTGTCGATACGCTGACGGCGGTCATGCTGATCGTGGTCACCGGCGTGTCGTCGATGGTCCACGTCTACTCCATTGGCTACATGGAGGAAGATCCCAGCATTCCGCGCTTCATGGCGTATCTCAGCCTATTCACCTTCTTCATGCTGATGCTGGTGACGGCGGACAACCTCGTGCAGCTCTTCTTCGGCTGGGAAGGGGTGGGTCTCGCCTCGTACCTGCTGATCGGCTTCTGGTACGACAAGCCGTCGGCCAATGCCGCGGCCATGAAGGCCTTCATCGTCAACCGCGTCGGCGACTTCGGTTTTGCCCTCGGCATCTGCGCCGTTTGGTTACTGTCGGGCTCGGTGGGCTTCGAGGAAATCTTCGGCAAGGCGCCGCAGATGGCCCAGATGCGCATCCAGTTCCTCGGCATGGACTTGCCGGCGCTGGAAACGGCCTGCCTGCTGCTGTTCGTCGGCGCTATGGGCAAGTCGGCCCAGCTCGGCCTGCACACCTGGCTGCCGGACGCCATGGAAGGCCCGACCCCGGTTTCGGCGCTGATCCACGCCGCCACCATGGTGACCGCGGGCGTGTTTATGGTCTGCCGCCTGTCGCCGCTGTTCGAACTGGCGCCGGTCGCCCTGATGGTCGTGACCATCGTCGGCGCAGCGACGGCCTTCTTCGCCGCCACGGTCGGGCTTACCCAGTTCGACATCAAGCGGGTCGTTGCCTATTCGACCTGCAGCCAGCTCGGCTACATGTTCTTCGCCTGCGGCGTCGGCGCCTATTCGGCGGCGATGTTCCACCTGATGACGCACGCCTTCTTCAAGGCGCTGCTGTTCCTGGGGTCGGGCTCGGTGATCCACTGCCTGCACCACGAACAGGACATGCGTCAGATGGGCGGCGTGCGCGAGAAGGCGCCCCAGACCTTCATCCTGATGTGGGTCGGCACGCTTGCACTCTCGGGCATCGGCATCCCGTTTCTGCTGGGCAACGGCCTGGGCTTCGCGGGCTTCTACTCCAAGGACATCATGCTGGAGTCGGCCTACGGTGTGCATACGACCGTCGGTCTGATCGCCTTCTGGCTGGGCGTGATCGCCGCCTTCATGACGGCGTTCTATTCGACCCGCCTGATGTTCATGACCTTCTATGGCAAGTATCGCGGCGACCATCATACCTGGGATCACGCCCATGAATCGCCGATGGTCATGATGATCCCGCTCTATGTGCTGGGCATCGGCGCGGCGTTCTCAGGCCTGATCGCCTACGACTGGTTCGTCGGTCACGACTGGCAGGCCTTCTGGGGCAATGCCATCGCCGTGAAGTCGACCGAAGAAGTGCTGCACCATGCGCACTCGGTGCCGCTCTGGGTGAAGCTGCTGCCGCTGGTGATGGCCGTGTCCGGCATCCTGCTCAGCTATTACTACTACGTGGTGAAGACCGACCTGCCGGCACGCACCGTGAAGACCTTCCCGGGCCTGCACGCGTTGTTCTTCAACAAGTGGTACTTCGACGAGATCTATGATGCCGTGTTCGTGAAGCCGGCATTGGCGATCGGCCGCATCTTCTGGAAGAAGGGCGACGGCGCGACCATCGACAGGCTCGGGCCGGACAACGTTGCCGCTCGTGCGCAGGACATGGCCGGCGTGCTGATGCGCTTCCAGAGCGGCTATCTCTATCACTACGCATTCGTGATGCTGGTCGGTGTCGCCGGTCTCATCACTTATTTCATGCTATCGGCGAGGTAAGGCCCGATGTCGAGTTGGCCCATCCTCTCCCTGGTCACGTTCCTGCCATTGGTGGGAGCGCTGTTCTGCCTGGTCGTCAACGGCCCCAAGGAGGCCGTCGACCGCAACTGCCGCAGCGTGGCGCTGCTGACGTCGCTGGCGACCTTCCTGATCTCGATCCTGCTTTGGGTGCGTTTCGACCCGACCAAGGCCGGCTTCCAGTTCGAGGAGCATCTCGCTTGGGTGCCGGCGCTCAACATCGGCTACCACGTCGGTATCGACGGCATCTCGCTGTTCTTCGTGCTGCTGTCGACCTTGCTGACGCCGATCTGCATCCTGGCGAGCTGGGAATCGATCCAGGTTCGCGTCAAGGAATACATGGTCGCGTTCCTCGTGCTCGAGACCTTCATGGTCGGCATGTTCTGCGCACTCGACCTGGCGTTGTTCTACATCTTCTTCGAAGGCGTCCTGATCCCGATGTTCCTGATCATCGGCGTGTGGGGCGGCAAGCGGCGCGTCTACGCGGCTTTCAAGTTCTTCCTCTATACGCTGCTCGGCTCGGTGCTGATGCTGTTGGCCATCATCGCCATCTACTGGCATGTCGGCACGACGGACCTGCCGACGGCGATGGAGAAGCTCGACCTGCCGTTCACCTGGCAGTGCTGGCTGTGGCTGGCCTTCTTCGCCTCGTTCGC
>JAIUOY010000254.1:0-9152 GCA_020160995.1 Pseudomonadota bacterium | reverse complement strand
GATCCCTTCGCCTCGCTCGACACCGAAGGCGTCGGCGAGCTGATCGAGATCGCCCGCGAGCGCGGTCGCAAGGTGCGTAACAGCCTGAAGCTCGGCATCTGCGGCGAGCATGGCGGCGATCCGGCCTCGGTGTTCTTCTGCCACAAGGCCGGCCTCGACTATGTGTCGTGCTCGCCCTACCGCGTGCCGATCGCGCGGCTGGCGGCGGCGCAGGCGGCTCTCGGCGGCCCGCTCAAGACCGAATGACGCTCGACGCGCTCCGCAGCGCGGTCGGCACGATGGACGGCAAGCGGGCGCTGGCCGCCGCGCTGGCCGGCCTGGAGCGCGATCCCGACGGCGCGGCGACCCAGGCCCTGCTCGACGCGGCATGGCGCGAGCCGAAGGCGCATGTCGTGGGCGTCACCGGGCCGCCCGGCGTCGGCAAATCCTCGATGTGCGCGGCCCTGGTCGCCGCCTGGCGACGTGCCGGCAAGACGGTCGGCGTGATCGCCGTCGATCCCTCGTCGCGGACGAGCGGCGGCGCCCTGTTGGGCGATCGCGTGCGCATCGTCCATGACGGCGCCGATACCGGCTCCTTCGTGCGCTCGATGGCGGCGCGCGACCGGCTGGGCGGCCTGGCCGATCAGACCCTGGCCGCCATGGTGGTGATGCGCGCCCTGTTCGACCGCGTGCTGATCGAGACCGTGGGCGTCGGGCAGTCCGAGACCGACGTGGCGGGCGTCGCCGACACCGTGGTGTTCTGCGTGCAGCCGGGCTCGGGCGATTCGCTGCAGTTCATGAAGGCGGGCATCGTCGAGATCCCCCACCTGATCGTGGTCACCAAGGCCGATCTCGGCGCCGCCGCCGAACGGGCGCGGGCCGACGTGGCCGGCGCGCTGTCGCTGGCGGTGGCCGGCGACGATGCCGACTGGCCGGTGAGGGCGCTGGCCGTGTCGTCGCGCAGCGGCGCCGGCCTGGACGGGCTGATGGCGGCGCTGGAGGCCCATCGCAACCATATGGCGGCCGACGGCCGGCTGGTCGTGGCGCGGCATCGCCAGAGCGAGGGCTGGGTCGTCGAATCGCTGCGCGATCGCTTCGGCCGGGACGGCATTGCCAGACTGGCGCGGCTGGGCTTCGATCTCGCCCTGGCGCCGGGGGTGCAGCCGTTCCAGCGGCTGCGCGAGCTGGGCGCCGCACTGGAGGCCTCACGATGACTCATCCGACCGATGGAAGCTGCATCTTCTGCAAGATCGTCGCGGGACAGATCCCGTGCTTCAAGCTGCTGGAAGATGAGACCACCATCGCCTTCATGGACATCAACCCGGTCAATCCCGGCCACGCGCTGAGCGTCGCGAAGGGGCATTGGCCGACCGTCGATGTGATTCCGCCCGACGTGCTGGCCGCGGTCGCGAAGACGGCGCAGCGCGTGGCGAAGGCGGTAGTGAGCGAATTGAAGCCGGTCGGCGTGAACCTGCTGCAGGCCAATGGGGCGGGCGCCGGCCAGAGCGTGCCGCACCTGCATATCCATATCATGCCACGCCGCCCCAACGACGGGGCGACGCTCAACTGGGATTACAAGCCCGGCGACAAGGCCGAGATCGAGGCGATCTACAAGCGCCTGAAGGCCGCCCTCTAGCCCTTCGGCGCTAGGCGGCCGCCATGGAGCTGCTGCTGCGCGGCGTGGTCGAGAACCACTCGCGCTCGTCCTGGCGGAACTGATCGCGCACGTAGTCGATCACGGTGCGGATGCGCGCGCCCTTGTTGGTCTCCTCGTGGCTGACCAGCCAGATGTCGCGCACGATCTTGAGGTCGATGGGCGCGGCGATCAGGTTCGACGACTTGGCGATGTAGTCGGGGAACACCGAGATGCCGTAGCCGGTCGTCACCGCTTCCATGGCGGCGTAGGAGGAGTTGGTGCGCAACACCACCGACGGCGTGCGCTCGACCACCTCGCTCCACGGCTTCATGGCCGGCAGGGCGTGCAGGGTGGTGTGATCGACGATGTGATGCTCGCGCAGGTCCTCGAACTTCTGCGGCAGGCCGTACAGTTCGACATAGGAAGGTGCCGCGAAGATCGACATGTTCACCTGGCCGACCCGGGCCGCGACGAGCTGGTTGGAGGTCGGGCGGAAGAAGCGGATGGCGAGGTCGGCCTGGCGGGTGGCGAGGTCGAGCACCTGATCGCCGGCGATGACCTGGACGATGATGTCCGGATGGGTGCGGCGAAGCAGGCCGAGGCGCGGCACCAGCCAGTGGGCCGCAATACCCTCGGTTGCGGCGATGCGGACGATGCCGGCCATTTCCCGGTCGAGGCCGGCGAGATGCCGCTCGATCGCCGTGGCGTTCGACATCATCGATTCGGCCTGGACCAGCACACCGCGGGCGGCGGGCGTTACTTCCATGCCATGGCGATGCCGGTCGAACAGCTTGGCGCCAAGCCGCCGCTCGAGTGCCTGGATGCGTCGGCCGACCGTCGTTTGCTTCGTATTCAGTTGCGTCGCGGCAGCGCTGAAGCTGCCCGTCTTTGCAACCGCCAGGAAGAAGCGGACGTCGTCCCAGTCGCCGAGAATATTCGGCACCTTGGTCTTGCGGGTAGGAGCAGTATTCATTGCAACAATCGATACAATAAGGTTGTTGGCCCAAAGTTTACTTGACGCGGACCTCATGATTTATCGTACACCATTATTGGTGAAATGTCGTTTTCTGTCTCGTTTTTAGAGGGCTAGACGGTTTCTTTCACGAACCGCATAGGACCTGCATACCCGATCTAGTCGTGCTATTGGTTAGACAATCTACCGGTTGTGCGTTTCGCGATTGACGCTTCATAACGAGGCAAAGGGCTGCAGCCGTGTCCGGCTCGGATAGAAAGACGACACCGGCATTTGCCGGCAAAATTCGCCGCTACGTGCGCAGTCCGTCGACGCGCATGGCGGCGTTCGGCGGCCTGTTGACATACCTCAGCTATGCGTATGCGCACGGCAGTTGGGCTAACCCGACGCTGATCTGCGTGTCAGTCTTTGTCGGGGTGTTTCTGCCCAGCTACGCCAAGCTCAGCAACAAAGCCGAACTTTGGGCCAATAACAGGTTCGGCTTTGTGACGGCCGGCCGGCTCGGGCGGTTTCTCCCGCAATTGGCTTTTAACCTGGTGATGTTCTGGTTGATGCTATGGGGCGGCGCGCTCAATCAACTGGGGATTTCTTCGGTCGGCGGCTTCGCCGGCGCGGCGCTGGTCACGACGCTGGCCTCGCAGGGGACACAGTTCCTGGGCGGCTACTTCGTTGCGCGCGGAGTGGGCGACGCCAACCGCAATACGCTGGTCGGGCTCCTCGTCAATGTCACACTGGCTGCGCTGGGGACGGCCGGCGTGCCCTATGCCCGCGAAACCTTCCTGATCGTGGGTTTTGCGCTCGGCGGGCTCTTCTTCGGCATCGGCCTGCTGTCGGATCTCCGCTCCATGATGGCGCCCAAGGGCGGCATCGGGATGTTCTTTGGCACCTTCAACCCGTTCCACAACACGCACCTCACGATGCTGGAGCGCGCCATCAGGGAGCGCGGCCTCGAAAAGGTGATCATCCATCCCGTCTTGGTGCCCAAACTGCATGTCGATGCCTTCCGCGACGGCCATCTCCGGGTCGGCCGGCTGGAAGGCGGGTTCCAAATCTACGAGAAGACAGACACTGCCGATTCCAACGTCGACTACTTCCCGACCGGCAACAAGTTCCTGCCCCCACCGACGCGCAAGGCGCTGATCGAGCTGGCGGTCGCCGAGGCCGGGTTCGGCGACAAAATCGAAGTGGCCTACTACCCCGAAATCTACAACTCGAAGGGCTTCCAGGGCGTCATCGCCGAGATCAAACGGAGGTATCCCAATGCGCGCTTGCATGCGCTGCACGGTACCGACTTTGGTGGGATGACGGTGCGTCAGATCGTAGACGAGTGTGGCTGGATTTACCCGTGGCGTATCCTGCGCCGCGACAACGTTTCCGCGACTGCCATCCGCAAGGGTGCCAAGGGCATGACGTCAGGTGTGGTGACCGACGTGCTCGAGCAGCTTTCGCAGAACCTGCCGGTGGTGACGGTTGGGGACCGTCGCTTCCGGAACGACAACGGAGTTTTGACCGAGGGGGACTAACATGACTGTGCAAGTGACGACGGGCTCGAGCAACCGGCCCGCCATTACGATCAAGCTCGCGTCGACGTCCGACGAGCTAATGCAATGCTATATGCTGCGTGCTGCCGTCTTCATGGGCGAGCAGGCCTGCCCATACTGGGAAGAGTACGACGGTAACGACTATTCGGCCAGCCACCTCATGCTCTACGTCGACGGGGAACCGGCGGCGTCGATGCGCGTACGGTGGTTCGCCGGCTTCGCCAAGCTGGAACGCGCTGTCATCCTGAAGCGCTATCGCTCCTATGGCCTGTTCATTCCGTTCGTGGAATGGGCCAAGGAGTTCTGCCGCAAGAAGGGCTATCCCAAGGCCTATCTGCACGGCCAGAAGCGGCTGTGGGAGATCTTCGAGCGCGACGGCTTCCGTCGGGTCGGCGAAGTCTTCCATTTCTCGGACCACGAGTACGGCGCCTTCGTCTGCGACCTGGAGGTCGACGAGAAGACCCAGCCCACGGTTCTCACGGATCCCATGGTGCTGAACCGGCCAGAGGACCGGCTCGACATGAAGGGCATTCTTGAAGAGTCGATGGATCGTGGAGCGTCCTGTCCGCATGCGGAATGGACCGAGCGTCGCGCGAGCTGAAGGAGAGATTATCATGAGCACCGTTTCACAATCGATCGGCGGCCTGGCCGTCACCACCAAGCTCGCGATGAAGATGGAGGACTCGCTGCAGGCCTTCGCTGTCCGGGCTGCCTGCTTCATCGGCGAACTGGACGTGCCGTACTCCGAGGAGTTCGACGGCCACGATTTCGGCGCCACGCACATCATCGCCTATGTCGGGGAAGAGCCGGTCGGCGCGGTGCGGGTGCGCTGGTTCAAGTCCTTCGCCATGCCGGAACGTCTGGCCGTCATCCAGCGGTTCCGTGGCAACGGCGTCGCCCAGCTCCTGCTGGAGCGCTGCCGCAAGCTGGCCGAGACCCGGGGCGCCGACAAGCTCTACGTCCAGGTCCTGCCGCAGGATGCCAAGTACTGGGAAAAGCAGGGCTGGCGTCGCCTCGAGGCCGAGGACGCGGGCGCGAGCCCGAAGCAGGTCGTCGCGATGATCCGCGCGGTCGATCCCAGCAAGCCGCTGCCAGAGGCAGAGGAGGCCCCGGACTCGGTCGTCCTGCGTCGCGACCAGCAGGCCGAGGGCTCGGTCGTGCCGATGAGGTCGGCGGGCCGCTGAGGCCGTCGATCCGGTGGCGATACCTACTTGTGGCGGGGGTCCAGCGCGTCGCGCAGGCCGTCGCCCAGTAGGTTGAATGAAAGGACGGCCAGGAAGATTGCGACTCCTGGCCAGAAGGCCATCCACGGAGCTTGCGCGATGAAGCGTTGCGCCGAATTGAGCATGCTGCCCCAGGATGGCGCCGGCGGCTGCTGACCGAGGCCGAGGAACGACAGTGCGGCCTCGGCAATGATGGCGCCGGCGATGGCGAGCGACGCCTGTACGAGAAGCGGTGGCACGATATTGGGCAATACGTGGCGGAGTGCGATGCGCCAATGCGGGTTGCCGACGGCACGCGCCGCCTCGACATAATCCTCGACCTTGGCGGCAATGGTCTGCCCGCGCGTCAGCCGGATGAAGACCGGCGTAGCGGTGACGCCGATGGCGATCATTGCATTGCTGAGGCTGGGACCGAGGAAGGCCGCCAGCGCGATGGCCAGGATCAGGAACGGGATGGCGAGCATGGCGTCGACAATGCGCGACAGCAGCGCATCGACCCAGCCGCCGGCATAGCCCGCGAGAAGACCCAGGGGGACGCCGAAGGCCAGGGCGATGCCGACCGACACGAGGCCAGCGCTGAGCGATGCCCGTGCGCCCCAGATGATGCGGGAAAGCACGTCGCGGCCGACCTCGTCGGTGCCCAGCCAGTGCGCCCACGATGGCGGCTTGCGCACCGCACTCCAGCTCGTGGCGATCGGGTCGTAGGGGGCGACCAGCGGCGCAGCCAAAGCCAGCAGCACGAAGAGGAGCACGATGACCAGCCCGACCATGGCGCCCTTGCGCCGGCGCAGCCGCCGCCACGCCCGCGCCCAGGGATTTTCTTCGCGGGCGTCGGCGGCTGCAGCCGCCGGGGAAAGTGCCGCGTCCGTCATCCGCGTAGCCTCGGATTGACCAGCACATAGGCGATGTCGGCCAGCAGGTTGAGCGCAATGTAGGCGGTCGAAGTCACCAGCACGACACCCTGTACGACGGCATAGTCGCGGTTGAACACGGCATCGACGATCAGCTTGCCGAAGCCCGGAATGGTGAAGATCTGTTCGGTGAGGACGGCGCCGGAGAGGAGGGTGCCGAACTCAAGGGCGCCCAGGGTGATCACCGGGGTCATGGCATTGCGCAGCGCATGCTTCAGCACGACGCGGCGCTCGTAGAGGCCCTTGGCGCGGGCGGTCCGCACATAGTCGGCACCCATCGCCTGCAGCATGGCGCTGCGCGTATGGCGCATCAGGATGGCGGCAATGGCGTTGCCCAGCACGAAGGCGGGCATGATCGTCGTAGCAAGGCTCGCCTGCCAGTTCTCGGCCAGGCTCACATAGCCCGAGGCCGGCAGCCAGCCGAGCGTCACCGAAAACAGGAAGATCATCAGGATGCCCAGCCAGAAGTTGGGCGTGCTGATGCCCCACAGAGCGAAGATGTTGGCGCCGTAGTCGAGCGCGGTGTCCTTCTTCACGGCCGAGATGATGCCGGCCGGAATGCCGATGCCCAGCGCCACGACGATGGCCATGGAAGCGAGCTGCAGGGTAACCGGCAGCTTCTCCTGCACGAGCGACAGGACCGAGGTCTTGAGCCGCATCGACTCGCCCAGGTTTCCCGAGAGCACGCCCTGGATCCAGTAGAAGTACTGAACCCAGATCGGTTCGTTCAGCCGGTACTGCTGGCGGATCTGCTCCAGCACTTCCGGGTCGCGCTCCTCGCCCGCCATGATCAGCGCCGGATCGCCCGGCAGGAGCTGCTGCAGGCCGAAGATCAGCACCGACACGAAGAACAGCGTCGGGATGAGCTGCAGCAGCCGCTGGGTCAGGAAGGCGAGCATCTAACTGTCCTCCCCATTCAAATGGGGAGGTGCCCGCGTTTGAGCGGGCGGAGGGGTCATGACCCCTCCGTCAGCGTATGACGCCGACACCTCCCCCGCTGACGGGGGAGGAGAATGAATGGTCATCATCCTACTTGAGCTTGACGCCGACGACGCGGATCAGGCCGTCGGGAAGCTGCTTGTAGCCTTCGACCTTGTCGGTGAGCGCGACCAGGACGCGGCGGTGATAGAGGTACTTGATCGAGCCCTGGGCCAGGTACCTCTTGGCGATGTTCTCGTAGATCTTCTTGCGCTCGGCCGGATCGCTCTTGATGCGGGCTTCCTTGTGCCAGGCATCGACATCCTTGTCGCAATAGCCGGAGTTGTTCTGCGGCGCACCGCAGGTCTGGAAGATGTAGGAGTTGCCGTCGGGATCGCTGCGGCCCGACCAGCCGATCAGGTAGAGCTGATAGGCGCCATCCTCGGCCTTCGTCAGCGAGGTCGCTAACTCGGTGACACGCAGCTTCAGGTCGAAGCCGGTTTCGGCCACCATCGACTGCAGCACCTCGGCGACCTGGCGGGTCTCCGGATTGTTGGGCACCATCAGGTCGAGCGACATGCGCCCGGTGACACCGGCTTCCTTGAGCAGCGCCTTGGCCTTGGCGACGTCGCGCTTCGGCACCGGCAGGGACTGCTGATAATAGAAGTTGGTCGGGTTGATCCACTGGTTGCCGACCACGAACTCGCCGTTGAACACGACCTGGTTCAGCGCCTCGCGATCCATGCTGAGTTCGAAGGCCTCGCGCACCCTTGCGTCCTTGGCCAGCGGCGTGTTGGCCTTGGGGCCGTTCGACAGGTTGATGGTGAGGCCCTGGTAGCCCAGCTCGACGGCCGTGATCAGCTTGAGCTTGGGATTGTCGCGCACCGTCTTGATGTCGGTCGCCAGCACGCGCTCGATCATGTCGAGACCGCCCGAGCGCAGGTTCGCCAGCCGCACCGTCGAATCGACGATGGGCAGGTAGGTGATCTTGTCGATGAAAACCTGGTCCTTGTTCCAATAGTCGGCGAACTTCTCGACCACGATGCGGTCCTGCTGGACCCTCTCGACGAACTTGTAGGGGCCGGCGCAGACGGGCTTGAGGCCGAACTTGTCGCCGGCGGCTTCGGCGGCCTTGGGTGAGACCATCATGCCGGCGCGATCGGTGAGCTGGGCGAGCAGCGGCGAGAAGGGCGCCTTCAGCTTCAGCTTGATGGTCGTGGGGTCGGCAATTTCGATCGCCTCGATCGACGCCAGCTCGGGCTTGCGGAACGAGCCCTTCATGGTGAGGTGGCGTTCGAGGCTGTACTTCGCGGCGGCGGCGTCGAAGGCCTCGCCGTCGTGGAACTTCACGCCGGGCCGGAGCTTGATGGTGACCGTAAGGCCGTCGGCCGAGGTCTCGTGGCTGGTGGCGAGTTGCGGCACGACGTTCAGCTTCTCGTCGATGTCGAACAGCTTGTCGCAGATCGACGAGAAGACGATGCGGCCGACATAAGTGCGCGCCAGCGTCGGATCGAGTACGTCGGGATCTTCGGCCAGCCCGATGCGCAGATTGGACTGGGCGGCCGCACCCGAAAGGGCGAGGCCCGAAAAGGCTGCCGCCAATACCAGGCGGCGGACTGTCTTGATCATGTTGCCTCCGTTTGAGCCGTGACAAAGGCCGCCTGCAGGCGGGCCAGTCGGATTCGGTCTTGGTCTTGGCTCGCGGCCTCGACGATCGAGGACGCGGGCGGGAACTCCGGCCACCAGGAGCAGGCCGTCGAATGTCCACTGCCGTCGTCTGCCAACACGGGCACGTCGCGACGGCAGGACTCCTTTGCGAAGCGGCAGCGCGTGTGGAAGCGGCAACCTGCCGGTGGATTCATGGCGCTGGGAATATCGCCTTCCAGCAAGGTCCGCTCGCGCGTCGCGGCAGGCTGGGGCAGCGGCACGGCCGCCAGCAGGGCGCGCGTAGAGGGGTCGCGCAGGCTGCGG
>JAIUOY010000253.1:0-4852 GCA_020160995.1 Pseudomonadota bacterium | reverse complement strand
TGTCATCCTGAGCGCAGCGAAGGATCTCATGCCGGTTGCCCCACTGATGGCAGGCGGCGATGAGGTCCTTCGCTAACGCTCAGGACGACAGTGAAGCGTTAAGCCGCCGCCTGTGCCTTCCAGGGGCCGACGTCGAGGAAGGTGCTCTGGTAAGTGGCGCCTTCGCCCATGTCGGTGTAGCGGTCGGAGCAGAGCATGTTGATCGTGCCGGACACCGCCTCGGAGGTCGGGCGCTGGCCGGGGACCAGCAGCACGCCGGGCTGCACCTCGTCGACGACCTTCAGCCTCAGGCCGACCTCGCCGCGCTCGTTGAACACGCGCACCTGGTCGCCGTCCTTCAGGCCGCGCTTGGCGGCATCTTCGGGATGCAGGATGCAGAAGGGCTGGCCCTCGCGCTTGCGCAGGAAGCCGACGCCGGAGAAGGCCGTGTGCGCCTGGAAGTAGCCCGGCGCGGTGAGCAGGCGCAGCGGCCACTTCTTCGCGTCGGCCTCTTCGATGGGATCGGGCTGCCAGTCGGGAACCGGCGACACGCCCTGCTTGGCGAGCTGCTCGGAGTAGAACTCCAGCTTGCCCGACGGCGTCTTGAAGGGCTGGCCCTGCCAGTCGTGCGCGATGTGGTGCGGCTCGCCGGCAAAGAGCTTCGCCGGATCGGCCTTGGCGGCCGGGCCGGTCGCGCCCTTGAGCAGCTCCTCGGCCGCCTCGCGCGGGGTGAGGGTGAAGATCCGGTCCTTCACGCCCATGCGCTGCGCCAGTGCCTGCGCGACGTGGAAGTTGGAGCGCGCTTCGCCGGCCGGCTCCGCGGCCTTCTGGCCCCACTGCATCCAGTAGGCGCCATAGGCGCGATAGAGATCGTCGGTTTCGAGGTAGCTCGCGGCCGGCAGCACGATGTCGGCATAGCGCGCCGTGTCGGTCATGAACGGGTCGTGCACGACGGTGAACAGGTCCTCGCGACTGAGACCCTTTTGCACCTTGTGCACCTCGGGGCAGGTCACGGCCGGATTGTTGGCCGAGATGTAGAGCGCGCGCAGCGGCGGGTCCTTCATGTTGAGGAGTTCTTCGCCGAGGCGCAGGTGGTTCACCATGCGCGCCGTCGCCGGGCCCGAAGGCTTGCGCACGGCGGCGTAGTTGAGATCGCACGACGCGGCCGTCAGCAGCAGCGAGCCACCGCCCTTCACCGCGTAGTGGCCGGTGACACCCGGCAGCAGCACCACGGTGCGCAACGCCTGGCCGCCATTGACGAGGCGGGTCATGCCTTCGCCGAGACGGATGAGGGCAGCCTTGGCCTTGCCGTACATCGCGGCGAACTTCTCGATGTCGGCCACCGAGAGCCCGGTGATCTCGGCGGTGCGCGCCGGCGTGAACCTCGGCAGCACGTCGCGCTCGACCTTGTCGAAGCCCAAAGTGTGCTGGGCGATGTAGTCGCGGTTGGCGAGGCCGTCGCGCACCAGGATGTGCATGACGCCCAGCGCGAGAGCGGCATCGGTGCCGATGCGGATCGGCAAATAGAGGTCGGCCGCCTTGGCGCTGCGCGTGCGGCGCGGGTCGATGACCACGATCGGCATGCCGCGCTGCTTCTTCTGCGCTTCGGCCAGCGCCCAGAAATGCACGTTGGTCGCCGCGAGGTCGGCGCCCCACGACACGACGAGGTCGGAATGCACCACCGATTCGGGATCGGCGCCGCCCACGGGGCCGACCGTCATGTCCCATGCCGTCTCGCAGCAGGTATCGCAGACCGTGCCGGCCTGGAGCCGCGACGTGCCCAGCGCATGGAAGAGGCCGCCGACCAGCCCGCGATTCATCAGACCCTGATGGGCGGAGTAGGCGTAGCCCAGGATCGCCTCGGGGCCGCTTTCGGCGATGATCGCCTTCCAGCGCGCGGCGATCTCGTCGAGCGCCTCGTCCCAGCTGATGGGCGTGAACTGGCCCGAACCCTTGGGGCCGCTGCGGCGCAGAGGCGTCGCGATGCGTTCCGGCGAGTTCACCAGATCGGCGTCGCGGTTGACCTTGCCGCAGGCGAAGCCTGCCGTATAGGGATGGTCGGGGTCGCCCTGGACGCGCACCACCTTGCCGTTGTCGACATGTGCAATGAGAGAGCACATGTCGGGACAATCGTGCGCACAGACAACTCGTACAGACTTCACCACGCCGCCTCCCGTTGGGTATCGCGGCGCGACTGTAGCAGAGGCCCGGCGGAAACCGGGACTTACTTCTTCTTGGCGGCGCCCTTAGCCGGCTTTGCTTCCGGCGCGGCTTCCGCCTTGGCGCCCGACACCTTGGTGCCGGCGCCCATGGCCGCGGTGGCCGAGCCGGTCATGCCGAAGCGATCCTTGAAGCGCTGCACGCGACCGCCGCGGTCGATGCTCTGGCGCACGCCCGTCCAGGCCGGATGCGTCTTGGGATCGATATCGAGGCGGAGGCTCGCGCCTTCCTTGCCCCAGGTCGACTTCGTCTCGAAGGACGTGCCGTCGGTCATCACCACGGTGATCTTGTGGTAGTCCGGGTGGATCTTGTCTTGCATGAACTTTCTCCAGCGCGCTCAGGGCCGATTCCGACCGGCCCGCGACAGGGCCGCGGGTATACAGGCCCGGGGACGCGGCCACAAGTCGGTTGTCCGGGCCTTCCCTGGCCTGTAGACCGGCCCGGGTCATGACCGATTCAGCTTTTGAAAGCCTCGCCGACAGCCTGCTCGCCGCGCTCGAGGAGGCGATTGCCGACCATGCCGACGCCGAGCTGCAGGGCGGGGTGCTCACCGTCGAGGGCGATGAGGGCACCTGGATCGTCAACAAACATGCACCCACCAAGCAGGTGTGGCTGAGTTCCCCCAGGAGCGGCGCCCGCCACTATGCTTTCGCGGCCGATGCCGGGAAGTGGCTGGATACCCGCGGCGGCGGCGACCTGCTGGAGGTCCTGTCGGCGGAGTTCGGCTTCCCGATCAACTGGCAGGCCCCATGAGCGGGGCCGGCCCCGTGAGGGAGGCGGCATGAATCGTTTCGGCGGCCTCGCACTCCTCGGACCCTATCTCAGGCCCTATCGCGGCCGGACCGTGCTGGCGCTGCTGTCGCTCCTGGTGGCGGCGGGGACGGTGCTGGCCTTCGGCGCCTGCCTGCGGGCGCTGATCGACCGCGGCTTCGCGCAGGGCCGGCCGGATGTCCTGAACTACGCGCTGGCCTCGCTGCTGGCCGTGGCCATCGTGTTGGCGATCGCGTCGGGCGCCCGTTACTACCTCGTCTCCTGGCTGGGCGAGCGGGTGGTGGGCGACCTGCGGCGCGATCTCTTCGCGCATGTCGTGCGGCTGGGGCCGGCGTGGTTCGAAATCAAGCGTTCCGGCGACGTGATGAGCCGCATCTCTGCCGACGCGCAGCTCATCGAGCAGGTGATCGGTTCCTCGGCCTCGGTCGCCTTGCGCAACACTCTGATGTGCCTGGGCGGCGTCGTCATGCTGGTGGTGACCAACCCCAAGCTCGCGGCGTGGACGCTGGCCGTCGTGCCGCTCACCGTCGTGCCGATCATCCTGTTCGGACGTCAGGTGAAGGCGCTGTCGCGCGAGGCGCAGGCGCGCATGGGCGACATGGTGTCCGAAGGCGGCGAAGCGCTCGACGGCGTGCGCACCGTGCAGGCCTTTGCCCAGGAGGATCGCGCCGCCCGCCTTTTCGGCGAGGCAACGGAGCGGGCCTTCCAGGCAGCAGCCAAGCGCATCTCGCGGCGCGCCATCATGACCACGCTGGTCATCTTCATCGTCTTCTCGGCGGTGGGCTTCCTGCTGTGGATGGGCGGCCACGACGTGCTGACCGGCCGCATCAGCGCCGGCGACCTCTCGGCCTTCGTCTTCTACGCCGTGCTGGTCGCCAGCTCGGGCGGCGCCATCAGCGAGACCATCGGCGACCTGCAGCGCGCCTCGGGCGCGGCCGAGCGGCTGGCCGAACTGCGCGCCGAACCGCCGTCCATCGCCGAGCCCGCGACGCCCAAGCCGCTGCCGCAGCCGGTGAAAGGCGCGGTCGCCTTCGACGCCGTCTCGTTCCGCTATCCCGCGCGGCCCGATGCGCTGGCGCTCGACGGCTTCGACCTCGACATCGCGCCCGGCGAGACGGTGGCGATCGTCGGTCCTTCGGGCGCCGGCAAGACGACCGTCTTCAACCTGCTGCTGCGCTTCTACGATCCCGAGAAGGGCGCGGTGCGGCTGGACGGCATCGACGTGCGCGATCTCAGGCTGAACGATCTCCGCCGCGCTCTCGCGACCGTGCCGCAGGAGCCCGTGCTGTTCAGCACCTCGGTCGCCGACAACATCCGCTATGGCCGCCCCGACGCCAGCGATGCCGAGGTGCGGGCTGCCGCCGATGCCGCGTCGGCGCTGGGCTTCATCGAGGCACTTCCGCAGGGCTTCGCGACCGATCTCGGCGCGCGCGGCGTGCGTCTCTCCGGCGGACAGCGCCAGCGCATCGCCATCGCGCGCGCGCTGCTCTGCGAGCCGGCGGTGCTGCTGCTCGACGAGGCGACCAGCGCGCTCGACGCGGAGAGCGAACTGGCCGTCCAGCAGGCACTCGACAAGCTGATGCACAAGCGGACCACGCTGGTGATCGCCCATCGTCTGGCGACGGTGCAGAAGGCCGACCGCATCGTGGTGATCGACCAGGGCAGGGTGGTCGATGTCGGCCGCCACGCCGACCTTGTCCGCCGCGACGGCCTCTACGCCCGCCTGGCCGAGCTTCAGTTCAACCTCTCCGAAGCCGCCGCGGCGAGCTGACGCCAGCTTGTCGTCCTGAGCGTAAGCGAAGCAGCCGTGTTTGAAGTCAAGCGGCTTTCACGGTGCGCCAGGCTGTTTGGTCTCTCATCATTGCATTGAGAGTTACAATGA
>JAIUOY010000252.1:0-10942 GCA_020160995.1 Pseudomonadota bacterium | reverse complement strand
TGCCGCGCGCCTTCTCTTCCTTGAGGCGATCGGCGTCGACGCCGGTCAACGCCTTCACCAAGGCCGTCTTGCCATGATCGATATGGCCTGCAGTCCCGACAATCATCGCAGCTTCTCCGCGGCACGGCGTTCGGCTTCTGTACGTTGTGCCGGCTTGGCGTGCGCCTGGGCCTCGCGCAGAAAGCCGGCCGCCAGTTCGCCTGCCCCTCCGGCCTCGGCGCGCAGCAGCCAGTGCAAGGCTTCGACGACATCGCGCGGCACGCCCTTGCCGGCAAGATAGGCCGCCCCCAGCATCGCCTGCGCTTCGGCATGGCCCCGCCGAGCCGCCTCGCCCCACCAGCGGGCCGCGGCATCGATATCGCGCGCGACGCCCAGCGCGTTGTGGTGGATGTCGCCCAGACGCGCCATCGCCGCCGCGCTGCCGTGGGCTGCCGCCCTTTCCGCCCAATGGCGGGCGCCCGGATAGTCCTGCGGACAGCCGCCGCCCAGCAGCTTCATCCAGGACAGCATGTCCTGGGCCTCCGCATCGTCCTGCAAGGCGGCCTTCTCGTACCAGGCCGCTGCCTCGACCTGATCCTGCGGCACGCCCCAGCCTTCGTAGTAGCAAAGCGCCAAGTTGCGTTGACCGCCAACATCGCCCTGATCGGCGGCGAGGCGCAGCCAGGCCGCGGCCTTGGCCGGATCGCGCTCGACGCCACGGCCTTCGAGAAATGCCGCGCCCATGTTGCTTTGGGCCCGCGCCAGCCCGGCCTGCGCCAGCGGCGCCCAGAGATCGAGCGCCACGCCATAGTTGCCGCTCTTCCAGGCGGCGAGCGCGTCGGCCATCCGGCGGTCCCGAGGCGGCGCGCGATCAAGGAGTCTAGCCAGCCACGCCATCGAACTTGTCCAGTTGCGCAGCGAAAGCCGCTTCGTCGTCCAATGTGCGCAGGTCGAAGAAGAGCGTGCCGTCGGCGATGCGACCGATCACCGGGATAGGCAGGGCGCGAAAGGCATCGGCAATCCTGTCGAGGCCCTTGCCGCGGACGGCGAGCGCAAATGACGGCAACAGATCGACCGGCAGCGCACCGGAACCGATCTGCCCGCGCACCTCTTCGATCGAAGTCTGCAGGCCGGCGAGCGCCCGCGCGAAGGCGGGCAGCAGGCGTTCGGCCTGCGCCCTGATCTGCCCGGCAGGCCGCGCCAGCGCACGAATCGTCGGCAGGCGTTCGACGAGCCGTGCCGGATCGGCATAGAGCCGGAGCGTAGCTTCCAGCGCCGCCAGCCGCACCTTGTCGAGGCGCAGCGCCCGCTTCAGCGGATGGCGCGCGATGCGTTCGATCAGGGCGCGACGGCCGACCAGCAGCCCCGCCTGCGGTCCGCCCAGCAGCTTGTCGCCGGAGAAGGTCACGACATCGACGCCGGCTTCGATCGCCTCGCGTGCCGTGGGTTCGTGCGGCAAACCCCAGGTGTCGAGATCGGCCAGAGTGCCGCTGCCGAGATCCTCGATCAGGGACAGGCCCTTTTCGCGCGCCAGCGGCACCAGCTCCATTGCAGCGACCGATTTGGTAAAGCCCTGGATCGCATAGTTCGACGGATGAACCTTCATGATGGCAGCCGTGTCCGGACCAATCGCCGCCGCATAGTCCTTCAGGTGCGTGCGGTTGGTCGTTCCGACCTCGACCAGCCGGCAGCCGGCATGCGCCATGATGTCGGGAATGCGGAAGGCTCCGCCGATCTCGATCAGCTCGCCGCGCGAGACAATGACTTCGCGACCGGCCGCCAACGCGCCCAGCGCCAGCAGCACGGCGGCCGCATTGTTGTTCACCGCGGTCGCCGCCTCCGCGCCGGTGAGGCGGCAGAGCCAGGGCGCGACATGCTGGTCGCGCTCGCCGCGCGCTCCACCGCCAAGGTCGTATTCCAGAGTGGTCGGCGAGCGCATCGCCTCGACGGCCGCCGCGATCGCTTCCTCGGCCAGCACGGCACGGCCGAGATTGGTGTGCAGCACCGTACCCGTGAGGTTGAAGACCCGGCGTTGGGACGGCCGCACCAGGCCGGCCAGGCGGGCAGCGCACCAGCGCGCGCAGGCTAGCTCGTCGGCGACATCAGGTGTGCCGCGCTTGGCCTCTACCCAGGCACGCAATGCTTCGATCACCAGGGGACGGCCTGCCTCCTCGACCAGCGACGCAAGGGCCGGCCAGCCAGCCATACGGTCGATTGACGGGGGGCGATTCTCGGGGGCGCCTTGGGCGCGGTCGGCACGCGACACGGATTTTCCTCGACATTGCTTGGCTGGACCGGGCGTCCGGCGTCATTGAACATGGCCCAGCAAGGGCCGTCGATCAATCCGCCTCGGTCGTATCCATGACGCCCAGCACGAAGGGATTGGGCACACGGGCGAATCCCTCTTCGCCCACCAGCACGTCGAGCCCGAGGGAACCGAGATCGTCGGCAAAGGGCTCCAGAACCTTCGCGCTCTCCAGGTAGAAGACCTTCGAGTAGCCTTGGCAGGTTTCACAGCATTCCGCTCGGAGGAAGCTGGTTCCGGCAAGATTGCGAAAGGAAATCTTGTCCGTGGCGCCGCAATGGACGCAACGCACGCGGACATAGCGCCAGGCCGTTGCGCAGAGCGAGCAGTGCAGATGACGATGCCCGAACTTGGTGCCGCCCGGCGCGATCATTCCCGCCACGGGCGGCGAGCCGCAGGCTGGACAGGCGTCGCTGTCGCTCTCCTCTGTACTGCCAAGATCGGCCGCGTCGAGAAGGGCGGCCATACGCGTCCAGACGACCTGCAGGGCTGCCGCAACGAACACCGATTGTGCGGCCTCCTGGGACCGGACGCTGCCGTCGAGGAACCGCCCGGCGAGCGCTTCGAGGTCGGCCTCCGAAGCGCCTTCGAGCGCCCGTCGCGCCGCTTCGGCGGCTTCCGGCAACGGCGTGCGATCGATCCTTGCGAGGATGTGCGAGAGGGCGACACGCCAGGTCGCATCGCGGGTCCAGAGCGTCGGATCAAGCGGCGCACGTCCTACCAGCCTTGCTTTGGCGATCTCGGCCGCGCCCGGCAAGGAGCCGGGCGGCAGATCGTGCAGCGCCGCCTCCTGGGCGGCGACAAGCGCTGCAATCATGTGCAGGAAACCCGCAAGCTCGTGTCCTTCGGCCAAGGCACGCAGGCGCTCGGCGCGTCGGCCAAAGACCGTCGTGAGATCGGGAAGGCGAACAGGATCGCTTCGGGCGATGTCGCCCAGCGTGCTTTCACCGAAGGCTGCCGTAGGGGTACGCGGAGGTTTACTCAGGACTTCTTGACCTCCTGGCGGAACCACTTGCGGTGATGCTTCCAGCTCCAGCCGCGCGTCACCGAACCTCTTGTCATGGCGCGCAGTGTACCCTTCACCCAGATCGCCGCATAGACATGGACGATCCAGATCAGAATGGCACCGATGGCGCACAACGCATGGACCACCGCTGCCAGCCGCTTCTGGTCGATCGTCGTGTAATCCTCGAAATAGACGTCCCACAGAACGATGCCGCTGCCGAACAGCAGCAGGATCAGGATGCTCTGGCCCCAGAAGACGAGTTTCTGCCCGGCATTGTACTTGCCGAGTTCGGGAAGCCCCTCTTCCTCGTTGTTGATCACCTTGCCGAGGTTCTTCATCCAGACCGTATCCTCGCGCTTCCAGAAGTTGAGCGTGAAGAAGCGGAAGAACAGGCCGAGGAAACTGATCGCCAGTACCACGCCGATCCAGGGATGAATGGCGCGGGTCGCCTGCCCACCGCCGAACAGGTTGGTGAGGAAGAACAGCGACGGGTGGAACAGCGCCATCCCGCTCAACGCCAGCAGGATCAACGAGATCGCGGTGATCCAGTGGTTGATGCGGGCGCCCGTCGTGTAGCGGGCGACAACGTTCTTGTTCTCGCTCATGCGCCCTTGCCCTTGGCCATCTCGTCGGCCTTGCGTTCGTCGGTGTCGGAGACCTCGTTCGGGCCCTTGGTGATGTAGTGCAGGAAGCCGAAGACACCCGCAAAGGCGATGGCGGCGAGCGATATCGGCTTCATGACTCCCTTCCACAACCCGACCATGGGGCTGATCCGGGGATCGTCCGGCAGACCGGAGTAGAGAGACGGCTTGTCGGCATGGTTCAACACATACATGACGTGCGTGCCGCCGACGCCCGGCGGGTTGTAGAGGCCGGCCTTCTGGAAGCCGCGCGACTTCAGGTCGGCGATGCGATGCTCGGCGTGGACGATCATGTCCTCCTTCGAGCCGAAGTAGATCGCCTGGGTCGGGCACGCCTTGGCGCAAGCCGGCGCCTGGCCGACCGAGACGCGATCGACGCAAAGCGTGCACTTGTAGGCCTTGCGGTCGACCTTGGAGATGCGCGGTACGTTGAAGGGGCATCCCTTCACGCAGTAGCCGCAGCCGATGCAGTTTTCCGACACGAAGTCGACGATGCCGTTGGTGTACTGCACGATGGCGCCCGGCGCCGGACAGGCCTTGAGGCAACCGGGATCGTCGCAGTGCATGCAGCCGTCCTTGCGGATCAGCCATTCGAGATCGTCGCCGTTCTCGTATTCCGCGAAGCGCATCACGGTCCACGAGGTCGGCGTCAGATCGGTCGGGTTGTTGTAGGTGCCGTCGGTATAGCCGATCGGCGCCTTGAGGTCGTTCCACTCCAGGCAGGCGGCCTGACAGGCCTTGCAGCCGATGCACTTGCTGACATCGATCAGCTTGGCAACATGGATCGCCGACTGGCGAACCTGCGGCGGCACCTCGGTCGACGCAGAGCGGCGGCGGATGTCGAGGGATTGCATGGTAGCCATTTTCTGCCCTCCTCCGCCTAGGCGACCGCCGGCGACTGCGCCGGTGGCGTGGTTTTCTTCACATCGACCAGGAACGCCTTGTATTCCGGCGTCTGGACGCTGGCGTCACCGACCGGCGGCGTCAGCACGTTCATCGGATGCGCCTTGCGGGTGAGACCGATGAATCCGTAATGGATCGGGATGCCCAGCACGTCGCAGGGTTTGCCGTCGACCATGATCGGCCGCAGCCGCTTGGTGACGCAGGCCTTGGCCTTGATCGAGCCGCGCTGGCTCGTGACCTCGACCCAGTCGCCGTCCTTGACGCCCTTTGCTGCAGCCAGCCGCTCGCCCATCTCGACGAACAGTTCGGGCTGCAGGACCGCGTTGGCGTGGGCGTTCTTGGTCCAGTAGTGGAAGTGCTCGGTGAGGCGGTAGCTGGTCGCCACGATCGGGAACTTGTCGGGCTTGCCGAACGCCTTCGCATCGGCCGCGAACACCCGGACGACCGGGTTGGTCGTCACCTTAGGATGCAGCGGATTGGCGATGTAGGCATCCATCGGCTCGTAGTGTTCGGGGAACGGGCCGTCGGGCATGGCGGTGCGTGCAAACAGGCGCGCCGTGCCTTCCGGGTTCATGATGAACGGGCCGACCGCCTTGTCCGGCGCCACGGTCGGCGCGTAGTCGGGCACGTCGGGGCCCGTCCAGCGCGAGCCGTTCCACCAGACATACTTCTTGCGCTCGCTCCACGGCTTGCCGCTGGGGTCGGCTGAGGCGCGGTTGTAGAGAACGCGGCGATTGGCCGGCCAGGCGAAGCCCCAGTTGGAGAACACCCCCTTGCCGGTCGGATCGCTCGCGTCGCGGCGCATCGACATGTTGCCGGCCTCGGTATAGACGCCGGTATAGATCCAGCAGCCGCCCGAAGTCTTGCCGTCGTCGCGCATGACGCCGAAGTTCGGCAGGAGCTGGCCGGCGCGCAGCAGAAGCTTCGAGGGATCGGCCGGATCGGGCACGTCCTCGACGGCGTAGCCGTTGATCTCCTTCAGCACCTCCGCCGGATCGGGGTTGCGCGGATTGGAATAGTTCCAGGTGAGGTTCAGGATCGGGTCGGGGAACGCTCCGCCGTCCTTGGCGTATGCCGATTTCAGGCGATGGAAGAGATCGGACATGATCTCGATGTCGTTGCGGACCTCGCCCGGTCCTTCCGCCGCCTTCCAGTGCCACATGATCACGCGGCTGGAATTGGTGGCGCTGCCCTCGTCTTCGGCGAAGGTGGTCGTCGGCAGGACGATGACCTCGGTCTGGATCGCCTTGGGGTCGACGTTGTTGAACTCGCCGTGGTTCTCCCAGAAGCGCGCCGTCTCGGTCTCCAGCGGGTCGATGACGACCAGCCATTTGAGCTTGGAGAGGCCCGACTGCACCTTGGTCTTGTCCGGTGCGGCCATCATCAGGTTCAGGCCCTGGCAGAACAGGCCGGTCATCTGGCCCGCCGCCATCATGTCGACGATCTTGAGCGTGTCGTAACCGACGTCGAACTTGGGCAGGTAATCGTAAGCCCAGTCGTTGTCCTTGGTCGCGGCCGCGCCGAAGAAGCTCTTCTGCTGGCTGACGAAGAACTTCCCGTAATTCTGCCAGAAGCTCGTCTGCCCCGGCCGGATCGGCTTGAAGGCGCGCGACTTCATATAGTCGGCGTAGGTCGTTTCCTTCTCGGTCGGCAGCGCGAGATAGCCCGGCGACGACGTCGAAAGCAGGGCCAGATCGGTGATACCCTGCACGTTGGAGTGCCCGCGCAGCGCGTTCACGCCGCCGCCCGGCATGCCCATATTGCCCAGCAGGAGCTGGATCATGGCCATCGACCGGATGTTCTGCGCGCCGGTCGTGTGCTGCGTCCAGCCCAGCGCATACATCGACGTCATCGTGCGATCGGGCGTCGAAGTCGTGCCGATCATCTCGCAGATCTTCAGGAACTTGTCCTTCGGCGTGCCGCAGATCCGCTCGACCATCTCGGGTGTGTAGCGCTCGACATGGGCCTTCAGAAGATTGATGACGCAACGAGGGTCCTGCAGGGTCTCGTCGACCTTGGCCATGCCCTGCTCGTCGAACTCGTAGTCCCAGCCCGAGCGATCGACATAGGCCTTGCGGTCCGCGTCGAAGCCCGAGAACAGCCCGTCCTCGAACTTGAAGCCCGGCTTCACGAGATAGGAGGCGTTGGTATAGGCCTTGGTGTATTCCTGCTGGATCTTGTTGTTACCCAGCAGGTAACGCATCACGCCCGAGAGGAACGCGATGTCGGTGCCCGGCCGGATCGGCGCATAGACATCGGCCACTGCCGCCGTGCGCGTGAACCGCGGATCGACCACGATCAGCTTGGCACCGTTGTTGGCCTTGGCTTCGACCACCCACTTGAAGCCGCACGGGTGGGCTTCGGCGGCGTTGCCGCCCATCACCAGAACGAGATCAGTGTTCTTGATGTCGTTCCACGAGTTCGTCATCGCGCCACGTCCGAATGTGGGGCCAAGACTGGCCACCGTCGGGCCGTGTCATATTCGGGCCTGGTCTTCTAACCCCAGTATCCCCGTCGCACGCACGAGCTTGTAGGTGAGGTAGCCCGCCTCGTTGCTTTGCGACGAGGTGCCGAAGAAGCCGGTCGTCAGCCAGCGGTTGACCGTGACGCCGTCGCGGTTCTTGGCGACGAAGTTCTTGTCGCGGTCTTCCTTCATGAGCTTGGCGACGCGATCCATCGCGGCATCCCAGGAGATGCGCTCGAACTTGTCCGAGCCCGGCTTGCGCACCATGGGATATTTGAGACGGTTCGGGCTGCGCACGAAGTCGAGCGCCGCCGCGCCGCGCGGGCAGAGCGTGCCGCGATTCACCGGATGATCCGGGTCGCCTTCGATGTGAATGATTTCAGAGCGTGCGTTCTTCGAGCGATCGCCCATCGTGTAGATCAGGACACCGCAGGCCACGGCGCAGTAGGGACAAGCGTTGCGGGTTTCGGTCGCCCGCTCCAGCTTGAAGGGCCGGACGCCGGCGGCCAATGCCTCGCCTGCTCCCGTGAAACCAAGTGCGCCAACCGAAGAGGCGGCGAGGCCGGCGGCGCTCACCTTCATGAATTGCCGACGTGTGACGGCCATGAGCAGCTCCATCCCTAATCGGCGCTTATCGGCACTGGGTGCCTTTTATCTACGCGCCGTATCGGATAGTGAAACGCTGCAGTGCTAGGGAATCAATGGAAATACGTTCACAATTCTCAACTTTCGGAGAGCCGATGGATAACCCTTCGGCTTCGCACCTGCACAATAATTCCCAGGGCTTTCCTGCCGCTCAGGGCTTCTTCTGAAGCCCCCAGGTCTCCGCAAGCAACTCGCCTATCCGGGCTGCGAGCAGCCGGTTGCCGAGACTCTCGCCATCGGGGGCCCGCACGACGTGGATATGGTCGGCGTAGATCGTGCCTTTCTGGTCGGCGAACACATCCGCCAGATTGTAGATCGGCAGGCCGCGCTCGCGCAGCGTCATCATGCCTGCCGTCATCCGGGCATAGAGATCGCGGTAGCCGAGATCTCCGACCACCCGCTTCTCTTCCTCGGTCAGCACCTTGTCGATGGCCGGCGCCGGCTGCAGGAAGAAGGCCGACTTCACGTTGTTGTCTCGTGCCACGGCGTCGGTCGCCCGCCAGTACTTCTGGAACAAGCCGAGCTGAACCTCGAAAGCCTTCGGAATGTTGGTCCGAATATCGTTGGGCATGTGGAAGATGCTGTTGAGCGTCGTCTTCTTGCTCGACTTGAAGATGTCCTTGCCCTTTGCCGCCTGCTCGATGCCGCGCACGACCATGTAGGCCGCGTGCGAGCGGCCAAGGATCGGATTGAGCGCGAGCGAGCCGGCAATGCGGCCCATCACCCAACCGATCGCCGCATCGCCGAAATTCTCGTCGGCCACGAACGGATTGACGTCGATGAAGTTGCTGAGCGGGCGCTCCAGGCGCTCCTCGGCGCCAGGCCAGAAGAAGTAATGCTCGTTGAAGCCGCCCAGCACGGCCACGGCATCGACCGACGACGCGTAGAGAGAGAACAGGATAAAGGGCTGCGGCTCCTTCCAGGCGCCGTCACCGCCATTCAGCACCAGGAACGGTTTCCCGTTGGGGCTGACATACTTCTTGTTCAGCTCTTCCTCGAGATAACGCGGTGCAGGAGGCTCACCGTTCTGCCCGAGCTGCGAGGCCACCGACCCGCCGGTCAGCATCACGACATAACGATCCGTGCGTTTGACCGTGGGATAGTCCGGACCATAGAGGCCGACATTGTTGACCCAGGGCTGGCCGCAGGGCGGGTTCGCGTGGTGGACAAACCCGACATAGGGATGAGGAAACAGCGTATCGACGTAGCGGCAGGACGTACCCTTGGTGGCGTCGCGCACGTAGGTGTTCTGCGTGCGCTCGAACAATTCGTTCGCCGGCGTGTAACGGCCATCCTCGACATACAGCCATGCGATCGCCGTGACCTCGAGGACGGCAAGCGCGAAGACGATGCCGATGAGGGTGGTGATCCAACCGAAGATACGCTGCTTCATCCTTTTGCCGTCGGTTTCTGGGCTATTGGCCGGTCACTTCTTGCCAGTCTCTTTTCACTGCTCACTTTTTGGCGTTCTGGATCGCCAGCCAGACGCGATGCGGGCTTGCCGGCATCTCGATGCTGCGTACGCCGAGCGGCCACAGCGCGTCCATAATCGCATTCATGACCGTGGGCGTGGACCCCACCGTACCCGATTCGCCGACACCCTTGGCGCCGACCGGATTGGTCTTGGCCGGGACGGTATCGTCCAGCATGTTGCTGAAGGTCGGGAACGTGTCGGCCCGCGGCATGGCATAGTCCATGAACGAGCCGGTGATGAGCTGGCCGGTCTCCCGGTCGTAGACGTTCTCTTCGAGCAGCGCCTGGCCGATGCCCTGGGCGCAGCCGCCGTGGATCTGGCCGAAGACGATCGGGCGATGCAGCGGCTTGCCGACATCGTCGACCGTCGTATAGCGCTTCAGCTCGACGCGGCCGGTATCGGGATCGATCTCGACCTCGCCGACATGGGCGCCGTTCGGCCAGGCGATCCCGTCGACCGTGTTCACGTTCTCGATGAAGATGCGCTTGTCGGGCTGGCGGGCTGCCAGGTCGCCCAACCCGATGGCCCGGTCGGTGCCGGCGATCGTGAAGCGACCCGCGGCATAGACGATGTCGGCCGTGGCGGCCTCCAGCGCATCGGCCGCCAGCTCCTTGCCCTTGTCGACCAGCTTCTCGCTACCCGTCAGGACAGCCGAGCCCCCGATATAGGCCGAGCGGGAGCCCATCGAGCCGACGCCGCCGACGCGATCGGAATCGCCCATGGCGATCTCGATCTGGGACGGGTCGATGCCCAGCAATTCCGAGGCCAGCTGCGTGAAGCTGGTCTGCAGCCCCTGCCCCATGCCTTGCGTGCCCATCCAGATCGTGACCTTGCCGTCTTCCTTGACCTCGTAATGCGCCATCTCGTTCATGACGTTGGCCGAGGTCCATTCGACGTAGGAGGCGAGCCCGCGGCCGTAGAGCTTGCCGCGCTTCTCGGCCTCGGCCTTGCGTGCCTCGAAGCCCTTCCAGTCGGAGGCTTCCAGGGTCTTGGTCAGGAACAGGTCGAAGTCGCCGGAATCGTACTTCTCGCCCATCGCCGTGGTGTAGGGCATCTGCGACGGCTTCACGAAGTTGCGCCGGCGCAGCTCGGCGGGATCCATGCCGATCTGGCGCGCCGCCGTGTCCATCAGACGCTCGAGGTTGAGGATGCACTCGGGACGACCGGCGCCACGGTAGGCCCCGATGGTCGCCGAGTTGGTGATCACGGCGTTGAGCTTCAGGTCGACGACGGGAATGTCGTAGGTGCCGGTCGTCACCTTGGGGCCGACGAACAGCGGGATCACCACGCCGGCGCGTGCCGGGTAGGCGCCGATATTGGCGAAGGCTTCCATGCGCAGCGCCAGGATGCGGCCATCCTTGTCCAGGGCCAGCGAGGCCTTGTGGAGCTGGTCGCGACCGGCCGTCGTCGCCGCGAATTCCTCGCTGCGCTCGGCCCGCCACTTCACCGGGCGCTTCAGCACCTTGGCCGCCCACACCGCCACGGATTCGTCGGGCTGAATGCCGACCTTCATGCCGAAGCCGCC
>JAIUOY010000251.1:0-32161 GCA_020160995.1 Pseudomonadota bacterium | reverse complement strand
GGTGGGTTGGGCCGTGAGCTGGTCGGCTGGCTGGGCGTGGCGCTGCTCGTGCTGGGCTGCTCCGGCCTCTATCTCTGGTGGCCGAGGCCGGGTCAGTGGAAGGCCGCCTTTGTGGTGCGCCGCAAGGCCAAAGGCCTGCGCCTCAACCGCGAACTGCACGGTGCCGTCGGCATCTGGAGCCTGGCGATCTTCATGCTGGTGAACTTCACCGGCGTCTATCTCGCTTTCCCGCAACAGGTCGCGGCTGCCGTGAACAGCATCTGGCCGGGCCGCGACATGCGCGCCGCGATGTTCCAGGCGCGGGTCGAGCCGATGCGCGGCACGCCGCCGATGGGCGTCGACGAGGCGGTCGAGCTCGCCAAGACGCGCGTGCCCGATGCACGCTTCCTGAACGCCTTCCTGTCGATCCGGCCCGATCAAGCAATGCGTATCGGCTTCGTCCGGCCGGGCCATGAGACAGGTGCGCCGGTCATCACGGTGATCATCGATCCTTATCGCAAGGCGGTGATCGACGTCTTTGATCCCAGGACCATGACAACGGGCGAGACCATCGTGGCCTGGCAGCGCGGCCTGCACTACGGCCTCGGGCTCGGCGGGATCTACAAGTTCCTGGTGTTCGTGTCGGGGGTAATCATCCCGGTTTTCGCCGCTACGGGCTTCCTGATGTGGTGGATCAAGCGCCGCAATCGCCGTGCCGGCGAGAAGGCAAAGCAGGCGATCCTGGCGGCGGCAGCCGCGGCGAAGGCGGCCGACTAACGCGGGCGTTGCTGTTGCGGCGGCGCCAGATCGTAGAGCCTCAGCAGACGGCGTGGCTCTGGCGGCAGCGAACGCCATAGGGCCGCGTCGACCGGCTTGCCGTTCCCGATCACCCAGGCTTCGAAATCGGCGGGCCGTCGCGCCGTGCCCAGCAGAACGTACCGCACCTCGCCGCGCTGGACGCGGGCCGCGAATGCCTCGACGCTCATGATCGGGTCGTTGCCGAGATAACCGCCGAAGGGGAGTACTGGCTCGCCGGTGCGGATGATGAGCGGTGCTGCCAGCAGGGCCGTCGGCGTGGCCGCGAGGAAGCGCGCAGAGCCGCGATTCTCCTTCAGGAAGGCGATCAGCTTGGGGTCGTCGGTCAGCGAGCGATAGGTGCGGGACAGGATCGGGCCGCGGCCATCGTCGCTGCCGAGCCAGCGCGGCAGGCTGGCCGAGGGCAAAGTGAGATTGCCCGGCGAGAAGATCGGACTGAGTGCCCAGAAAACCGGGAGGATCGACAAGGCGACGCCGCCGATGACCGCCGGTGGCCGTTTGCCTCGGAAGAGAGTCCCGGCGGCGGCGAGCAGCGCCACGGCGGGAAAGCCCATCCACGGGCTGAGCCAGCCCAACGTTCCGCCGGTGATGTAGCCCTGCCAGAGCGCGGTCGCCGCCAGACCCAGGGCGAGAAAGCGTGGCCCACGGCGCCACAGCTCGTAGCAACCGACGCCGGTAAGAGCGGCCAGCGGCGGTGCCAGGGTGACGAGATAGTAGATGTGAAAGATGCCGCCGGCGGCGCTGTAGACGATGCCGTAGGCCAGCACCCAGACCGACCAGAGGGCAACGGCTGCCGGTCGACGACGCCATGCGAGCGCCGCGCCCAGGATGGCAAGCGGCAGCGTCCAGGCGAACTGGCCGGCGAGCATAGGCTCCGCAAGGCGCAAGGGCCCGGTCGGGACGGCATCGTAGGCCACGAAGCGTCGAGGCTGTGCGGCATCGGGCCTGTCGGGGGCGGTGCGCACGAAGCGTTCGAGCCCGTTGTGCTGGACGATCAGTTCCAGCATCGAGTTGTTCTTGCTGCTGCCGGCGACCGGCCGGTGCTCCGGTGGCGTCAGGTCGAAGGCAGCGGCCCACGACAGGGCGACGACGGCGAATGTGGCGGCGCCCGCCGCCAGCCAACCCAACCGCTGTCGCCAATCGAACTCACTGTCGAGCCACCAACCGGCCAGGAGCGCAGGGCCGCAGACCAGGGCGGCCAGCATCTTGATGTTGAAGGCCAGGCCAAGCGCCGCCATGGCAAAGACGAAAGAGAGGCTGCGTCCGCGCAAGGCGAGCCACGCCGCCAGCAGCAGGAAGAGCACCAGCCAGGAGTCGGTGTTGTTCGATCGGTCCGTTGCGACGGCGATGGGCGTGAGCGCGAACAGGAGGGCGGCGAGAAAGGCCGCGGTTCGGCCGAAGCGGCGCGCCAGCGCATAGAGGAGGGCCACCGAGGCGATTCCGGCCAAGGCTTGCGGCAGGTGAAGCGCCCAACCGCCATAGCCCAGCAGCCGTGCTGAGATGGTCTGAATCCAGAAGGCGAGCGGCGGCTTGTCGAGAGAGACGAGACCGGCCGGATCGAAGGCGTTGTAAAAGAAGAGATGCAGCCCCTGCAGCATGCTGCGTACGCCGGCGGCATAGTATTCGTTGCCAAAGCCGTTGGTTTCGAGCCGCCACAGCCGCAGGATCGCCGCGAGCACGAGGATGGCGGCCAGCACCGCCATCTCTGTTCGTCGCCCGATCCTCATCATCTCCGCATCATCACCGTCATTGCTATCCGAAAGGGTTTACGCAGGAGAGGACGCGATCATCCTCCTATGTCGGTAGTGGACCTTTGAAGACGAAGAAGGCACCGGCGCAGATCAGCGCGAAGCCCACCATGTGATTGAGCGTGAATCGTTCGCCGAGATAGAGCACCGAGAAGACGGCGAACACGCTCAGCGTGATCACCTCCTGCATGGTTTTCAGCTCGGCAGCCGAATAGGCCGCGTGCCCCCAGCGATTGGCCGGCACGGCGAAGCAATATTCGACGAAGGCGATGCCCCAGCTCGCCACCACCACCAGCCACAGGGGCCTGTCGGTGAACTTCAGGTGCCCGTACCAGGCAAACGTCATGAAGACATTGGAGATCAACAACAGGACGATGGGCGCGATGGCAGGGGGAAGCCAGGTCATTGCTTTGCGTTACTCCGGTTTGATGCCGAGCTTCTTGATCAGAGGTACGACGGTCTTGTCTTCGGCATCGAACATGGCCGCGGTTTCCTGCGGCGTAGTTGGGTAGGCTTCGGCCGTAAGCTCGGCGAAGCGCTGAACGACGGCCGGGTCTTTCAGCACCTTGACCATCGCTTCGTTCAATTTCGCCACGACCTCGGGCGGCATCTTGGCCGGACCGAACAGGCCGGTGAAGGTGGAGAAGGTGAAGTTTTCGAGACCCTTCACGCCGCTTTCCTTCATGGTCGGCACATCCGGAAGCTGCGGTACGCGCCTGTCGGACGACACGGCGATGGCGCGCAGCTTGCCGGCCCTGATATGGCCGATGGCGGCGTTGAGCTGGTCGACCTGGGCCGTGACCTGCCCCGCGATCACGTCCAGCGAGGCCGCGCCGCTGCCCTTGTAGTGCACGATCGTGTACTTGCCGCCGGTCGCCTCGCCGATCAGCTCGATGGCGAGATGGTTGGTCGTGCCGACGCCCGAATCGGCGATGGCGAATTTGCCGTCGCGGCCCAAGGCGACGAAATCCGCCATGGTCTTGATCGGCGAGCTGGGCGTCACGACCAGAACTGCCGGCACGCGCTGGATATGGCTGATCGGCGTGAAGGCCGTGCGCCAGTCGTAGGGTGCGTTGCCGTAAATCGCCGGAACGGCGACCAGCGAGTTGGCCGAAACCAGCAGGCTCGTGCCGTCCGGGGCGGAGCGGGCAACAACGTCGCTGCCGATCATGCCGCTGGCGCCAGCCTTGTTTTCGACGAGCACCGTGACGCCCAGCACTTCGCGCAGCTTGTCGGCGATGATGCGCGCCGTGACGTCGATGTTTCCGCCCGGTGCATAGGGCGCCATGATCTTGATGGGCTTGTCAGGAAGCTGAGCATGAGCCGGACCCGTGCCGGCCCAGAAGCCGACGAGGCTTGCAATAACTGCAAGGACACGCATGGAATGGATTCCTCCTGATTTCATTCTGGCGAACGTAGAAGAACGCGATCCGGGCGTTGTCGCAACCAATGATCGGCAGGCCGCCGGCAGTCGCCTCTGCCTGGTAGAATTTCTGCGGCGGGGAGCTCGTTGGCGCTACGCGCGGCCCATCACCCAGTTCGGCAGGCCCAGGGCGATGTCGGGAAAGGCCATCAACAGCAAGATCAGCGCAAACATGGCGCCCACGAACGGCAACGCCCCCCTGATGACGTCCGCAATGGCGCCCGTCGTGCGCAGACTCTGCACGACATAGAGGTTGAGGCCGACCGGCGGTGTCACCAGCGCTGCTTCGATGAGGATGGTCAGCACGATTCCCCACCAGATCGGATCCCAGCCCAGGCCGACCACGATCGGAAACACGAACGGTGTCGTGAGGATCATCATCGAGATCGTTTCCATGAAGCAACCGAGGATCAGATAGAACACGATCAGCAGCAGCATGGTGCCGAACTTGCCAAGCCCCAGCGACTCGACGGTCTTGGCCACACCGTCGGTAATGCCGATGTTGGCGAGAACGAAGTTCAGGAATTGTGCGGCGATGATGATCAGCATGATCATCGCGGTGGTCCGCATCGTTCCCTCGAACACGGCCTTCATCATCGCCCAGGAGAGGGCGCGCTCCCAGGCCGCCAGCAGGAGCGCCGCGAACACTCCCATCGACGCGGCTTCCGTCGGCGTCGCCCAGCCCGCGTAGATGGAGCCTACTACGACGGCGAAGATGAACAGCGGTGCGACGAGATCCTTCAGGGACCGCAGCCGCTGCCCCCAACTGCTCTCCACCGGCGTTCCGCCCTTGGACGGCGTCACCAGGCAGTAGATCAGGACGATGGTCAGGAAGAAGCCGGTGAGCAACAGGCCGGGGATCATACCGGCCAGATAGAGGCGGGGAACCGAGGTCTGGGTCAGCAGTCCATAGAGGATGAAATTGATCGAGGGCGGGATCAGGATGCCGAGCGTGCCGCCTGCCGCCAGTGTGCCCAGAAACAGCGATTCGTCGTAGCGCCGGATCTTGATCTGCGGCAAGGCGACGACACCGACCGTCGCCGCTGTCGCCACGCTCGACCCCGACGTCGCTGCGAACATCCCGCAAGTGCCGATATTGGCGTGCATCAGGCCGCCCGGCAGCCAGGAGAGCCAGGTCGCGATCGCCGCATAGACCCGATGGGCAATGCCCGATCGCAGCAGGATCTCGCCCAGCATCACGAACATCGGGATGGCGATCAGGATGTATTCCGAACTCGCGTTCCAGACGATATCGCCCATCGCCAGATAGAGCGGGATCGACGAGAAGAACTGGTTGAGCGCCAGACCGAGGACGCCCATGACGGCGGCCACCGGAATGCTGACGGCCAGCAAGGCGACGAGAAGGAGCAGGGCCGTTCCAAGCATGTTTAGCGCTTCTCCTGCGCATTCGGTGTGTCGATGCCCAGAGCGCCGAGTTCTCCCTTCACTTCCTCGTCCTGCGACGGCACGCCGATGGTCGCCGAGACGGTCGCGAGATCGCCGCGCACCAAGGCCCGGACGCTACGCAGGAAAGCCAGCAGTGTGGCGATCAGGAAAAGGGCGAAGCCTGCGAACCACGGCGCCTGCGGCCAGGCGAGTGGAATGCGCAGCGGCGTGTTCGAGCGGGTCTCGCTGGCCAGGTTGTCGAGGAATATCTTTCCGGCACTGTCGAAGATGGCGACCACGAGGACCGCGAGGCCAACGATGGCGACGAGATCGAACGCCGCCTTGCTCCGGGCGCCGAGCGCGCCGTAGAGAACGTCGATGCGGACGTGGCCGCGCGTCACCAGCACGTGCGCCAGCGACCAGGACGTGCCGACGGCGAACAGATAGGCTGCGATCTCGTCGGAACCCGAGAAGGCAAAGGCCAGCAGCTTGCGGCTGACGACTTCCACCGTCACGACGATGGACGCCAGCAGGATCATGCTCCCGCCGGCCCATGCTCCCCAGAGGGCGGCGACCGAGGCGCCGCGCCAGAGACGTTCCATGCCGGTTGCCCGATGGCGTGCGAACCGCGATACCGTTCAGTTGGCCTTGGCCGAAAGACCGTAGCGCTTGCCGACCATCTCGGTCCATTTTGCCGCGCAGTCCGCACCGCACCGACTGGCCCATCCCGGCAGGACAACATCGTTGAGCGCTTTCTTGACGGCAGCGCGATCCGCCTCTGAAGGGGTCACGAGCTTGAGCTTCGCCGGCGTGCCGATCGAACAGGCGCCGTTGCCGGTGTTGCAGGCGATACCTTCCTTGGTGTCCGCCTCGACGCTCGCCCAGGACGCATTCTCGACCTTCTTGAATTGGGCGATCATGAATTCCTGGGTCGGCTTGGAAAGCTTGTTCCAGCTATTGAGGTTCACGGCTACGAAGCCGGCCGTGTAGCCCACCGACATGTCGACGATTGTCTTCACGACCTCAGGCCACTTCGCCTGGTACCCCGGCAGGGTGCCCGTGATACCGCAATCGACCACGCCCTTCTCGAGCGCCGGCACGACTTCACCGAAGGGGATCGTGACCGCAGACCCGCCCAGCGCTTTGACCAGATCGGACTGGGAGACGCCTTGCACGCGCACCTTCTTGCCCTTGAGATCGGCCAGGCTGGAAATTTCGTCCCGGCAGAAGAAGACCTGTTGAGGGAACGCAAAGGTCGACACGATCAGCGCGCCGAATTTGTCGCGCATGGTCTTTTGCATCTCGGGCATCCAGGCATCCAGGATTTCGCGCTGTTGCGCAACGCTGGTCGCCACGCCCGACAGGTCCGACGCCTCGAACACGGCGGCACCGTCGTCGACGTAGATTGGAAGGGCGTGAACTACGTCATAGACTCCGGTCTTGAGCAGTCGCAGAACTTCGGTGCCCTTGAGGTTCAATTCGGTGATCGACTTGAGATTGCCGGTCAGTTTGCCGCCCGAAGCGGCCGCAAGCTGCTCACTCCAAAATGGCTGCTCGACCTTCTTGAACATGTTGAGGAAGTTCCACGTGCCAATCACGTTGAATTTCTTCGTGTCGAGATTGGTTGGCGCCTGTGCCGCGGCAATGCCGCTGCAGCCAACGGCGATTGACGCCGCCAGTCCGAGAACTGCTGCGAGTTTCATGTCGTCTCCCTGTTTCCGCCCTGTTGCTGACAGCTTGGTTGATCCAGCCATCGTTTTTATGTGCGGCAGACGCTAGCATCGACGCGCCCTCCAGGGAAGTGGAGGGCGATGCGCCGCCGTGTCCAGTCGTCGAATGTCGGCGCGATCAGAATCCCGATGGCCGAAGCTGCGCCCAGGGTTGCGCGTCTTCGAGCAGCGCCCCGAGCCGCAGCACGTCGGTCTCAGCGCCCCACTTGCCGACGATCTGGATCGAGGTCGGCAGCCCGTCGGCGCCGAAGCCCGAAGGCAGCGCCAGCGCGGGATGGCCGGTGAGGTTGAAAGGGTACTGGTAGGAGGTCCAGCCCTGGCGGGTGATGCCGCACTTCACGCCGTCGATGATGACCTCGTCGTTGGCGGCATCGTGCGTCACGTCGAGGGCGGTGCGCGCGTTGGTCGGCGTCACCAGGAAGTCGTAGCGCGCCAGCAGCGACTGGATCTTGCGGAACAGCGCGGTGCGCGCGAACTGGGCGTTGCGGAAGTCGGCCAGGCTGAACTTGGCACCGCGATCCATGAACGCCAGCGTCACCGGGTCCATCTGGTTCTGCCACTTGGGCAGATACTGCGCGCAGAACACGGCGAAGTTCGCCTGATAGAGCACGCGGCCTTCGTATTCGATCCAGTCGATCTTCTCGGTGACTTCCTCGACCACCGCGCCCATCGCCTCCCAGGCCGCGAGCGAGGCGCGCGTGTTGGCGCGCACGTCTGCTGCGATCCGCGGATTGGCCGTGAGTTCGATGTAGCCGATGCGGACACCCGAGAGATCGCGGCCGGCGAGCTTGGGCGACAGCGGCTGCTGCGACGGGCCGGAGAGCGACCACGGATCCTTGTCGCTAGGGCCGACCAGCACAGAATGCATGATCGCGGCATCGGTGATCGTGCGCGAGAGCGGGCCGGCATAGACGTTGTTGCCGAAGGCATCGCGCGTCGTATCGGCCGGCACGGCGCCGAGCGTCGGCTTCAGGCCCACGAGGCCGCTGCACGAGGCGGGGCCGCGGATGGAGCCGGCGCCGTCGGTGCCGAGCGAGATCGGGCCGAGACCAGCGGCAACCGCCGCCGCGCCACCGCCGCTGGAGCCACCCGGCGTGCGGTCGAGGTTCCAGGGATTGCGCGTGACGCCGAAGGAAGGGCCGTCGGTCAGGCCCTTCACACCGAACTCCGGCGTCGTGGCCTTGCCGACCACGATGGCGCCGGCGGCGCGCAGACGCTGCACCAGCACATCGTCGGCCTGGGCGACATTGTCTTCGAAGATCGCCGAGCCGTGGCGAGTGTGCACGCCTTTCACGTCGACCAGGTCCTTGATGCTCACGGGGATGCCGTGCAGCGGCCCGAGCTTTTCGCCGCGCGTGGCGGCTTCCTCGGCCTTCCTGGCGTCGCGTCGCGCCTCCTCGGCCATCACCACGCGAAAACAGTTGAGCTTGGGTTGGGCGCGATCGATCGCTTTCAGGACGACGTCGACATATTCGACGGGCGAAAGTTTGCGGTCGCGGATGAGGGCGGCGGCCTTCGCGGCCGGGGTGAACAGGAGATCGGTGTCGGACATGGCGCGCACCCTATCCGGTCCTCGACACCTTCTGCCACGTGCGCTACGCCGCACAGCGATGTTTACGCTTCCCGTCCTGGCCGCTCTGGCGGTCGTGGCCGTCGTGACCTCGTTCATTTCCGGGATCTTCGGCATGGCGGGCGGGATGCTGTTGATCGGCTTCCTGTTGCTGTTCCTGCCGGTGCCGGTCGCCATGGTGTTTCACGGTGTCATCCAGATCGCGGCCAATAGCTGGCGCGCCTGGCTGTGGCGCCATCATGTGAAGTGGAGTGTCGTCCTGCAGTTCGGCGCCGGCGCCGCGGCGTCGCTGATCGTCTTCTCCTTCTTCGATTTCGTACCCGACAAGGCGCTGGTGTTGATGGCCGTCGGTCTGATGCCGTTCATCGCCTTGGCTGTGCCGCAGCGCATCGCCCCTAACATCGAACGGGGCGGCCAGGCCTTCGTGGCGGGTGCGATCGGCGGCGCCATCCAGCTCGTGTCGGGCGTAACCGGCCCTCTGCTCGATATCTTCTACGTCCGCACCGGCATGTCGCGGCAGGTCAATGTCGCCACCAAGGCCGCGGCGCAGGTGCTGGGCCATCTTACCAAAGTCACCTATTTTGCCATGGTGATCGAAGGGCCGGCCGGCCGCGATCCCGAGCAGTGGCTGGTGATGGGCTATGCCGCCTGCTTCGCCATCCTGGGCACGACCCTGTCGCGAAGTTTTCTCGATCGCATGTCGGACCGGCAGTTCTATCATTGGACCCGCCGCGTCATCCTGGGACTCGGGGCGGTTTACGTGGCGCAAGGAGTGTGGCTGATGGCGACGCGATGAGCGAAGAGAAAAAAGTCGATGTGAAGGCCGAAGTGCGGGCGCTGCTCGACCGGCTGCCCGACGATTGCAGCTATGCCGACGTGCAGCGCGGCATCGCCGTGCTGATGTGGCCCAAGCAAGGGGATGGCAGCCTCGCGCCGCCCAAGAGACTCGAACCTGAGGAAGTGAAGCGCCGTCTGCGCGAATGGCTCAAATCGGAGAGTGAAAAATGAAGGACCGCGTCTCGATCGACCTGAAGGACGGCGTCGCCGACGTCCGCCTGATCCGCGCCGACAAGATGAACGCGCTGGATAACGCGATGTTCGAGGGCATCATCGAGGCCGGCACCAAGCTCGCAAGCATGGAGGGCCTGCGCTGCGTGGTGCTGTCGGGCGAGGGCAAGGCCTTCTGCGCCGGTCTCGACATGGGCAGCTTTGCCGCCATGAAGCAGGACGGCGTGCCGGGCGTGCGCGACCTTGCCAAGCGCACCCACGGCATCGCCAACCGGCCGCAGCAATGCGCCTGGCTGTGGCGCGAGCTGCCGGTGCCGGTGATCGCGGCGGTGCATGGCGTGGCCTTCGGCGGTGGCTTCCAGATCGCCCTGGGACCGGACATCCGCTACGCGACCGCGGATGCGCGGTTCTCCGTGATGGAGATCAAATGGGGCCTGGTGCCCGATCTCGCCGGCACGCAGCTCATGCGCCACCTCGCGCGCGAGGATGTGGTGCGCGAACTCACCTATACGGGCCGCATCTTCAACGGTGTCGAGGCGCAGCAGATGGGCTTCGTGACGCGCGTCGTGGACGATCCGCGCGCCGCGGCGCTGGAGACGGCAAAGGAGATCGCCTCCAAGAGCCCCGACGCGATCCGCGCCAACAAGCGGCTGTTGAATGCGGCGGTCGCCATCGATGCCGCAGCGGGCCTGATGATGGAGTCGGTCGAGCAGCAGAAGCTGATCGGTTCGCCCAATCAGGTCGAGGCCATCATGTCGAACCTGCAGAAGCGGGCCGCCAACTACAAGGACTGATCGCCCTCAGGATCAAGCCGAGGAGGAAGCCATGAACCGACAGTGGCTCTACGCCAAGCAGCCGGCCGGCAAGATCGGCAAGGACACGTTCCAGTGGACCGAGACGGCCATTCCTGCTCCGCGCGCCGGAGAGGTGTTGGTGCGCACGCGCATGCTGTCGCTCGATCCCGCCAACCGTGCCTGGATGATGGGCAAGACCTATCGCGGCGCGCTGGAACCGGGGCAGGTGATGAACGGCTTCACCATTGGGGAGGGCGTGGAGTCCAATGTCGCGGAGTTCGGCAAGGGCGACATCGTCGAAGGCGACTGGGGCTGGCAGGACTATGCCGTGCGGCCGGCGCGACGATTGACCAAGCGCACGGTCAAGGCGCCGCTGGAAATGTTGATCGGCCCGCTCAGCGTCACCGGCCTCACCGCCTATTTCGGCCTCCTCGAAGTGGGCCGGCCGAAGCCCGGCGATACGGTGCTGGTCTCGGCAGCAGCCGGTGCCGTCGGCACGATGGTGGGCCAGATCGCCAAGCTCGTGGGTTGCCGCGTCGTCGGTACGGCGGGCGGGCAGGACAAGTGCGACTGGATCGTGCGCGACCTCGGCTTCGATGCTGCGGTCGACTACAAGGCGGGCGGCGTGCGTCGCGCGCTGGCAGCGGCCTGTCCCGATGGCATCGATGTCTATTTCGACAATACCGGCGGGCCGGTGCTCGACGCGGCGCTGTCGCTGATGAACCTGCGCGGCCGCATCGCCTGCTGCGGGAACGTCTCGCAATACGACGTCGAGAAGCCGGGGCCGGGTCCCATGGCCGTGCCGGGGCTGGTCGTGACCAAGCGGCTGCGGATGGAAGGCTTCATCGTGATGGACTTCTACGACCGGCGTGCCGAAGCCGAGACACGACTCGCCCGCTGGGTCGCCGACGGCAAGATCAAGGCCGTCGTCGATGTCGTCGACGGCCTCGAGAAGGCGCCCGAGGCGCTGATCGGCCTGTTCGAAGGCCGCAACAAGGGCAAGATGGCTGTGCGCGTCTAGCGGCGCGTCACTTCCCCTTGAACACCGGCTTCCGCTTCTCGACGAACGCCTGCACTGCTTCCTTGTGATCGGCGGTGCGGGAGGCGGAGACCAGGCGCTCGGCCTCGCGATGGAGCGCGGTCGGGTAATCGATATGCAGCGCGTCGTCGAGATTGTCCTTCATGCTGCGCATCGCGACGCCCGGTCCTTCGGCCAGCGACTTGGCGTAGGCGAAGGCTTCGTCCTGCAGCTTGGCGTCGTCGACGACGCGGTTCACCAGGCCGATGCGCTCGCAGCGCTCGGCGTCGACGCGCTCGGCGGTGAACATCAGTTCGCGCGCCCGCGAGGAACCGATGGTTCGGGTGAGCAGCCAGGAAATGCCGTAGTCGCCGGAAAGGCCGATCTTGGCGTAGCCGGTGCTGACGAACGCCGACCTGGCGGCGATGCGGATATCGCAGGCGAGCGCGATGGCCAGGCCCGCGCCGGCCGCCGCGCCCGGAAGGGCGGCAATGGTGGGCTTGCGCACGGCGACCAGCGCTCCGGTAAGGTGGGCCTGGCGCCAGCGCAGGTCGGCGAGGCGTTCCTCATAGCTCATCTGTCCGCGCGGGCCGCGGCCGCCCATGCCCTTCACGTCGCCGCCGCTGCAGAAGGCCGTACCGGCGCCGGTGATCAAGAGGGCGCCGACATTGGGATCCTCGCCGCGTTCCTTGATCTGCAAGCGCAGCGCCGGCGTCAGCTTGTCGGACATCGCGTTGCGCGCTTCGGGGCGGTTGAGGGTGATCAACGCCACGCCGTCACGCACGCTGCACAGAAGTTCGGTCGTGCCGGTATCGATTTCCATGGGATCCTCTCTTTCCGCGACATTCCCGATCATCGAATACACCGTCAAGGCGGCTTGGCCATTGGCAGCCGCCGCGGGTCGATTGGCAGGCGGAATTGGTTGCCGGCACTGCGGCTTCACCGCAGAGTTGCGCCATGACATTTCCGGTAACCGAACACACTCTCAAGACCGCCCGCCACACCACGGGCTATCTCGCCTGCGGCCGCAAGGATGCACCGCTGCTGATCTTCGTCCATGGCTGGCCGGAGCTCTCTTTGTCGTGGCGGCATCAGCTTCCGGCCTTCGCGGCCCTCGGGTTCCGCTGCATCGCGCCGGACATGCGCGGCTACGGCCGCTCCGACACCTACACACGCCACGAGGACTTCGCGCAGGAAGAGATCGTGGCCGACATGCTGGAACTGCTGGCGTCGCTTGGCCGCGACAAGGCGGTGTGGATCGGTCACGACTGGGGCAGCCCGGTCGTATGGAACCTGGCGGCGCACCACCCCGAGAAGACCGTCGGCGTCGCGAGCCTTTGCGTGCCCTATCTCGCCGAGGGCTTCACCCTGGATGCGATGGTGCCGCTGATCGATCGCACGCTCTATCCCGCCGACAAGTTCCCGGCCGGCCAGTGGGACTACCAGTTCTTCTACGAGGAGAACTTCGACAAGGCCTGCAAGGGCTTCGAGGCCAATATCGGCAACGTCGTGAAGGCACTGTTCCGCAAGGGTGACCCCACACGCGTCGGCAAGCCGGCGCCGACCTCGATGGTGCGTGTGGCCGGCGGCTGGTTCGGCGGCGGCGCGTGCCCGGACGTGCCGCGCGATCCGGATGTGCTGACCGAGCAGGACATGGCCGCCTACACCGCGGCGCTGACGCGCAACGGCTTCTTCGGGCCGGACTCTTGGTACATGAACCACAAGGCCAACGGCGCCTATGCCAAGAGGGCGAAGAACGGCGGCAAGCTGTCGATGCCGGTCCTCTTCCTGCACGGCGCTTACGACACGACCTGCGAGACCATGCAGTCGAAGCTCGCCGATCCGATGCGGCGGGACTGCGCCGATCTCACCGAGGTCGTGGTGCAGTCCGGCCACTGGATGGCACAGGAGAAGCCGGTCGAGGTGAACGCGGCTCTCGCCAAATGGCTGGCGGCGAAGCTGCCGGACTACTGGAAGAGCTGACCGCCTATTCGGCGGCGATCTTCCCGGTGTCGATCACGTCCTTCCAGCGGGCGATCTCGTCCGTCAGGAACGTCTTGAACTGCTCGCCGTTCGTGGCGACGACCTCGAAGCCGATCGCTTCGAATTGCGGCTTGATATCCGGCGCCTGGGCCGACGCGGCCAGTTCGGCTTCGAGCTTGGCCCGCACGGCCGGGGGTAGCCCCTTCGGCGCCGCGGCCGCCTGCCACGAATAGACTTCGAGGTCCTTCACGCCGCTTTCGGCCATGGTGGGGACATTGGGCAGCGTTGGGTTGCGCTGGCCGCTGGTCACGCCCAGCGCCTTCAGCTTGCCCGACTTCACATGCGGGGCAATGGCGCCCAGGTTCTGGAACGACACATTGGCGTGGCCCGCGATCAGGTCGTTGATGGCTGGGCCGCCGCCCTTGTACGGCACGTGCGTGCCGGTGGTGCCGGTCTTCTGCAGGAACAGTGCCGCGGTGAGATGATCCGACGAGCCGGTGCCCGACGAGGCGAAGGTTACCTTGTTGGGATTCTTCTTCAGGTACTCGACCAGCTCGGCGACGGTGTTAGCCGGAAAGTTCGGGCTGGCGACCAGAACGTTGGGCGTGCGGACGGCCACGCTCAGCAAGTCGAAGTCCTGCATCGGGTCGTAGCGGAGATCCTTGAAGAGGGCGGGATTGATCGCGAAGACGCCGATCGAACCGACGAGGATCGTGTAGCCATCGGGCTTGGCCTGCTTCAGCGCCGTGGCGCCGATCGACCCGTTAGCGCCGCCCTTGTTGTCGATGACGATCGACTGGCCCACGCGTTCCGCCAACTTCTTGGAGACCAGCCGCGCCGTCACGTCGGATGAGCCGCCAGGAGGGAAGGGGACGATGACGGTGATGGGTTTCTCGGGATAGTCGGCCGCCTGCGCCTGCACGCCCACAAGGGCTGCCAGGACGAATGCCATGATGCTCAGCGATCTCATGCTCTTACTCCCTGTACACGTCGTTACCGTTTGTCTTCCGCTGTTCGCTAGCGGCCCTTTGCCTTGCGCCAGGCCGCAAAATCGCTGAGAGATTTTTCATCTGTCGCCGGATAGAGGCCGAAGATGCCTTGTCCGGCCTGCACCCGCTCGGTGACGAAATCCTCGTAGGCCGTCATCTCGAAAGCTTCGTCCGCGATCTCGTCGGCAAGATGGGCGGGGATCACGATCACGCCGTCGCCGTCGCCCAGGATCACGTCGCCCGGGAAGACCGGGGCATCGCCGCAGCCGATCGGCACGTTGATGTCGATGGCCTGATGCAAAGTGAGGTTGGTCGGCGCGCTGGGCCGCTGGTGGTAGGCCGGGAAGCCCAGCTTCCCGATCTCGGCGGCGTCGCGGAAACCGCCGTCCGTCACAACGCCGGCAACGCCGCGTTTCATCAGGCGTGTCACCAAAATCGACCCCGCCGAAGCCGCCCGCGCATCCTTGCGGCTGTCCATGACGAGCACAGCGCCGGGCGGGCAGTCCTCGACGGCCTTGCGCTGCGGATGGCTGCGATCGCGAAACACCGAGAGCTGGTTCAGGTCCTCGCGCGCCGGCATGTAGCGCAGAGTGAAGGCTTCGCCGACCAGCACCGGCTGGTCGGGCGAGAGCGGAAACACGTTCTGGATGAACTGGGTGCGGAAGCCACGCTTGAACAAGGCGGTGGCGACCGTCGCCGTGCTGATCGTGCGAAGCTTGTCGCGGGTGGCCGCGGTCAACGCCATGGTGGGCTCCTCAGTAGATCGACGGTTCACTGACGGGCGCGCCGAAGCCGGTTTCGAGGAAGTCGAAGTCGCAGCCCTCGTTGGCCTGCTTGATGTGCCGGGTGAACATCCATCCATAGCCGCGCTCGTAACGCGGCTCGGGCTTCTTCCAGGCGGCGCGGCGCCGGGCGAGCTCCTCGTCGGAGACGTTCATGTTGATGGTGCGCTTGTCGACATCGAGCGAGATCATGTCGCCGGTCTGCACCAGCGCCAGCGGGCCGCCGATATAGGATTCGGGCGAGACGTGCAGGATGCAGGCGCCATAACTGGTGCCGCTCATGCGGGAGTCGGAGAGGCGTACCATGTCGCGCACGCCTTGCTGAACGAGCTTCTTGGGGATCGGCAGCATGCCCCATTCCGGCATGCCGGGGCCGCCCTGGGGGCCGGCGTTGCGCAGGATCAGCACGGTGTCTTCCGTGACGTCGAGATCGTCGCGATCGATCGCCGCCTTCATCGACGGGTAGTCGTCGAACACCAGGGCGGGGCCCGTATGCTTCAGGAACTTCGGCGCGCAGGCCGATGGCTTGATGACGCAACCGTCGGGCGCCAGGTTGCCCTTCAAGACAGCAAGCGCGCCCTCGGCATAGATCGGGTTCTGCACGTTACGGATCACGTCGTCGTTGTAGATTTCCGCGCCCTGGATGTTTTCGCCCAGCGTCGCGCCGGTCACGGTAAGCGTGTCGGCGTGCAGGTGATCGCGAATCTGCTCCAGCAAGCCAGGCAGGCCGCCGGCATAGAAGAAATCCTCCATCAGATACTTGTCGCCGGAGGGCCGGATGTTGGCGATCACCGGCACCTTGCGGCTGGCGCGCTCGAAATCGTCGAGGCCGATATCCTGGCCAGCACGACGCGCCATCGCGATCAGGTGAATGATGGCATTGGTCGAGCAACCCACCGCCATTGCCACGGTGATGGCGTTGAGGAAGGCTTCGCGAGTCAGGATCTTCCTGGGTGTCAGATCCTCCCACACCATGTCGACGATGCGCCGGCCGCTCTCCGAGGCCATGCGGATATGGTTCGCGTCGGCGGCGGGGATGGAAGATGCGCCGGGCAGGGACATGCCGAGCGTCTCGGCCATCGCCATCATGGTGGCAGCGGTGCCCATGGTCATGCAGGTGCCGTAGCTGCGGGCAATGCCCGCTTCGACATCGACCCAATCGGAGTCGGAAATCTTGCCGGCGCGGCGCTCGTCCCAATACTTCCAGGCATCGGAGCCCGAGCCCAGCACCTTGCCCTTCCAGTTGCCGCGCAGCATCGGTCCGGCCGGCATGTAGATCGCGGGCAGGTTCATGCTGATGGCGCCCAGCAGCAGGGCGGGCGTGGTCTTGTCGCATCCGCCCATCAGCACGACGCCATCCACGGGATGCCCGCGGAGAAGCTCCTCGGCATCCATCGCGAGCAGGTTGCGGTAGAGCATGGTCGTGGGCTTCAGGAAGCTCTCCGAGAGGGAGAGGGCGGGCAGCTCCATCGGGAAGCCGCCGGCCTGCAGGATGCCGCGCTTCACGTCGTCGACGCGGCTCTTGAAGTGCATGTGGCAGGGCTGGGCTTCCGACCAGGTGTTGAGGATGGCGATGACCGGCTTGCCTGCCCACTCTTCGGGGGCGTAGCCCATCTGCATGGCGCGCGAGCGGTGGCCGAAGGCGCGCAGGTCGTCCGGCGCGAACCAGCGCGCGCTGCGCAGGGAGGCTGCATCCCGGACTTGCTCGCTTGTCTTGTGCTCGGCCATCGTATTTCCTCCCATAGCGAGCTAATACATTAGTGCATCAATGGTCAAGAAATGCCGAGTATGACCACTTCACAGCGTCTCGACCGTGACCGGCAGGCCGCGCCCCAGGTCTTCGAGCGGCTGCGCGAAATGATCGTGTCGCTGGTCCTGCCGCCGGGCGAGACGCTGTCGCGCACCAAGCTCGCCAAGGAGTTCGGGTTGAGCTCGACGCCGATCCGCGACGCGCTGATGCGGCTGAACGAGGAAGATCTCGTCGATGTCTTCCCCCAGCATGCCACCGTTGTCAGCAAGATCGACGTCGAGGCCGCTCAGCAGGCGCACTTCCTGCGTCAATCGCTCGAACTCGAGATCGTGCGCACGCTGGCGCTGGCCCACGATCCGGCGTTGATCGACGAGCTCAACCGCACCATCGCCCTGCAGCAGCATTTCGCCGGATCGGGCGACTTCGCGGCCTTCATGGCCTCCGACAACGATTTCCATTGGCAGCTCTACGCCGCCGCAGCCAAGCGCGAGCTCTGGAACCTGGTGCGCAGCCGCAGCGGCCATATCGACCGCCTGCGCCGCCTGCACCTGCCGACGCCCGGCAAGGCGCAGGACATCGTGCTGCATCACCAGATGATCGTGCAGGCCATCGAAACGAAGCAGCCGGAGGAAGCGCAGCAGTCGCTACGCAAGCATCTCTCCGGCACCCTGGGCTATCTCGCGGAAATCCGCGCCAGCTATCCGGCCTATCTGCGCGACTAGCTGTTGCCGGCGGCAGGATCGAAGAAGCCGACGATCGACTGGAACTTGCGGTCGGCCGCGAGCATGCAGAAGTCTATGCCGGCGCGCAGGACTTTGCCGTCGGCCTGACGATTGCACCACGGAAAGCGAAGCACCTCGTGGTGGGAGTCGATCGGGCCGGTTCGCGAGATCCGTGCACCGGGATTGCGGGCGACAACGCCGTCGATGTGGATGGCGAACGCTTCGATGCCGACGGTGCGCACCGATGGATCGACGTAGAGTCCGCTGTCGGTCAGCACCGACGAGAGGATCGCGCGTCGTTCGGCGCCGTCCGCTGTATTCCACGCTGCGCAATAGCGATCGACCAGCGCCTCCGGGGTTTCCCTGCTCATTCGATGCTACTCTCGTCGCGGCAAATTTAATCTGTCGGGAGAGAATGATGGCCGGACGGCTGAAGGACAAGGTGGCGGTGGTAACGGGGGCGGCGCCGCGCGGCGAAGGCGTCGGCAACGGCATGGCGACGGCCATCCTGTTCGCACGCGAGGGCGCCAAGGTCGTGCTGGTGAACCGCAGCGCCGAACGCGCCGAAGTGCTGGCCAAGCAGATCAAGGACGAGGGCGGCGAGGCTTCGGTGTTCGCCGGCGACGTCGCACAGCTCGACGCCGCGGAAGCGATGGCCGACTTCGCCATGAAAAAGTACGGCCGCCTCGACATCCTGCACAACAATGTAGGTATCGGCGGGCCAGGCACGCCGGAGACGGTGACGCTCGAAACCTGGAACAAGGTGCTCGAAGCCAATCTCACGACGACGATGCTTTGTTCCAAGGCCTGCCTGCCGCGCATGAAGCAAGGCGGCGGCGGTTCGATCATCATGGTGTCGTCGATCGCGGGCGCCGTCGGTCTGATGGGCAGTGCCGGTGCGGTCGCCTATGCGACGGCGAAGGCCGGTCTGCATGGCTTCACGATGTCTGTGGCGGCCGACTACGCCACCCAGAACATTCGCGCGAACTGCATTATCGTCGGCTCCGTGCACACGCCGATGGTGGCGCATCTCGGCGCCGAGGCGCGCGACCGACGCAAGAAGATGGTCCCCATGCAGGTCGAAGGTACCGCATGGGACATCGCCCATGGTGCGGTGTATCTTGCCTCCGACGAATCGCGCTGGGTGACAGGCGTGATGCTGCCGATCGATGGCGGATTGGTCGCGCTTCGCGCGTGGCCCCGATGACCCAAATACAGGCCGGGTACCAGTAAAGGAGAGACTCCTCGTGAAGCCTTCCATTCTTTCGTTCGCCTTTGGCGCAGCCCTGCTCCTGACCGGCGCAGCCGCCGCGCAGACCGCCGCGCCGGCCAGCACCGTGGCTCCGGCAGCGCAAGCCGCTCCCGCTGCGACGGCGGTCCCCGACCTCAAGGGAACCTGGGTCGGCAAAGGCGAGGCGATTGTCGATGGGCCGGCCGGTCATCACCCGCCGGGTGCGGCAGCCAAGGCGGCGAACCTCTACCGCTTGCGTGAAGAAACCTTCACGGTGCGCATCGAAGGTCAGGAGGGCAGGCGCGTATGGGGGAGCATCTCTTCGTCGCAGCGTGCCGGCGAGCGCCTGATCGGCTCGATCGCGGCCGACAACAAGGCCGTCTATTTCGTGAACGGCGAAGGCTATATCGACGGCGTCGTGGTTAACGCCAACACGATGGACGTCTGCTACCGCCACGTTCTGCCGGGCTCGGCCGTCGTGGCCTGCAATCAGTGGGTTCGCCAGAAGTAGCGACCCCGGCTATCGCACCTGGCGCCGCCTCTCGTGGTGCCAGGTGTAGAGGCCACTGGCCACGATCACGGCGGCTCCGGCCATCGTCCAGCCGTCGGGAATGTCGCCGAACACCACGGCCCCCAGGACCGCCACGAACACCAGCAGCGTGTAGCTGAACGGCTGGACGGCGCTTGCCTCGGCGTAGTCCAGCGCCCTGATGAGGGCGTAGTGCGCCAGTGCGCCCAGCAAGGCGATGGCCATCAGCAACGCCCATCCCTGCGCGTCGGGCCATTTCCACTGCCAGGGACCGACGATGGTCGTGACGCCGAAGGCCACGAAAGCCGACCAGACGAGCGTCGTGTCCGGCGAATCGGTGCGCGAGCAGAGGCGGATGAGGATCTGATAGGCGCCCCAGAGGATGGCCCCGGCTAAGGGTAACAACAGCGCCCAGTCGAGTTCGCGGAAGCCTGGCCGTACGATCAACAGGACACCGACGAAGCCCGCGGCGACCGCGACCCAGCGTGCCGGGCCGGCGCGTTCACCGAGGAAAAGCGCACCGAGCGCGATCACGATCAGCGGCGAGGTTGCGGCGACGGCGTGCGTGCCGGCCAGCGGCAGGTAGCGGAAAGCGAGCACGAAGACCGCGCTTTCGACCACGGCCAGCACGGCGCGGCCGCCCTGCAGCCAGGGCCGAGTCGTACGCCACGCCGACTTGAGGCCGCGCTTGCGCACGACCAGCCAGGCGAAGACGCAGAAGACGGCGTAGCGCGTCCACATCATCTGGCCGATCGGATAGTCGGCCACCATCCACTTGGTGATGGTGTCCATGCTGGCGAAGCCCAGCATGGCGAGCATGATGTAGATCGCGCCGAGCGACGTGTGGTTGCGCGCCGCCGCCGGCGCGTTGGCGGTCATTCGGCGGCAGCGACGCGTCGCGCCGGGGGACGGAAGGCGGGGATCACGCGTTCGGCAAACAGTTTCAAGCTCTTCATCGCTTTCTCGCGCCCATAGTAGGGCGGATAGTGCAGCAGCAGCGAGGTCATGCCGGTGCGCGCCTGCATCTCGCGCAGGCGTGCAGTCACCGTCTCGGCCGAGCCGTGCAGCAGGGTGGTGCTCAGGAGATCGTCGTAGGTGAGCTGGGTCCCCTTCTCGGAGACAGAACCCAGATAGCCGCCCGTGCCGTTGCTGCCGAAATGCGCGATGTGACGGACGATCGCCTCTTCGGTATCGGCGCGCGCCTCGGCATCCGTGTCGGCGACGTAGACCCAGCGCGCGATGTCGATCTGGCCGGCGGCGGGATTTCGGCGCCGCTCGTCGCTGGCCTGGGCGAGCTCGCGCTTGTAGAGCGCCGTTTGCGCCGCCAGCGTCTCGACGCTGGGCAGGGTCGAGAGCATCAAGCCGAAGCCGTTGCGGCCGCAATAGCCGATCGAGCGGTCGGTGCCGCCGGCCATGTAGAGCGGCGGATGCGGCATCTGGATGGGCTGCGGCAGCATCTCGTACGGCTCGGCGACGGTGCCGCTGAAGTACTTGCCCTTGTGCGTGTAGCGATGGCGATGGAAGGCATCGAACATCAGCCCGACGGCTTCCTCGACCATGTCGCGACGACCCTCGAAATCCTTGCCCAGCCCGTCGAACTCGTACGGTCGGTAGCCCGAGCCGATGCCCAGCATTACGCGACCGTTGGAGAGAATGTCGACGAAGTTCGCATTCTCCACGACCCGGATCGGGTCGTAGAGCGGCAGGGTGATCACGCCCGAGGCGAGCTTGATGCGACTGGTCTTGGCCGCGAGATAGGCCATGTAGGCGAAGCAGTCCGGCATGATGCCGTAGCTTGTCGAGAAGTGATGCTCGGCAATCCACGCCGTGTCGTAGCCCAGCCGCTCCGCCTCGACGACCTCGTCGGTCGTGCGCGCATGCACGTCGCGGTGCGGATAGGGTTCTTCCTTCGGGTTGGGGTGCGAGGTGAAGAGAACGCCGAATTCCATTGCGGACTCCCTGGAGCGCTACTCGAGCTTGATGCCGGTATCCTTCACGACCTTCGCCCAGTTTTCGACCTCCTCGGCGCGCCAAGTATCGCTTTGCGCGGGCTCGTAGAGCACCGGATTGGCGCCGAGCGTCCGCAGGCGCGCCGCCACTTCGCCGATCTTGGTCGTCTTTTCGATCTCCACGTAGAGCCTCTCCAGGATTTCCGGCGGCGTGCCCTTCGCGGCGAGAAAGCCCTGCCAGGAGCCGGTGACGAAGTCCTTGAGGCCGGTGGCCTCGCTCACCGTCGGCAGGTCGGGAGCCAGCGCGCTACGCGTCGCACTCGACACGGCGAGGCCGCGCAGCTTGCCGTTATTGACGTGGGGCAGGGTGGCGATCATGCCGTTGAACAACGCGTCGGCGTGACCGCCGGCCACTTGCTGAATCGCCTCCGCGCCGCCCTTCATCGGGATGAAGGCGATCTTGAGGCCGAGCGCGTGGGCGAACCGGGCGCCGGCGAGGTGCGGCGCGCTGCCGATCCCTGCGGTCGCGTAGTTGAGCTTGTCGGGGTTGGCCTTGGCATAGGCGATCAGCTCCGCGACGGTCTTGTAGGGACGATCGGGATTCACGGCCAGCAGATGCGGCGAATAGGCCAGCACCGTGACGGCGTTGAAGTCCTTGGCGACGTCGAACGGCAGCTTCATGACCGACGGCGAGATCGTGAGGTTGCCGAGGTCGGTGAGGACCAGCGTGTAGCCGTCGGGGGACGACTTGGCGACCATGTCGACGGCGATGTTGCCGTTGGCGCCGGTGCGGTTCTCGACCACGACCGACTGGCCGAGCGCCGACTGCAGATAGGGCTGCAGCAGGCGGGCCAGAATGTCGGAGGTGCCGCCCGGCGCGAAAGGAATGAGAATGCGGATAGGCTTGGCCGGCCAGACCTGGGCGCGCAGCGCCGGCGCTGCGATGCTCGCGGTCAGAGCAGCCGTAGCGGCGCCCAGGAATTGGCGACGACGCATGATGATCCTCCCGGCTTCGTCGACCCGATGTCGTTGCCTGCGATCCTATGGCAGCAGCTATGCAATGACCAGCAATTGACCGTTCGGGGTGAGCGCGTAGGCTCGTTGCAACCATCGGAGGAACGCCATGACACTCGACCTCGTCGTGAAGAACGGCATGATCGTCGACGGGTCCGGACTGCCGCGCTATCGCGGCGATGTCGGCGTCAAGGATGGCAGGATCGTCGAGGTCGGACGGCTGAGCGGCGCGGCGCGCGAGACGGTCGATGCCGAAGGCCATGTCGTGGCGCCGGGCTTCATCGATGGCCACACCCATATGGACGCCCAGATCTTCTGGGATCCGATCGGCACCAGTTCCTGCTTCCAGGGCGTGACCAGCGTCGTCATGGGCAATTGCGGCTTCACCCTGGCGCCCTGCCGCGAGACCGAGGCCGATCTCGTGTTCCGCAATCTTGAACGCGCCGAGGATATCAGCCGCGCCGCCATGCTGGCCGGCATCAAATGGCGCTGGGAAACCTTCCCGCAATTCCTCGATGTGCTGGAGGCGCTGCCCAAGGGCATCAACTATGCGGGCTATCTCGGACATTGCGCGTTGCGCACTTACGTCATGGGCGCACGCGCCTTCACCGAGGCCGCGAGCGAGGACGATCTCGCCCGGATGGCCGAGCAGGTGAGGGAGGCGATGGCCGCCGGCGCCATCGGCTTCTCGACCACCCGCAGCGTCAATCACCAGACCTCGGACGACAAGCCGGTGGCGAGCCGCCTGGCCACCTGGCAGGAATTCGAAACCCTCGTGAAGGCCATGGGCTCGGGCCTGGTCGAGATTGCGGCCGAAGCGACCGGCGCCGCGACCCCCAAGGCGCGCAAGTTCTACGAGGATCTGGCGAAGCTCGCCGTCGAGAGCGGGCGGCCGATGACCTTCGGCCTGTTCAACACGCGCGCCATGCCCGGCGGCTGGCGCGCCACCTTCGACATCATGGACCAGGCGACCCGGCAGGGCGGGCGCATGTTCGCCCAGGTCCACAGCCGGGCGCTCAGCGTGTTGCTCTCCTTCGAGACCCAGCTTCCCTTCGACAAGTGGGACGTATGGCGCGAGATGCGCGCGCTGCCGCTTGCCGAACAGAAGAAGGCGCTGCTCGATCCGGAGATGCGCCGCCGTCTGGTCGAGGTCGCGTCGCGGCCTTACGAAGGGCCTATCGTGCGCGGCACCGAGGCGCGGCCGCCGGAATGGGACTGGATCTTCGTCCTCGACAAGATGCAGGGCCCGCACGTGTCGATGGCGGAGCTGGCGCGACAGCGCAACACGCATCCGGTCGAACTCATGATCGACCTCGCGCTCGAACGCGACATGAAGTTCTTCATGATTCAGCCCATCGCCAACGAGAACCAGTCCGAAGCGCTGGAGCTGATGAAGCATCCGAGGTCGGTCGTGACCTTCTCCGACTCCGGCGCCCACGTCACGCAGATCATGGACTCCTCGCTGCAGACCCATCTGCTCAGCCATTGGGTGCGCGAGAAGCAGGCCTTCACCCTGGAAGAGGCGGTGAAGATGATCACCTGCGATATCGCGACCCAGTTCGGCTTCCACGATCGGGGCCTGATCCGCGAGGGCATGGCGGCCGATCTCGTGGTGTTCGATGCCGATACGGTCGGCCCGCGCATGCCCGAGGTGGTGAACGACCTGCCGGCCGGCGCCAAGCGCCTGCGCCAGAAGTGCGACGGCATGCGCGCCACCATCGTCAACGGCCAGGTGCTCCTGCGCGACAACGAACCGACTGGCGCGCTGCCGGGCAGGCTCCTGCGCAAGAGGCGCGCATAGCGGAGAGTGCGCGCGGCCAGCGCGCAAAGGCGTCACATTTTGGCCGCTTGACTTCGCTGCGCTGCAGCATCATATACGCGCCGGCTCGCTTCCTCGCGGGCTTTACAGATTTCTCGCGATCGCGCGACGCGCCCCATCGTTTGTGACGGCGCCTCATCCCGAGACAATCCCCAGGACAAGAGCCGTCCCAGCCGCGCGCGGGAACGGGCCAAAAGCCGCCACAGATGCGCGTGCCCTCAGAAGGCATGCCGGCGGCAAGTTAGGATTTTGAGTGAGTGACGTTACTTTTGCGGACCTCGGACTGGCCGAGCCGCTGCTGCGTGCGTTGAACGCGGCGAACTACACGCATCCCACGCCGATCCAGGCACGCACGATCCCTGCACTGCTGCAGGGACGCGACGTGCTGGGCATCGCCCAGACGGGTACCGGCAAGACGGCGGCCTTCGCGCTGCCCGTGCTGCAGCATCTCTCCGCGTCGAACGAGCGCGCCCAGCCCCGCAGCCCGCGCGCGCTTGTGCTGGCGCCGACCCGCGAGCTGGCCGTCCAGATCGCGCGCAGCTTCGACACCTACGGCCGCGGCCTCGGCCTCAAGCTCGCCACCGTCGTGGGCGGCCTGGGCTATGGCCGTCAGATCGAGACCCTGGCGCGCGGCGTCGACATCCTCGTCGCCACGCCGGGCCGTCTTCTCGACCTCGTTGACCGCGGCAACGTGAAGCTCGGCCACGTGACGTTCTTCGTCCTCGACGAAGCCGACCGCATGTTCGACATGGGCTTCATCCGCGACGTGCGCCGCATCGCCACCTCGGTTTCCAAGAACCGCCAGACGCTGCTGTTCTCGGCCACCATGCCGAGCGACATCGCCAAGCTTTCGTCGGAGATCCTGACGAACCCCGAGAAGGTCGAGATCGCACCGCAGGGCCGCACGGTCGACCGGATCGACCAGCGCGTCTACTTCGTGAATGCCGCCAACAAGCGCGCGCTGCTCAGTCATCTCCTGTCGGACAGCGCGCTTGAGCGCGTCATCGTCTTCACCCGCACCAAGCGCGGCGCCAACCGTGTCGCCGAGGCGCTGGAGGATCGCGGCGTACGCTCCGAGGCGATCCACGGCAACAAGTCGCAGAACGCCCGTCAGAAGGCGCTCGAAAATTTCAGCCGCGGCAAGGCGCGGGTGCTGGTGGCCACCGATCTCGCCTCGCGCGGCATCGACGTGACCGGCGTGACCCATGTCATCAACTTCGAGCTGCCGGCGGATGCCGAGAGCTATGTCCACCGCATCGGCCGCACCGCGCGCGCCGGCGCTTCGGGCATCGCGATCTCGTTCTGCGACGGCAGCGAGCGCGGCCAGCTCAAGGGCATCGAGCGGCTGACCAACCAGCGTCTCTCTGTGGTGCCGACGCCTGCCAACGAGGACATGCCGGCGGCACCGCCGCCGCGTGCCCGCGCAGAGGGCGACGACCGCGACGATCGAGGCGACGAGCGTCCGCGCGAACATCGTGGCCCACGTGGTGCCGGCCGTCCTGGCGGCGGCCCCGGCCGGCATCGTTCGTTCGGCGATCGTGCGCACCATGACCGCACGCGCGGCGACCGTCCGCCGATGCATGCCGAGCGCCAGTTCCGCGACAGCGACTATCGCGACGCTCCGCGCGGCGAGCGTTCATACGGCGAGCGTCCGCAGGGCGATCGTCCCCATGGCGATCGCCCCTACGGTGACCGTCCTTATGGCGATCGTCCGCGCGGCGACCGTCCGCACCATGGCCGCCCGCAGGGCGAGCGCTCCTTTGGCGACCGCCCGCGTGGCGACCGTCCTCACGGTGATCGCCCCAATGGGGATCGTCCTTACGGCGATCGTCCGCACGGAGATCGTCCTCAGGGTGACCGGCCGCGTTCGTTCGACGACCGTCCCCGCCACAGTGGCGGCGGCCATCATGGCGCGCACGCCCATCGTCCTCACGGGGATCGTCCCCACGGGGATCGCCCGCAGGGCGACCGTCCCTACGGCGACCGCCCCCGTGGCGATCACGCGCACGGTGACCGTCCCCACGGTGATCGCCCGCAAGGCGACCGCCCCTACGGTGACCGTCCGCAGGGCCCGCGTCCCCAGTGGAAGGGTCGTCGCTTCGGCGGTGGAGGCGGTGGTGGTCGCGGCCGAGGCCGTGCCGCCTAGATAATTCCTTCCTCGCGGAAGATCTCCAGGCACTTGGAAAGAGCGCGCTCGTATCGGGCGCGCTCTTTTGCCATCGAGGCCTCGTCCCACGGGAAGAAGCCGTGCTTGGTCTTGAAGCCGATGCGACCCTCGTCGACGTTGCGCTGCAGGACGGGCGGCGGGCCATCGGCGTTCGTGAGATCTGGCCAGATGATCTTGGCGACGGCGCAGGTCGTGTCCCAGCCCGAATGTTCCTTCTGGGTGATCGGGCCGGCAGCGGCATAGCGGAAGCCGAAGGAGAGCCGCACGGTCGCGTCGATATCCTCCGGCGAGGCCACGCCCTGCTCGATCAGCCACAGCGCTTCGCGCATCAGCGCACCCTGGATGCGGTTACCCAGGAAGCCGATCACGTCTTTCTTCACCTGCACCGGCCGCTTGCCCAGAGCGCGCATGATCTCGCCGACCTGCTCGGCCAGCGCCACGTCGGTGTGGATGGATCGCACCACCTCGACCAACGGGATGAGATGCGCCGGCATGAAGAAGTGCAGGCCCATCATGCGAGTCTGCGTCTTCAGGCCCTTGCCGATCTCGCTGATCGGAAAGCTCGACGAGTTCGAGGTCAGTGGCACGCCCGGCTTGGAGAACTTCTCCATGTCGGCAAAGAGCTTCTGTTTCAGCGCCAGATCTTCCGTCACCGTTTCGACGACGAGGTCGATCTTGGCCCACGGCGCCTCTTCGAGCGTCGCCCAGGCGGCGAGGCCTGAAACGTCCTCCGGCTTCCCCATCGCTTTCAATGCACGGGCTGTTGCGACCGGCAGGCCCTCGCGGGTCGAAGCCGACCGCGACACGACGTCCACCTTCCAGCCGCCGGCCAGGAACATGGCGATGATTCCAACGCCCATAGTGCCTCCGCCCAGCACCAGAGCATGACGTTCGCTTTGCGGCATTTTGCGTCCTCCCGTATCGACGAAGGCCCCGGCGGCGGGGCAATATCCCGGCTCACCTATTAGCCCCTGGGGGAATGATTATGAGCGGCACCTATAAAGATATCGGCGTCAGCAGCGAAGGTCATGTCGGTGTCGTCGAGATTCAGCGGCCGCCGCACAACTTCTTCGACAATTCGCTGATCAACCAGATCGCCGACGCTTTCGAGGCGTTCGACCGCGACGTCAACATCCGCTCCTACGTGCTGTGCGCGCAGGGCAAGTCGTTCTGCGCCGGCGCCGATTTCCAGAACCGTCCGAGCACCGGCAGCGCGGCCGAGAGCGGCAAGCACCTCTACAAGGAGGCGACCCGCCTGTTCCGCTCCAAGAAGCCGAGCATTGCCGCCGTGCAGGGCCCGGCGATCGGTGGCGGCCTCGGCCTCGCGGTGATGCCGGACTTCCGCGTCACCTGCCCGGAGGCGCGTTTCTCCGCCAACTTCACGCGGCTCGGTTTCCATCCCGGCTTCTCGCTCACCTTCACCCTGCCGAAGCTGGTCGGCCAGCAGCGCGCCAACCTGATGTTCTACACAGGCCGCCGTCTCAGCGGTGAGCAGGCCTATGAATGGGGCCTCGCCGACGTGCTGGTGGCACAGGCCGACGTGCGCAAGGCGGCAATGGATCTCGCCAAGGAGATCGCCGAGGGCGCGCCGCTCGCCGTGCAGTCGACGCGCGAGACCATGCGCCGCGGCTATGCCGATGCGGCCGAAGTCGCCACCGAGCGCGAGCTGGTCGAGCAGGACTGGAACCGCAAGACCGAAGACTTCAAGGAAGGCGTGAAGTCCTACGCAGAGAAGCGCGTCGGCAACTTCAAGGGCCGCTGAGATCATCATGGGACAGGTCTCGGGCAAGGTCGCCGTCGTCACGGGCGGTGCGTCGGGCATTGGCGAGGCCTGTGCCGAAACGCTGGCGCGCGAAGGCGCGTCGGTTCTCATCACCGATATCGACGACACTCTGGGCAAGAGTGTCGTCGAGCGCATCACCAAGGCGGGCGGCAAGGCGCACTATCAGCGCCACGACGTGCGCGACGAAGCGGCGTGGCCCGGCATCATCGCCGATGCCGAGAAGCGCTTCGGCCGGCTCGACATCATGGTGGCCAATGCCGGCATCGGCATCATGGCGCCCATCGAGACCATGACCTTGGCCGACTGGCAGCGTCAGCAGGCGATCAACCTCGACGGCGTATTCCTGTCGATCAAGCATGCGATCCCGGCGATGCGGCGGGCCGGCGGCGGTTCGATCGTATTGATGTCGTCGATTGCCGGTTTGCGCGGCGCACCGGGGCTCGCCGCCTATTCGGCGACCAAGGGCGGCGTGCGGCTGCTCGCCAAGTCGGTGGCGCTCGAATATGCCGCCGACAACATCCGCTGCAACTCGGTGCATCCCGGCATCATCGCCACGCCGATCTGGGGCAAGATCCCGACCGGCGCCGAAGGCAACCGCCGCAACGCCCCCATCGATCCCAAGGAGCGCGCGGCGATTGCCGTGCCGCTCACGCGTGTCGGCGAGGCGCAGGACATCGCCAACGGCGTCCTCTTCCTCTGCACCGAGGCCGCGAACTACATGACCGGCCAGGAACTGGTGATCGACGGCGGCATGACTGCCGGTGGTCGCGCCCCGCCGCGTCAGCAATAACGAAAGAACAGTCGACCTTGGGCAATGCGGGTGCCAAAGGCTGGATCGTCGTGGCGGCGTTGAGTGCCACCACAGCGATTGCCGTCGGCGCCTTCGCGGCTCACGGGCTCGATCTCAATACTGAAACCGGCCGCAAGGCGCGGGACTGGCTGCAGACCGGCAGCCAGTACGAGATGATCCATGCGCTGGCCATCCTTGCCGTTGCCTCCCTGTCGGCGAAGTTGAACGGTAAGCTGGCGATCACCGCTCAGATACTGTTCCTGCTCGGCAGCATCCTGTTTCCCGGCGCGCTCTACAGCCTGGCCTTCAGTGGCCCGCGATGGTTCGGCGCCGTCGCGCCGATTGGCGGTCTGGCTTTCATCGCGGGTTGGATCGCCCTTGCTCTAGCTGCTCTGATGAAATCAGAGCGCTGATCTCAGGAAAGCTGCTCGTCCATCAGCTTGAGCGCTTCGGCGGCGAAGGCGCGCATGTTGGCGACTCGATTGCCCGAGCCGGTGCGCAAGGTCCGCGCGATGCTGCCCTTGGGGCCGACCACGGCAACGCAGGTATGGCCCGAGGGATCGCCGTAGGAATTGCCGGTCGGACCGGCCGCGCCCGTTTCGGCCAGGCCCCAGGTCGTCTTCAACCGCTCGCGCACATGTTCGGCCGCCAGCAAAGCCCATGGCTCGGAGGAGGAGCGCACACCCGCACGCTTCTCGCGCGGCACGGCCAGGAAGGCGTCGCCGGCCGGTCGCGTGTAGACCACCGCGCCTCCCATGAAGTAGGCCGACGCGCCCGGCACGGCCAACAGGGCGGCGGAGACGAGGCCGCCGGCCGACGATTCGGAAATGCCGATCGTCTCTTTGCGCGCCTTCAGTTTCTCGCCCACCTTCTGGGCCAGCGGCAGCAGCGAATCCATGGGGCTCAATTCCCTTTCGTGAAGATGTCGAGGACCAGCGGCTCTTGCCGGCCCATCCAGATCGCGCGATCGCGATGGTCCTCGAGATCGTGCCCGGTGTTGGGATGAATGAAAACCGTTAGATCGCCGCGGTTGAGCGTCAACCACGAGAGCAGCGGCTCGAACTGCTCGTTCTTGAAAGCGACCTGATAGCTGAAGCGCGGATGTGGTCCGACCGGCTTCTCGTGGAAGCGGCCCATCTCGATGGTGAATTTCTTCTCGATCTTTTCGCGTAGCGCTCGGGCGGCCTCGGCCGACGCCGTGTCGAAATACACGTGGGCGTGCCAGTCCTTGATTTGTAAGGTTTCCATGGTTGTCCCTAACTTACCTCTCAACCCGCATGCCGGAACCCTAAGCCGTTCCCCGATGGGAGCAAGCTTGCTAGGCTTGGGCATCATGAACTTCGATTTTTCCGACGACCAGAAGCTGCTCAAGGAGCAGGTTCGCAAATTCCTCGCCGACAAGTGTCCCACCAAAGTGGTGCGGCGCGTGCTCGACGGCAATGAAACGCATGCCGAAGACGTGTGGAAGGGCCTCGTCGATCTCGGCGTGCCGGCCACTGGCATTCCCGAGGCGTATGGCGGGCTCGGCCTGTCGCCGCTGGAGGTCTGCGTCGTCGCCGAGGAGATCGGCCGTGCCGCAGCGCCCGTGCCGTTCGACTCTTCGGTCGTGCTGGCGACGGAAGCGCTGAAGCTCGCGGGCTCGGAAGCGCAGAAGAAGAAATGGCTGACGGCGCTGGCCGAGGGCAAGGCGATCGGCACGCTCGCCATCGCCGAAGGCGCCCAACCACCCAAGCCGCGCGGCATTCGCACGACCTTCGGCAACGGCCGTCTCAACGGCAAGAAGGTGCCGGTGGCGGACGGCGAGGCCGCAACCTTCGCGATCGCGCTGGCCAACACCGGCGGTAGCGGCGATCGTGCCGTGTCGCTGGTGATCGTCGATCTCGGCCAGGCGGCCGTCGCGAAGAAGCGGGTCGAGACGATTGATCCGGCACGCAAGCATGCCGAACTCACCTTTACGGATGCCAACGCAGAATTGCTCGGCGCCGAGGGCGAGGGCTGGAGTCTGCTCGAACGGCTCTACGATGCCGCGGCGGTCTACTTCGCCTTTGCACAGGTGGGCGGCGCCGAAGCCGCGATGTGGATGGCGCGTGACTATGCGCTGCAGCGTCAGGCGTTCGGTCGCGCCATCGCCTCCTATCAGGCGATCAAGCACAAGCTGGCGGACTGCTACGTCAAGCTCGAGCTGGCGCGCTCCAACGCCTACTACGGCGCGATGATGCTGACCGAGGGCGGCGCCGACCTGCCGCTCGCCGCCGCCGCTGCGCGCATCGCCGCGACCGATGCCTACGACTTCGCCGCCAAGGAGAACATCCAGACCCATGGCGGCATCGGCTTCACCTGGGAAGCCGACACGCAGTTCCACTACCGCCGCTCGCGCGTCATGGCGCTGTCGCTCGGCGGGCCGATGGCCTGGAAGGACAAGCTGGTGAGCCGTCTCGAACAGAAGAACGCGGCCTAGGAGCGAACGATGGACTTCAACGATACCCCCGAAGAAGCCGCCTTCCGCAAGGAAGTGCGCACCTGGCTCGAAGCCAACGCCACGCGCAAGAGCGACGACACGCAGAGCTTCCGCGCGCGCAACGACGATCCCGGCCTGCTCGTCAAAGCCAAGGAGTGGCAGGACAAGAAGGCCAAGGCCGGCTATGCGCGCATCACCTGGCCGAAGGAATTCGGTGGCCGTGGCGCTTCGCCGATCCTGCAGGTGATCTACCAGCAGGAAGAGTCGAACTACCTGGTGCCGCTGGGCTTCTTCGACATCGGCCTCGGCATGTGCATCCCGACCATGATGGCCTATGCCAGCCCCGAGCAGCTCAAGCGCTACGTGAAGCCCGCGCTGCATGGCCAGGAAGTGTGGTGCCAGCTCTTCTCCGAACCGGCCGCCGGGTCCGACGTGGCCGGCATCCGTACCAAGGCCGAGCGCGACGGCGACGACTGGGTGATCAACGGCCAGAAGGTCTGGACCTCGGGCGCTCACTACTCGGACTTCGGCATCGTCATCACCCGTACCGATCCGAACGTGCCGAAGCACTCGGGCCTCACCATGTTCTTCCTCGACATGAAGAGCCCCGGTGTCGAAGTGCGACCGATCAAGCAGATGTCGGGCGGCGCCAACTTCAACGAGGTGTTCTTCACCAACGTGCGCATCCCCGACAGCCAGCGGCTGGGCAAGGTGGGCGAGGGC
>JAIUOY010000250.1:0-5917 GCA_020160995.1 Pseudomonadota bacterium | reverse complement strand
GCCCAGATCCGGATCGACGAGCGGCCGAAGGGCGTGGCCGGCCCGGTCCCGCTGATCTTCACCGTGCGCGGCACGCCACGGCCTATCGAGACGCGGCTCGACCTCGACATCCCCGCCTCAAAGCCCTAATCCCTCAAGCCGAGCGGCCCCTCTGGCCGCAGGCTTCACGGAGAGACAGGCTCATGACCATCAAGGTGGGTGACAAGCTTCCCCAGGCGACGTTCCGCGTCATGACCGCCGACGGCCCGGCCGCGCGCACGACGGACGACCTGTTCAGTGGCAAGAAGGTGGTGCTCTTCGCCGTGCCCGGCGCGTTCACCCCGACCTGCCATCGCAACCACCTGCCCGGCTATCTGGAGAAGGCGGCCGAGATCAAGGCCAAGGGCGTCGACGCCATCATGGTGACCGGCGTGAACGACGTCTTCGTCATGGATGCCTGGTCGAAGGCGACCGGCGGCGCCGGCGTGATCGAGTTCCTCTCGGACGGCAATGCCGATTTCGCCAAGGAAATCGGCCTGTCGCTGGATGGCTCGGGTTTCGGCCTCGGCACCCGCTCGCAGCGCTATTCGATGCTGGTCGAGGACGGCGTGGTGAAGGTGCTCAGCGTCGAGGAAGCTGCCGGCAAGGCCGAGGCCTCCGGCGCCGAGGCGATGCTCGGCAAGCTCTGAGCCCGAGGGCACGGAAACGGACTGGAGCCCGCGCAGCCGCTGCGCGGGCTTTTTCTGTCGGGCTATCGCGTCAAAGCGCTTGGCGTGGCGAAGGTCTCAATTGAGGTAGGAATGGACAGAAGGCTCTTCGCCTCGTGCGCGCCTTGCATGTCATCCCGCTTCGGATTGAAGCAGAGCCCGGCTTTTGCTGCGCAATTCGTCCCTGGAACCGTCGCTAGATCCAGACCGTTCGGCCGAGCCCTTCGCATCCGTGACGTGAAAGCGTTGCCTCCGTCGGTTCGATCATCCTCTCAGTGGCGCCCAAGAGAAAGCTCGCCGTCTGTGGCTCGCGAAACTCGTCCATCTGCTGCCGGCTTGCTCCGGAGTAGATCCCGCGCAAAATCCGTAGACAGCCACTATGCGTCACGACCACATGAAGAACACCATCATTGAGGTTGCGAACCCAGTCGAAAAGGCGGTCGTACACTTCGGTCTTGGTTTCAGCGCCTTCCATCCGAGAATTCCACGGGTCGGCCAGGTGAGCGGCGTGCTCCTCCGGCCGCCTTGCCGCGATCTCATCCTGCTTCATACCCTCCCAAACGCCATAGGAACGCTCCCTGAGAGCTGAAACCATGTCGAACGTGCAGAATGGCAGAGACCACAAGCCGGCGAGAATGGCTGCGGTCTGCTGAGCTCTTCCGAGAGGGCTGCACCAGAAGTGCTTCGGCCTCGCTGTTGTGATTTCGGTAGCGAGAGTTTCGCCAACAGCGAGCACCTGCCTGACGCCGTTGAGCGTGAGCGGACTGTCGCGGTGGCCTTGCAGCATGGAACGGCTATTCCAGTCAGTCTCAGCATGTCGAATGACGAGAAGTTCGGGCAGTTTGGTCAATCTGGGCTCTCCTATGCTCCTTCGCCCCAGCAACCTCCGGGCCATCTTTCGGCCCCCGAATCTCTCAGCGTTTACAAGGACTGGACTGCAGAGAATGGGAAACAATTTTCTCAACAGCCAGCGCTGATGTTACCGTTCTTTCGCACCGACAGAACTGCGCTCCAGGAAGGAGCGGCACGAGAAATGGAAGAAGTTCATTCGCCTTCAAACGAGAATAGCGTGATCGGTCCGCTGCTGGCGGGTGATGCAATTCACTGATGGCAGCAGCGGGTCGGAAGCCGACCTAGCTTTTGACATTGCCGGGAGTGCGCTGCCTCTTAAATTGCTCCACTTCTCTGGCGTATGGGGAGAGGACATGCCGTTTCAAGGCGTCGTTGTCGAACCTGCGGAGCTGGCAAAATTGGCGCGCGCCTTCGACGCCGCCTGGATGGCGGTGAACAGCGTGAACACCGTCGGCGGCCAGCAGCAGAGGCGGGCGAGAGCCCGCCTGGCAGGCATCATTCTTGATCTTTGGAGGGAGGATCCCGCTCAGGCTCTGAGCGCCAGCGCTGTGGAGCGCTTCCTGGCATCGGACCAGCTCAACTGATCGATCCGATCTGCGCTTGTCATGAGACAAGCCGCAAAGCCCCGGCTAGCTTCCGGATCGGAGGAGAATACCGATGGCCGAGATTACCATTCGCCCGCTTGCCGCGACCGACCGGGATGCCTGGACGCCGCTCTGGCGGGGATACCTGACCTTCTACAAGGCGACGCTGCCGCCGGAAATCGACGCGATCACCTTCGGGCGCCTGACCGGCGGCGAGGAGCCGATGGGCGGCTTCCTCGCCTTCGAGGGCGACAAGCCGCTCGGCATGGTCAACTGGGTGCTCCACCGCACGACCTGGAGCGAGAAGCCGATCTGCTATCTGCAGGACCTGTTCACCGTGCCGGAATCGCGCGGCACCGGCATCGGCCGCAAGCTGATCGAGGCCGTGAACCAGATGGCGCGGGCGAAGAACTGCTACCGCGTCTACTGGCAGACGCATGAATCCAACCTGCAGGCGCAGGAACTCTACAACAAGGTCGCCGACAAGTCCGGCTTCATGGTCTATCGCCAGCCGCTGGGCTGAAACTCCCGGCCACGCGATCATGATCGCGGTCCGAGACAGGGACGAGATCATCGAGCGGCTCGGAACAGAGCCGCTCGCCAATGTCGTGCTGCTGAAGCATCTGCAGGCCTTTCCGCAGCACACGCGTGCGTTTCAGCGCCTCTCGTCGGCCGGCATAGCGACGCTCGTCCTGCTCGACACGGCGGCGTGCGACTACGACCGCAAGACCTATCCAACGGCGGCCCATGCCGCCCTCATCCGCAGTGGCGATGCAGCGCTGACGGAAGCGCTCCTCAGCGAACTCCCAGCGGATAGCGGCATCGTCTTCAAGTTGTGCTGCACCGCCGATCGCGACGTCGTGCACCGGCACTATCCGCTCACGCGCAAGACCAGCTTCCTGTCGTTCACGTCGCCAGAGCGCACCAGTGGTCGCGAAGGCGTCACCGTCGCGGACAGCGCCACGGATGCCATGTATGTGCTCTATCGCATGCAGGATCATGAGCGAGGTTGGCTGTCGCCGCTTCTGGCGAGCGGACGCGCCTTCACCTGTGCAATTGGTTCAGGCGAGGAACCGCTCTCAGTCTGCCTGGCCTTCGAGAGCTATGGCCGCGTCTGGGAGATCGGCGGCGTGGTCACGCGGCCCGACCAGCGCGGGCGCGGCCTCGGATCGCGCGTGGTCGGCGCGGCGCTTGACGAACTGGCGCGGCGCGGGCTGATCGCCCGCTATCAGGTCCACGAGGATAATACCGCCTCGATCCGGCTGGCCGAGGCGCTCGGTATGAAACCGCTTTTGCGCCTGACCCACTACTTGCACGAGCATCGGGCTGAGGCCGGACAGACGGTCAACGACCACCGCTCTTGAACGGCGCCATGCCGGCGCGCGCCAGCGCGTCGGCGCGCTCGTTCATCTCGTCGCCGGCATGGCCCTTGACCCATTTCCAGTCGATCTTGTGACGGCCGAGCGCGGCCTCGAGGCGCTGCCAGAGTTCGGCATTCTTGACCGGTTTGCGGTCGGCCGTCTTCCAGCCGTTCTTCTTCCAGCCATGGATCCAGCCGGTGATGCCCTGCCGCAGATACTGGCTGTCGGTATGGAGCGCGACCGTGACGGGGCGCTTCAGCGCTTCCAGCGCGGCGATCGCCGCCATCAATTCCATGCGGTTGTTGGTGGTCTGCGCCTCGCCGCCGGAGAGTTCCTTCTCGACGCCGTTGAAGGTGAGGATCGCGCCCCAGCCGCCGGGGCCGGGGTTGCCCGAGCAGGCGCCATCCGTCCAGACTTCGACCGTATCGCCGCTCATCGCTTCAGCCCGTATTCGCGGGCGTCAGTGATGCGCTGATGGAAGACGAGCCTGCGGTCGTATTCGAGCGGGTCGAGCGGCTTGACCAGCGCGCCCGGCGGCACGTTCAGCCAGTCGACCAGTCGCGTCACCAGAAAGCGCAGGGCCGAGCCGCGGCAGAGCTGCGGCAGCGCCTCGACCTCCGCCGTCGTCAGCGGCCGCACGCTCTCATAGCCGGCGAGCAGTGCCTGGCCCTTGGTCAGGTTGAACGAGGCATCGGCCTCGAAACACCAGGAATTCAGGCAGATCGCCAGATCATAGGCGAAGGCATCGGTGCAGGCGAAATAGAAGTCGATCAGGCCGGACAGTTTGTCCTTGATGAAGAAGACATTGTTCGGAAAGAGATCGGCATGGATCACGCCGCGCGGCAGATCCTGCGGCCACGAGCGCTCATGGACCTCCACCTCAGCCATGACGCGCCGCGCCAGTCCAGGCGACACCGTATCGGCGGCCGCTCCCGCCTGCTCGGCCAGCGGGCGCCAACCCGGCACCGACAGTGAATTGACCCGCTCCATCCCGAAATCGGCGCCGGCTTCGTGCAACTGGGCAAGCCCACGCCCGAGCTCGGCGCAGTGGGTCACATTCGGGCGCCGGACGGACAGGCCGTCCAGGAAAGAGACGATCGCGGCCGGGCGACCGGCCAGCCGTCCAAAGGCCGCGCCATCATCCATGCGCAGCGGGACCGGGCAGATCAGGCCGCGCCGCGCGAGATGATCCATCAGCCCGATGAAGAAGGGCAGCTCCGTCTCGTCCACCCGCTCTTCGTAGAGCGTTAGGATGTAGAAAGCCTTGGTCGTATGCAGCAGGAAGTTCGAGTTCGAGACGCCCTCGGCGATGCCCTTGACGGAGAGGAGATCGCCGATGCCGTAGCGCGCCACGAAGGCAGCCAGCTCGTCATCGGGCACTTCGGTATAGACGGCCACGCTTGCACTCTTCTGCTGGGATTATTCCGCCGCGTCCGGCGCCGCCTCGCCGCGCAACTCACGCGGCAGCGGGAAGAAGACGTTTTCGTCGGCGGTCGAGACGGTCTCGACGCGGACATCGTAGCGCGCGGCGAAGGCGTCGATGATCTCCTCGACCAGCACCTCGGGCGCGCTCGCGCCGGCCGTGATGCCGAGGCTGCGGATTTGGCCGAAGACCGACCAGTCGATCTCGTCAGTACGCAAGACGAGCCGTGCGACCGGGCAGCCGGCCCGCTCGGCGACTTCGCGCAGGCGCTGCGAGTTCGAGGAATTGGGCGAGCCGACGACGATCAGCCCGTCGACCAGCGGCGCGACGCGCTTCACCGCCTCCTGGCGGTTGGTCGTGGCGTAGCAAATGTCTTCCTTGTGCGGGGCGATCAGCTCCGGGAAGCGGGCCTGCAAGGCTTCGACGATCTCGCGGGTGTCGTCGACCGAGAGCGTGGTCTGGGTGACATAGGCGAGCGGCTGGCCTTCCGGCGCCTGAAGCGTCGCGACGTCTTCAAGCGTCTCGATCAGGGTGATCGCGCCCTCGGGCAACTGGCCCATGGTGCCGATCACTTCCGGGTGGCCGGCATGGCCGACAAGCAGGATATGGCGGCCGCGCTTGTGATGGACCTCGGCCTCGCGATGGACCTTGGTCACCAGCGGGCAGGTCGCGTCGATGGCGAAGAGATTGCGCGCCTTCGCCGCCGCCGGCACCGCCTTGGCGACGCCATGGGCCGAGAAGATCACCGGCCGCGTCTCGTCCGGCACCTCGTCGAGCTCGGCGACGAAGACCGCGCCCTTCCGCTTCAGGGATTCGACGACGTATTTGTTATGGACGATCTCGTGGCGGACATAGACCGGCGCGCCATGCAGTTTCAGCGCCTTCTCGACGGCGTCGATGGCGCGCACGACGCCGGCGCAGAAACCGCGCGGGGCACAGAGCAGAATGTCGAGCGGCGGCTTGGTCACGCGCGGGGCACACTCCAATCGGTCCGCGTCTTCTTTCGGCGGG
>JAIUOY010000249.1:0-3352 GCA_020160995.1 Pseudomonadota bacterium | reverse complement strand
CACGCCGCAGATCCTGATCGCCGGCAAGGAGTACGGCACCGGCTCGTCGCGCGACTGGGCGGCCAAGGGCGTCAACCTGCTGGGCGTCAAGGCGGTGGTCTGCGAGACCTTCGAGCGCATCCATCGCTCGAACCTGGTCGGCATGGGCGTGCTGCCGCTGCAGTTCAAGGACGGCATGACGCGCAAGACGCTGAACCTGACCGGCCGCGAGACCTTCGACGTCGCCGGCATCGACGGCGAGCTGAAGCCCGGCATGGACATGTCGCTCACCATCCATCGGCCGGACGGCGCCAAGGAGACGGTGAAGGTGACCTGCCGCATCGATACCGCCGAAGAGGTCGGCTACTTCAAGAACGGCGGTGTGCTGCACTACGTGCTGCGCAACCTGGCCCAAGCAGCCTGACGCCGGGAGAAACGGGAGCCATGGCGCCAGCTTCTCAACGCGGGGGGCTGAGTGACCACACCGTCGCCATGGCTCGCAACAACATCTGGGCGAACCACCGCCTGCTCAGCGCCTGCAAGGCGCTGTCGCCGGCGGAGTTCGCCGCCCCGCGCACGAGCTTCTTTCCCACGCTGCGCGCCACGCTGAACCACATTCTCTGGGTCGATACCTATTACATCGACGCCCTCGAGCGCGATCCGACGGTGCTGCAGCGCTACAACGATCCGCCGCCCGACTTTCCCGACGCGGCCTCGCTCCACACCGCCCAGATCGCGAGCGACCGCCGGCTGCTCGCCTTCTGCGAACGCCAGACCGAAGCGAGCCTCCTCGAAGGTCTGGTGTTGCCGCGGCCCAACCGCACGCCGCCACCGTCGAGCGTACTGTCGATCCTCGAGCATCTCTTCCAGCACCAGACGCATCATCGCGGGCAGGCCCATGCCATGCTGGCCGGCACTGCCGTGAAGCCGCCGCAGCTCGACGAGTTCTTTCTCGCCGGCGAGCAGCATCTTCGCCGCGACGAGCTGCTGGCGCTCGGACTCGAACCAAGCTGATGCGCCCTCGTCCCTCCTTCGCCGGCGCCGCGATCGAGGTGAGCGACCTCGGACGCTCCGTGGCCTTCCATCGCCTGTGGCTGCCGATGCTGGGCTTCCGCCGCGTCTGGGCACATCCCGATCGCGTGATGTGGTCGCGCGGCTACGACCATTTCGTCATGCGCCAGGCCAAGGACGGCGTGTCCTACGGACCGGGCGCGCTGTGGCTTGCCGTCTCGGCCGAGAGCCGCGCCCAGGTCGATCAGGTTTTCGCCGAACTGCGCGACGCCGGCGCAGAGATCCTGCAGCCGCCCAAGGAACTCGAATACTTCGCCCCCGGCTACTACTCGGTGGGCTTTCGCGATCCCGACGGCGTGCCGATCGAGGTCGTGCACCGTTGGGATGAGCTGCCCGACCTCGCCGACGCCGAGCAGGTGCGCGTGCCCGGTCATGGCGTCACCCTGGGCGGTTACTTCTTCAAGCCCCAGGCGGGACAGCCGCCCTATCCGGCATTGATCCTGCTGCACGGCTTCGCGGGCCATGCCCACAATCTCGTCGGCCTGGCGCGTCGGGCTTCCGCCAACGGCTATGCCACGCTCGCGCTGTCGCTGCGCGGCTGGCTGGGTTCGGAAGGCGAAAGCGACCAGGGCCTGCGCCAGCCGCTCGACGTTCTGGCGGCCATCGACTGGCTGACCAAGCGGCCATCGGTCGATCGCGACCGTATCGGGCTGGTCGGCGCCTCGATGGGCGGTCAGGTCGCGCTGCTGACGGCGGCGCACAAGCCGCCGATCAAGGCGGTCGCCTCCTATTTCGCGCCGACCGATCTCGCGCGCTGGCGCGCGGCAAATCCGTTCATTCGCGACTATCTCGACGATCTCTGTGGCCTGGAAGGGCTACCCGTTCGCTCTCCGATATTCCGCGTTGCGCAGATCGACATTCCAGTGCTGCTGATCCATGGCGACAGCGACGAGAACGTGCCGGTCGATCAGACGACGACCATGGCGGACGCGTTGCGAAACCACGGCAAGGACGTCGAGGCCTTTATCATTCCCGGTGCGACGCACTATTTTAACGACAAGGAGTATGGCATTGCCCTGCGCACCTTGTTCGACTTCATGCGTCGCCACCTGACTCGGAGCTGACTGTTCATGCGCGTGTCCGAAGCCATCAATTCCCGCCGCTCGATGCGCGTCTTCAAGCCCGAGCCGGTGGCCAAGGCCGATATCGAATGGATCGTCACCAACGCCAATCGCGCGGCGTCGAACGGCAACCTTCAGCCGTGGAAGCTCTACGTCACCATGGGCAAGGCCCGGCAACGCCTGTCGGCCGCGATCCTGAAGGCGATGGACGAGGGCGACCATGGACCGGGCGGCGAATACGACGTCTATCCCAAGGAATTCACGCCGGTCTACGACACGCGCCGCAAGCTCGTCGGCAAGCAGCTCTACACGCTGCTCGGTGTACCGAAGGGCGATGCTTCCGGCATGATGAAGCAGTTCCGCAAGAACTACGAATTTTTCGATGCCCCGGTCGGAATGATTCTCTGCGTCGAAAAGCGCATGGGTAACGGCCAGTGGATCGACTGTGGCATCTTCCTCGATCAGCTTATGCTGCTGGCCCGCGAGAAGGGACTGCACACCTGTCCGCAGGCGGCGTTCAGCCGCTATCAGCATGTCGTGCGGCGCGAGCTCAAGATTCCCGAGGACCAGATCGTTATCTGCGGCTTGGCGCTGGGTCATGCCGACCCCGATGTGGTCCCCAACAGCCTGATCACCGAACGTGCGCCGATCCAGGACTTCACGACCTGGTTCACCGAGTGAAGCCGCTGCCGTAGGGCGCGGCCAAAGTCGAATTGCCGAGCGCGATCACGGCGCGCTAGAACGCAGGTAATTGCCGGCTTAAGCCTAGCGATACGGGAGGAATGCCATGGCCGATGAGGTGATCGCCGTCAGCTCCGATTGGGCGAAGCGCGCCTATGTCGACGAAGCGAAGTACAAGGCGATGTATGATGCGTCGGTCAAGGATCCTGCCGGATTCTGGGGCGAGCACGGCAAGCGTATCGACTGGATCAAGCCGTACAGTCCCGGCGCCGTGCGCGACGTCGATTACACCGGCAATGTCCGCATCCGCTGGTACCACGACGGCGTGCTGAACGTGTCGGCCAACTGCGTCGACCGTCATCTGCCCGCGCGCGCTGACCAGACGGCGATCATCTGGGAAGGCGACGATCCGTCCAAGTCGAAGAAGATCACCTATCGCGAGCTGCACGCCGAAGTGTGCCGCATGGCCAATGTGCTGAAGGAGCTTGGCGTCAAGAAGGGCGACAGGGTCACGATCTACCTGCCGATGATCCCCGAGGCGGCCTACGCCATGCTCGCCT
>JAIUOY010000248.1:0-31080 GCA_020160995.1 Pseudomonadota bacterium | reverse complement strand
GCGGCGTCCGCACCAGCGGCTGCCGTGGACCTCAACGGGCTCCGCGCCGTCGACGCGGGAGGAGTTGCGGTCTCCTCCCGCGTCAGCGCCTATTCAGGCCACAGTTCAACGACGGCGCAAACATGCAAGGACCTCATCGCCAGTTGCCACGGGCATGAGATCCTTCGCTGCGCTCAGGATGACAAGAGTTAGGCCGAAGCCGTAAGCCGCTCCCGCCGCACCGCCGCCCGCGCGTCGAGGGCGGTGACGTCCACCCCGTCGTCGTCGGTCGCGAAGCCGTCGAAGACCGGGGCCAGGGCCTCGATCTCGTTGGCGGAGAAGTCGATGTCGAGGTCCTTCACGTCGATCTTGCGGAAGGGAAACGGCACCGTCTCCTCGTGCACGCGCGTCATCGCCTCGATATAGGCGCCGAAGCCCGGCAGGTGCGGCAGCACGCGATACTCGTCCGGCTTGTCGGGCACCGGCTCGCCGTGACGCACGATCAGCTCGTTCTTCACGGTGGCGTAGAGCCGGAATTCCTCGTCGAGATACTTCGCGATCTTCGACAGGCGATAGCTCACCGCGCCGGGCAGCGGCTTGTCGCGCAGGCGGGCAATGGCGCCGTGCGCGGCGACGATCTGGATGACGGTCAATGTGTTCAAGCAACCCTCCTTGGTCGTGTGGAGGGTGAATAGCACCGGCGCCGGCGAAGGCAATTATTTGTTCTGCAGCGCGCTGGCCTCGGCGTCGCTGCGCCGGTTGCTGCTCGACGTCGAGCCGAAATAGTAGCTCAGCACCTGCGTCGTGTTGGCCGCGAGATAGCCCACCACCGAGGAGATCAGGGCGATGGACGCAGGCTCGTCGGCCGGCAGCTCCTTGTTGAAGACGTAGTAGACGCCGGCCATGAACATGCCCAGCACCGCCGTCGCCAGGATGTTGATGCCGACATGCCCCCACGGGCTCGGCCGCAGATGCGCCTCCGGCCGCAACGCCGCGAAGGTGAAGCCCAGCGCGCGCTGCTGCTCGACGATGGCCGCCTCGACCCGCCGCAGCCGGTGCATCAGCTCCGGCGTCTGTTCCCTCAGGATCGCCTCGACGATCTCGTCCGGCCGCGCATCGTCGCGCTCCAGCAGGACCTTGCCCGCGACGCCGGCCGCCAGCCCCTTCAACGGCCCTTCCAGCGCACAGGCAAAGGTCGGCGCCACGACGGTGACGATCGGCTTCCAGTCCATGGCATCTTCCCTGTCGTCCCGACTTCCTCTGTCATCCTGAGCGCAGCGAAGGATCTCATGCCGGTTGCCTCATCATGGCAGGCGGCGATGAGGTCCTTCGCTGCGCTCAGGACGACAACGTCACTTCCCCTTCAGACACGTCGTGTCGAAGATGTCGTTGTGGGCGTTCGTCTGGTTGAAGAACGGGCGCCATACATGGCGGCTTTCGGGCGAGCGCTTGGCATCGTCGACCTGCGCGTCGGTCATCTCCAGGCGGGAGAAGCGCGCGCAGGGGTCAGGGCTCAGCACCACCACCGGCGCGGGGGCGCATGCGCTCGAAAGCAGTGTCGTCGTCGTCGCCAGCAGCGCGACGCGCCGCCTGATTGCGCAGCCTGATGCCTTCATGCGTCTTCTCCGCCGCCTTTTCCATCGTCCGGGTGGAGACTTCGTTGCGGCCGGCGCTCTTGCCCTCGACGTAGCTCCACCACAGCGCGCCCGCGACGATCGCCAGCGCTAGGGCTGCGGCAGCGAGCTTCACCCCCAGCAGCGGGCTCATGCCGGGATCGGCGTGCAGTGAAAGGCCGCCGCGTAAAGCAGCAGGTGCAGCCAGGTCTTCACCTGACGGGCCCGGCTCACGACTCGTCTCGTGCAACCGATTGCACGGCTCTCAGCGGCACAGGCGCCTCCGAACACCGGAACTGCAGCTCCAGTTCGGCCGCCTTGTTGAGCTGGTCGACGACGCTTTCGAGGTCGATGCCCGGCAGGCCGGCCGCCAGCGCCAGCGCTTCGATCTGCTGCGTCACGTCCTTGATGGCGATGGGATTGGAGCGGAACACGTAGCCCGCGCCGCCCAGCTCGGGCAGCAGCTTGCGCGTCACGATCTCGTCGAACAGCCGGCGCTCCGGCCCGAACACCTGGCTCTCCGCCGCGAGATAGGAGGCATAGGCCGTCGCGAAGTTGAAGTCGGCCGACTTGCCGAGGAACAGCGGCGAGAAGCGGAAGGCACGCAGCACCCGCTCGGCGCATTTGTCGTCGTAACGCTCGAACATGCTGTCGCCCGCGCGCTCGTGGCCGAACCGTTCGACCGTGACCTTCACCGTGCCCGGCTTGTCGAGCATGCCGTCGGTCGCGGGCACTTCGAGGATGGCGGCGCGCGACTTCTGGCCCGGCGCGAACTGGCGCTCCAGCGCCTGCCGCGCCTCGCCGGCCACGATGCCGCCCTGCACCACGATCAGCGCCGGCGGCAGGCCGCCCGACTGAAGATAGGTGAGGTTGTTCTCTTCCGCCGCACGGGAGCCCACGACCGAGGGGATCTGCCCCTCCCAGCGCGGCACGCCGTAGGGGCTGTTGGGGTCCTGCCCCACCTGGAAATAAAGCAGCTCGGTGGCGCGCGCGGAGACGGGCACGGGCCGCTCGGCGCTCTCCCACTGGCCGGTATGCTTGTCGAGCTGGCGGGACGCGCCGAACTCCTTGAAGAACAGCAACTGCCCGGCCATGAGCTGTACGAAGCGGCGCTCGCGCATCATGACCGTGACGGACATCTCCGCGCCGCCGCGCGAGACGGTGCGCACGACCGGCGCCGGCGCGTCGAGCTTGCACAGGCGGATGGTGCGGGCCGGCGTGTTGCGCAGGAACACGACCTCGCCCTGGGCGTTGCGCATGATCTCCAGCGCGCCGTAGCCCACCCGCTCCATGTCGCGCGCGAGGTCGCGGCGCATGGAGACGAAGCTGGTGCCGGGGAACGGCTCGCGGAAGAAAGCTTCGAGCTTGCAGGCGAGCGGATCGTCCTGCTCGTCGGGCTCGTCGGCGCGCTTGGTCTCGCGCTCGATGCGGTGGCCGGTGCCGGCGACGTTGACGACCATGGCGTCGATGCAGGCGCCGAGGACGTTGTTCTCCTGGGTGAGCCGCTCCAGCACCCTCGGATCGTAGGGCGGCCGCAGCACATGCCCGGCCGCGCCGTCGGTGCCGGCCATGTAGAAGGCGTTGAATTCGTCCTCGACCTGCAGCGCATTCGACGCCATCGCGGGCGCCGCGGCAGGAGCAAGCGAGGTGACACGCATCTCGGGCTGTTTGATCTTCATGCCGCGAGCCTATGGACCGCCCGCGCAGCCCCGCCATCGCCACCCGCTTCGCCGGTCCGCGGCTGCATCCACAGTCTCGACCCTTATCTGTCATCCTGAGCGCAGCGAAGGATCTCATCGCCGGTTGCCACGGGCATGAGATCCTTCGCTGCGCTCCAGCGCGGGGGTTACCCCGCGCGCGATGACAATGAAAAGACGCTCAGGATGAGGGTTTGGCTACCCCTTCATCTTCACCATCGAGCCCATGTCGGGGCCGTGTTCGTGGTCGAAGGTGAAGCGGAGTTGGGGGCGCCAGCCGCACATTGCGTCGATGGGCAGAGAGCCCGCGACCTCGACGATCTGGCGGCCGATCTCGTCGGCGCGGTCCTCGGGGCAGTAACCGACGATGGCGTCGTGGATCATGGCGCAGGGTTGGGCGTCGGGGATCTGGCGGTCGATCTCGCTCAAGGCCCAGCAGGTGAGATCGGAGAGCGTCGATTGCACCGGCGCGTTGATCGCCTGGCGTTCGGCGCGACTTGCAATCTGGCGCTCCTTGGAGCGGATCCAGGGCAGGTGGCGCACGCGGCCGAACGGATTGGCCACCGCGCCGTCGCGCCGCGCCTGCCGGCGTGCGGCCTCGTGCCAGTCGAGCAGGCCGGGATAGGTCGCGAAGAAGCGGTCGATCATCTCCTGCGCCTGCGCCTCGCCGAGCACCATCTTGAAGGTCTGCCAGGCGTAGCGCACGAAGCCCTTGGCCTGCATGCCGTAAAGCAAGCCGAAATTGCAGGCCTTGGCCTTGAAACGACCCAGCTCGAAGCGCTCCATCTTCTCGCGGTCGGTCACGTCGGCGGCCAGCGCCATGAAGGCGTCGGTCGGCATGTCCATCATCGAGGCGCCGGTGACGGCATGCAGATCGAGGCCGGCGCGATAGGCCGCCAGCATGTTGGCCTCGTCGGCGAGGCAGGCCGCGATCTTGAGTTCGCCCTGCGCGGCATCGGCCGACCAGATCGCCATGCCGGGCGGCGCGACGAAGCAGCGGCGCAGCTTCCTGGCCCATGTCCCGCGCTTCGGCACGGTCTGGATGGCGGGATCGCGCGCCGAGGTGCGGCCGGTGACGGTGCCGCCGCCAATCCCCTCCTCGCCATAGTCGCCGTCGTCTCCCTCGTCCGCGCGTCCGGCAAAGAGCATATAGGCGGGATGAAAGCGGCCGTCGGGATGCAGGTGCTTCAGGAAGCCCTTCACATAGGCCGACAGCATCTTGGCCGCCGAGCTGCGCGCCTCCAGCAGCGCCACCATCGCCGCCGCCTCGGGCACGTCGTGGAACATCGCGAGATGCGCCTTGGCGGTCGAAGGCTCGCCGTGGCGCGGCGTCACCATCCGCGGCTTGAGGTGCAGGCCCGCGGTGCCGAAGAAGTAATCGCGCAGCAGCGCCGGCCGGACGGCGAGGTTGTCGGCGTATTTCATGCGCAGGCGGCCGGGCAGCAGCGCCCGCACCTGGCGGTCGAGATCGGCCAGCGCGCCGCCCCGCCCGTCCGCGCCTTCCAGCTCGACCCGCAGCGCCTCGAAGCGCTCGCGCGACGCCACGACCCCGCGCCGTTCGAGGCGACCGAAGGCCAGCGACGCGGGATGCAGCAGGTTCACATAGAAATGCGCCAGCGCCGGCGAGGCCAGCAGCTCGCCGCGGATCGCGGCGGCCGACTGGAAGACGGCATCGACGGCGCGGCCCAGCCGGCGCAACCGCTTTTGCCGCGCGTCGTCCCCGTCTTCGGTGTCCGCGTCCGCGTCGGCGTCGGCGTCGGCGTCGGCGTCGACCGCCGCATAGAGGCGCGCATAGGCGGCGAGGCTGTTGGCGCGGTTCTCGTCGAGCAGCGATCCCGCCAGCAGCGCATCGAAGGCGAAGTTGCCGCAGTCGATGCCGAGCCGCGCCGCCAGCCACACCATGTCCGCCTTGAAGTTGGCGCCGCGCAGCCTGATCCGCGGCGAGGTCAGCAGGAAGCGCAGCTCCGCGACGGCCTCGTCCGGCAACGCCCCGGCAAGATCGAGACAGTCCGCCGCGCCGGCCGCCATGGTGAAGGCGATGGCAGGCCCGTCCTGGGTATCGACCCGGCACGCGACCTCGACCGGCCGCCCCGTCTTTGCGAACGTGCACTCGATTGCACGGATGAGGTCGTCGAAGGACTCGACCCAACGATAATCGCCGCTCATCCCCCCGACGAGTAGCCGCCCTCGCCGCCGGAGTCACCAATCCCGCGCCGAAAGAAAGCGTCGCCGTCAGCCCTTGAGGAAGGCCAGGCGTTCGTCGGTGCGGGCGGGGGCGATCTCGTGGATCTCGGCCGTCACGACGCCTTCCGCGACGAACGGATCGGCGGCGATGCGCGTCTCCAGCTCGGCGCGCGCCACGCCGTGCGCGAGGAGGCCGCCGCCCAGCCCCGGCTGGAGGCTGCCGGCGAGCGCGAACACGCCGTCGTCGAAGCCCTGTTTCAGCCAGCCGTTATGCGCCTCCATGAACCGGCCGGCCTGGCCCCGGTTGGCGGAAAATCGCAGCAGAACGACGAACATGCGAAGCGTCTCCCCGTGTAGACAGCCCGTGTAGATACCGATGGCCTCAGCGCAGGCCTGCCAGCCACGCCTCCATCTGCCCGACCTCGCGGGCGACGAACGCCTTGTCGCGGAAGGCGTTGGCGACCGTCGCCACGCCCTGCGCGCGGACCAGCAGATGCAGCGCCAGCGCCTCGGCCTCGTCCGGCGCGTGGCCGAGCTGCGCGAACTGGCCGGCCAGCCAGTCGCGGAACAGCGCCAGGATGCGGTTGGCGTGGCGCCGCGCCCTGTGATCGAGCTTGGCCAGCTCGTTGCACAGCGTGCCCACCGGACAGCCGTGGCGCATGATCTTCGCGCGATTGACGAGCAGCAGGCCGACGAAGCCGCGGATCCGCGCCGCGGGGTCCCGGCCCTCGGCCTCCCAGCGGTCGAGCATCGCCCGCGTGGTCTGCAGACGGCGGTCGATCACGGCGTCCAGGATCTCGTCCTTGCTCTTGAAGTGATGGTAGAAATTGCCGCGCGATATGCCCACCGCGCCGGCGATGTCGGCGAACGAGGTCGGCTCGAAGCCCTGCCGGTAGAACAGCTCGTCCGCCGCCTCGACGATCTGCCCGCGCGTGGCCGTGCCGCTCATGCCTGCCTTCCCTCCCGCATCGACTGGGACGATTGTCCCAGTCAACGCTAGGACGATTGTCCTAAATCGTCAAGCGCCGGCCCCGAGGGCAGGATCGGGCTGCAGGATGGGCTGGCCGCGCCGAGGGAAGCCTGCGCCGTTCAACGGGAAGTGATCGAAAGGGGTAGCTATTGCGCGTCACTTCCTCGATTGGAGATTGTATCGGGCAACGGCCCTCACTAGGCTTTCGCCGTGAACTCCCTGCCCCCCCGGCTGTATGAACAGCTCCGTCCGGAGTCGCTGAGCGCGCCCTGCGCGGGCTGCATCGGGCGCTCGCTCAATCTCTGCGGCGCGCTGACCGACGCGCAGCTTCCCGAGCTGGTGGCGCTGGGCGGCCGGCGGCACTGGCGCCGGCGGGACATTCTTTTTCGCGCCGGCGATCCGATCACCAGCTTCTTCAAGATCACCCGGGGCCTCGTCGCGATCTCGCGCACGCTCGACGACGGTCGGCGGCAGATCGTGGCGCTGCGCCTGGCCGGCGACTGCGTGGGCTTCCTCCACACCGACGGCCGCTACACGTTCGAGGGCCATGCCGTCACCGACGTCGAGGCCTGCGCCTTCAGCCGCCGCCGCTTCGACGAGCTGGCGCAGCGCTACCCGGCGCTCGCCGCCGCGACGGCCGAGGCCCTGGTCCGCGCCCAGCGCGAGGCCGGCGAGCTGGTCGCGGCGATGGGCCGGCTGCGCTCGACGGAGCGGGTCGCCTTCTTCTTCGCCAGGATGCACGCGCTCCACGCTTCCCGCTTCGGCGACGTGCGCTCCCTCGACCTCGACATGAATCGCGGCGAGATCGGCGACTATCTCGGCCTCACCATCGAAACCGTCAGCCGCTCGATCGCCAAGCTGAAGAAGCGCGGCCTGATCTCCCTGCCCCACGGCAACGAGGTCGTGATCGAGAACATCGACGGCCTGCGCCAGCTCGGCAAGTTCACCCCCTGACACCCCCTCCCCGTTCAAACGGGGAGGAGGATGGCGAGCGCGTATCGCCTTTACGGCCCATGCCTGCTTTCCCGCGGCCGCGCCTTTGCCCTAGGGACGATGGTGCGATCAATCTATGATTGCAGCGGCGTAGGCGATTGGGAGGATGCCCATGCGTCTCAAGGTGGCAGTCCTGGCTGCGCTGGTCGCAGCGGCTCAACTCTTGGCCGGAGGCCTTGCGCCGGTCGCCGCGCAGGCCCGCGATCCGCAGACCTCGCCCTCTGCCTTGCCCTCTGCCTTGCCCTCTGCCTCGCCCCCACCCTCCGCCTATCCCTGGCCGGGCGAGTCCTGGCCGGTGTCGACGCCCGAAGAGCAAGGCATGGACTCCGCGCAGCTTGCCCGGCTGGTCGCGACCGTCGGCAGCTTCAATCAGGACAGTTTTCTGATCGTCCGGCACGGGCGGATCGTCGTCGACGCCTACTATGCGCCCTACGCGCCGGGCATCGCCCACGATCTGCGGTCGGTCACCAAGAGCGTCGTCGGCACGCTGACGGCGATCCAGCTCCAGAAGGGCATGCTCGACAGCACCGACCAGCGGGTGATGGATCTGTTCGCCGACCGGAAGATCGCGAACGCCGACGACCGCAAAAGAGCGATGACGGTGCAGAGCCTGCTCGACATGACCTCCGGCATGGACTGGACGGAGAAGCTCTACACGCCGGACGAAACGCTGATGCAGATGTTCCGCAGCCCTAACCGCACCGCCTTCGTGCTCGACCGGCCGATGGCGGCCGACCCCGGCACCACGTTCAACTATGGCGGCGGCAACCCCTATCTGCTCTCCGCGCTGGTCAACCTGAAGTCCGGCAAGAACGCGCAGGACTTTGCGCTCAAGGAGCTGTTCATACCGCTCGGCATCACGAGCGTGGCCTGGGGCAACAACGACGCGCAGGGCGTCACGGACGGCCAGTCCGGCCTCTTCCTCACGCCGCACGACATGGCGCGGGTCGGCTATCTCTATCTGCGCAACGGCCGGTGGGAGGGAAAGCAGATCATTCCGCCCGCGTGGGTCGAGCGCGCGCAGGCGGGCAAGGTCCACGTACGAGGCGCGCTTCACTACGGGAACCTGTGGTGGTCGCTGCCCGAAAAGGGCGCGTACTTCGCAAGCGGCCGCCATGCGCAGATGATCGTCATCATCCCGAAGCTCGACGTCGTGGCGGTGATGACCGGCGCCCGGCCGGACGGCGAATACTATCCCGTCGCCGCGCTGGTCGACGACATCGCCGGCGCGGTGAAGTCCGACGCGCCGCTGCCCGCCAATCAAGCGGGCATGGCGCTGCTGACGGCGGCGATCCACCAGGCGACGATCGCCAAGCGCGGCCCTGCTCCCGGTTCGTCCGATCTCGCCAGGACGGTTTCGGGCAAGGCCTATCGCCTGGCCGACAATCCGCTGCGCATGAAGAGCTTCCGGCTCGATTTCTTCGACCGGCCCGATCCGACCTGGGAGGTCGTGCTGCGCGCCGATCCGCCGACCGATCGTCGTACCGGCGTGTTCGGCACCGACGGCTTCTATCGCCTGAGCCCGCCCGGCCCCTACGGGATCAGCGCCGTCCGCGGACGCTGGCTCGACGACCGCACCTTCCAGCTGGACAGCCGCGCGCTGGGCCGCGGCGAGACCCAGACATGGACGTTCGCCTTCGAGGGCGACAGGCCGGGCGATGCGGTGAAGATCCGCTTCGAGAACACCGATGGCTTCAAGGCCGAACTGCGCGGCGCGGCGAGCGAATAGGCCGGAGCTTTCCTCCCCGTTCAAACAGGGAGGTGCCCGCATCTTACGAGGCACCTCCTCCGATGACGGGGGAGGAGGATGAAGAACATGCATCGCCTCTGTGGCCCACCCTTCGAGACGGCGCCCATGAATGATGAGGGGGCCTCCTCAGGGTGAGGTATTGGCGCTGCGCGGAGCGTGGCGTCTCGAAGAATGGGAACGCGCACCGTCTCTCCTTTCGCGATGACGGGAAGGTGCTCGATGTGCCATCAACATCGCGGGCGATCTGTTTGGATGGCGGCGCATCGGGAGAGACATGTCCGAGAACGGGCTTTTTCGTCACGACGATCTTTTGGGGCATGAGCCCAACCCCGGATTCAGCGGGCCGGGGGTCGGACGGTCGTTCCACACGATCGACGCCGAGGGGTTTCGCTCGTGCGGCGGGGACACCGCCTCGGGCGACGCGGGCGCGATCCTGACGGTAGGCGATTCCTACACCTACGGCGACGAGGTGCGCGACGAGGAGACGTGGCCGGCGCAGTTGCAGCGCCTCACCGGCCGCCGCGTGCTGAACGCCGGCGTCACCGGCTACGGCATCGACCAGATGGTGTTGCGCGCCGAGCGTTACGTCGCCACGCACCGGCCGGCCGTCGTCATCCTGAGCTTCATCGCCGACGATGTGCGGCGCGTCGAGATGCGCCGCCTGTGGTGGCGCGACAAGCCGTGGTTCGTCGTCGAGGGCAGCAACCTCGTGCTGAAGGGCGTGCCGGTGCCGCCGCGCCGCTCGACGCTCTCGCCCGAGCTGCGGCATCGCGTCGACACCGCGCTGCTCGGCATGCCCAACTTCGTGCAGCACCTGGCCGGCTATCATCGGCGCGTCCATCGCACGGGCTTCGGCGTCGAGATCGCCAAGCGGCTGTTCGAACGTCTCGCACGCCTGCAGGCCGACGGCGCGCTCAAGGTCGTGGTGATGGCGCAGTATCCGCCCGACACCTGGACCCAGCGCGCCTACCTGGACTACCAGCGCCGCATCGTCGAGGCGCTGCTCGACGGCGCCGCGCGCGCGGGCATCGCCACGGTGGACACGTTCCGCCGCCTCGCCGCCGAACCGAACCCGCAGGATTTCTACGCCTCCGCCCACATGAACCCGCGCGGCAACCTCATGATCGCCAGCCTGCTCGCCGCGACCCTGCCGACATTGATCGGCAACGCCGCGACCGCCGCTCCGGCCGCGACGCCCTAGCGCGGCGGCGGCGCGCGGCGGTCGGTATCCAGCCCCGGCCCCGGCTGCTGCGGCGCGGGCGTCGTCGTCGAGGGTGACGGCGAGGTCGAGGGAACCGAAGGCGATGGCGGCGGCACGGTGGGCGAAGTGCCGCCCGGCGCCGGCGATGTCGATGGCGATGTCGATGGCGATGGCGACGGGGCGGACGGCGACGACGGTGTGCCGCTGCCGCCGATGCCGGCGCCCGCCTGTGCCCAGGCCGCGCCTGCCGCCGACAAGACGAGCGCGCCGCTTATCGCGAATGAAAGGACAAACCTGACCATCGAACGCACCTCCCGACGGGAGACTCAACACGTCCGATGCGAGCCACGTTGCCGCCGCAGGCGCAAAAAGTCGGCGTGTCTGCTCTCGGGCCTTTCCTGTTCCGGGTCGCCGCGCCGGGCTGCGCGGGCCGCAGCTGCCGAGTTCGCTGCCGCTCCCGACTGAGTTGCGTCCCCCGGTTGCAGGCCCCGGTTGCATACTCCGTTGCAGGCCGCGTGAATGGCCGGTTGACATGCAATAGTTTTATTGCATTTAATCCGGCGTGGACGACGAGCAGCTCGACCGGATCTTCAAGGCGCTTGCCGATCCGACGCGCCGGCGGATCGTCGACCGGCTGCGCGAGCGCCCCGCACAGTCGCTGTTCCAGATCTGTGCCCTTGCGGCCGCGGCCAACGAGCCGGGGCTCTCGCGTCAGGCCATCACCCAGCATCTCGACATGCTGGAGAAGGCCGGGCTGGTCCGCGTGGAGTGGATGGGCCGGACCAAGCTGCACTCGCTCGACCTCGACCCGTTGCGCAAGGCCACGGCGCTGTGGCTGCAGAAGCACCTCTGATCCCGTCTCACCTCTCGTGAAAGGAAAACCGCCGTGAGAATCTATGTCACCAGTGTTTTCGTGGACGACCAGGCCAAGGCCCTCGACTTCTACACCCGCGTGCTGGGCTTCCAGCTGAAGACCGACGTGCCCGCCGGCGAAGCGCGCTGGCTGACCGTCGTGTCGCCGCAGGCCCCCGAGGGGACGGAGCTGCTGCTGGAGCCGAGCGGCCATCCCGCCGTCAAGCCGTACAAGGACGCGCTGGTCGCCGACGGCATCCCGGCGACCTCGTTCATGGTCGACGATGTCGATGCCGAGCACCGCCGACTGCGCGACCTCGGCGTCGCCTTCACGATGGAACCGATGGATGCCGGGCCGGTGCGCATGGTCGTGCTCGACGATACCTGCGGGAACCTGATCCAGCTGATCCAGATGAAGTAGCGGCGGCGAAACGGAGCAGGCGAAACGGAGCAGGCGAAACGGAGGCATGCGAAAATGGGCGACTGCTACTGATGGTTGCCGGACGGGATGTGGAGTAAAGGAACGTTTCCGATCGCAATCCGTTGTCAGCCCGACATTTGCCATCCGGAAACAGGGAGATACCTCATGCCCATGCACCCGATCCATCGTCGTTCCCTGCTCACCGCCCTCGCCGCCGCGCCGCTGGCCTATGCCGCCACGGCCGCCACGACGGCGCACGCCGTCGACGCCCTGCCCGACGCGCGCTTCGTGGGCTTCGCCGAGACCATCAACGACTTCATGATCAAGTCGGGCCAGCTCGCCCTCTCCAAGTCGCAGAACGAGCTGGTGCGCGGCTTCGCCACGCGCGCCGTCGCCGAGCACACCAAGCTGGTGTCGACGCTGAAACGCAACCGCTCGGAGGCCGGCGTTTCCATGGCGCCGCACGACGCCACCAGCCGGATGACGAACGACGCGATGGCGCAGCTCAACTCGATGCAGGGCGCGCAGTTCGACACCGCCTATGCAAACGCCGTGATGCGCGCCGAGACCTCGGCCGTCGAGCAGTACGGCGCCTATTCGCAGAGCGGCGGCAGCGGCCCGCTGCGCCGCTACGCCCAGGAGTCGCTGCCGGTGCTGCGCGAGCTGTCGGAATATTCCAAGCGCCTGGCCGGCGGCCGCTGATCGCTGTCAAGCGAGCAAGTCTCACCCGTCGCCGAGAAAGACGACATAGCGCCACCGCGAACGCGGTGGCCCCCGGCGACGGAATTGGGTAGAGCGCAGGGTAATCTCCTTCCAACGACTCCCGAGCGAAAGAGGACCCCGCCATGAGCGACGACAAGACCTACACGCCCCCCGCGATCTGGCAATGGAACAAGGAAAACGGCGGCCGCTTCGCCAACATCAACCGCCCCATCGCCGGCGCCACGCACGACGCGGAGCTGCCCGTCGGCAAGCATCCGCTGCAGCTCTATTCGCTCGGCACACCGAACGGACAGAAGGTCACGGTGATGCTGGAGGAGCTGCTGGCCGCCGGCCATAGCGGCGCCGAGTACGACGCCTGGCTGATCGAGATCGGCAAGGGCCAGCAGTTCGGCAGCGGCTTCGTCGCGGCCAATCCCAACTCCAAGATTCCGGCGCTGGTCGACCGCAGCGGCAAGAAGCCCCGCCGCGTCTTCGAGTCGGGTTCGATCCTGCTCTATCTCGCCGAGAAGTTCGGCGCCTTCCTGCCGAAGGACCTCGACAAGCGCACCGAGGCGCTCAACTGGCTGTTCTGGCAGATGGGCAGCGCGCCCTATCTCGGCGGCGGCTTCGGCCACTTCTACGCCTATGCGCCGTTCAAGAGCGAATATGCCATCGACCGCTTCGCGATGGAGACCAAGCGCCAGCTCGACGTGCTCGACAAGCACCTCGCCGACAACGAGTACTTCGCCGGCGACGAATACTCGATCGCCGACATGGCGATCTGGCCGTGGTACGGCGCGCTGGCCAAGGGCAAGATCTACAACGACGCCGGCACCTTTTTGCAGACCCACGAATACAAGCACGTGAACCGCTGGACCGACGCCGTCGCCGCCCGCCCCGCGGTGAAGCGCGGTCGCCTGGTCAACCGCCTCCAGGGCAACGACCCCGGCCAGCTCCGCGAACGCCACGACGCCAGCGACTTCGACAAGGCCGCCGCCCCGAAGGCCGCGGACTGATCTGCTTCTCTTGTCATCCTGAGCGCAGCGAAGGATCTCATGCCGCCTGCCTCGCCGATGGCCGGCGGCAACGAGGTCCTTCGTTAACGCTCGGAAGGACGAGCCTGCGGGAGGACGGAGGGAACGGCGCACCTGAACAAGCTACGACTTGACGGGCGCCCTCCCGATGATGCCTATAAGTACCATTCGCCAGCGCGCTCCATAGGACGTAACAGTGCAGAGCATCGGCCCCTTCAACCCGAACGAAGTCGTGCTCGGCGATTGCCTGGAACTAGGGCGTCGGCTCCCCGATGCGAGCATCGATGTCCTCGTCACAAGTCCCCCTTACTGGGGACAGCGCACTTCCGCCGGAACCGGCGTCGAAGAAGACCCCCGGGAATACGTCCAGTCGCTGGTCTCGATATTCAAGACGATCCTGCCAAAACTGAAGCCGGACGGCATAGTCTGGATCAACCTGGGCGACGCCTACAACACGCCGGTCAACTGGCGGCTGGACGATCGCGTCTACAGCTCGCTGGGCCCGGACAAAGAGGGTCTCGGCCTGGAAAACTCCGCTTACACGAAGCCGCGAGCGAAGAGAAAAGCCTTCATCGACAAGAAGACGCCGTGGCTCCAGTACGGCAACCTGCTTGCGTTGCCGTACCGTCTTGTCGCCTCTCTTTGCGACGAGGGATACCTGTTCCGCGGGGAGGTCATCTGGCGCAAACGCAACGCCATGCCCGAGGGACGGTGCCGGCGCCCGCATCGTCAGCACGAATCCATCTATCTGCTTGCCAGATCGCAGGACCATTCTTTCCGTGTCGCTCCACCCGTCGGCAGTGTGTGGGAGTTCGGCAACGAGAGGATCGACGGGCTGGCGCACTTCTCGCGTTTCCCGGAGGAGTTGCCGCGACGGTGCATCGAGGCCTACGGAAAATCCGGCGCCGAGGTCGTGGTGCTTGATCCGTTTTCGGGCTCCGGCACGACAGGCATCGCGGCGACCAAGCTCGGGTGCACGTATATCGGCTTCGAGATCGACCCGGAGCAGGTAACGGCTTCGAACTCGCGCATCAAGGCTGCTGCCGCTTCGGCCCCCCTGCTTTCCTACCGGACCCAGGCGGCGGAGTAGCTATACCTCCACGCCCCCCTGGTACTTTGTCCAATGGTTGCTCAGGAGCCGGACCAGAGCATCCGGCTGCTGATCGTGCACCGACATAGTGAAAATTCGCTTGCCCGATTCCGTTGTCTCGGGGCTTGCCGGTGTCCGTAGATTGAAAGAGAACATGGCATCGAACTGGCCGGTCTTTTCGATGTAGTTTCGTTTCACGCGGATCTTGTCTTTATCGGCTTCCATGCTGCGGCCGCCCAGCTCTCCGTAGTTGACGCAGTTTCCGTGCGGAGGTGGATAGCTCTTCATGTCCATCGTAATGGCAATCGAGAGCAGTCCCTTCTCCATGAAGGCGAGGCTGGCAGGCACGTCGTCCTGAATGCGCTCGGCGATGCTGGATTTGACGTGAGCCGCTCCAAACACCAGCCACTCGTCGCCACGCTGTCCTTCGATGAAAAGGTCTACTTTCGACGCCTGTATGTCTTTGATGCCGAGCTTCTCGATCAGCGCGTTCGCTTCGCCCTTGCTCAGAATGTGCATTCGGATGCGGTTCGGCAGCAGGCGCGGCTGATAGAGGCTGACAAAGACACGTTCGAGCGCGAACCCGGAGACCCGTTTCCACCGCTGATCGCTCCATCCGATTTCAAGCAGATGTCGATAGATGACGTGCTGCCAGAGGTCGCTCGGATTCGCTTTCGGAGCGTCGGTTGTCAATTCGACATAGGCGGTCGCAACCGCGTCCGAAACTTGACCGCCTTTCGCGAGCAGCTCGTCGAGGCGAGCCCTTGCGGATGCGACCTGCTTGTCTGTGACGTGGTCTACCTCGACCCAGGCGGATGCGATGCCGCGCTGCGAGGATTTGCATTCAAGCCTCGCCATGAGAGCCGCTCATTGGAACAGGTCCCCCGGCCTGATCTTCAGGGCTCGGGCGATCTTGTGGATGTTGACGAGGCTCACGTTGCGCTCGCCCCGTTCGACACCGCCGATGTAGCTACGGTCCAGGCCGGCTAAATCCGCCAGCTCCTCCTGCGAGAGGTTCGCTTTCTGCCGGACTTCGCGAAGCCGTTTTCCGAAGCCCTCTCGAATCGCCTTTGCATTGTCGGCCACGGCCGAGGATCGGACGGATGCGGTCGATAAGTCCACGGACTATGCGTACCATCGATCGCCGATTGCAGGTGGCGCCGCGCGCATCGCCCCGGCATTCCCCCGGTCGCGCGCGCCTTCCTTTCTCTGTCATCCCCGCGCGGAGCAACCTCCGCGCGGGGATGACAGATCGGACCGGACAAGGGCGGCGGTTTAGCAAACCGCTATATCGTCAAACGATGTTTGACATATGAGCAATAATTCAAACTGGAAAATAGTTTGATTCTCCGCCATAATGTCAAATGTGGTTGGACAAAATGACAATCTTCTAAACCGGCTGGAACGGGACCTCCCGGAAGGACTGCTCGTCACGTCCGGCTGGTTCCGGCAGCACGGTTACTCGCGCCAACTTGTCAGTCACTACCTTTCTTCCGGCCGACTGGAGCAACCGGCCCGCGGCGTCTATCGCAAGCCTCGCGGAACCCTGAGCTGGCAGCAGGCCGTCATCTCGCTCCAGACGATCCTGCTCGACGATCCTCTTTATGTCGGCGGACGCACGGCGCTCGAACTGCAGGGCTATGCGCATTACTTGCGGCAGAAGACAGAGGCCGTTCACCTCTACAGCAAGCAGCCCTTGCCGGGCTGGCTCGCAAAGCTCCCGCTCGACGTCCGTTTCGTTCGCCGCAACAGCCTTCGGCTCTTCAAGAACGATCCGATCACCTACCGGCTGAACAATCTCGCGGTCGACGTCGCCAGGAACAGCGGCACGAGCAACGATCCGCTTCGGCGCGGCCTCACCTATCGGCCCTGGGGGCACTGGGACTGGCCCCTCACCCTGTCGACCCCCGAACGCGCGATCCTGGAACTGCTCGACGAGCTTCCCGACCACGAGAGCTTCCACCAGGTCGACATGCTCATGGACGGCTTGGTCGACCTGAGCCCGCGCCGCCTCGCCAAACTCCTGGCGGACTGCCACAGCATCAAGGTCAAGCGCCTCTTCTTCTTCTTCGCCGACCGCCATCGCCATGCTTGGCGTCGACACTTGAAGAAGAAGGACGTTGACCTGGGATCGGGCAAACGCCTGCTGGTCAAAGGCGGAAAGCTCGATCCGACCTATCTCATAACGGTCCCCGAGGCCATGAATGGCGTTTGACGCGCAGTACCGCCGGCAGGTCGCCCTGCTCTTGCGCGTCCTGCCCCTCGTCGCCGAAGAAGCCTGCTTCGCGCTCAAGGGCGGCACCGCGATCAACCTGTTCGTTCGCGACTTGCCGCGCCTGTCGGTCGACATCGACCTGACCTATCTACCCGTCGAGCCGCGGCCGAAATCGCTGGCCGCGATCGACGCCGCGATGAAGCGCATCGCCCAGGCGATCCGCACGGCCATCCGCGGCAGCACCGTCGCCATGGCCCGCGTCGAAGGCACGGTCTCCAAGCTCACTGTCCGCGCCAATGGAGCCCAAACCAAGATCGAAGTAACGCCCGTCTTGCGCGGCACGGTCTACGAACCCGAAATCAGGGCCGTGACGGACGCCGTCCAGGAACAGTTCGGCTTTGCCGAAATCCAGGTCGTATCCTTCGCCGACCTCTATGCCGGCAAGCTCGTTGCCGCGCTCGACCGGCAGCATCCCCGCGACCTGTTCGACGTGCGCGATCTTCTCGCGAACGAAGGCATTACCGACGAGCTTCGCCGCGCCTTCGTCGTCTACATGATCTCGCACGACCGCCCGATGTCCGAAGTGCTGCGTCCCACCCTCAAGGCACTGGACGGCGAATACGCCCAGGGCTTCGACGGCATGACCGAAACGCCCATCCCCCTCGAAGCCCTGTCGGCGACGCGCGACCAGTTGATCGCGCAAATCGTCGACGGCATGCCGCAGGAACACCGCGACTTCCTGATCTCCTTCGAGCGCGGCGAACCGGACTGGATCCTGCTGGGTCTCCCCGGCGCGGCGGACCTGCCGGCCGTGAAATGGCGTCAGCTCAATCTCGACAAGCTGACGGGAGAAAAGCGAACGGCGTTGGTGACTGCCTTGCAGGGAGCGTTGCGTAAACGCTAGGTCGCTGTAGGCGTCTACTTCGGGCGGCCCGCTATCGACGGCGGCGGGTTGCGCTTCTTGGCGCCGGTGACGATCAGGAGCTGGCGCGGGGCCTGGATCATCAGGCGGCAGGCCTTGGTGGTCATGTGGTCGCCGATCATGAGGAACACGGCCTCGTCGACTTTGGTCTTCTTCTGGTCGTCGACGTCGAAGGCGGCGCCGTCGCGCACGCGCGCGACGCGGACCTTTCCCGCCGACACGATCTCGCGCAGGAAATACTGGTCCTTGTCGACGTAGAAATCTTCGCCCTGCTTCAGGGTGAGTACCAGCGCCATGTCCCGCCCCCTCCTTGGGCCGCGCGATTTGTGCGCGGGCGGGCCGCCGATGGCAAGCGAACCTTGGAGCGAACCTTACGCCGGGACGGGCTACTCCTTATAGACCTCGACCGTCTGCATCATGCCCATTTCCTCGTGGTTCATCATGTGACAGTGCAGCATGAAGATCCCGGTATAGTCGAGGAAGCGCGAGCGGAAGACGGTGCTGCCGCCGGCCCGCGTCACCGTCACCGTGTCGCGCCACACGAGATCGTCCGGCCGCTTGCCGTCGATCTCCGTCACCTGGAACGGGTTGGTGTGGATGTGGAACACATGGTCGTCGTGATGGTGGATGTTGCGGATCGTCCACTCCTCCACGGCGCCCAGCTTGACCCGCTGGTCGATGCGCGAAGGATCGAAGGTCTTGCCGTCGATCAGCGTGGTGAATTCCTGCCAGTGCGCGCCGGGATCGTTGTCCGGCGGATCGCCCGCGCCCGAGAAGACCAGGGTGCGGCGGTTGGTGATCTCCTCGTCGCGGATCGTCTCGAACGGCGGCCTGGGCAGCGCGGACGGCAGCTTCATCGCCATCGGCTCGCCCGAGACCACGACCCGCGCCAGCGGCCCGGTGGGCGACGGATGGCCCTGGTCGAACGGCATGGCGTTCAGCTCGTAGGTGCCCGCAGCGCCGGCCTGCACCAGCAGGTCGGCGCGCTGGCCCGGCGCCATCAGGAGCTGCTTCTTCTCCTGCATGGCGCCGAGCGCAATGCCGTCGTAGGCGATGACGTTCAGCCGGTGGCCGGCCAGCTCCATCAGGATATTGTCCTGGTACTGCGAGCCGACCACGCGCCAGCGCTGCACTTCGCCCGGCCGCATGGCGATCGTCGGACGCCGCTGGCCGTTGATCGCCAGGAAGCGCGTCGCGGTCTCGGGAAACAGCGTGCTGCCGAAATCCTCGATCATGCCGAAGGCGTCGAACACGACCTGCGACAGCAGCATGACCCGCTCGCGCGCCGCGGCGATCTCGGGCACGGAGTCGAAATCGCCCTCGACGACGATGGCGCCCACCATGCCGCTCGCCACCTGTACGTCGGCCGAGCCGTGGTGATGCGGGTGATACCAGTAGGTGCCGCGCGTATGGTCCTCGGGCAGCGCGATCTCGACGTCGTAGGCCTTGCCCGGCAGCATGGTGCGCATGACGTTGTCGGCGATGCCGCTCGGGCTGCAATGCGCGCCGTGGAAGTGGAAGTTGGTGTTGTTGAACTGGTGCGGGCGCGTGATGTCCCGGGGCATCAGGTCGCGGTTGGGCGGCAGGTCGTTGGCCAGCTTGATCTTCAGCGTCTCGCCCGCCTTCATGCGAAGGGTCGGCGCCAGCCCGCCTTCGTAATTGCGGAGATAGAGCCGACGGCCGCCGATGTCGCGCCAAGTATAGGCACAACGCAGGCTGGTCGCGAGCACGCCGTTCTGCGAGCGGCGGACCTCCGGCTCGATCAGCGGCTGGTCGAGCGGCGGCGGCGCGGTGCTGGCGGCCACGCCGATCTCGGCCATGTGGGCGTGACCGGCATGGATCGCGGGCGCCGCGGGAGCGCCCGGCGCCGCGGGTGCCGCGTGGCCGGCATGACCGGCGTGAGGGCCGCCGGCGGCGGGAGCGCCACCCGTCTGCGCCAATGCCGTGCCGCCGCCCAGCGCCACCGTCCCGGCCGCGAGCCCGGCCCGAAGCATGCCGCGCCGCGACGCCCGCGAACCCGGCGTGCGGCCGGTGCCGGTGATTTCCGATTCCTTTGTCATAGCCCCCGACTCTCCAGCCCCTGCCCGCTCCGGTTGCACCGGCGGAACGAGACTCCCACTCCCCGTGCGGCCGCCACCATAGCGGGCCGCCCGGAAACAGGCCAGCGTCGCGGGCGCGAAACGCCTCGCCCTACTTGAACTTGGCCGACGAGCAGACGAGCCGGGTGTCGGGCAGCCCGTCCTCCGAATGCCGCAGCAGCACGCAGAGCGTGACGTCGCCGGTGTCCGGGTCGACCTGCCACAGCGCCTGGTCGAGGCCGGGCACCACGAGGCGGTGGTCGCGGTCGATCACGTTGCCGGTCGGCACCTCGTCGGAGGGCGGCACGGCCGGCCGGCCGATCAGCGGCGGCGGCGCGGGATGGAACGGCGCCGGTCGGATCGCCCCGACCTTGGCGGGCAACGGATCGCAGGCCAGCGGGAAGGAAAAGCCCGGCGTCTTCTTCGGATCGCGGCCCGCGATGCAGACGATCGCCTTCGCCGTCCTGGTGTCGAGCACCACGGCCTCGAACGTATCGCCCCTGCCCTTGCCGATGACCTCGGTCTGGGTCTGCAGCGGCACGACCTGAAAGCGGTCGGCCGCCGCCGCGGGCAAGACGAGACAACAGGCAAATACGCCAACAAGCATCGACCGCAGCATGGCCTCTCCCCGCTTTGCGGCCGGTCTATCACGTGGGGAGAGTTGCGGTCACGCGTCTACTTGCCGAACGGCGCGTTCGACTCAGGTGCGCGCCGGCCCCTGATACTGCAGCGACACGCCCTGCATCTGCAGCGTCGAGCCGCGGCCGCCTTCGAGATTGTTGTCGGTCGTCACGTCCTTCACGAACAGGAACACGGCCACGGCAAGCGCGCCGAAGGCCAGCACCATCCCCAGTCCCGATCCACCGTTCATCGCCGTCCCTTTCGCTTGTTTCCTGTCGTTCTTCCTTAGCACGGAAATCGGCGAGACCTGCCGGATCGCGGGAATTAATCCGGCCAGCCTGTCGGAACCCTGGCCGGCCGCCCGTCTTCCAGACAGGTGCGCCCCGGACTGCATGCCCTGCACTGGCATGCCCTGCACTGGCATGCCCCGGACTGGCACGCCAGGGAGAACGACGATGACGATCACGATCACCGCCTTCGAAGCGTCGCCGGATCGCGGCCGCGGGCTCGCACGGGACATGCGCGTCCGCTGGGCGCTCGAAGAGGTGGGCCAACCCTACGACGTCCGTCTCGTCTCGTTCGAGGCGATGAAGCAGCCCGCGCATCTCGCGCTGCATCCGTTCGGGCAGATCCCGACCTACGAGGATGGCGACCTTGCCCTGTTCGAGTCCGGCGCCATCGTGCTGCGGATCGCGGAGCGTCGCCCGGGGCTGCTGCCGGCCGATGCCAACGCGCGAGCGCGCGCCATCGCCTGGATGTTCGCCGCGCTCGGCACGGTGGAACCGCCGATCGTCGAGCGCGAGATGACCTTCTACGTGGAGCGCGGCAAGGACTGGTTCGAGGCGCGCCGGCCGATCCTCGAGGAGCGCATCCGCACCCGGCTCGACCAGCTCTCGCGCCGGCTGGGCGATGCCCCCTGGCTCGACGGCGCCTTCAGCGCCGGCGACCTCCTCATGGTGACGGTGCTGCGCCGCCTGGAAAGCTCGGGCCTGCTCGACGCCACCCCCAACCTCCCCGCCTACATCGCCCGCGGCGTCGCGCGGCCTGCCTACAAGCGCGCCTTCGCGGCGCAGCTGGCGGTGTTCGAGGCCGCGTCGAAGGCTCGATAGCGCCCACCTCCCTATTCAAATGGGGAGGTGCCTGCGTCTGCGCAGGCGGAGGGGTCATGCTCTCTCGCCGACCGCGCAGACGATGTTGGCCGGCCTGCCACTTTCAGTTGCTTTACTAGAAGACAACAACACCCATATTCTTCCTGGATGACAAGTTGTCTCCACTATATCAAATCTGATATAAACGGCAGGAGCGCATGAAGCCTGTCGTCTTCCTGGGCGATTCGCTGGACAGGGTTCGGGAGTTTCCGGAGAGAGTGCGCCGGCAGGCGGGCTTCGAGCTTCGACAGGTTCAGCATGGTCTCGATCCGACGGACTGGAAGCCCATGAGGAGCGTCGGCCCGGGCGTCCGGGAAATCCGCCTGCGCGACAGCGCAGGCGCTTTTCGGGTGCTCTACGTCGCGACGCGGGCCGACGCCGTCTATGTGCTGCACGCCTTCCAGAAGAAGACGCAGGCGACGGCGAAACGGGAGCTGGACGTGGCGGCGTTGAGACTGCGCCTGCTGTGACGAGAGGATGGACATGAAACCCAAACTGAAGCGCCAGCGCTTCGCCAATGTGTGGGAGGCGCTGGAAGACACGCCCGCGGTCGCGGCCAGCATGACCATGCGATCCGATCTCCTGATCGCGCTTCGCCAGCGCATCGCCAGCTGGAAGGTGACGCAGGCCGAAGCGGCGCGGCGGCTACAGGTCACCCAGCCGCGCCTGAACGATCTGCTGCGCGGCCGCATCGAGAAGTTCAGCCTCGACGCCCTGATCGACCTGGCGGATCGCGCGCACCTACAGGTCAAGCTCAGGATCGATAAGGCGGCGTAGGCGTCGCTGCGGAGTGTGTACCGCTCCATTTTCCCCGCCTCGAGCAGCGCCGCGAAGCGGTGCGTCTCGAAGGGTTGACGTCAGAAGTCACTTCGATCTCGGGAGCGACTTCGCAAAACGCGGAAATTGATCGGCAAGAGTGTCAGCACCATTGTCGGTAAGAAAAAGACCAGACGGCCATTCGATCTCATGCCCACTCATCGGCCAAAGCCGGACGCCACACGGTGGCCCGTCCCAAGTAAGTCGGGAATCGAGATAGGAGTAGGTTACAGCAAAGCTATGAATCAGGAGACTACGCATGCCCCACGTTACGGACTGAGCATTTCGACCGGGGCCAGGGCGCGGAATGTTTCGACCAGATCGAGACGAAAGCAAGAGGCGTCCGCCACTGAGCGCAAGCGAATCATGCCACTTTGGTCCACCGCGAGCGCATAACCAAATTCGAAAGCTCTGCGGGATCTGGCCGTTATTCTTGAAGGCCAATCTTTGTCTCCGAGAGAAGATCGGCGTAGGTTTCTGCCCTCCCGTCGGATCGTGCTCCAAGACGAGAAGTTTCAGCACAATCCACTTTGCAATGGCACGCTGGGCAGCAGAATCGAGCGCAATGGATTCGCCCAGTATCATTGGCTTTAGAAAGTGACGGGCGCACTCCAGTTTGTTCATCCATCCGTTGTTGCATTGCTCACAGACAACGCGGATTTTCTTCTTGTGGGTAGCACCGTTGTGCGTCCAATGCGCCACTTCGCCAAACGGCGCAGCTTCGTAGCTATAATTCTGCACCAACTCGAAGCGCGACTTATGCCAAGGCCGTTGAAGCAAAGGTCCCATCCAGTTGGACCAAAGGTGCTCTCCGCTATCTGGCGGGTTGTCGCAAAAAATGCAGGTCTCGCTTACTCCGTCGTGAAGACTCGTGACAACCTCCCTCCTACCTCCCAGCAGCGCCCCGTGACTACGGTTCCTGGGAACCATTCGGCGCCGAGACGATACACGTCGAGCCGAGTTTGAGGAACAATCGGCCCAGGTCATGATTGTGCAACTGGAGTCGCGCGCCCCGGCAGACCTCTCCTTATCCTGAGGCCCACCCTTCGAGACGCTCGCAGCGTTCTTGCCGCCTTGACCCCTCCGTCAGCGTGAGACGCTGACACCTCCCCATTTGAATGGGGAGGCTAACCGATGTGCCGTCCCTGCCCCGCGGCTCGCGCTTGCTCCGACTTCGCGTCCTTCGTCTCGATCTTCTGTGCAATTGATTGCAGGATCGCCGTCATGGATTCGCCGTGGCGGGCCCAGGTGTCGCGGCGGTAGGTCAGGCCGTAGATGACGCCGGCCATGGCGTCGGCGCAGTCCTTGGAGAAGCCGGCGGGGTGGTCGATGCGGCCGGTCTTGGGGTCGCGTTCGAGGCGCACAAGCTCGGTGCGGGCGTGTTCGTGGCGCGGAGCGGCGACCCGGCCGTCGTAGAGCGCGGTCTTGGCGACATCGTAGGCCGTCGAGTCGGCGTCCATGGATTGCGTGCCGGTGACGAAGCCCTGCTGGCGCAGGAGCTGGATGCTGTCCCTCGACTGATAGGTGTCGAAGCTGATCCACTTCAGGTTCATGCCGGCCTCGCGCAGGGCATAGAACAGGCGGCGCAGGCTCTCGAACTCGATCTCGCCGTTGCGCGGCGGCTTCACCTCCAGCACGAGGTCGAAGACGATTTTCGGCATACGTTCGATGGTGTTGCCGGAACGCGGCACGTCGACGAAGCGCTCGACATAGCCGACCGCCACGCCCGCGCTGTCGCCGCTGACGGCGAGATCGACATGGGCGAGCCGCGGCTCCTGCGGCCGCGCGATGTGCTCGCGCCGGATCGCGGGCCGCGTCGTCACGAAATCGGTGCGTTCCAAGGAGAGGACGGAGGGCCGCGTGCCGAACGCAGCGGCCACCGCCTCGGTGTTGATCAGGTAGGGGTTCATCGCCAGCGTCGAGCAGCCCGCGATGTCCCGGATCGCCGATAAAAGATCGTGCTCGAACTCCGATCTGAATTCGTGCGGGATGCGGCGGATCAGGTGCGCGTCTTCGGGCGCGACCGTTGCGCCCTCTTCTTCGCTCAAGATGCGCGGCTTGCGCGTCGTGTCGCCGAGGAACAGGCGCCAGCGCGCCGCGCCATAGGTGCCCGCGGGCTTGATGTCATAGACGGTGCGGTCGTAGACGAAGATCGAGCTGCGGCCGCGCTCGGCCCGTTCGCGCCGCGCCTCCTCGATCTTGCGGTCGGTGAACTCGCCCGGATAGCGCTTGGACGAGACGAGATAGATCATGCCGGGCAGCCGGCCGTCCTTCAGGAAGCGCGACTTACGGCGGCGCACGATGCCGTTGTACATCTCCAGCGCCTGGTCGAAGACGCCGCCGTCGGCCGACTGCGCGGAGTCCTCGACGATCTGCATGAAATTTATTTCGTCGAGCAGCGCGTTCATCACGTTGGCGCCGATGGCGGCGTGGACGTTGCCGGTCAGCGAGCGCGCGACGATGCGGCGGGGAAAGGCGATCTCGGCGCCGCGCGTGGCGTCGGGCGGGAAGACCTCGCGGAAATAGGGCGAGGCCGCGATCATGTGGCGGAAGCGCGTATAGTCGTTGTCTCGGGCGGTGCGGGCGTTCAGCGACTGGAACACGCTCAGGATCTCCGACGCCGGATCGAGGCCGAAGACGGCGTGCGGGTCCTTCAGCACGGAGAGCAGATAGTGCTGCCACGCCATGCCGAGCAGCGCCGCCGTGGTCTTGCCCGAGCCGATGCCGCCGGTCAGCACGCTCTCGATGTAGCTGCCGTCGTTCATCTCGGCGACCGCCGCCATCACCGCGGGATAGACGACGCCGCGGCGGCCGAGATAGCGCCGGCTCTCGACGAAGGTGCGGAGATCGACCGGCAGCAGGCGGTAGCGATGCGCGTCGGGCATGAGGCCGGCGAAGTGCGTGGCGGCCGCGATCAGATAGGCACCGCGTTCGTTGCGCGGCAGCACCGCGGCATGATCCAGCACCGTGCGGCCGGAGACCGGGACCTTGGCGATCAGGTCGTAGGCGGCTTCAACCGAGGGGCGCGTCATGCTCCCCTCTTGTCATCCTGAGCGCAGCGAAGGATCTCATGGAGGTTGCCCCACCGATGGCGGGCGGCGATGAGGTCCTTCACTTCGTTCAGGACGACAGAGAAAGTCACGGCGCCCCCTCTTCCGGCGTCTCCGTCGCCACGCCCTCCAGCAGCCGGTCCTTGGCGAAGCGGGCAGCTTCTTCTTCGGTGAACTCGAACACCGCGCGGTTGCCCATCATGTCCTGCACCATGCCGGCGACGCGGCGCGGCATGCGCGGGATGAGGCCGGTTTCGAGATAGAGCCGGGCCAGCCGCTCCAGCGCGTCGCCGTAGGCGGCGGCAAGCTGCGTCACCGCATGCAGCGGCAGCGGCGCATTCTCCTCGGCGGCCAGCCCGCGATGGAAGCGCGCGCGCTGCCGGAGGGCGAGGTCTTCCATCTCCTCGACCAGATCGAGCTTGCGGCGCACCGTGCGCAGGCCGTGATCGCGCGCGGCCGCCAGCAGGTTGCGCTTCTGCTCCGGCACGATGAAGTGGTCGCGATACTGCCTGAACCAGTATTCGACCTGCTTGACCGGCACGTCGGGAAACATCGGCGGATCGGTGGACTGCACCTTCTTCGCCGTCGCACGCCGGCCGAAACCGGAGGCCAGCAGACGATGGATCTCGTCGAGGTTCTCGGGCGTGGTGCGCCGGGTCCACGCCGGCAGCTCGCGCTCCCTAGGCACGGAGCGCCGCCAGGAAGCGCCGGTGGTAGCCCGCCACCAGCTCGGCCCGGTCGCGGCCGTTGATGATCTGCCGTGCGCCGACGGGATCGTCCTTGGTGGCGTTGAAGAAATCGTCGAGCGCCAGGCCGGTGAAGTCGCCGAAGCCCGACTCGGCATCGAGCATGCCCTCGAACAGGATGGCGGTGGCGACGTCGAGCTGCAGCGCCGCGTCGGGCTTGGCCACGAGGTCGAGCCCGAAGCGCGGCACGCCCACGAGGTCGGTCATGCGCTGATAGTTGCGCCGGCCGGTGAGCTGCACGAAGCCGCGGCCGCAGAAGCGCGCGCCGTCGCCCGGCTTGAGGTTGCCGAGATGGCGGGCCGTGCCCGGCCGTTCGCCCGCGATGTCGTACAGGCGGAAGAAGTAGCGCGCGTCGCCCCATTCGCGGATCGGCTGCATCGAGCGCGCGACCTCGTGATAGACGGTGGCCAGCATGTAGGCGAGATGGCGCGGGTCGCGGAGATGGCGCGCGTCCCATTCGTCGAGGATCGCCTCGATGCCGTCGACCTGTCCCTGATAGAGCGTGCCGCCGAACAACGAGACGCGCACGGCGGCGAAGAACTTGCTGCGTTCGATTTTCATCGACGGCAGCCTTCGCGCCTTCACGAGTCCGCGATACCGGCGGCCGAAGGCATGGCGGCGCGATGCAGCCGCTGCCTCGTAAGGCGTCCGTAAGTTCCCTGACGCAATCTGCTGTCGCCGTGAACGGGCACCTGGGAAGCGGGGGGTCGACTTGGAACGGGAAATGACAAGGATCGCCGGTGATGTGGGGTCGCCGGCAGACGACCCCCCGCCTACTCATGGGAAGACGCCCTATGCCCCGCCGGTGCTGATCCGATGGGGCACGCTGCGCGAGATGACGCAGACTGTCGGCTACCAGGGCTCGAACGACGGCGGCGTTCCCAAATTACGGCCGCAAGACCCGCTAGCCCGAAGCGCCGGGCGACGCCCTTCCCCTTTTCGACATTCGCCAACGGCCCGCGGCGCGCGTTCACGCCTGCGCGGGTGCCGGCCGTGGCCCTGTGCAGTGGCCTTGTGCAGTGGCAGTGCGCAGTGGCAGTGCGCAGTAGCAGTGCGCAGTGGCAGTGCGCAGTAGCAGTGCGCAGCGGCAGTGTGCAGCCGCCGCCGCATAGAGTATGTATGAGTTCGCGCACGCGAACTGCGGCTGTCGCGAACGGGCATCTGGGAAGTGGGGTCGACTTGGAACAGCAAGCCAAACGGACCGACGGCGAACCGGGGCAGCCGGCGGGCCAGGCCCGGCCGGAACACATGAAGGCCCCCTATGCAGCGCCTGTGCTGCAGCAATGGGGATCGTTGAGCGACATCACGCAGTCGGTCGGGGCCAACGGCGCCAATGATGGCGGCCGGGGCTGGCGGCGGCGCACCCGGTAGACCGGCACGTCGGCATCGGCAGAGAAGCCGGGCCCCCTTAGTGGCCCCGCCCGGCCATGCTATCGACGGGCATGGCCCGGACAAAGCAGACCGTCGTCGCCTTCCGCATCGTCGTCGAACAGCCGGTCGAGGGCGTCGTCCACAGCCTTCAGGCAAAGGACGGCCAGCCGCTCGACCCGAAACAGGCGCGCGGCGGCCAGCCGCTGGTCTTCGACTTTCCCGTGCGCGTCGCCCCCGGCCCCCCGTCTTCCGGCCCCAAATCTTCCAACCCCAAACTCTCCGGCGACCAGGTGCGCCGCGAAGGGCCTGACCGTCGATTCGTCTATGTTTGCATCGGCCAGCTCGCCGGCGACGCCGCCTCGCCCTGGTCGCGGCGCATGAAGATCGACATCCACGACGTCGGCAGCGACCTGCTGGACCGCGCCGCCCGGAGCGGCGGCATCGTCGAGACCCGGGTCGCCGGCACCGGCGCGGACGGCACGCCGGCCTGCGCCACCCTGCCGCCCACCGGACGGCGCGTCGTCGCGCGATCGCGGGCGTCGGACCGACATCAAGCGGGAGGCGTACCCCGCAGCCACTTTTCGACAAAGGCCTCCCAGCCATAGCCGAGCAGAAAAGCCGTGAACCATTCGAGCCTGGCGTCGGGGTTGGCGTTCTTCCATACGGCCAACACAATCAACGCCGTGACGAGGCAGAAGACGAAGAGGCCGCCGTACTTCTTGGCCCAGGGCGGAAATCCGCTGCCGGCCGTCGGCGGAAACTGCTTGCGGATAAACCCAAGCAGAACGGGATGCAGCACGCCGACAAGCACCCCGCCTGAAATTGCCCAGTACGCCACCCAGTCGCTCATCTTGTCCCCCCTTGTCGTTCCGATAGCTGTCGTTCCGATAGCTGTCGTTCAGGTAGCCCAGTCCCCGAGGCCCGCTCCGATCGGGAGTTCGGGGGTCTCCGTGGCGGCCTCGACGACGAAGCCGGTCCACAACGGAGTGTCGGGCGGCTGGTACAGGTCGGCCGCCACGACGAATGCCGGCCGCATGTACCTCTGCCGCTGGTACTTCGAGAGTTCGAAGTAACCGAAGGCGCCGCGTAGTCGCTTCACCGGCAGGCCGTCGCCCGCGGCGAGAATCCTCCGGCGGATCCAGCGCACGATGTCGTCGCCGCTCCGCCAGCTCGAGTCGAGACGCGCCGTCCGGTGGCGCATGGTGACGTCGAGCTGCAAGCCATCGCGAAAGGCGAAGGTCGTCAGCCGCCCTCCCGGCCCCAGGACCGGCAGACCGACATCGGGGAGTCGCGAGCCGAGGACATCGACCACGAAATCCGAAGCGGGTCTCTCCAGACGCTCGGGCGTGCGTTCGTCGCGCCTGAAGGCACTGTCGACGACGGCCCGCAGCGCCTGCGCGCCGTCGGACTCCCTGCTGATGCCGTCGGGCAGCCGAATGTTGATGCGCACCAGGCCCGACGCCTCGAACACCTCGCGCTGCGCCGGCGCCCGATCGATCTCGATGGGGTTCGGACGCAGTTCGTAGATGGGCAGCGCGCCTCTCTCCCGGCATTTATCGACCCAGTTCGGAAGACCGGCATCGTCGAGTGCCGTCCAGATCTCCTGCGACTTCAGCGCCGCCGGGCCCGCTGTCGCCTCGATGATCTCCCTGACGATCTCCCGCTGCTTCCCGTTCATGGCTTGGACCAGCGTTCGACGACCGCAGCGCCGCCGGCGCTCCGCGCGGCGGGCATGTTGGCCAGAGAGGCGGAATCGAGAACCGACTGGGCATCGGCCGCGCTGTCTCCCACGCCCAGAGCGACCGCCTGCTTCAGGCTGGCATCGTTCAAATGAGCCATCGAACTCTCGGCGGCATCGAGCCACGCTTCGGCGAACGGCTTGCCGTTGTCGACGAGTTCGGTAGCGAAGGCGTGTCCGCGCGCGGCGGATCCCTGATCGATCGCCACGCTTCCCTCGAACCCCAGAACGAGCCGAACGCCGGCGCCCAGGTTCTGCGCCCACAGGGACTGCCATTTGTAGGAGTCGTCGATCAGGTTGCAGGTGTCGAAGACGACGACCGACAATCGACTGCCGGCCGACACGCCCAGGCCGGTCTTCGACGGCCGCCAGCGGTCGGCATTCAGTTCGGCCCGGTATCCTGCCGAATCGAATTCGCCGTGGGTCATGACATAGAGAATGTCGACATCGTCCTGCAGTGCCGGCGACCCGGTCAGGCTTTTCAGTTCGAGCTTCTCATCGCACATCAGGGCTTGAACGTTGTAGCCGGCGCTCCGCATCTTCGACGCGAACAAGGAGGGCGGGCGATAGCCGTATCTGAGACTCCAGGGCCTGCTCCACCAGGAGCCGGCGAACCAGGTGCACCAGAGAACGCCTATGTTGAGGGTCGATGATGCGGCCGGGTTCTCCGAATCATCCGACGTATGGGATTGAGCAGGCTCCGGAGCGGCGTTCCTTATCGGGCGGGTCTCGATGCGGGCCTTGAAGACCGCCCACTGCTCCTTCACGTCATGCGGCCAGAGCCTGTTCAAATGCTTCGTGATCCGAGCCTGCACTTCCTCGCGACCGTGGCGATCCACGAGCTTCTGGAAGGACTGGTACACCGCAAGATTGTTGGTGCTCTTGGGTTGGACGCCGCGCTTCGGATACCCCAATCCCTCGCGTGCAACGGCCTCCAGAATCCAGCTCTCGAACAGGTCCTTGGGAAAGAAGACATCCAGCGGCCGGTCGTGGCGGACGGGAACGTCGTATATGCCGAGCTTGAGGCACAGCTCGGTCAGGCCTTCAATCTCTTCGGATGCAGCCATGGCACCTCGGACGATTCCTCCAAGAGGAATTTATCGCATACATCGTATCCGCGAAAGTCCGTCGCCCGGGACAACTCCTGCGTCCCGCCCTGCCGGGACCGCTAGACCGGCAGCGCCGCGAGGGCCTTCAGGGTCTGGCTGGGCACTTCGGTCTTCACGTTCTGCACGCCCTTGATGCGGCTGAGATGCTCCGACTGGAAGCGGCGATAGTCCTCGATGTCGGCCGCCACCACCCGCACCAGCGCATCGTACTCGCCCAGGATCAAGTGGCACTCGACCACCTGCGGCAGCTTCGCGACCTCCTTCGCGAAGTGGGCGATCGTGTCCTCGTCCTGGGTCTTGAGGCCGATGCGCGCGAACAGGGTCAGGCCCTTGCCGATCTTCGCCGGGTTCAGCACGGCGACGTAGCGGTCGATCACGCCGGCCTCTTCGAGCAGGCGCACGCGGCGCAGGCAGGGCGACGGCGAGAGCCCGACCTTGCGGGCCAGCTCGGTGTTCTGGATGCGGCCGTCGCGCTGCAGGACGCGCAGGATGCGGCGGTCGGTCTCGTCCAGCTCCATTGGCATTTCCTTCCATGAAAAGGCGCCATCGGCGATTTCGCTGCCAATTCTCCGGCCGGCGGCGGCATCTACGCAATCAAAATGCGCGCAGCGTGGAATACCGTCCGCGCATGAGCCTCGACCTGCAGACCTCGCCCGGCACCGCGCCGCGGGACGACTGGCGCGACGAGTTCCGGCGCGGCGTCGTTTCCTGCCTGCCGATCCTGCTGGGCGTCGTGCCCGGCGCGATGGTGCTGGGCGCGCTGGCGACGCAGAAGAGCCT
>JAIUOY010000247.1:0-8627 GCA_020160995.1 Pseudomonadota bacterium | reverse complement strand
GGAACGGTGATGACCGCCTGGTCGACCTTCTCGCCGAGATAGGCCTCGGCGGTCTCCTTCATCTTGCCGAGGATGAAGGCCGAGATCTGGCTCGGGCTGTACTGCTGGCCGTTGACCTCGACCCATGCGTCGCCGCTTGCGGCCTTCACGATCTTGAAGGGCACCAGCGACATTTCCTTCGCGACCATCGGGTCGTCGAAGCGGCGCCCGATCAGGCGCTTCACGGAGTAGAGGGTCTTCAGCGGGTTGGTGACGGCCTGGCGCTTGGCAGACTGGCCGACCAGTCGCTCGCCGCCGTCGGTGAAGGCCACCATGGACGGGGTCGTCCGCGCGCCTTCCGAATTCTCGATGACCTTGGTGTCGCCGCCTTCCATAACCGCGACGCACGAGTTGGTCGTACCCAAATCGATGCCAATGACTTTCGCCATGATACTGCTCACTTCCCTAGGCAGGTCGACCCGGCCCCAAAGGCACCCGATCTACCCCCAAAAATGTTACCTGCCGGAAAAACCGGATCAGGACAGGGGCTATATAGGTCCTAAGTGGCCGCCTGCAATGGACTTAAGGACCAAATTCGCGGCTTGAAAGCGTTGTTTTGCCGCCTAGTGACGATTTTTGGAGAGTTGGCTTTCCCAGGGCGGGAGGGCCCCGGGAAAGAGGTGGCTAGTTTTCGTTGTTCGCCTGGGGGGTGGCCCGGGGGCCGCCCTTGGACACGCCGACCATGGCGGCCCGCAGGAGCCGGCCGGCGATCAGATAGCCCGGGACCAATTCCTGGACGACGGTGCCGGACGGAACGGTCGGGTCCTCTATCTCCATCATCGCCTGGTGGAATTCGGCGTTGAAGGGCTTGCCCAGCGCCTCGATACGGGTGACTCCGTGGCGCTCCAGCACCGACAGCAGCTCGCGTTCGGTGGCCTGGACGCCGGTCACGACGTTCCGCACGCTCGGGTCTATCGACTCGAGGTCGGCCGGCAGGGCCGACAGTGCCCGGCCGAGATTGTCTGCAACGGAAAGAACGTCCCGGGCGAAACGCTCGATGCCGAACTTGCGCTCCTTCTCGACATCCTGCTGGGCGCGGCGGCGCACGTTCTGCGCCTCGGCCAGCGCGCGAAGCTGCTTGTCCTGCAGGCCGGCCTTCTCGGCCTGGAGCTGCTCGACCAGGCGCTGCCACTCGGCGGCGCTTTCCGGCTTGGCGGGAATATCGAGAGTGCTGTCGGGCGTTTCGACCGGCATATCCGCCGGGGCGCCGCCCGCGGTTGGATCGCTGGCCATACGTTGTCCCTAGTGTTTGTGGTCTCTTAGAGCGGCCTTCACTTAGGGATGACCTTGCGCCAGGTCAACTGCGCTCAAACGGCCTCGAGCGGCGCGTGCAGCTTGGTGCCGCGCACGATGATGCCGCCGCGATCGCCGACCGTCACCGCGCCATAGCGCTGGGCGAAGATCTCGGGCAGCGGCCGTCCGCCGTCCGCCGCCAGCCACAGCCGCAGGAGGTGCCGGCGCCGCTCGGGCTCGGGCCAATCCTCGAAGCCGGTACGGTCGTGCAGCATGGTGTGATTGTGCACGAGCTGTACGTCGCCCGGCTTGAACTCCATGAAGAGGTTCAGCTTCGGATCGTTGGCCAGACGGTCGAACATGTCGAGCGCCTCGACCTGCTGCGGCGAGAGCCGTGGCGCATCGGCGAAGCGCTGCGCGGAGTCGATGTACTGGCGCTGGTAGATCGCCGTCAGGTAACCCTTGTGCCAGTTGAACACCGGAATCTCGAAATAGGGCTTCTGGCCTTCCGGCACCTCGCCGCGCCGGTCTGTAGCCAGCGGCTGGAACAGGAGCTGCAACAGGTCGGGCCGCTGGCGGCGCATTTCGTTGAAGATCGTCGTCGAACTCACCAGCGCCGACAGGCCCCCCGACTTGGCGGTCTTGAGGCAGAGCAGGCTGACGATATCGCAGGAGTCGGTGTGATAGGTCTGGCGCTCGTGCGTCTGGTAGATGCGGACGTTGGGGTCCTTCACGTCGAGGCCCAGGTCCTGGACGTGGCCCAGCACATGGCCCTTGCCGTTCTGCGAGCGGGCCGAGCCGAGATGGGCGCCCAATCCAAAGAAGGCCGTCGCCGATTCCGCCATCGACCAGCGCTCGACCGGCAGGCCGCGCACGAGCAAAAATCCGCGCCCGTTCAGCACTTCGTCGTCAACGCGGGCACGCAGCTTGGCGCCGAGCGTCGGCAGCGGGAAGTCGCGTGCCGTGATGGCGGCGATGTCGGCATTGCGCGCGACCAGTGCTCTCGTCGCCGCTTCGACTTCGGCGACTTCGGCGGCGGCGAGCGGCATCAGCCAGTCGCTGCGCCGGGAAACGTCGGGACCATACCAGGCGGCGGCGCCGGTCTGTTCCGGCGGAAGGTCAAAGGACATCAGGCTTCCCAGGGAAAACGTGGAGCGAAGAGTTCATCGTCGTTGAGCGACAGGCGATAGCTTTCGGTGGCGTTGACCAGCGCGGCGCGGATGCCGGGTTCGAGCGCACTGTGGCCGGCGTCGGGCACCACGACATAGCGCGCTTCGGGCCAGGCGCGCGCCAGCGCATCGGCGGTAATGGGCGGGCAGACGATGTCGTAGCGGCCCTGTACGATCGTGCAGGGCAAGTGGCGGACGCGGTCGAGCTGAGCCCAGGGCCAACCCTCGGGCACGAAGGTGCCGTTCGCAAAGTAGTGCGCCTCGATACGCGACAGAGCGAGCGCGAAGCCGCCATGGTCGGTTTCGAAGGGTGCCCGCACAGTCGGATAAAGCGTGGAACACGCCGCCTCATAGCGGCTCCAGGCGCGCGCCGCGGGACGGTGCCGGTCGGGGTTGCGATCGATCAGGCGGCGATAGTAGTTGCCGAGCAGATCGGAACGCTCGCCTTCCGGCAGATGTTCGGCGAAGTCGCGCCAGGCCTCCGGAAAGATTGTCCGCATGCCGTGCAGGAACCAGTCGATCTCCGGCCGCGCACCGAGAAAGATGCCGCGCAGAACGAAGCCCGCCGTGCGGTCGGGATGGGCGAGGCCGTAGGCCAGCGCCAGCGTACTGCCCCACGAGCCGCCGAACAGGAGCCAGCGCTGGATGCCGAGATGCGTCCTGAGCTTCTCCATGTCGGAGACGAGATCGGCCGTCGTGTTGTCCTGCAGCTCGCCGAGCGGCATGGAGCGCCCGCAGCCGCGCTGGTCGAAGACGATGACGCGATAGAACTGCGGATCGAAGAACCGGCGATGCACGGGCGCTGAACCCGCTCCGGGGCCCCCGTGCAGGAAGACAACGGGCACGCCCTCCGGATTGCCGCTCTGCTCCCAATAGATCGTGTGCCGCCCATCGACCGCCAGCATGCCGCTGGCGTAGGGCGAGATTTCGGGAAACAGATCGGAGCGGAGCGGTGTCTCAGAACGCGGCATGCGAATACCTTCCGTCATCACTGCCATAGAGGCAGCCATCATTCCAGCCTTGCGGCGATTGCGGCAGCCTCGGCCAAACGTCTAAGGTCGACACGGCGCCTGACGCGCCGTGTTGAGGAATCGTGAATTTTCGCGGGATTCTGGCGTCCATCGCGATCCTGACGGCCGTTGTCGGCTGCGCGCCACAGGTCACTCCGCCGCAGACAGGCGCTGCATCTGCGAGCCGCGGTACGGCCGCGTTGCCGCGCGAGGTCGAAAGGTTGGTGGGACCGTCCTACGACGATCCGGTGCTGCAAGCCTATGTCGACCGTGTCGGCCAGCGGGTCGTTGCCGCCGCTGCGCTTCCCGGTACCTATCGCTTCGTCGTGCTCGACCAGCCGTTGGCGAACGCGCATGCCGTGCCGGGCTATGTGTTCGTGACGCGCGGCTTGTTGGCGATCCTCGAGGACGAGGCCGAACTCGCCGCGGCGCTCGGCCATGAGCTTGGCCATCTCGTCCAGCGGCATGCCGCGCAGCGGGCTCGTGTGCGCAAGGACATGCTCGACGCAGCCGTCGCGGCGGCGAGCACCAGCGGTTCCGTCACGGTTGGCCGATCGGTCGCCAGTGCGGGCCTGTTGGCGTTGCGGCGCTATTCGCGCGAACAGGAACTCGAAGCCGACCGGCTCGCCCTCACCTACATCACCAAGGCGGGCTATCGCGGCAGCGCCGTGGAGGCGCTGATCCACCGCCTGCGTCGCCAGTCGCAGCTCGAGGCGCAGATCATGGGGGAAGCCTCGGATGCCAGCGATCGCGCGAGTGCGTCTTCCACCCATCCCGCACCGATCGAGCGACTAGAGGCGCTTGCCTCGTTGCCGGCGACTTCGGCGCCGGGTGAATCCGATCAGAAAGAGTACTTTGCGGCGATCGACGGCATGTCGGTCGACGATCCCGCGAACGAGGGCTTCGTGCGCGGCACCTCGTTCCTGCATCCGACCTTGCGGTTGGGCTTCACTGCGCCCGCCGGCTTCTTCGTCTTCAACGAAAGCGACGGCGTGTTGGCAGCCGGCCGCGACCGCTCGTTGATGTTCTTCTCGTGCACGACCGATCAAGTCGAGGGCCGGCTCGACGACTGGATGCGCAACAAGCTCAAGCCGACGCCGACCGACATCCAGGCCACCAGGATCGGTGGCGCGGAAGCGGCGATCGGTGCCCGGCCTCGCGGCTCCGACACGGGGTTGGCGCAGGTGCGTTACGTCATCGTCCGCCATGGCGAGCGCATCTGTTACTTCAATCTGATGAGCGAGGGCGCCGGACAGGATCGCCAGATCGAGGTGCTTCTGAACGCTGCGCGCAGCTTCCGCTCGCTTTCCGATGCGGAAGCTGCGGCGCTCAGGCCCTATCGATTGCACATCGTTTCGCCAGCAGGCTCGACGGCAGCTCAACTCGCCGCCCGCATGCCCTATCAGAGGCTTCGGATGGAAAGGCTGCTGGTGCTCAATGCTGCCGAGACGCCGGCCGATCTCACGCGCCGGTCCGAGATCAAGCTCGTCGAGCCTTAGTCAGGATTCGCTGTCAGGGCTCGATGTGCTCCAGCACGGCGCCGTCGGCATCGAGGCCGACCAGCGTCGGCCGATCGCGCGCCACGGTCAGCACACGGCCGCTTTGGTCGATGACGTTGCCGGTTGGGCCCGTGCCACGGACCAGTCTCTCGATGGCCGGCCAGCCGCCATCGCGGGCCTGGCCGAGGGCGCCGGCAAGCGCACTGTCGGAAGCTCCGCTCCACCAAAAGGCATCGGCCTGCTCGTCGAGCGGCCGCGCCGGATCGGCGCCCGCTGCGGCGAAAACGATACGGCCGTCGGCGCTGAGGGCCGCCCGCACGAGCGAATTCAGTAGATCGGGATGGCCTGGCCGCTGGGTGTGGCGCGCCCGCAGGCCGGCGGTCCAGCGGGCGATGGCCGAGGGGCCGTTACGGCTGGCGATCCTGCCCTCGGCGATGGAATGTCCGTAGGCTTCGATCGTCGCCTTGAGGCCACGCGCCAGCATCCAGTCGAGGACGTCGAGGGGGGACATGGCGAACTGGAGCTGCAAGACCTTGTGCCACATCTCCTCCTGGGCGCCGCGCAGGAAGACGAAATCCTCGACCTCGGCACCCGGCCGGGCCAGGAGGCGGCGGCGCAGCAGCAGCATGAGATCCAGGGCGCGTGCCGGATCGCCCGAGGGGCCCAGCATGTTGCCCAGGACGACAAGCCGGTCGCCCGGCTGCCAGCGCGGCAGAAGGGCGGCAGACAGGCGCTCCAGGGCCATGTCGTCGCCAGACAGCCCGCCCAGTGCCCAGGTGCAGCCACCATGCCGCAGGCGAGCAATGGAAGGGGTGGATTTGTTCATCTATGGGCACTGCACATGAAAAAGGCGGCGCGACAGGGACTGTCGGCCGCCTTTCGGTTTGTTTCCGCCGGCTCCAGGCCTACGCGACCTTCTGAAGGACGCTGTTCAGCTTCTGGGTGGCGAGATCCTTGTCGATCCGCTCGACGGCTGCGAGCTCGCGGGCGAGCCGATCCAGCGCCGCCTCGTAAATCTGGCGCTCGCTGTAGGACTGGTCCGGCTGGCCGGCATTGCGGTGCAGGTCGCGCACGACTTCGGCGATCGACACCGGGTCACCCGAGTTGATCTTGGCTTCGTATTCCTGCGCGCGACGGTTCCACATGGCGCGGCTGATACGGCTGCGGCCCTTCAGGGTTACCAAGGCGTTTTCCATGATCTTGCGCGAGCTGAGCTTCCGCAGGCCGGAAATCTTCGCCTTCGCCACCGGCACGCGCAGCATCATGCGTTCTTGCTCGAACGAGATCACGAACAGGTCGAGCTTGTGCCCGGCGATTTCCTTCGCCTCGATATCAATAACCTGGCCGACGCCGTGGGTCGGGTAGACCACGAAATCGCCCTTCTCAAAGGCAAATTCCTTCGCCTTCGCCGCTACCTTCTTCGGCTTGGCCATTTCATCAAGTCCCTTCACAACTAGCCCCGCTTTCAGCGATACCGCGACCCGTCGCGCACACTCCCCTGTGTGCTCGCCCGATGCCTCTGTATCGGTAAGTTGTTATCGGATACCGACACGGACACCGAGCTGGCGACTGACCGGCTTCCGGACCGCTTCCAGCAGGGATCTTATAGCAGAGAATTCGCGCGGAGTCAGGGCTTATGTTGCATTTAGGCAACGGTGGGCCCATGCAACTGCCGCATGGCTGTTGCAAAAGGTGCAATTAAGGACTTGCAGACGGTCGTTTCTATCGCGCAGCGGGCTTGTCGCTGAAATACTTTTCGAACTTGTCTTTTTCGTCCTTGAAAGCATCGGCGTCGGCCGGTGCTTCCCCCTTGCGGGTGATGTTTGGCCAGGTGGCCGAAAGGCTGCGATTCAGTTCCAGCCACTTTTCCAGACCCGACTCCGTATCGGGAAGGATCGCATTGGGCGGGCATTCTGGTTCGCAGACGCCGCAATCAATACACTCGTCTGGATTGATGACCAGCATGTTCTCACCCTCGTAGAAACAGTCCACGGGGCAGACTTCAACGCAGTCCATGTACTTGCACTTGATGCAAGCCTCGGTCACGACATAGGTCATACGAATTCCTAAACGAGCGTCGCGTGCTTAACGCGACGGACACCGCGACGCAAGACTGCCGAATCATCGCGGCTCGATCTCTTCATACAACGAGCGCGCCTCCGGCGCGGGACCTCGCCGCTCGCCCAAAGCAACCACTTTGATCACGCGGACTTTCGGACCGAGGGCGAAGGTCAAGATCATGCCGGGCGCCACCGTGGCATGCGCCTTGTCGACGACCCGGCCGTCGATGCGACAGCGCGACTTCTCGATATAGCGGGTGGCCAGCGAACGCGTCCTGAAGAAGCGGGCGTGCCAGAGCCACTTGTCGAGACGCATCGCGCGTCAGCGTTCCACGATGGGGCTACTTCTTTCCGCCGAGCTTCAACTCGAGCAGCTTGGCGAACGGCGAGTCCGCTGCGGCATCGCCCTTCGTCTCGGTCGTGGCGAAGAGGCGCAGCGCCGGCCCGCCGCTGTCGCGACGCGGTGGCCGCGGGCCACGCCTGTCGTCGCGGCCTCTATTCTCCTGCGGCGGACGTCCGTCCTTGCCTTGATGCGGCGGGCGATCCTGCCGCGGCCCGTCCTTGCGAGGGCGGTCGTCCTTGCCGCGTGGCGGGCGTGGCGAATCGGCGAAGAACTGCCGCTCGTTCGGTCGCTCCGGCCGCTCGCGGCGGCGCTGGTCGCGCTGCTGGCGTTGGTGCTGACGCTGGCGTTCGCGCTGCTCCTCGCGCTCGCGCACGAAGCGCGGCTTGATCGAGAAGGCGTGCAACGGGCCGTTCTCCTCCGACGGCGGATGCACGCGATACCCGAGGCCGCTCAACACGTCGGCCATCTCGGGCTCCGAGCAGCCGACCAGCGACATCATCTGCGGCGTCGCGCGGAACCAGCCGGGCGGCAGGGGACGCGGTCCCTTCTTTGCCTCGGGCTGCGTCTTTGGCTCTTCGGCAGCCGGCACCTCTGCGGCAACCGGCGCCTCTTCGGCCTTGGCTTCCTCGGCCACGGGCTCTGGCGCTGCGTCCGCAGCCGCTTCCGCCGTGGTCTCCGCAGGAGCTTCCGGCGTGGTCTCCGCAGGAGCTTCCGGCGTGGTCTCCGCAGGAACTTCCGGCGTCGCTTCGGCGGCGGTTTCCGCCACAGCTTCTGTCTCGGCCGGCGTTTCCGCCGCTGTCTCTGCCGGCGCCTCCGCTGCCATCTCGGGCGGCGCGTCGGCGACATCGGCTATCGGCTCCATCTCGCCGAAGGCCGCGGCGACAATCGCCCACTCGCTGATCTCGTCGGTCGATGGCGTCGAGGCCGAGGATGCCGCAGCCGTGGCGGCAGCCTCGCCACGGGGCTTCCGCTCCTGCTTCTCCTGCTGCTGCGCACGACGTGCGGCTTCGCGGCTGTCGCGCACGGCGTGGCGCGCCATGGCGGCAAGTCGCTCGACCATGTCGGCACGGATCGCATGATCGCCAAGCGGCAGGTAGCCGATGGCCGCATAGAAGTCGCGTTCGGCATCGCGCGGCAGATCCATCGACGTGCGGCCTTCGGCCGGCAGCGGCGGGATCGCGTCGCGATTCTTGGCGATCATCCAGAGGCCGGCGCGCAGACGAATCGGCACCGGCTTCAGCATGCTCGGGAAGTAGATCGAGTAGACGCCGACG
>JAIUOY010000246.1:0-36903 GCA_020160995.1 Pseudomonadota bacterium | reverse complement strand
CGTCGCCGGTCATGGCGACCGACACGCCGTTCGCCTGCAGCGCGGTCACGAGGCGCAGTTTGTGTTCCGGGCTGGTGCGGGCAAAGACATCGGCCGAGGCAGCTTCCAGCGCCAGTTGCGCATCGTCCAGCTTGTCGAGATCGTGGCCCGTCAGCACGCGGTTTGGGTTTTCCAGCCCGATCTGGGCGGCGATCGCGGCGGCGGTTCCCGCATGGTCGCCGGTGATCATCTTCACCCGGATTCCGGCGCCGCGGCATTCGGCGACAGCAGCAATGGCTTCGGGGCGCGGCGGATCGATCAGGCCGACGAGGCCCAAAAAGGTCAGCCCGCTCTCAAGCGCGGCGGCGTCGAGCCGCTCACCCGTTTCGCTTCGCTCGGCCAGCGCCAGCACCCGCAGGCCCCGCCGTGCCAGCGTGTCGGCTCGGTCGTGCCAATGCGCGTAATCCACCCCGCCGCACATGCGCAGCACCCGCTCCGGCGCGCCCTTGACGTAACTCGTGCGGCCCCAGGCGCCGTCTGCAAGCACTGCCATGAAGCGATGGCGACTGTCGAAGGGAAGGGTATCCAGCCGCCGCGCCGCCTGGTCGCCACCAACCTTGGCCGCAAACGTCAGGAGCGCTCCTTCCATCGGATCGCCTTCGACCGTCCATCCCCCGGCTCGCTCCTGCAGCGCCGCGTCATTGCACAGCACGGCCGCCCGTGCGAGGCGCGACAGGTCTCCCGCCGGCGTGATCTCCCCCAGGGGGGCGTAGCCCGTACCCGCCACCGTGAAGCTGCCTTCGGGCGTCTCGGCCGCGACGACCACCATCTCGTTGCGCGTCAGTGTCCCGGTCTTGTCGGTGCAGATGACCGAAACGGAGCCGATTGCCTCGATCGCCGGGAGACGACGGACAATGGCATGGCGTTTGGCCATGGCCTGCACGCCGATTGCCAGCGTAACTGTCATCACCGCCGGCAGCCCCTCGGGGATCGCCGCGACGGCGATGCCGACCACGGCCATGAACATCTCGGAAAACTCGTGATGTCCGACGAAATAGCCGTAGACGAGCAAAAGAGCGGACGCGAGCAGGATCAAGAACGAAAGCCAGCGCGCGAAATGGTCCATCTGCGCGACAAGCGGCGTGGTCAACTGCTCGACCTCGGCCAGAAGCCCGCCGATGCGGCCGATTTCGGTGGCGGTGCCGGTCGCCACCACCAGCCCCCGCGCGGTGCCTTGCGTGACCAGCGTGCCCGACCAGAGCATCGAGCGCCGGTCGCCAAGGGCCGCACCGGCAAGGACGGGATCCACGTTCTTCTCCACCGGCACCGATTCGCCCGTGAGGATCGCCTCCTGCGCGGCAAGCCCCCGCGCCTCGATCACGCGAAGGTCGGCAGGCACCTTGTCTCCCGCTTCGACCAGCACGATGTCGCCCGGCACGATCTCCGCCCCGTCCACCGTCAGCCGCTGCCCGTCGCGCAGAACGGCGGCGCGCGGTGCCAGCATCTGGCGGATCGCCGCCATTGCTGCCTCGGCCTTGCCCTCCTGGATGAAGCCGATCACCGCGTTGGCGCATACGACGGCCAGGATCACGCCGGTATCGACCCAGTGTTGTAGGATCGCTGTCACCGCCGCCGCGCCCAAGAGCACGTAGATCAGCACGTTGTGGAACTGCATGAGGAACCGCAGAAAAGGTCCGCGCCCTTGCACCTCGGGCAGGCGGTTCGGCCCGTGCTCGGCCAGCCGCCGCGCCGCCTCGGATCGATTCAGTCCTTCCGGACCGGCGCCCAGCGCCGAGAGGCAGGCATCGCTGGAACGAGCGTGGGGTTCTGTGAGCGGCGACGTCATGGAACAGCGAACCCGCCGATTATCACGATCTCATCCCCGCGCCATTGGCTGTCGTATCATCCTCCTTGCGCGGAGCCGTCTCGCGAGCTTTCAGCACGCACTTCAGATCGGCATCGGTTCGCCCTTGAGAGAGAGGGGGCGAGACGCAATTCGCCATAACGGTGCTCGGCATGCTGTTAGGGTGGTCACTCAAGCGATAACTCATGGCTGTCCTTCGTTACTCCGACGGCGCCTGCGCCCGCGCAGTGCTCCGCAGAAGGAGCAAAGCGAGGCCTTTTACGGCGACCGATATCATCGAACCCTTACGCATCGGCTCGCTCCATCATTGACAATGGCCTTTGTACGTCGGCGATCGACGCGGCACTTTGCGCTCGATCAAATGGAGCCGGTCAGCTTGATCGCCACTACAGTGACGGTCGGCTCACGTAGCATGATGGTCGAGGATCTTGCTCTGCTCGAGAGCCAGTGCGGCCGTCTTGTCTGGGATATCCTGGGTGGGGCGCCGCGAGAGCATGGCCGCTCGGACGAGGGGTGCAGTGGACCTCGCGCGTTGCGTGCAGCCGGTTCAGCCAGGCATGGCCGCTGCGGCTGGTTGACCACGGGAGCAACTGGTCTGTCTGCCCCGCGAGCGCCTGCAAAAAGGCCCGGAGCGACGCGGCACTCCGGGCCCGGGCGAGCGCTCGAAGCCTTTTGACTTCCTAGAGTTGCGGCAGATGGCGCGGCCACGACGCCGGCGGCGGCGGCGCAGCGCCCGGTCCGCCCTCGACCATTAGGTCGACCGTATCCACCAGGGCTGCGGCCGAGCATGGCTTGCTGATCTGCGGTCGATGGGCGTGATCGTGCGGCAGGGCGCTGGTGTTACTCACCAGGAACGCGAACGGCACCCCCGCCGCCGCCAGCCAGTCAGCCACCGAGTACGGTGCGCTCCGCCGGGAATCGGCGTCGATCACCGCCGCATCGAGGCCGCCACGGCGCACGAGGCGCGTAACCTCACTCTGGCTTCCGGCCGGACCGACGATGCGATACCCCGCGTTACGCAGAGTTCGCTGGATTTCGAGCGCCACGGGAACTTGGTCCTCGACGATGAGAACGCGGCCGCGTGGTGGCTCGTCGATGGTGGGCGACCTCGTAAAGGCTGTCGGATAGGCGGCCGACTTGTCGACCCTGGCGAAGGGGTCGGTAAGAACATCAGGCCGGTTGGCTGCCGACCATGCGATCATGACGAACCTCCTGAAACAGACAGGTAAGGAAGACGATGGGTGGAAGCAGCAGGGCAGGTGCCCGCCGCTCGTTACCGGAAGCGGCGGACCCTGTCCTCCAAGCGGGCTTTCGGCCCTATTGCTTGGTAATGCGCGGCGTCGAACCGGCCTCGATTCGGATCGCGCGCGCCTTCTTCTCCTCCGGGATCTCGCGCCTGAGCTCAATCGTCAGCAGCCCGTTGGCCAAGCTGGCGCCCATCACCTTCACATGGTCGGCGAGCTGGAAGCGCCGCTCGAACTCGCGGCTCGCGATGCCGCGATAGAGGAATTCTTTCTCCTCAGCGCCCGGCTGAACCTTGCCCGTGACCAGCAGTTCATCCTCCTTCTGCGTGACGTTCAGCTCGGCCTCGGCGAAGCCCGCCACTGCCATGACGATGCGGTAGGAATCATCGTTGGCTTTTTCGATGTTGTACGGTGGATAGCCGTCGGAAGAGCGCTGGCTCACCACGGAATCCAGCATGTCGAACACCCGGTCGAAGCCCACGGTGTCGCGATAAAACGGCGAGAAATCGAAAACGGTGCGCACCTTCATCCTCCACTCTTGAGCGATGTTTTGCGGAGCGGCCCCCCGAGAGGCAACCGCCGGGCAGCGCTTTGGGCGATGCCGGAAAACGATCTAGGAGCGCGTCAGGCGGCTTCAAGGCCAGTCTGGAAAATTTTTTGACCGGCCGGCTCCTGCGCTTCGCGACCTGTCTTAGGCGTACGCCGGCCGGCCTGGTTCGAGCTGACTTCACATACCCGCCTTGGTTGCCGCATCAGACCATGCCACGCAGAAGGCTCAGCGCAGCGATCAGCAGATTGTCGTAAACGGCAAAAAGATGGAGATAGTCGGGAAAGCATGCCGCCAGAGCTTTGGCGCCTGGTCCCTTTGTCACCAGCGCCCGGCGTCAACGCCGCGAGCGGTAACGGCGTTGCACAGACGGGGCATGGCTCTCTTCGACCAGGGCACCGGCCCTCAGCCGGTCGCCGCCGATGCGTGGATTGGCCCGGCGGGAGATTCGCTTGCGTTGTTGGCCTCGATTTGAAAACGAGTGGAACCGGCGGCCCCTGGCTGCGTTCTCTCCGCCGCTTGGGGAGGGACCGCCATGGACAATTTCGATGAGACGATTCGAAGCGCCTTGTTCGAGGCTTGCAGGAGCAAGGGCGTCGAAGTGCGGGCACTTTCGATCGATGTTGGGTTCGGCGTCCTGAATGTCAGAGGAACCCTCCCGACGGAGGAACAGCGTCGTCGCCTGTGGTCGATCCTTGAGACGGTAGATCGCAGGGTGGGCGATATCGACTGCAAGGTAAGCGTCGTCCTCGCGGTCCCGGAGATTGCGACAATGCCCGTCTCCCCGCAGCGGAAAGCGCCTGCCGGCGAAATCTGCTGAAGCTCTGCCGTTCAAACACGGGGAGACCGCAGGGCTGCTGCGCGACGAGGTTCGGGCGGTCACGCCGGACCTACAGCGGTACTTCGAGAGGTTTCACTCCCCGACAACGACCGCTGCATATTAGGAGGTCATGCTGCCGGAGCCGATAACGCGCGACACGACATAGTAGGCGAAGGTGGCGGCGATTGAGGTCAGGAACGTGCCCCAAGCACAGTCAACAAGGGTTACGACAAATGGCCAACTGCGCAACGTCGCCTGGTTGGTCAAGTCATAGGTTGCATAGGCAACGAAGCCCAGGCAGGCGCCAGAGAGAGACGCAGTAATCAAGGAACCGGCTTTGAGTGCCGGCACGACGGCGAAGACAACGATGCCGAATGTATAGATCAAATAGAAGAGAAGCGCCGGCATCAGGTCGAAACTATCGGCCAGGAGATGGCCGATATGCTGCCTGTATAGGCGCTCCGAGGCCAGATAGAGCCAAACGACATCGACCAGGAAGAATGTCAGGCCGGCGACGAGATAGGCGATCGCGTAGGTTTTCACAGTGTATCCTCCCGACTTGGATACGAGCCGACATCGGCATTGGATCACGACCGGCAAGGCCTTCGTTGCGAGCGGACCGATTGGTCCTGCACCCCTTGCCCGGGCAACTGCAGCACCAGATGCGGCCGCTCCCCCTGAAGGGCGGGCCGCTTTTTTTGCGTTTCAGGGCAAAACGTCAACTGATCGATTGGGGCGGGAACGATCATTTGTTCAGCACGTAGCTCCTGTATCGCCGGCTCGTTTCCAATGAGCGTCGGCGGCTGAGAGACAGCAGCATCATGCGATGCCCCGGGCTCCCGCTCGATGCGAAGCTGCGGAGCTGCAAATGCCCAAGGTCCACTGGCTGGACGTACCCCGTACCTCTTCCTATCGCACGGTCATCGGCGTCATTCCGGCAGGCGAAGGAAGTGACGCGCTCTATTCGACGGAGCTCAAATCCAATCTCTACCTGCTTGCCCGGGCGTGCAGCAGGCTGCATCTGAAGGGACGGTATGCCCTCCAGGCCGTCCGCAGCCCGCAGCTCGAAGTACGGATGGTCTGTGAGAGAGCCGAGGATGCGGAAGCAGTCGGAGCCATCGTCGGCCTTGTGCCACCGCTGCCGGTCGAATCTTCATTTCTGCTGGATGCGCGAAATAGCGCCCAGCTGGAGATGATTGGCGGCCCCCCTGACCTTAGAGGGGCCGGTCGGCGGGCACGCGAGCGTGCAGCGAGGTAGGGAAGATCTGGCTCGACCAGGGAAGGGCCTCGACCCGATGCCCCGACCCACGCCCGGAGGTCGACCTATTGCGGCTGTCGCGAGCAGGACTCCATCGTACGGCCTAAACACAAGAGCAGGTCGACCGGCTGGGACCGACTCGCAGCTACCGGCGGGGATAGGTCTTGTCCAAGTCGGCGATAAGCTGAGCCCCCGTTCGGGGTCCAGCCGGCGAGAGTGGCATCCAGTTTGGCTTCCTTCCGCTCGTCACCGTCGCGCGATTGCGGCGAGCCGAGAAGAGAAAGAAATCCAAACCGTCGACTTGCCATAGAAGCTGCCGAAATTCCGACTGCCAATTTTCGAGAGTATCCCGACCCATCAAAACCGCATAGGAGGCGAAGTCGATCGGTTGTCCGTGCGCTTCCTGGTCGCCGACGTAGGCGAACCATCCGAACCACCAGTGTCCCGTGAGTGAAAACCAGAACAGGCCCAAGGTGATCGGTCTACGGCTGGGGCCGGTTGCTGGGGGCGGTTGCCACGGACCTCGCCCGCCAGGTGCGCAGCAGTTCCTCGCCAAACGGAATCGCGCCCATCACGATCGCCGCGCCGACAACGGCAACAAGGTACCAAGAGGGTAGGGGCTGGTGCTTCGCGATCAAGTCGAAGCTCGGGGTTCCCTTGCCGAACAGCGTCCGGACTTCGGACCAGTGGAGCATGGCCACAATCGCCGTTGCGACGGCCGGCGCTGCTTCCAGCACCCCGTGCAGGTGCTGCTCCAGCGGCGGCACTCGGCGCGTCGCATTGGCATAGCGAACGTCCCACATCGCAGTCGCTTGATGGAGGACGACGCCAATGATCATGAGGAGCAGAACTGCGGCATTCACCTGCAAGAAGAGCATCGCCAGGAGCGGCACGCCGACTAGGCCGAACTGCAGAAGGTGGAGCAGGGATTCCTTGAATCCGCTAGTCCGTTCGATTCGGCCAATGCGATGACAGAAATAGTCGCCCAATCCGGCAGCCAGCCAGAGCGGTATGACCACATACATCAGGAAGAGGAGCAACAGGTCCGCAACGGTCATCGTTATTGCTGACCAACGAAAATCCTAAGCAGGTGGTTGCAATGCCCGCAGAAGGGGGCGCGGGCGGGTGACCTGCTGGCCATGGGCAAGGTGTAGAGCGTGGCCGGACGGTCTACTTTCGAGCCGATTTTACGTACGTCACCAAAGCTTCGATCTGCCCATCCTGAGAGCTGGAGTCGACATGTGCGGCGGACGGAAGGGCCTCGTAGCGGTGTTTGCCCAGCCTCGTCAGCGTGTACAGGTCCCGGTCTTTTGTGATGAGTGCGAGCTTTTCCAGGTGATCGAGGTCGCGTCTGGGCAGTTCGCGCCATGGCGGGACCCGATGAGCGACACGCCGTAGCGTGATCTCCTCGTTCAGACTGAGGGGCGCGGTCTGACCTCTCGCCATCGCATCCTCCTTGTCGGAGACAAGGTCAGCTAGCTCACCTTCTGTCGGTGGGCGCAAGGTTAACAAGCAGCCGTCGAACTGCAGACTGTGCTGAACGTCGGTCGAGGTCCGAGGGCGATGTGTGGTTCCGGAACAAAACGTACCAGATGTCGTTGGCGGCGATGTATCGGCAACACGCGGAGGATCGGCATGGCGGCAAGGAAGAAGGCAGCAAAGAGAGGCAGCGCCAAGAAGGTGGTCCGCAAGAAGACGGCAAAGCGTGAGCTGATCGACACCGGCAGCAACAAGCTCTTCGTGCGCCGCAACGCTCGCGGCACCTCCTTCAAGGAGGTCGAGGATGTCGGCCGGTCGCTGGCCGCCGATCGTCGCAGGAAGGCCAAGACGGTGGCAAAGCCCGGGCAGGGGGATCGGGGCGATCGCGCCCGCCGCAAGAAGCGGGCCTAGTGTCGGGTCGCACGACGCTCGGGAAATAATCCATCTTGAAGCGCAGCCCGGAGCCATCCGGCAACCTTTGAATGGTTGGTAACGACTCCAGCACGGGAGGCTTGCATGGCGGGCCATGTTGAAAGGAAGCGGCAGAACCAGCCACCGCAACAGCAGGAAATGCCCGGGACGACCGCCGAGATGCGTCCGCGCCCCGACCATGGCGAGAAAAGTTACAAGGGGGCGGCACGCCTCGAGGGCAAGCGGGCTTTGATCACAGGTGGCGATTCCGGCATTGGCCGTGCCGTAGCGATCGCTTTCGCGCGCGAAGGTGCGGATATCCTCATCTCCTATCTTTGCGAGCATGAGGATGCGAACGAGACGAAGCGCTGGATCGAGGAAGCCGGCCGCAAGGCCGTGCTGGTACCCGGAGACATTCAGGACTCGGCACATTGTCGCGAACTGGTCGACAGGGCGGTCAAGGAGTTGGGCGGCCTCGACATTCTGGTCAACAACGCCGCACACCAGGCGACCTTCAAATCTCTCGACGAGATCGGCGACGAGGAGTGGGAGGCGACTTTCCGCACCAATATTCATGCCATGTTCTGGCTGACGCGCGCGGCCGTGCCACACATGAAGAAAGGCAGTTCGATCATCAATACCGCGTCGATCAATTCGGACGCGCCCAACCCGACGCTCTTGCCCTATGCGACGACGAAGGGTGCGATTCACAACTTTACGGGTGGCCTGGCGCAGATCTTGGCCAAGGACGGCATCAGGGTGAACGCCGTTGCTCCAGGACCCGTCTGGACACCCCTGATCCCATCGACGATGCCGCCGGAGACCGTGGCGAGCTTCGGCAGCAACGTTCCGATGAAACGGGCCGCACAGCCTGCCGAACTCGCAACGGCCTATGTCATGCTGGCGGATCCGCGCTCAAGCTACATTTCCGGTGCGACCGTGCCGGTAACGGGCGGCAGGCCATTCCTCTGAGCATCGAGCGTCCGACACCGCGCGGGGATAGGGGAAGTCGCGCTCTTCTGCATCACGCCATCTGAGACAAGTCGGCGTGCTCGCGCAGCTGTACCGAGCGCAGTGTCATCCTCGGTCAATCGATCTCGGCAAATCCATAAGTGAGAGCAACCTTCATCTCAATTCTCCTTTGAGCGCATGGCGAATTATCGCTCACCATTGGAGGACTTGATGAAGAAGGTAGTCGTGCTGGCCGTCGCTGCCGCTGCAGCCAGCATCGTGGCCACGCCCGTGTTGGCGGCCACGGATGCGGAGTGTCGGGACTTGTGGACCAAGGCCGATTCCGACAAGGACGGCAAACTCACCGGCATGGAGGGTGTTCGCTACATAGCGTTCATGAGGATCAACGACCGCATGCTGGCGACCGAAGGTACGGTTACCCAGGCCGAGTTCATGGAGGCCTGCAAGGCGGACACCTACAAGACGCGTCAGAACGACGCCGGTGCGCCACTCAAGGGCGCCAACTCGTTCACGGAGGCTCAGGCCCGAGACCGTGCCGTCGCTCAGGGGATCACGAACGTCGCAGCGATGAAGAAGGACGACGATGGCATCTGGCGCGGCACTGGCACGGCCGAAGGCAAGCAGGTCCAGATTGCCGTCGACTACAAGGGCAACGTCGTCACCTCTGCTCAACAGTGATCGCACTTAGGAGAACCGGAATATGAAGATCATCAGCCGTGCGTACGACAGTTACGCGCAAGCCCGCGCCGCCGTCGAAGCGGTCGAGAAGGCGGGGATCCCGAGTGCCGATGTCAGCATCGTCGCCAACAAATACGTCTCGGCCGAGTATGCCGACGTCGACGACGTGAACGGCGCTGCCGCCGGCGCCGGCATTGGCGGTGCACTGGGTGCCGGGGCCGGTTTGCTGGCAGGGCTTGGCCTGCTCGCCATTCCGGGCCTCGGCCCGGTCGTGGCCGCAGGCTGGCTCGCCTCAGCCGCGGCGGTGGCTGCCGGAGGCGCCGTCGCCGGCGGCATTGTCGGCGCGTTGGTCGATGCAGGGACGGACCGCGAGCACGCCGACGTCTATGCCGAGTCGGTACGCCGCGGCGGCACGCTGGTCACGGTTCGAGTACCCGACCAGGATGCCGCGCGGGCAGAGGCTCTCCTGGATCAGTACCGTCCGGTCGACCCGGTGGCGCGTGGCGCCGAATATCGTAAGGGAGGGTGGAAGACCTTCGATCCGAAGGCGCCGCCCTATCGGCCGACCGACACCGAGATCGAGCGCCTGCGCTCCAACTGGCCTCGTTGACCGGGGGGAGCCTCGACCGAAGGGGGCGGGTTGCAAAGCCCGCCCTGGGGGGCGATCAGAACGCTGAAGCAATTCTGGTCCGCCTTGCGTTCGGAAGTGACTGCCACCAATCACGGAGCCGAGGTGCGTTGTCGGCCATGGACATCGACATGCTGATCGGCGGCGCAGCCGCTCTCCTGACCACCGCTTCGAACGTCCCTCAACTCAAGAAGTGCTGGGAAACCAGGTCGGCCGGCGATCTGTCCCTGAAGATGTTGCTCGCCTTGGCAAGTGGCGTCGCGCTCTGGATTGCCTACGGCGGCTTAAAGTCGGACTGGGTCATCGTCGCGGCCAACACTGTAAGCCTCGCGCTAGTCCTCGGCATTCTTTACTTCCGATTGCGTGAACACTAAGGGGCCGCGGCAAGGCGCGCGGCCCCTTAGATTCGGGCAATCCGAACGGTTCTCCCACCTGGCGCTATGTCGATGATCTCAACCGACGAGGCTACCCGCCCAAGCTGTCGGGTTCCGGCATGGAGCGGGCTGGCCGTTCATTGTGGACCGTACGGGGATGCAATTCATGCAAGAAGGCTGCGAGCTCCTCGCGCATGTTTGCCTTCGATGACTCGACCGCCGATTCGAAGAGTTTCTGTTGCACGCTCGTCGGGAGCTTTCCCCACACGGCGGTAACGGCGCGACCAAGCGCCGTCGTCAATTCTTCGGAGTTCATCTTTGAAGTCATCACGTCGGGTCCGCTTGATGGCGGCTCTGATGGGCCGATTCCTCCGAAGTACCCGTCAAGGGGGAGCGGCCACGGCCGTCGGCGCTGTCGCTGGGCGGGATGTTCCGGACTTCCAGCTCAATCGCATGCGCTCCTGCAAGGGCCTCCAACGCGCGCGCGCGTTGCTCTGCCGATGGCACGGATCCGCGGATGGTCGCTTCACCGCTGTTCACTTCCACGCTCACCATGCGAGGGTCGACGCCAACTGCCGTCAGCCGATCGATGAGTTTGCCGCGGACCATTTCGTCACGTTCGTTCATGGTAGTCCTCCTGTCTTCGCCTGATCCGTCACGTGCTCAGTTTCGGCCACCCTTCAGAGCCGGATCACGAGTATGGTGGGAGTCGCGTTCGCCCCCGCCGCCGGAAATGCCGGTGCGCCTGTCGCTATGGGAGTCCTCCGGGCGACTGCCCCGTGGCCGCGACTTCTCCGGAATTTTCCGGTTCTCATGAGCGGCTCCAGGTCCGCCGATGCGTTCGGTGCTTGGATGCTTTTTGGGCATGGCTAGCGATCCTGCTGATAGCCTTGGTGGCGCGTGTTCTGCTCGATATTGCCGGCCTCGCCCTGCTGCTTGAGATTGTCGGCCCGGTTTGCGCGTTTGGCATCTTCGCGCGAGACCTTTTCCTTGGAGCCTTGGGCTCCGCCCGCTCCTTTAGGACTGCGGCTGCCTGGGGGGACGGGAATGGGCTTTGTCATCGACGACCTCCTGGTTTCGAAGCTGGATGGTCAATTAGCCCCCTGCACCGGCGTTCCCGCCCGAGCAGCAAGGGCGAGGGGGAGAGTCCGGCCGTCCATTCGTTAGAACGTGAAGGCCTTTCATCGGAGGAAACGCCCAGCGTGGATACCTGTTGCACATGCGGGCGGTTTTGGAATGGCGATGTACCCGTGACGTTTCAGTTCGCCGGGGATGCTTTTGAGGGAATCGAGCCGGCAACTGACGAGCGGCAAACGGCATTCATCCACGGAGGGGAAGTCACACGTTGCGGCGGCGATGGCCGGTCGCTTCGTCCCTGGCGGTCCTTGCGGAAGTCCGCGTTTCCTGCCGCGTCTCGCACATGCGCAGGGGCCGCGGGCTTCTTGCTGCGCCTCGGAGGACGCGCTTCGCGGCAGCAACCAACGTGCTTCCAACGGCTTTGAATCCGTTATGTGAGGGATCCAAATGACTGCGCGACCGAGCTGGAGAAGGGCAGCATGAGCAGGAAGCCGTCTCCCGAATTATCCCCCAAGCCATCTCCCTCGGGCCTGCCTCCCGAGAAGGAATACCAGCGTCTCAACCCGGGGGCGGGCGGGCCGCCGAGCCAGCAACAGGAACGCGGCAAGCCCAATCCCGAGGTCACGCGCGACGATGGCGGCGCCGGCATTCCGGGCAGCCAGAACGAGGACGTGAAGGGCCGCAAGCCACGAGGCCCTCGCGGCGCCAGTACATGAACCCGGTGCAGCTTTGGCTGCCGGCGAACCGGGCCGGCAACGTCCTCCGCAGGGCGATCCGCGCGGCCGGCTGGAACGCTTCTCACGACCATTCACGCCCACTTCTCACTGGGCGCGAAAGTCCATGAAATCAATATTCTACGGAATTCAGCCTTGGCGCTCCCTACGGGATTCGAACCCGTGTTTCAGCCTTGAGAGGGCCGCGTCCTAGGCCTCTAGACGAAGGGAGCAGAGGCGGAGGGCGGACAGATAGTCGAACGGCTGCCCGCGCGCAACCCCTCCCGTTCAGGCGGGTTTTCGCCCCGTCACCCGCGACAGCACGCCCGGAACGAAGGGATGGACCGTGACGTCGGCAAAACCCGCGCCCTGCAGATATCCCTTCACCTCGGCTTCGGTGTGGGCGAGGCCGGTGCTGCCCTGCACGGCTTCGTTCAGGCCCCACAAGGCGGCCGACAGCGGACCGCTCCGGTCGTCGTGCAGGGTCTCGCCGATCAGGTGCATCTCGCCGCCGGGCTCCAGCGCCGCGAACGCTTTCTTGACGACGAGGCGGATCAGGGCAGGCTCGTATTGCGGCAGGTTGCTCGCCATCACCACGACGTCGACGCCGCTTGGAAACTCCGTGCTCGTGAAGTCGCCGGGCAGGGTGCTCACCCGGTCGGCCGCATCGTTGGCGGCGATGTACTCGCTGGCGACGACCGCGACGGGCGGCAGGTCGAGCACGATCGCCTTCAGCCCGGGATAGGTCTTGGTCGCCACGATGCTGTAGGCGCCGGAGCCGCCGCCGAGGTCGAGCAGCTTCTTGCGTCCGGTGAGATCGACGCTGCGGCTGAACAGACGGGCCGCGCCCATGCCGATGGAATAGGTGGCGGCGTGGTAGCGGCGCGCGTCGTCGACCGAGAAATCGACATAGGCGCCGAGCTTGGTCTCTTCCTTCCGCCGCAGCCGGTCCGACAGTTCGCCGAACGCCGTCCAGCGCGGCTTGGTGAACAGGATCCACGGTCCGGCATAACGCTCGCCGTCCTTGACCAGGAAGCGCTGCACGTCGGGCGCGTTGGTGAAGCGCTCGCCCTCGCGCGACAGCAAGGTCATGGCCGCCAGCACGGTCAGGATGCGTTCGGCGTTGCGCTCGGTGATGCCGATGGCCTTCGCGGCGGCCGGGATCGTGTCGTGGCCGTGGGCGATGGCCGTGAAGATCTCCAGCTCGACCGCCGCCATCAGGGCGGCGCTCTCCCAATAGGCTTGGGCGATCTTCTGCAGGCGGGTCGTGTCCAGGCGCTGTTTGTCCGACATCGATATGTTTCCTCCTTGGTTGCCCGATCCTAGCGCGTGTGCCTAAGCTTCGTCGCTGCTGGCGAAGGCCCGTCTGAAGGAGAGCGCGCCATGGATATGCCGATTGCGTCCGAACTTCCGCTTACCGGCATCGACATCGACACGCTGCCGCCCGGCGACGGCGAGTGGGTGTTGCGCCGCCAACTCGCGGCCGCCTATCGCCTGGTGGATCATTTCGGCTGGACGGAACTGATCTACGGCCATCTCACTGCGCGGGTGCCGGGCGAGGCGCCGCACTTTCTCATCAATCCCTACGGCCTCAACTACGACGAGGTAACGGCCTCGAACCTGGTGAAGATCGACCTCGACGGCAGGATCGTCGAGCCGAGTCCGCATCCGGTGAACTACGCGGGCTTCGTGATCCATTCGGCCGTCCACATGGCCCATGCCGAGCGCCACAAGGTCGTGATGCATACGCACACGCGCGCCGGCATGGCGGTCTGCGCGCTGAAGGACGGCCTGCTGCCGATCTCGATGACGGCCACGGCGTTCCACGGCAAGCTGTCGTATCACGACTATGAAGGTCCCAGCCTCGACCTCGACGAGCGCGGGCGGCTCTTGAAGAACCTCGGCGCCAACCAGGCGATGATGCTGCGCAACCACGGTCTGCTGACCACCGGCCGCTCGGTGCCGGAGGCCTTCCTCCGACTCTACCGGCTGGAGCGGGCCTGCCAGATCCAGGTCGATGCGGCGGCGGCCGGTACCCTCAACGTCATGGGCGACAATCTCGCCGCCAAGTCGGGCGCCGACATGGACCGCTTCTCCGAAATGGAATCGGCCGTGGGCATCGGCGATCTCGAATTCGCCGCCTTGCTGCGCAAGCTCGACAAGACCGATACGAGCTGGCGCCACTGAGCGGGACGCGCCCGCCCCGACGCTACGCCCTGAACGCCGTGCGGTCGGTGCCGGCGTAGAGCGCCTTCACGGAGCGTTCGACGGAGTCGCGATGGACGGCCAGCGCCGCCTCGTCGAGATCGGCCTTGGGCGAAGGTTCGAGATCGAAGTTGCCGTGGGTGTCGCGGCCGCGCACCAGCATGGCGGAGTCGCGCACCTTGAGCTGCTTCACATGGGGCGGGATGTAGCGCATGGCGAAGCCGATGCGCCGGTCGTGCGTGGTGTTGGGGCCCGAGCCATGGACCAGCAGCACATGGTGCAGCGACATGTCGCCCGCCTTCAGCGCCACGTCGACGCCTTCGCCTTCCGGCACGTCGACGGCGATCTCCTGGCCGCGGCTCAAGAGGTTGTCCTTGTCGAACGTGTCGCGATGTTCGAGCTGGTTCTTGAGGTGGCTGCCCGGCCAGAACTTCATGGCGCCGCTCTCGACCGGCGCGTCGGCGAAAGCGATCCAGGCGGTGATGACGTCGTCGGTGCTCAGGCCCCAGTAGGTCGCATCCTGGTGCCAGGAAACGAAGGCGGGGGTCTGTGGCTCCTTGATGAAGAAGGTCGTGCTCCAGCACAGGATGTCGGGGCCGATCACGTCCTCGACGGCATCGAGCACGGCGGGATGACGCGCCAGCTCGTTGGCCCAGGTGAAGAGAAGGTGCGTCTTGTGGCGCATGTTGGAGGCGATCGGGCCGCCGATCTGCTGCTCGTAGGTTTCGAGCTTGCGGCGGTAGCCCTGCGCCTCGTCGGCCGACAGGACCGGCAGGGGAAAATAGAATCCGTCGCGGCGGTATTGGGCGACTGCTTCCGCGCTGAGACGTTTGGCCATTGGGTTTTCCTCCAACCCTCAGTCTAAGGCGGACGATGGCTCAGAAGAAGCGCCAGAAGACGAAGATCATCGCGGCGTAGAGCGCCAGGATGACGCCGGCGCCGAGGAAATGGACGGTGAGGGCGTTCCTGTGGCCGGCCGGCTGCAACCACCAGCCGAAACGCTTGGCGACCCAGGGCACGAGAAAGCCGGTGAGGCCGACGCTCACGATGTTGCCGATGAACAGCGCAACCGCGAAGGAGAGGTCGGACAGGTACGGCCGGCCGATCCAGACGCTCCACAGGAAGACGATGGGGTAGAGCATCAGCAGGACGAGCATGTCCATCTTCCACACCGGCAGATTCGCGCCTGCCGGAGCGACGTCGCGGAACCATTGCTCGAATCCGGCGCTGGCGATGCGGGCGTGGAACTCCTCGGTGAGCGGCGCGGCCTCGTCGACCAGCTTCTTGCGCTCGGGCGAGTCGAGCCAGGCCTGGAGATTGGCCTCGGTGTCGAAGCGCAGGATGGCGACGTAATCCTCCTGCACGCCGGGCACCGGCGGCTCGAAGCGGTAGCCCTGCAGGCCGGGCGCCTTGGATTGCGCAGCGGCGATCTTGCGCTCCCAGGCGCGATACTCGGCTTCCTTGCCCGGCAGGACGCGCGTGGAGATCACCGCCGACACCGGCGCCGGCTTGATGCCGCCGGCTTCGTCCTGGACGATATGCACGTCGTCGCGGCCGACCAGCATGGGGGACGCGCCCTCGATGCGCTTCTGGCGTTCGGTCGAGCCCAGCCAGCGCTGGGCGTCGGGCAGGCTGGCGAAGCGTTGCAGGATCACCCAGTCGACCTGCAGCGGCGGTGCCGGCGGCAGCAGCCGCTGCTCGATGAAGCCCGGGAAGCTCCGGATGAGCGAACTGGTCTCGCTCTGCCAGCGCGCGAAGTCGTCGGCACGCTCCGGCCGCACGCAGGTCTGGGTGACGATGCTGACGCTGCGTGGGTCGGTATTGGTGGCCTGGCTCATGACGTCGCCAGCTTGTCGAACAGGCGGTCCGGCGTGAAGGGCAGGTGGGCGAAGCGCACGCCGGTGGCGTCGGCCAGGGCATTCGACACCGCGGGCGCGACCGGGTTGATGGCGCATTCGCCCTGGGACTTGGCGCCGAGCGGCCCGATCGTATCGACGGTGCCGGCCAGAAAGAGGTCGGTACGCGGCGCGTCGGCCCAGGCGGGGATGCGGTAGTTGCGCAACTGCGCGTTCACCATGTGGCCGCCGTCATGGACCATGTTTTCGGTGAGCGCCCAGCCATAGCCCATGGTGATCGCGCCATCGAGCTGGCCGCGGCACTGCATGGGATTGATCGGCCGGCCGATGTCGGCGGCGTGGACGCTGTGCAGGATGCGGATCTCGCCGGTCACGCGATGCACGGCCAGCCGCACGCCCTGCACGTTGAAGGCGATGGTGCGTGGCGAGAGGTAGGCCTTGCGGCCCACGGCAAAGCGATGCTCGGCCCTGGCGCCGGCGGCGTGCAACTCGGCGAGAGGGACCCGCTTGTTGCCGCAGATCACGGCGTCGCCGTCGAGGCGGCAGTTGGCCCGGTCGGCCCCGGTGTGCCGGCTGGCGAAGTCGAGGATGTCCTCGCGCATCGCCTCCGCCGTGAGGTGGACGGCCTTGCCCGCCACCACCGTGCCGGTGCTGGCGAAGGTGCCGGTATCGTAGGGGGTGCGGTCGGTGTCGGCGATGACGACGTGGATGTCGCGTGCCCGCACGCCCACGATGGAAGCGGCAATCTGCCGATGGGCGGTCGCGATGCCGTTGCCCATTTCGCAGGAGCCGACGGCGAGGTGGTAGCTGCCGTCGGCCTGAAGCCGCATTTCCGCGGCGGAGCGGTGTTCGGTCGGCGGGCCGCATTCCAGCATGGCGAGCGCCACGCCGGTGCCGGTGGCCCAGTCCTCGCCGGCGGGCTTCTCGACGCCGTTGCCCTTGGCCAGTTCGCGCTCGACGATATCCAGGCATTCGTCGATGCCGTAGCTGCCGAAGCTGGCGTCGCTCGGCTCCTTCCAGATCGATTCGATATTGTCGCCGGGCCGCACGACGTTCTTGCGCCGCATCGCCATCGGGGCGATGTCGAGCTTGCGCGCCAGGTCGTCGATGGCGCATTCGATGGCGAAGGTCGTCTGCGAGGCGCCGTACCCGCGGAAGCCGCCACCCGGCACCATGTTGGTGTAGACCGCGTAGCCTACGCCCTTTTTGTTCTCGCAACGATAGGCCGCGATCGGGCTCGCCATGGCGGCCGCCAGCGTCTCGCTGCCGTGGTTGCCGTAGGCGCCGGTGTTGGACACGACACGCACGTCCAACGCGGTCAACGTGCCGTCCTTCTTGGCGCCGATCTTGACCGTGGTCGTCATCTGATGCCGCGTCGTGGCGCCGACGAACTCCTCCTCGCGTGTCCATTCCCACTTCACGGGACGGCCGAGCTTCATGGTGGCGAACAGCACGAGGTCTTCGGAGATCATTTCCTGCTTGCCGCCGAAGCCGCCGCCGACCCGCTCGGTGAAGACATGCAGGTCGCGGGTGCGCAGGCCCATCAGGTAACAGAGCTTCTTCTGGGCGGCGAACGGCCCCTGCGAGCTGGTGCGTACATGCCAGCGCTTGTTCTCGCCCTGCCAGGCGATCGAGCCGTGCGTTTCGAGATGGACGTGCTGGACGCGCGACGTCGAGTAGGTCGCCTCGTGCACGATATCGGCCTCGGCAAAGCCCTTGGCCACGTCGCCGATCTCGCCGTGCAGGTCGCAGTAGATGTTGCCGTTCTCGGTCAGGACATCCTTGTCGTGCAGCAGCGGCGCGCCGGGCGCCATGGCCTCGACCGGGTCGAAGACCGCCGGCAGCAGTTCGTAGTCGACATGGACCGCCCGGCAGCCCGCCTCGGCGGCGGCTTCGTTTTCGGCAATGACGGCGACGAGGCGTTGGCCGACGAAACGCGCGACATTGTCCAGCATGTAGGTGTCGTCGGGATCGACGAGATGGTCCTCATGCAGGGCCGTGCTGTAGAGCCGCCGCGGCACGTCCTCCCAGGTATAGACCGCGACGACGCCCGGCACGGCTTCCGCCTTGCTCTTGTCGATGCGGATGACGCGGGCATGGGCGTGCGGCGAGCGCAGCACCTTGAGATGCAGCAGGCCCGGCACCGCGATATCCATCGTATAGTGCGCCTTGCCGGTCAGGATCGCGTCGCTGAACGGGTTGGGCAGGCTGGCGCCGAGGGCCTTGCCGGCAACGTCTTCCTCGATGTTCGAGCGGCCGTGCAGGGCATCCTCGATTGAGCGATAGCCGGTGCAGCGGCAGAGATTGCCCTTCAGCGCATGCGGCAGGTCCTCGCGCTGCTCCGGGCCGAGGCTCGCCACCGTCATGATCATGCCGGCGGCGCAGTAGCCGCACTGGAAAGCCTGGGCGTCGTGGAAGGCTTTTTGTACCGGATGCATCTCGCCGTCCTTGGCGAGGCCCTCGATGGTGGTGATCTTGCGGCCTTCGCCGCGGAAGGCGGGCACCAGGCAGGAATGGAACGGCTTGCCGTCGAGCCACACCGTGCAGGCGCCGCAGTCGCCGGCGTCGCAGCCCTTCTTGACGCCGAACACTTCGAGGTCGCGCAGGAAGGTGCGCAGGCACTGGCCGGGCTTCGGCTCCGCCGTATACGAGCGGCCATTGATCTCGTAGGTGCTCATGACAGCTCCGCGCGAATCTGTTCGGCAAGGTAGTGCGTGACGTGGCGCTTGTAGGGCGCCGAGCCATGGACATCCTGGAACCAGGCGTCGGCCGGCAGGCGTTCGTCGATGGCCTCCCGCAGTTCGGCAGCCGAGGGCGTCTTGTCGAAACGCAGATGGATCGGCCGTGGCGTTGCCGCGCTGATCGTCAGCAGGAAGTCGCTGTCGTTGTCCTCGACGGTGGCGATGACCAGCGCCGCCGAGCGCCCGAGGTGGGTAAGCGATGCTTGTCGCATGGCAAAGCGCTTCTTCAACGCCGAGGCAGGCAGGTGAATGGAGCGCAGAAGCTCGCCGGGTTGCAGGACGTTCTGGTGGTTGCCGGTGACGAAATCGACAACGGGTATATGGCGCGGCTCGCCTTTACGCGGCCAAAGGGTCAGCATGCCTTCGAGCGCCGCGGTGAGCGAGACCATCGCGCCGGCCGGCAGGGACATGATGATGTTGCCGCCGACGGTCGCGGCATTCCAGATCTTGAACGACATCAGGAAGGCATCGATGCACTTGTCGAACAGAGGTACCGAGCGCCACTCCGGCGGCCCCTTGAAGTCGTGCAGCTCGACGATCTTGCAGGTTGCCGCGATCTCCAGGCCCTCTGCCGTCGCGGTCAGCGCTGGCCAGCCCAGCCGTTCGAGATCGACCAGTGTCGTGGTCGTGACCTGCGGTTCGGAGAACAGCCAGGTGCCGCCGGCCAGCCAGGCATGGCCGTCGCCCCATTCGATCTTGTCGAACGATTCGGGCCGTTTCACTTCGACGATCGTATTGAGATTCATGCCATTCCCCACCCAGAGCCGTTTGCCGCGAGGCGGGGCGCCAGGCGCCCGCCTCGCAGGACCTATTGGAAGGCGACCCTTACTTGAGGTCGTCGAGTGAGGTGGGGCCGGGGCCCGGCGTGACCAGAGCGGGCCACTGCTTGGAGCCGAAGGGAACGGCCGGCGGCAGGAAGGCCTCGCGGCCACGCGCCTTCATCTCGGAGACAATGGTCTTGCGGCCGTCGCCTCCCATCAGCTCGAAGTCCATCAGCTTGTAGTTGCCGAAGAACAGCTCGCCGACGGAGCGGTCGGCGATGATGCGGGTCAGCGAGCCCAGCATGTCCTCGGGCGTGGTGGTGAAGTTGATGGTCTCGATCAGCATCAGCCGGTCGTTGATCGCCTCGGGGCCGAAATACTGCGCCAGCACGCTGAACAGGACGTTGTTCTGGCGGGCGACGTAGATGGTGTTGGAGGCGGCGTAGGCCTTGTCGAAGTCGGGGCCGAGATTGGCCTTCCAGCCGTCGAGCACGCCCATCCAGTGCTTCACCTGGGTCGAAGCAGCCCAGTTGATGATGAGCTTCACGTCGGGCGCCTGCTTCCTGGCGAAGGCCTGCAGGTCCGCGAGATTGATGACGCCCTTGGCGAGGCAGTCGTCCATGTAGGCGACGTTGTTGCCCAGGATAGTCTTGAGGGTGGGCTTCCAGTCGGCCTGGATGGCCAGCGCATCGACGCCGTCGAGGGCTGCCTTCATCTGGGTGCGATAGGCGGCGAGTGGCGTCACCCAGCTCTTGTCGGCGGCGTTGCCGATATAGGGCACGACGACCTGGGAGATCGCCATGACGCTGTGTCCGGCCGATTTCATCACCTGGTAGACCATCGGCACCGGGGGCGCTTCCTCGGGCGGCCGGCCGGGCTTGTAGAGGATCATGCGGCCGCCGGCGCCGGAGAAGAGAGCCAGGATGATGGGGTGGTTGGCCATGATGTTGCGGCGGAAGGTGCGGGCCGCATTGTCGTAGAGCGCGAACATCGTGGTGTTGAGCTGCAGCACGTCGCGGTTGGCCAGCTCCGGCGGGGTCGGCGCCGTCGTCCCCGAGATGTTCTTCAGATAGTCGGGCAGGTTGCCGCTCTGGGCAGAGGCCGAGCTCACGGCGGCTCCGGTCGCCATCAAACCGATCGCCAGCCGCGACAGAATTCCAACGCCCCTCATCAGATCCGCTCCCCCGCGCACGCCATTCCTAGGATGCAATTTGTCACTGTTTTTCTCCTTTGGAAAAGCACCGTCGGCCACAGAGCCGTGGCCGGCCCGGGCACGGGACTGCTTGTCGGTCGGTTGGGGGGCGAGGGGGCATTCGGCCACGATGGCGATGCGCCACCGCACTTGAATGGGCGCCTGGCGCAGATGGAACACCCCCAGGGATGAACATAGTTGCAGATGCAAAAATCCTCTCCAGGATTCTCGCCGCTCTGGCATTATTGCCTCAATCCTCGCGCGGGAGGTGAGGGTCCGATGTCTCAAGGCAGCCCGGCGAAACTTAATCCAGCATCTCATCCGCCAGAGCCGGCCGGCTACGGCCGCCTGGTCGAACTGAGCACCGACGGCATCCCGGCCGCAGACCGTCTCGCCTTCTGGCGGGACACAGTTCTGAAGCGAACGCAACCGCACGCCGTCCGTAACGGTCAGCCCTTCGAGGCCCGGTTGAAGCGCATCGTCCTCGAACGCTGCGAACTGGTGGAACATGCCTCCGACGCCGTCCAGGCCCTGCGGGCGCCCGGTCGGTCGCGCTTCGAGGGCGGCGACGATATCGCCGTCGAACTGATGCGGGAGTGCCGTACCGCCTTGCTCGATCACGACGGCGAGCACCGGATAAAGGCGAACGACCTCTATGTCGTGGACTATGCGAAGCCGCTGCAGATCATTCGCTCGCGCCACTGTTCGAGCGGTATCGTGCTGTCGCGGCGGCAGGTGATGGAGGCCATGGGCGAGGATCTGTCGTCGCTGGCCGGCCGGCGCATCACCGCGCGCGGCATGGCGGGCATCCTGCGCCAGCACCTCAAGTCCACAATGGACGAGGCGCCGTACATGTCCGGGGCCGAGCGGGTCGTGGCCACGACCGCGGCGGCGGAGATGGCGCTGGCGATCCTGCAGTCGACGCGGGTGGGGGCCTGCGATGCGGAGCAGTTCGTCGACGGCTTTCACGTCGCGGCGAGCCGCCTGATCGACAGGCATTGCGGCGATCCCGATCTCACACCCGACCGAGTGGCAAGTGGACTCGGCTGCTCGCGGGCCTCGCTCTATCGCGTCTTCGCGCGGCGCGGGGAGGGGGTGGCCGAAGCCATCTGGTCCGCGCGCATCGAGCGGGCATGGCGCCTGCTGACGTCGCCGGAAGGGGCCGGCCTGCGGATTTCGGACGTCGCGATGCTCTGCGGTTTCCGCGAGCTGCCGACCTTCACCCGTATGTTCAAGCGCCGCTACGGCGTGACGCCGCGCGATACGCGCCAGCGCAGCCGCCTGCTGGACTGAGAGGAGGGAGCCCGGCATGCAATCGCTTGCACGCCGGGCATCTTGCCTACTTCGTCAGGATCAGCTTCTCGGACGCCGTGACGCGCAGGCGGTAGGTGCTGGCGCCGTGGCGGATGAGCAGCTCGCGGCGGCCGCTCATGAGCTGGCTGCTCTCCACGCTCGGCACGTCGCGGTCCGACTTGCCGCGCGCGGTCGTCTCCGCGGCGGGATGCAATTGCACGATCTGATCCATGGTCGCCTCACCCTTACAAATGCAACTCACTCGCATTTGCAGATTAAATGCCCGCTTTGTCAATGCCCAAGGGCCCGCAAGCTTGTCCGCCGGACGGTCGGCTGGCACCCTGCGCGCAGCGTCCCGGAGGAGCAGCATGTCGCTTCCCAGGTTGGTGATTCGCAACGGCACGATCGTCGACGGTTCGGGGAACGATGCCTACGAGGCGGACCTCGCCATCTCCGACGGGAAGATCGCCGCGATCGGCCGCAACCTGCCCAGGGGCGCCGAGGAAATCGACGCGCGCGGCAAGCTGGTTACGCCGGGCTTCGTCGACGTGCACACGCATTACGATGCGCAGGCGACCTGGAGCCATCGGCTGTCGCCCTCGACCTGGAACGGCGTGACGACCGTCCTGCTCGGCAATTGCGGCGTGGGCTTCGCGCCCTGCCATGCCGATCAGCACGATCTGCTGATCAACCTGATGGAAGGGGTGGAGGACATTCCCGAGGTCGTGCTGTCCGAAGGGCTGCCGTGGAACTGGCACAGCTTCCCGGACTTCCTCGATGCGCTGGCTGCGCGCTCCTACGACGCCGATGTCGCCACCCAGGTGCCGCATGCCGCGTTGCGCGTCTATGTGATGGGCGAGCGCGGCGCCAACCGCGAACCGGCCACCGAACAGGACCGCCGGCGCATGGCCGAACTGACGGTCGAGGGCCTGCGCGCCGGCGCCTTCGGCTTCTCGACCTCGCGCACGCTCAATCATCGCGCGGCCGACGGACGCCACATTCCCACGCTACGCGCCGAAGAGGCGGAGTTGACGGCCATCGCGCAGGCGATGCGCTCGGTGGGCTCGGGCTGGCTACAGATCGTGTCGGACTTCGAGGACCAGCCGGGCGAGATCGCGCTGTTCCGCCGGCTGGCACGCGAGTCGGGCCGGCCCGTCACCATCACGCTGACGCAGTCGGACGCGCGTCCCAATGGCTGGCGCGAGCTGATGGGCGAGATCGACCGGGCGAACGCCGAAGGCCTGCGCATTACCGCGCAGATCCGCTCGCGGCCGACCAGCGTGCTTCTGGGCTTCGAGCTGTCGCAGAACCCGTTCAGCGGCCGGCCGACCTACAAGAAGATCGCCCATCTTCCCTTCGCCGAGCGCGTGGCGCTGCTGCGCCAGCCCGAGTTCCGCGCCCAAGTGGTGGCCGACTCCATCGACGAGTCCGAATACGCCTCCCGGAGGGTCGAACGCTGGAAGCGCATGTTCCCGTTCGGCGATCCGCCGGACTACGAATCCGCCGCCGACCAGAGCGTGGCCGCCCGTGCGGCCCGCGAAGGCCGTTCGCCCGACGAGGTGGCCTACGACCTGCTGATGGAACGGGACGGCCGGGGCATCCTCTACCTGCCGGTGACGAACTACGCGGCGGGCAATCTCGACGTCGTGGGGGAGATGCTGGCCGCGCCCAACAGCCTGATCGGGCTCGGCGACGGCGGCGCCCATGTCGGCATCATGTGCGACGCCACCGCGACCAGCTACACGCTGACCCATTGGACGCGCGACCGTCGGCGCGGTTCGCTGTTTCCCGTCGCGTGGGGCATCAAGCGCCTGACCGCCGACAATGCGGTCGAGATGGGCCTGCGCGACCGCGGCCTGCTCAGGCCCGGCCTGAAAGCCGACATCAACGTGCTGGATTACGACAACATGCGGCTGCGGCGGCCCGAGATCGCCTACGACCTGCCGGCCGGCGGCAAGCGTCTGGTCCAGCGCACCGACGGCTTCGACGCCACCATCGTCTCGGGCGAGATCGTCTATCGCAACGGCGAGGCGACCGGCGCACTGCCCGGCCGCCTCGTGCGCAGTTCCTGACGACGCAGCGCCGTCAGCGCCTGAAAAGGCCCGTGGCTGATGGGCGGTCATAGTCGGGAGGCCGCATTACCTGTTGTTCTCGGCTAGGCTCGTGTAATCCCACCGATCTGAATTACGAGAAGGTTGTGCTTTAGAGTGGGGAGTGTCATGCCGCCTGACCTTGCCAGGCACGGCACCTGTCAGTCGATTACTGTCTTAGTACAACTAGTCGCGTGGGAGCCGGTATGACCTACCCAACGAGATACTGCGCATTTGTTGACGTGCTAGGCTTTCAAAGCCTCCTCCGCACGGCGACAGCGAACAATATTCGCAGGATCCTCATGAGCGTAAGAAACCTACCGCTTGCGGAAGGACGCGAACGGTTACCCTTCAGCCAGAGTGACCTAAAATTCCACACCTTCTCGGACAACATCTGCGTTTCGGCGGCGTGCAATGCAGATGGCATCGCTCATATCTTTCACTCTCTTGAATCGCTCGCTGTCGCTCTCCTGGATGACGGGACGCTGCTGCGCGGAGCAATTGTGAAGGGACCGCTGGTTCACGATGATCATGTGGTTTTTGGTCAGGCGCTGGTCGCGGCTTACAGTCTTGAAAGCACGGTCGCCAATCATCCACGCATCATGATGACCCGCGAGGTTGCCACTGAGGCAAAGAGCTTGTTTCGCGGCCGATTTACGGAAGACTTCGCGGAAGCCTTTATCGAGCAATCCGACGACGGACCATTCTTTTTGAACGTATTGATAGGTATGCGTCCGTATCTTGAATCGAATGACGAGGAGGTTCGGCGAAGTTACATTCAGCGCTACAACTTGATGGCGCAGAGGCTCCAAGAGAACTTTGACGCGGCCGTCGACAATCCGCGCCACTTCGAGAAACTGCTTTGGTTTGCGAGGTACTGGAACAGTGCTACGGGACGATTCCGCTCTGACATTCGTGCGGTAACAGGACCCGGTACCAATACGTTTGATTGAATGACAGTAGCTTCAGCAATGGAGGGGCGATCTGGGAGTACTGAGACAGTACTCCGCCGCGCGGCAGCGACGGGCGCATTGCCCGGCCGCCTCGTGCGCAGTTCCTGATGGTGTAGCGTCGTCAGCGGCTCGCGAACGTCGGCGGTTGGTGCGCCGTCACCATCGGTGCCGGGCCGTCGTGCCGTTCGATCTCGACCAGGCAGGTCTGAGCGATGCAGCCCTGGCTGAGCTTGGAAGCGCCGATGTCGAGCGTGAGTGCGTTGGGGTTGCCGTGCTTCTCCAGCGGCCGGTTTGAGCCGGCATCGGCCGGATCGAACCACGCCCCGGTCGAGAGCCGCACGACGCCGCGGCGGATGCGGTCGCTGAGGCGGGCTGCCGCCAGGCAGGCGCCGCGGTCGTTGAACACACGCACCAGATCGCCGGCGGCGATGCCACGCGCGGTAGCGTCATCGGGATGCAGGGTGATGGGCTGGCGTCCCTTGATCTTGGTGGCGCGCGCATGCGGGCTGTGGTCGAGCTGGCTGTGCAGCTTGTCGGCGGGCTGGTCCGACAGCATGTGCAGCGGATAGCGCTCGGCCGTCTTGGCGCCCAGCCATTCGATGGGCTCCAGCCACGTCGCATGGCCGGGGCAGTCGTCGTAGCCGAACGAGGCGATGGTCTCGGAGAAGATCTCGAACTTGCCCGAGGGCGTCTTGAGCTTGTTCTTCTCCGGATCGGCGCGGAAGGCGGCGAGCATCACCGGGTCGCGGCTCTCGCCCTTGGCTTCGGCGATGCCGGCTTCCCAGAACTCCGCGTAGGGCGGCAGGGTGACGCCGGCCTTGGCCGACTTCACGCGCGCTTCTTCGTAGAGGTGCGAAAGCCATTCCTGCGTTGTCTTGCGACCTTCGGAATGCGCTTCGCCGACGCCCAGTCGCTCGGCCAGATCGTTGAAGATCTCGTAGTCGTCGCGCGACTGGCCCAGCGGCGCGCGCGCCTTCTTCATGGCGATGATGTAGGGCTCGCGCGTGCCGTAGCCGATATCGTCGCGCTCCAGGCTGGTGGTCGCGGGCAGCACGACGTCGGCCATCTTGGCGGCCGGCGTCCAGAACTGCTCGTGGAACACGATCGTGTCCGGCTTGCGCCATGCCTGGCGCAGACGGTTGAGGTCCTGATGGTGATGGTAGGGGTTGCCGCCCGCCCAGTAGACCAGACGGATGTCGGGATAGACGTGGCTCCGGCCGTTGTAGTCGAAGCGCTCGCCGGGATGCAGCAGCATGTCGGTGAAGCGCGCGACGGGGATGAAGTCCGGCACCGGGTTCTTGCCTTGCGGCAGGGTCGGGCCGGAATAGCGCGGATGCGGGCTGCCCATCAGGTTGACGGGCCCGTAGCCCACGCCGAAGCCGCCGCCCGGCAGGCCGATCTGGCCCAGCATGCAGGCGAGCGTCACCAGCGCCCAGAAGGGCTGCTCGCCGTGATGGCTGCGCTGCAGCGACCAGCCGATGGAGAGCATGGTCCGCGTCGCCGCCATTTCGCGGGCGAGCGCGACGATGCGGTGCGCCGGAATGCCGGTGATCTTCTCGGCCCACGCCGCATCCTTGCCCTTGAGCGAGGCGGCGAACTTGTCGAAGCCCACCGTGTAGCGGTCGAGGAAGGCGCGGTCGTGCAGGTTCTCGGCCAGCAAAGTGTGGCAGAGCGCCAGCATCAGCGCGGCGTCGGTGTTCGGCCGGATGGCCAGCCACTCGACGGCGCCGCCATTGTCGAGGTCTTCGGCCGTCGGCGTCACGTTGACGAAGCGCACGCCCGCTTCGCGCATGGCGTAGAGGCCGCCCTTCACGTGATGCAGCGTGGCGCCGCCGGCATTGATCTGTGCGTTCTTGTGCGGCACGCCGCCGAAGGTCACGAACAGCTTGCAGTCCTTCGCCAGCACGTCCCAGCGCGTGTGCATGGCCATCAGCTCTTCCATGCTGGCCACGATGTGCGGCATCAGCACGCGCGCGGCACCCAGGCTATAGGAATCCTGGTGGCGCACGAAGCCGCCATAGCAGTTGAGGAAGCGCTTCACCTGGCTCTGCGCATGGTGGAAGCGGCCGGCGCTCGACCAGCCATAGGAGCCGCCGAAGATCGCACGGTTGGAGTAGGTCTCCTTCACGCGCTTCAGTTCACCCGCGAGGAGATCGAGCGCCTCGTCCCATGGCACTTCGACGAACGGCTCCTGGCCGCGCAGCTCGGGGTTGGCGCCGGGGCCTTTCTCCAGCCAGCTCTTGCGGATCGACGGACGCAGCACGCGCAGCCGCGACACCTCGTCGGACAGCATGTGCAGGCCGATCGGCGAGGGGTCCGGGTCCTTCGAGAAGGGGTGCAGCTTCGTGGCGTTGCCGGCGTCGTCGTATTCGACTTCGTAGACGCCCCAATGGGCGGCGGTGAGCGTGCGCTGGTGGGTCATGGGAACTGTACTCTCAGGCAGCTTTGGCAATGGACAGGAACTTGTCGACGTCGTCGGCATCGGTGTCGAAGGCCGTGACGAGACGAAAGGCGCGCTCGCCCGGCCGGTCCGACGGCCAGGGGTGATACTGCGCTCCCGCGTCCTGCAGCGCATCATGCATGCGCGAGGGCAGGATGACGAAGATCTCGTTGGCATCCACCGGATAGAGGAGCTGCGTGCCCTTCATGGTCGTGAGGCCGGCAACGAGGCGGCGCGCCATCGTGTTCGCATGGCGGGCGTTGCTGAGCCACAGCCCGTCCGAGAGATAGGCATCGAGCTGGGCGGACAGGAACCGCATCTTGGAGAAGAGGTGTCCGCCGCGCTTGCGGCGGAACTCGAACTCGCGCGCCAGCTCCGGCTCGAAGAAGACCACGGCCTCGGCGGCCAGCGCACCGTTCTTGGTGGCGCCCAAACTCAGCACGTCGACACCCGCCCGCCACGACATCTCGGCAGCGGAGCAGCCGACATAGGAGAGCGCATTGGCAAAGCGTGCGCCGTCCATGTGCAGCCGGAGCCCGTGGCGGTGCGCGGTGGTGGCGATCGAGACGATCTCGTCGGGATCGTAGACCGTGCCGCACTCGGTCGCCTGAGTGATGCTGACGGCTGCGGGCTGCGGATGGTGGACCACGCCGTAGACCGGCTGCGCCAGTGCCTCGGCGAGCCTCTTCTGGTCCATCTTGCCGGCCGTGCCGGGAATGGGGGCGAGCTTGGCGCCCGAGGTGAAGAACTCCGGCGCATTGGCTTCGTCGACGACGATATGCGCCTCGGGGTGGCAGTAGATCGAGCCCCAGGACGGCGTGCAGCAGGACAGCGCCAGCACGTTCGCCGCCGTGCCGGTGGCCACCGGGAAGGCCAGCAGGTCGGGCTTCTCGAAGATCTCGCGCAGACGCCTCTCCACTTTGTGCGTCCATTCGTCGGCGCCGTAGGACGGCGCGGCGCCGGAGGTGAAGGCGCGTCTGACCGCTTCGAGAATGTCGGGATGCGCGCCGACTTCGTTATCGCTGCGAAAGTTCATGCTCATTCCCCAGGTCCCAGTTTCTCGGGCCCTTATTTCTCGGGCTGGCGCGTCACGGCCTCGAGGCGGTTGCCGTCGGGATCGCGTACGAACGCTGCGTAGTAGTCGGGACTGTAGATCTCGCGAAGGCCGGGCGGGCCGTCGTCGGTTCCGCCCTGGGCGAGAGCGGCGCGATGGAAGGCGCGGACGGCCGCCCGGCTCGGCGCCCGGAAGCACCAGTGGCGATTGTCCGCCACGACGCCGGTCTCGCGGTCGCTGAGATAGACCGAAAGATAGCAGGGGCCGCCGTCGGCGCCGGACCGCTCGCCATAGCCGACCGACCGCTCGCGGCGGTTGACCCGCGGCACGCCCAGCGGCGCCAGCACGGCGTCGTAGAACGATTGCGCGCGATCGAGGTCGGTCGTGGTGATCGACAGATGGTCGAACATCGCTACCGGCCGGCGGCGGGCGGGAACTCGACAGTGCCCAGCAGGGCGCCGTTGCGTGGGTCGACGATATAGGCGGCGGAGGGGCCGCCCTGCGTCTCGACATGGACGATCAGGCGGTCGCCCGCCGCGTTCATGGACACGACGCGCGCGCCGGACGGCAGCGCGATGCGTTCGGTGAATCTCGTGCCGGGGGCCGACGCTGGCGAACCTGCGGCGTTGGGCGTAGAGATGCGCCGGCCGATTTCGGCCACGATGACAACGAAGCCCGCCACGATCAGCAGGCCCATCGAGATAACCAGCACCTTCAGCCAAAACGGTGCAGAGGCCCGAGCAGGGGACGCCAAGACAACTCCATGAGCGACACGTGACGATCAACGCGGGGCGCCACTTCGTGACCATCGACGAGAGTGCTGCCGGCGAACGGCTGGACCGCGCGCTGGCGGCTGCCTTGCCGGCCCTCACGCGAAGCCGCGTAAAGGCGCTGATCGAGGGCCGCCGGGTGGCGCTGGCGGAGGGGCAGACGATAGAAGAGCCGTCCCGCAAGGTCAAAACGGGCGAGCGTTTCGAGGTCGATATTCCGGAGCCCGAACCGGCGGAGCCGGTCGCCCAGGCGCTGGCGCTCGACATCCTCTACGAGGACGGCGACCTGCTGGTCCTGAACAAGCCGGCCGGGATGGTGGTCCATCCGGCGCCGGGCAACCCCGACAATACCCTGGTGAATGCCCTGCTGGCCCATTGCGGCGACAGCCTCTCGGGCATTGGCGGCGTGCGGCGGCCAGGGATCGTGCATCGGCTCGACAAGGATACGTCGGGCGTCATGGTCGTGGCCAAGAACGACCGCACCCACGTGGCCCTCTCGAAACTCTTTGCCGCCCACGACCTCACCCGCATCTACCAGGCGCTGGTCTGGGGCGCGCCCAAGGCCGATCGGGGCAGGGTCGAGGCGGCGATCGGCCGCCACCCTGTGGATCGCAAGCGCATGGCGGTCCGCCGCAGCGGCGGCCGCAATGCCATCACCGACTACTGGATCGAGAAGCGCTTCGGACCGCCCCTCCAGCCGATTGCCTGCCTGGTCGGGGCCAGGCTGGGGACAGGCCGCACTCATCAAGTTCGCGTGCACCTGGCCCACCTCGGCTGCCCGGTCGTCGGCGATCCGGTCTATGGCCGCAAGAGCCGCAACGCCAAGGCACCCGCCGCGTTGGTGGATTTCGCGAGGCAGGCGCTCCATGCGGCTGTCCTCGAATTCCGACATCCTACGACCGGCGAGGAAATGCGGTTCGCCACAGAATTGCCTCAAGATTTCAGCAAGTTACTCAAGTCACTGAACAGCGTTAAGTAATCCCCTAATCTCCGAGTGGGTTAGTCGGATTTAGATTGACCGAGGAGCTACCCGACTAATATAGTCGGATTTAGCAGTCGGGGAGCGAGAGTGCTAAATGCTCGTTCACCGGCCGTACTGCCTATGAAAGGGGGAGTAGCCATGAGTGCAGCCACTGCTAACCTTCCCGCCCTGCCGTCTTCGCTGACGCCCGAGGGCAATCTCAGCCGGTACCTGTCTGAGATCCGGAAGTTTCCGCTGCTGGAGCCCCAGGAAGAATTCATGCTGGCCAAGCGCTGGCGCGAGCACGGCGACTCGAAAGCCGCCCACAAGCTCGTCACCAGCCACCTGCGCCTCGTCGCCAAGATCGCCATGGGCTATCGCGGCTACGGCCTGCCGGTGGCCGAGCTGATCTCCGAAGGCAACGTCGGCATGATGCAGGCGGTCAAGCGGTTCGATCCGGACCGCGGCTTCCGTCTGGCCACCTATGCCATGTGGTGGATCCGCGCCTCGATCCAGGAATACATCCTGCATAGCTGGTCGCTGGTGAAGATGGGCACGACGGCGGCGCAGAAGAAGCTGTTCTTCAACCTGCGCAAGCTGAAGGGCCAGATGCAGGCCATCGAGGAGGGCGACTTGTCGCCCGAGCAGGTGACCAAGATCGCCACCCGCCTCGGCGTGCCCGAGGAGGAGGTGGTGAACATGAACCGCCGCCTGGCTGCCCCGGACTCGTCGCTCAACGCGCCGGTCAAGGCCGAGGGCGACATGGAGTGGCAGGACTGGCTGGTCGACGATTCGCCCAACCAGGAAGCGCGCCTCGGCGAGAGCCAGGAGCTGAGCCAGCGCAAGCACATGCTGGCGGCGGCTCTGAAGCAGCTCACCGACCGCGAGCGCCACATCATCGTGGAGCGCCGTCTGGTCGATGAGCCCAAGACGCTCGAGGACCTCAGCTCCAGGTACGGCATCAGCCGCGAGCGCGTGCGCCAGATCGAGGTGCGCGCCTTCGACAAGCTGCAGAAGGCCATGAAGAACATGGTGGTCGAGGCCGCGCAGCGGCCGCCGACCCGGCCCGCCGTCGAGGCCGGCGCGCGGTAGCCGCTCCGGACCAGGACACGAAAAGGAAGGGCCGGCCTCCTCGGGGGGGCCGGCCCTTTTCGTTGGGGCGGGAAGGGCGCCGGGGCCGCATATCCGGTGGCCGGCCCAACGGGGCTCATGCCTGCGATGAGAAAGAACACTGGTGGCGCGGCGGGCTGCCTCGTTCCGGCACCTTGGGCGGTCCTGTATTGTTGCGCCATGAACGCTCAAAACATCGCCATTGTCGGCGCCACGGGCGCGGTGGGTGTCGAAATCCTCCGCGTCCTCGAGCGACGGAACTTCCCCGTTGCCTCCCTCAAGCTGCTCGCCTCGGCCCGCTCGGTCGGCAAGACGCTCGAGTTCAAAGGCAAAACCTGGCCGGTCGAGGAACTGACTGCGGACGCCTTCAAGGGCGTGGACATCGCCTTCTTCAGCGCCGGCGCCACGCGCAGCCGCGAGTTCGTGCCGGCCGCCAAGGCGGCGGGCGCGGTTGTGATCGACAATTCGTCGGCCTTCCGCATGGACCCCAACACGCCGCTGGTCGTGCCGGAAGTGAACGCGGGCGATCTCGCGCAGCACAAGGGCGTGATTGCCAATCCCAACTGCACGGCGGCGATCCTCGCCACCGCGGTGTGGCCGATCCATCAGGCAGCCGGCATCAAGCGCATCGTGGTCGCGACCTACCAGTCGGCGTCGGGCGCGGGCGCCGCGGCAATGCAGGAGCTCGAAGACCAGGTGCGCCAGTACGGCGAAGGCAAGGAAATCACCCGTTCGGTGTTCCCGCACCAGATCGCCTTCAACGTCTTCTCGCACAACACCAAGATCGCCGAGAACGGCTACAACGAGGAAGAGAACAAGGTGGTCGAGGAGATGCGGAAGATGTTCCACATGCCCGACCTCCCGATCACGCCGACCTGCATCCGCGTGCCGGTGCTGCGCGCCCACTCGGAAGCGATCACCCTGGAACTGGAGAAGCCGCTCTCGCCCGCCGAGGCGCGCGCGCTGCTGGAGAAGGCGCCGGGCGTGAAGGTGGTGGACGATGCCGCCGCCAACCACTTCCCGATGCCGCTGGAAGCCAGCGGCGATCTCGACATCCATGTCGGCCGCATCCGCCGCGATCTCTCGAACCCCAACGGCCTCGTGCTGTTCGCCGCGGGCGATCAGCTCCTGAAGGGGGCGGCGTGGAATGCCGTGCAGATCGCCGAGGAACTCGCCAAACCCGCCCGCGCGCAGGCAGCGGAGTAACGAGCGTTTCGCTGACCCGAGGGGCACACACACCACCTCACCCTGAGGAGGCGCGAAGCGCCGTCTCGAAGGGGCGGCGACCCGCTCCTCGCCTGAGGTCCACCCTTCGAGACACCACGCTTCGCGTGGCTCCTCAGGGTGAGGTCTTGTAGCCGATCCGCTCGAAGAAGCGCCCGATCTCCGCTGCGGCGAGGTCGGGCTGCTCGTAGTGGACGAAGTGGCCGGCCTCCTCGGCGATGCTGGCCTCCACATTCTCGAAATACTCCGGCACGACGTCGATCCAGGCCGACTTCAGCACGGGATCGTGGCGGCCCCACAGCACCCGCGCGGGCTGGGTGATCTTGGGTGGCTTGGGCGCGGTGCCCGCCATCACCGCGAGGCGTCCGGCATTCTGCGAGATGTACCAGTTGAAGCCGCCCTGCAGGTTGCCCGGGCGCATGAAGTTGTCGACCCAGCGGTCGAGCACGCCGTCGAAGGCGTCCTTGCGATGGCACCAGTGCGTGAGGAAATGCCGGAAGTAGGCGCGGCAGCTCTCGCGTGAAGCGCCGACGATGGCCGGCGCAAACGGCATCTGATGGAAGGTCTGGTACCAGATCTCGTTGATCTGGGCGGGATCGCGCCAGCGCGCGCCGACGCCGTGCGTGCCGCAGTTGAAGAAGAACAGCCCGGCGACCCGATCGGGATAGCGCAACGCCAGGCGCTGCATCACGTAGGCGCCGACATCGTGGCCGACGAAGCCCGCCTTGGCGATGCCCAGCCTTTCCATCAGCGCGGCGATGTCGTCGGCCAGCACGTCCGGCCCCGCCTGGTCAGAAGGACCTGACGCCGGATTGTCGCTGTCGCCGAAGCCGCGGAAGTCGGGCGCGATCAGGCGCCAGCGATCGGCGAGGCGCGCGAACATCGGCTCCCAGGTCGCCCAGAACTCCGGCCAGCCGTGCAGGAGGAAGAGCGGGGCTCCACTACCCCCGTGCCCGGCTTCCGCAAGGTGAGTGGTGAAGCCGCGTGTCTCGACGAAGGTGTGCTTTAAGGTGTGCTTTACTGGGGGCATAGCGAAAACAACCCTGGTTCGCGGGAGGAAGAGATGAGCGATCCCATTCTCTATGACGTGCCGAAGCCCGGCGTGGCGCATATCGTCCTCAACCGCGCCGACACGCGCAATGCCCAGGACACGGCCTTCCTCTATGCGCTGAACCAGGCCTTCGACCGTGCGTCGCTCGACGACAGCGTGAAGGTGATCGTGCTGTCGGCCAACGGCCCGCATTTCTCGTCGGGTCACGACCTGCGCGAGGTCGACGGCCACGGCAACATGGCCAAGCACGAGACGGTCGGCACCTGGGGCGGCTTCGGCAAGCCGGGCGCGGAGGCACAGTACGCGCGCGAGCAGGAAATCTACGTCGGCTTCTGCGAGCGCTGGCGCAACATCCCCAAGCCGACGCTGGCGCTGGTGCACGGCAAGGTCATTGCCGGCGGCCTGATGCTGATGTGGCCCTGCGATCTCATCGTCGCGGCCGAAGATGCCGAGTTCCTCGACCACACCGTGGCGATGGGCGTGGGCGGCGCGGAGTTCTTCGCCCATCCCTGGGAGATGGGCGTGCGCAAGGCCAAGGAGTTCCTGTTTACAGCAGACTGGCTCACGGCCAAGGAAGCCCATCGCGTCGGCATGGTGAATCACGTCGTCCCGCGCCAGGAACTGCAATCGTTCGGCCTCGCGATGGCCGAGCGCATCGCGCAGAAGCCGCTGTTTGCGCTGAAGCTCGTTAAGCAGGCCGTGAATGCGGCGCAGGATGCGCAGGGCAGGGTGAGCGCCATGCAGACGTCATTCGCGCTCCATCACTTGGCGCACACCCACAACATGCTGGTCCACGGCAAGCTGATCGACCCGACCGGCCTGATGCCCGCGATCAAGAAGCAGGAGAAGGCGGCGGATTAGCCGCGGACCTCATTGTCATCCTGAGCGAAGCGAAGGATCTCATTGCCGCCTGCCATCGGTGAGGCAACTGGCATGAGATCCTTCGCTAACGCTCAGGATGACATGAAGTCAGTATCAAGCCCTCTTCACCATCACCTCGATCAGCGTCGGGCCGTCGGTGCGGGCGAGCGCTTTGTCGAGGGCGGCGTCGAAGCCGGCGGTCGTGTCCACCCGTTCCGCCGCGACGCCGAAGCCCTGGGCGATGGCGGTGATGTTCATCGGCGGATCGTTGAAGTCCATGCCGATCGGCGTGTCGTTGCCGTGGAACAGCTTCAGGCGGTTCTTGAGGATCTGGTAGCCCTCGTTGTTGGTGATCAGGAAGATCACCGGCAGCTTCTGGTTGGCCGCACTCCACAGCGCGGTAATCGAGTACATGGCGCTGCCGTCGCCGATCACGGCCACGACGCGGCGCTTCGGTTCGGCGATCTGCACGCCGACCGCCGCCGCGATGCCCCAGCCGATGCCGCCGCTGACATTGCCGAAGAAGCTGTTGCGGTCGCGGAACGGGAAGTAGCTCGGCAGGGTCGTGGTGCTGGTGAGGCCTTCCTCGACGACGATCGCGTCCTTGGGCAGCTTCTCGCTCATGCGCATCATCACCCACTCGGCCGGCAGCGGCTTGTCGGTGGCGGCGGGCGCGGCGAGCTTGGCCTTGCGTTGCGCACGCTGGGCGCTCCAGTTGCGCGGCGCGATCTCGGCCAGCGAGGCCTTGGCGCGGTCGGCAAGCGCGCCGCCGCCCAGCTTCTTCAAGAGCGGCACGAGGGCCTTAAGCGTCTCCTTCACGTCGGCGCGCAGCGCGATCTCGGCCGGGAAGTTCTTGCCCATCTCCCAGTCGCGCTGGCCGATCATCGCCACCTTCGTGGTTTCGGGCAGCGGCTCGGTCTCGCTCCACACCGACATCTTCAGGAGATCGGCGCCGACGCAGAGCATGAAATCGTAGTCGGAAAGCACGCGGCGCACATGCTTCTGGTCGCGGTTCAGCGCGCCGAGATAGGCGGGATGCTCCGACGGGAAGTGCGCGCCCCAGGCGACAGTCTGCTGCAGCACCGGCGCGCCCAGCGCCTCGGCGAGCGCCGTGGCTTCGGCGAAGGCGTCCGATGTGGCGATCTCGTGGCCGGCCAGGATCACCGGCTTCTTGGCCGAGAGCAGGCGGCGGGCGAGCTGGTCGAGCGCGGCGTCGCTCGGGCGCACGGCGGTATCGACCCTCGTCACTTCGCTCATGTCGATGGCGGCTTCGTTGTTCAGGATGTCGCCCGGCAGCGAGATGAACACCGGGCCGGTCGGCTCGGTGGTCGCGACCTTGGCGGCGCGGCGCAGGATGCGCGGCAGGTCCTCGATGCGGTTGACCTCGGTGGCCCACTTCACGACCGGCTGAGCGATCGGCACCAGCGGGGCGTAGAGCAGGGGCTCAGTGAGGCCATGGCCCTGTTCCTGCTGGCCGGCGGTCACGATCATCGGCGTGCCCGACATGAAGGAGGTGTAGATCGAGCCGATGGCGTTGCCGAGGCCCGGCGCCACGTGGACGTTGCACGAGACCAGCTTGCCCGAGGCGCGGGCATAGCCGTCGGCCATGGCGATCACGATGGCTTCCTGGAGGCCCAGCACATAGCCCATCTCCGGCGCCGAGGAGAGCGCGTGCATGATCGGCAGTTCGGTCGTGCCGGGATTGCCGAACATCTTGGAGACGCCTTCGTCCTTCAGCACGCGCAGGAAGGCGTCGCGGCCTGTGATGGTGTTGGTGACGCGTGCGTCGGGCATGGGGGCCTGCTCCTTTTTCAATTCGGCGGCGACCGTAGCGCGGGCGCGCAGGCCGTGGAATGATCTCGTGCAGACTGGTGAAAGACGACGCCGCGATGCGAAAGCCGGAGGAAGACCTGGAGCAGAGGATCGGGTGCCTGCCGTGCTGGCGCGGGCCGGTCGCGCTCTCGCCCCTGACCGGCGGCCTTACGAACATCTCCTATGTCGCCGACGACGGCCGCGAGAAGTTCGTCGTGCGCTGCGGCGAGGACATTCCCGTTCACCATGTCTTCCGCGACCGCGAGCGCGCCGCGTCCAAGGCCGCCCATGCGGCGGGCCTGTCGCCCGAAATCGTCCATCTCGAACCGGGCCTGATGGTGATGCGCCACCTCGATGCGCGGACCTTCACCGAGGCCGACCTGCGCGCCGACATCGGCCGCCTGGCGCCGCTCCTGAAGCGCTGCCATCGCGACGTCGGCCGGCATGTCGCCGGACCGCCCAACTTCTTCTCTGTCTTCCGCGTG
>JAIUOY010000245.1:0-30733 GCA_020160995.1 Pseudomonadota bacterium | reverse complement strand
TATTACTGGATCACCGGCCGCGTCGACGACGTGATCAACGTCTCCGGCCACCGCATCGGCACGGCCGAGGTCGAAAGCGCGCTGGTCGGCAACACCAAGGTGGCCGAGGCCGCCGTGGTGGGCTTCCCGCACGACATCAAGGGCCAGGGCATCTACGCCTACGTCACCCTGAAAGCCGGCGAGCACTCTTCCGAGGAGCTGCGCAAGGAGCTGGTCGCCTGGGTCCGCAAGGAGATCGGCCCGATCGCCACGCCCGACGTGATCCAGTGGGCACCGGGCTTGCCCAAGACGCGTTCGGGCAAGATCATGCGCCGCATCCTGCGCAAGATCGCCGAGAACGATTTCAGCAATCTCGGCGATACGTCGACCCTGGCCGATCCGATGGTCGTCGACGATCTGGTGAAGAACCGAGGAAGGTAAGGAGTCCGATGGCCAACCCGACGCAGAATCCCACCATAGGGCAGCTCGCCGCGGATCTGGCCGCCGGCCGTACCACTTCCCGCCAGCTCACCGAAGAGGCGCTGGCGCGCATCGAGGATCCCAAGGGCGAAGGCAAGCGGGCCTTCGTCAAAGTGTGGCGGGCACAGGCTCTCGCCGCCGCCGAGGCCAGCGACATCCAGCGCAAGGCGGGGCTCGTTCCTTCGGCGCTTGCCGGCATTCCCGTTTCGATCAAGAACCTCTGCGACGTCGCCGGCGAGACGACGCTTGCCGGTTCCAAAGCGCTCGGCGATGCCAAGCCGGCCACGACGGACGCGCCTGTCGTTGCGCGCCTGCGGGCCGCCGGTGCGGTGATCGTCGGCAGCACCAACATGAGCGAGTTCGCCTTCTCGGGCGTCGGCTTCAACCCGCATTACGGCACGCCCGGCAATCCTGCGGACCGCAAGCGCGTGCCGGGCGGCTCCTCCTCCGGCGCTGCCGTCTCGGTCGCGGACCGCATGGCCGTGGCCGCCCTGGGCACCGATACGGGCGGCTCCGTCCGCATCCCTGCCGCGGTCTGCGGCCTCACGGGCTTCAAGCCGACGGCGCGGCGCGTGCCGATCGACGGCGTGGTGCCGCTGTCGACCTCGCTCGACTCAATCGGCCCTCTCGCCAATTCGGTCGAAGACTGCGCCATCGTCGATGCCGTGTTCGCCGGCGAGCCGGTCTCGGTCCCGGCCACGGCACCGCTTTCGGGCCTGCGCTTCGCGATCCCCAAACACTTCGTGATGGACGAACTCGATCCCGTCGTCGTCACGGCTTTCGAGCGTGCCTGCAAGGCGCTCTCGGCCAAGGGCGTGAAGATCGAGCAGATCGATCTCGTCGAACTGAACGAGCTGCCGGCCATCAACGCCAAGGGCGGGTTCGCCGCTTCCGAGGCCTATGCCTGGCACAAGGATCTGATCGCCCGCCGTCACAATGACTACGACCAGCTCGTCGCCCCGCGCATCCTGCGCGGCAAGGAGATGAACGCGGCCGACTATATCGATCTTCTCGGCAAGCGCGCCGACCTGCAGCGCCGCGTCTCGGCGATCACGGCGAACTACGACGCGGTGATCATGCCGACCTGCGCCATCGTGGCGCCGACCCTCGACGAGGTCTCGACGGCCGATGGCTTCACCACGAAGAACATGCTGCTGTTGCGCAACACGACGGTCGGCAACTTCCTCGACCGTTGCGGCATCAGCCTACCCTGCCATGCCGCCGGCGAACTGCCGGTCGGCTTCATGCTGATGGGCGAGGCGATGGCTGACCGGCGCGTGCTGGCGATGGCGCGGAGCGTAGCGCCGGTCGTTTCAGCTCACTGATACCGGGGGTCGTCCGGACGCCGCATACGCCAGACATTCTCCGTCGTGGTGTATTCGCTGTAGCCCAGCCGCGCGACCGGCTTGAAGGCCATGATATCGACCCGTCCATCCTTCAGGATGGAGTCGTCGATGTGTACGCCGACCACGTGGCCCAGCACGATCGAGCCGCGCTTTTCCTCGTGGCCCTTCTCGACCGGCAGCTCGATCGTCTTCCAGTACTTGCACTCCAGCGCCACCGGCGATTCCTTGACCCGCGGCGGCTTCACGAAACGGCACGGCTCGGGTGTCAGACCGGCGAGCTTCATCTCGTCGACCCCATAGGCCACCATCGCCGTGGTGATGTTCATCTTCTCGCTCAACGTGCCCGCCACCATGTTGACGACGAACTCGCCGGTCTCCTCGGCGTTCATGCGGCTATGCTTGGTCGGCGTATCGCCATAGGTGCCGGTGATGGCGAAGTAGACCATCGGCGGAAACTCGCCGACGCCGTTGTAGAAGCTGTAAGGCGCCAGGTTCACGCGGCCCTGCTTGTCGACCGTCGAAATCCAGCCGATCGGCCGCGGCACGATCACCGCCTTCAAGGGATCCTGCGGCAATCCATGATCGCGCTTGGCGGTATCGTAGAACATCGTTCCCCCTCACTCGTAACGAACTGGTGGTGTCTGCACCGTCGGCGCCGCCGCATCAAGGATCGCCTGCCGGCCGCCAGTCCGCGGCGGGTAGATGCGTTCGCGGTTGATCGTTTCCTTGGTGCGCTTGGCCGTCTGGCCCTGCGAGACGACCTTGCGGTTCCATCCCTCAGTATAGAGCGCGCCCCAGGGCCCGAGATCGAGGATGGTCGTGTACCAGTCGATCCGCAGCGGCAGCATCGGCTGGCCCAGCAGATCGCAGACGGCATTGTGACCGGCAAAGCGGCCCATCGGCCGGCCATGCTGGCAGGACATCACGCAGGAATGCGTGCCGTCGATCAGAAACGACGCCACGTCTCCCGCGGCGAACTCCGCCGCCAGCCCCTCGATCTTCAGAAACGAATCGACCGGCAGCCGCCCCAGTCGGTCGCGCGCAACAGGAAGGGCCGCGGTCAGCGGATGGGCCCGCATGCCGGCGCACCAGACGACGGTCTCCGCTTCGATGCGTTCGCCGCTCGCCAGGGTCGCACCAGCGGCATCGACCGACGCCACCGAAACGCCGCCGCGCCTCTCGACGCCGAGCGCAGCCAGCGCCTCTTCGATTACCGGCACGGCACCCTCGCCCATGTCCGAGCCGATGCGCGGCGCATGGTCGGCGAGGACAACACGCGGCGCCGTCACGCCTGCTGCCCGCAGCTTGCCCGGCATCTCCGCGGCAGCCTCGATGCCGGTCAGGCCTCCGCCCACCACCAGCACCGTCGATGCGGCCCGAGGGCCCAGGCCGGTGATATGCTCGTTGAGCCGCATCGCGGCGCCGTAGGTATCCACGTCGAAGCCATGTTCCGCCAATCCAGGCAGGTTCGGCCGCGAAAGCTGGCTGCCCAGAGCGAATACCAGGCGGTCGTAGCCGAGGGTCTGCGGTCCCTGAGCCTCGTAGGCCACGGTCTTCGTGGCGACATCGATGCCCGTCACCTTGCCTTCGAGGCGGCGCACGCCGACGGGTGCCAGCACCTCGTCGAGCGCCACCCGCGTCTGCGAAAGATCGGCCTCGTAGTTGCGCACGCGGATCGAATGCCAGGGCGTGTCGTTCAGCAGCACGACCTCGATCTGCTGCGCACCAAGCGCTTCGCGCGCTCGGGCTGCAGCAAGTGCGCTCCAGAGGCCGGCAAAGCCGCCGCCAAGGACAAGGATGCGTCGGGCTGAAGTCACGTCTCGTTGTGCGACGAGGCGTCCGGCTTGTCGAGCGACCCGGCTCGGACCATCTTCGGGTCCATGTCAGCCACGATGAAGACGCTGCTGGGCGTGTGGATCGCAGCTCTTGCCGCCGCCGCCGGCTGGATTGCCTGGGACGTCGTCAAGGGCGACGAGCGGCAGACCATCGGCGGCCCCTTCACGCTCACCGACCAGGACGGCCGCACGGTCACCAGCGACAGCCTCAAGGGCAAGCCGACGCTGATCTATTTCGGCTTCACCTTCTGCCCGGACGTCTGCCCGACCTCGCTGCTGCTGATGGAAACGGCCGTCGAGAAGCTCGGCCCCGATGCCGCCAAGAAGGTGAATCTGGTCTTCATTACCGTCGATCCGGAACGCGACACGCCGGAGCTGCTCAAGGGGTATGTGCCCAACTTCGGGCCGACCTTCATCGGCCTTACCGGCACGCCCCAGCAGGTTGCCGACGTGGCGCGCGCCTACCGCGTCTACTATCAGAAGGTCCCGGGTAAGGATGGCGGGCCCTATCTGATGGACCATTCGTCCATCGTCTATCTGCTCGACCGCAATGGCCGGTTCGTCACCCACTTCACGCACGATGCCAAAGCCGAACAGATCGCCAATACTGTGGGCCGTTTACTGTAAATTCGACCTAAGTCGTTGAATCTGCCTTATTTGTGCAGTGCACTATTAAAGTGACAACCCTTCCGCCAAGCGTACAATCTTGGCCGGATGCTCTATCAAGCCTATGAATTCCAGCGGCAGCTCGCGACGCCGGTCCGCCTTTGGGCGAACGTGCTCGAGCAGGCCTATTCAAGCCCCTATAATCCGTGGGCTGATACATGGTTCGGCAAGTCTGTCGCGGCCGGCGCCGAGATTGTGGCCCGCCTCACCCAGACCTATGCCAAGCCTGCCTTCGGGCTGAACACGACGCAGGTCGGCGACGAAACCGTCGCGGTCAATGAAGAGATCCTGCTGCGCAAGCCGTTCGGGCATCTCCTGCATTTCCGTCGAGACACGACACGGCGCGACCCCAAGGTCCTGGTCGTGGCGCCCATGAGCGGCCATTTCGCCACCCTGCTCCGCGGCACGGTCGAAGCGCTGCTGCCCGACCACGACGTGCACATCACCGACTGGATCGACGCGCGCGAGGTGCCGCTGGCCCAGGGCAATTTCGACCTCGACGACTATATCGACTACGTCATCGAGTTCTGCCGCTACCTCGGCCCTGACGTTCACGTGATCGCCGTCTGCCAGCCTTCGGTGCCGGTAATGGGGGCGGCGGCGCTGATGGCCGAGGCGAAGGATCCGCGTCAGCCCAAATCCATCACCCTGATGGGAGGGCCGATCGATACACGCATCAGCCCGACGGTCCCCAACGACCTCGCCATGCGCAACTCGATGATGTGGTTCCGCCAGAACGTCATCTCGACGGTGCCGCTCAACTATCCCGGTGCGCTGCGCCGGGTCTATCCCGGCTTCCTGCAGCTCACCAGCTTCATCAGCATGAACCTCGACCGGCATGTGAACGCCCACATGCGCCAGTTCGAGCACCTGATCAAAGGCGACGGCGATTCATCGGCCGGCCATCGCGCCTTCTACGACGAATACCTCGCGGTGATGGATCTCACCGCCGAGTTCTACCTGCAGACCATCCAGGTCGTGTTCAAGGAGCATCTGCTTCCGCGCGGCGACTGGGTGAGCAGCGGCCGCAAGATCGATCCGTCGTCCATGGAAACGGCACTGATGACGGTCGAGGGCGAGCTCGACGACATCTCCGGCGTCGGCCAGACCAAGGCCGCACATACACTGACCCCCAACATTCCCGGCGCCCGCCATGCGCACTGGGAACAGCCGCGGGTCGGCCACTACGGCATCTTCAACGGCCGCAAGTGGCGCGAGCAGATCATGCCGCGCGTACGCACCTTCATCCGCGAGAACGACTCTCGCTAGGCCGGGTTCGCCTCGCGGCAGTCTTCACGCTTTCGCCAGCCCTGCTTTCACCAATGTCGGCTTGATGTCGACATAGTACTTCTCGGCGAAGGCGCGATAACCGGCGGGATCGCGATACCAGGGTTCCTGGATGTACTTGTCCAGAAGCGGCTGATGGCCGGGATCGGCCATCGCTTCCTTGATCGCATCGTGCAGGGCCTGGATGATCTGCGGCGGCAGGTCCTTGGGTCCGACCAGGCCGTAGGGGCTGACGGCCACGGCATTGATACCGCTTTCGATCAGGGTCGGTTTGTCAGGGTAGAGGCCGAAGCGCTTCTCCGTCGCCATCGCCAGCACACGCACCTTTCCGCTTTCGACGAAAGGTGCCCATGCCGCGCCGTCGGGTACGAACTGGATATGGCCACCCAGCAGCGCCGGCATCCATTCCGCGCCACCCTTGTAGGGAATATGGGTGAAGCGGGCGCCGGTGGCCTGCTCGGTTTCGAGCATCAGCAAATGGCCCGTACCGCCGACGCCGCTGGTGCCGTAGTTCAGCTTCTCGGGGTCGCGCTTGCCGGCATCGATCAGTTCACCGATCGTCTTCCAGGGTGCGTCGGCGCGGACGACGACGCCGAAAGTGAATTCGGACAGACCGATGATGTAGGAGAAGTCTCGCAGCGGATGCCAGTTCGCCGCCTGGTAATGCGGGTAGCGCAGGCTGTTGATGGTCATGCAGGCGATCGTGTAGCCGTCCGGCTTGGTGTTCACCATCTGCGCCGCCGCGAGTGTCGCGCCGGCACCCGCCTTCACATCGACGATGACCTGCTGGCCCCACTTGCGGCTGACCCGCTCGCCGAGGAAACGCAAGTGCACGTCGCACACACCGCCGGCCGCCAGCGGGTTGTAAATCGTGATCGGTTTGTCGGGTTTCCAGGATCCTTGGGCACGGACCAACGCCGGTGCAGCAAGCGCACCCCCCACCACGGACGCCAGAACGCGACGGCGGTTCAAGCCTGTCATCGTCATCCTCCCAGTGCTTCCGATCTGCGTCGGATGTCCCAGCATAGCACGGGATTTGGTCCGGGAATGGAGCTAGCATTCCGGACATGTCCATCCCCGTTTCCATCTCCGACTGGAAAGCCGCCCCGTTCGACGTCAAGGGCGAGACGGTGTTCGCCATTGGCGACGTCCATGGCTGCGCCGACGAGCTGGCGGGGGCGCTGGGCGCAATTGCCGGGCTGGCGCGCGATGCCACTGGAATGCGGCGCCTGATCTACCTCGGCGACATGATCAATCGCGGGCCGGACAGCGTCCGCGTCCTCAAGCTGTGGGCCCAAAACGATGAGGCGCACGGCGTCGACCATGTCGACCGGCTGATGGGCAATCACGAAATCATGATGATGCTGGCGGTCATCGGCGGGCCGCACGCCCACAAGGCCGAAACCATGTGGCTGTCCAAGCGCATGGGCGGCCATGTCCTGCTGGATCAAATGGCGGCCGAAGCCGGCCATCCCGCCGCTCACGCCAGCCAGGAGCTGCTGGCCGAGGCGCTGGGCGACGCCGTCGTGCATCGCCTGCAGGGCATGCGGTCCCATGTCCGGCTGGGCAATACGCTGTTCGTCCATGGCGGCCTCGATCCGCACGCCGAGCCGGACGAGTTCCTGACCCGACCCTGGACCCTCTTCACGGAGGCGCGCTGGGCCTGGATCAACCATGGCTTCCTCGACTGGAAGGGTGGATTCGGGGGTACCCTGGTAGTCCATGGCCACACCCCGCCCGACAAGCACCGCGCGATCAGTGGCCTCGAAGACCCGCACCTGTTCGAGGGCGACCGGCTCGGCCTCGACGGCGGCAGCGCCCGCACCGGCATCGTGACGGCAGCGGAAATCCAGGACGGCCGTTATCGGATTCTCAAGGCCGGCACGCCTTTCCCGAATCCCCTCCCCTCCGAGGGGTAAATTATTTGTGCCGAACTGTCGGCAGAGCCCCTATCTCTTCGTCCTGGGTAACAAGAGGGGCCTTTTGCATGCTCTACGCCATCCTTTGCTACAATTCCGAGGACGCCGTCGGCTCCTGGTCCAAGGAGTATCACGATCAAACGATGGCCCGGCTGCTTACGGTCCACGACAAGCTGGCCAAACAGGGCCGGATCGGCCCCGTGGCGCGATTGTTGCCGACCACCGCCGCGACCACCCTGCGCAAGGGCCGCGAGGAAATGGTGATCGACGGTCCCTTCGCCGAAACCAAGGAGCAGCTCCTCGGCTTCTACATCGTCGACTGCGAGTCGCTGGACGGCGCCATCGACGTCGCCAGGGACCTCGCCAAGGCCAATCCGGGCACCGGAAGCTACGAGATCCGGCCGGTGGCACAGATCCATGAGAGCCACCTGCCTGCCGAGAGGAAGCCCGCGGCATGAGCGATCTCGGCTGGATCGACGCGGTTGTCGGTGCGGCGCGCCCCCAGGTGATGGGGGCCCTGCTGCGCTACTTCCGCAATCTCGATACGGCCGAGGAAGCCTTCCAGGAAGCCTGCCTGCGGGCGCTGAAGACCTGGCCGCAGAACGGTCCACCACGCGACGCCGCCGCCTGGCTGATCCTGGTCGGACGCAACGCGGCGATGGACGATGTCCGCAAGCGCGCCAAGCAGACCGAACTGCCCGACGAGGCGGAACTCTCCGACCTCGACGACGCCGAAGCCTCGATGGCCGAACGGCTCGACGGCGATCACTACCGCGACGATATCCTGCGGCTGCTTTTCATCTGCTGCCATCCCGAGTTGCCGTCGACCCAGCAGATCGCGCTGGCCCTGCGCGTCGTCTGCGGCCTCTCCGTGACGCAGATCGCGCGCGCCTTCCTCGTCAGCGAAGCGGCCATGGAGCAGCGCATCACGCGCGCCAAGGCCCGCGTCGGCAACGCCAAGATGGCCTTCGAGACGCCCGGGGCGCCGGAACGGGCCGAACGGCTCGCCACCGTCGCCGCCATGGTCTACCTCACCTTCAACGAAGGCTATTCAGCCAGCCAGGCCGAAGCGCGCGCCCGCGCGCCGCTCGCAGAAGAGGCGATCCGACTGGTGCGCCTCCTCTTGCGCCTCTTCCCAACCGAGCCCGAAATCATGGGCCTGACGGCGTTGATGCAGTTGCAACAGTCACGAGCGCAGGCGCGTTTCGACGAGGACGGCAACATCGTCCTGCTCGAGGATCAGGACCGCAGCCTATGGAGCCAGGACCACATCGCCGAAGGCCTGGCCTTGATCGACAAGGCCATGCGCCATCGCCAACCCGGCCCCTATCAAATCCAGGCCGCGATCGCCGCGCTCCATGCCCGGGCCCGCCGCGCCGAAGACACGGACTGGCAGCAGATCGACCTGCTCTACGCCAATCTGGAGCGCCTGCAGCCCTCGCCCGTGGTGACGCTCAATCGCGCCGTCGCCGTGTCCAAGGTCAGCGGCCCGCAAGCCGCTCTGGAGATGATCGAACCTCTGGGCACCCGGCTGCAGGGCTACTTCTATTTCCACGGCGTCAAAGGGGCCCTGCTGCAGCAGCTCGAACGGGCCGACGAAGCACGCGAAGCCTTCGGCCGCGCAATCGCATTGGCCAACACACCGGCCGAAGCAGCGCACATCCGGCAGCATCTCGACCGGCTTTCCTCGTAACCACCTCCGCCGCGCAGCAATCATTCCTCCGTGGTTACCGCGTGGGGGATTGAGAAAACTTTCTCCGATCGCGATGTCGGATTGCGCCAGGCTCGTTCGTCCTTGGCGTGTGACAACAGCCAAGGAGACTGTCATGACCAACGTCCAACCGCCGGTTCTCGGCGGTCCCTGCCCCTATCTGTCAGTCGATGGTGCAGCGAAGGCTGCGGACTTCTACGTCAAGGCTCTCGGCGCCAAGGAAGTCATGCGCATGCCGCCCGACGACAAGGGCCGGCATCTGCACATTCATCTCGTGATCAACGGCGGCTCGCTGATGCTGGCCGATGCCTTTCCCGAGCATGGCCACCCATGGGAGAAGCCGGCGGGCTTCACTCTGCATCTCGCCGTCGACGACGTCGACGCCGCGTTCAATCACGCGATCAAGGCCGGCGCCGAAGTCGTGTTGCCGGTGCAGGACATGTTCTGGGGCGACCGCTACGGCCAGTTCCGTGACCCGTTCGGCGTCCTGTGGTCGATGGGTGCGCCGATCAAGAAGGCCTGAAAAGGGCCTGCGACCGCACGGCCAGCGGGTGCACAGGGTCCTGCCGCGTCTGCGGCGAGGCCGAGGCGCTAGCCGAGCAGAGCCTCGATCTGCTCGGCCAGCTCCGTCTGCTGATAGGGCTTGTTGAGCCGTGGCAGGTCGAGGTTGGCGCGTGCCGGCAGGTCCGCGTAGCCGGTCGCCAGCAGGATCGGCAACCCGGGGCGCAAGGAGCGTGCCTGCTCGGCAAGCTGCAGGCCGGTCATTCCCGGCATCGCATAGTCCGTGATCATCATGTCGATCGGCTTGCCCGTTCGCAGAACATCGAGTGCTTCCCCGCCCGACGACGCCGTCACCACCGTATGCCCTAGATCCTCCAGAAGCGCCGTCGTCGACAGGCTGATCAGAAAGTCGTCGTCGACGAAGAGCAGGGTTGCGTGCTTCTTCGCCGCGGGCGTCACCGATTCCGACCGGGCGACAGCCGCCGCCGGAGCGCCGTCTGCAACAGGCAGCCACAGTTCCGCACGCGTGCCGCGGCCGGGCGTGCTGAACAGGCGCAGGGCCCCTTTGAGCTGTTGGGCGAGGCCATGGATCATGGACAGGCCGAGGCCCGTGCCTTTGCCAACCTCCTTCGTGGAGAAGAAGGGCTCGATCGCTTTCTGCAAGGTCTGCCCATCCATGCCGACACCTGTGTCCGATACCGTGAGGCGGAGATACCGACCTGCATCCAGATCTCTCGTGTCTGCGCTCTCGACTTCATCGAGGGCAATCGTGAGACTTCCGCCGCCGGGCATCGCATCGCGGCTGTTCACCGCGAGATTGAGAAGTGCAAGCTCGACCTGGTTGGCGTCGACATAAGCCGACGGCAGTCCTGGCGGCAGGTCGAAGCGTATCTCCACCGAGGGGCCGATGGATCGCCGCAAGAGATCTCCCATTCCCAGAACGAGATCGGCCAGATCGACGGGCATCGGCTCCAGTGACTGGTGACGCGCGAAGGCCAGGAGCCGCTGCGTCAACGCGGCGCCCCGCTGGGCGCCTTGCATGGCGCCGTCGATGAGCTGGTCGCTCACCGGGTTGGCCGGCAAGCGCCTGCGGAGAAGCTCGAGGTTGCCGATCACCGCGGTCAGCAGGTTGTTGAAATCGTGCGCCACGCCGCCGGTCAGCTGGCCGATGGCTTCCATCTTCTGCACCTGGCGCAGCTTTGCCTCGGTCTGCTCGCGCTCGGCGATCTGCGACAGGAGTTCGTCGTGGGCGTACTGAAGCTGCGCCGTCCGCTCGGCAACACGTCGTTCGAGGATGTCGTTGGCTTGCTGCAGCCGGACCTCGCCTTCGCGCAGATCTTTCAGCAGCAACCGCGTCTCGTGTTGCCGGCAACGGCCCTTCACGGCGGCACGGGCGACACTGACCAGCGTGGTGGGATGGAAAGGCCGCTCGAGGAACGAGACGTTGCCCAACGTATCCAGCCAGTGCGATGCGATCGGATTGCGCTCCGGGCCGCCCCCATGATCCGTCACGAGCAACACCGGCAGGTCCGACCACGCCGGCTGACTGGCGAACCAGGCCGCGAGATGCTTCAAGTCGGCGCCGCGGATTGCCTCTTCGGTGATGAGGAAAAAGGCCACGTCGTCGTCGAGAGACTCGACCAGGACGTTGAGAGTTGGACAGATGACACATGACACATGTGTCTGCTCGATGAGCGAACAGGCCACCGCTGCGTCGCGACCGCGGGGGGCCAACACCAACGCGCGCAGCGACCGTTCGAGGGGCGCAGTCACTCGCCCTTCTCGGCACGGCGCGGCGAAGCGTTGTTCGGCAAGACAGGGGTACCGCGCAGCACACCGTGGAACTGCGTGAGAGGCTCGCCGATATTCAGGCCGCGTTCGATCCAGAATTCCCGAATCGTGTCCTCGTGCTCGCCGCCTCGCTTCTTGATGACCGAGAGCGCGCGGCGGACGGCCCCCTCGGCTTCGAAGTAGCGCAGCAGAATTACCGCATCGGCTAGATACGTTATGTCGACGGGTGATTTCATCTCGCCGACCAGCCCATGCTGCGCCACGGTCAGGAATGTCGAGACGCCGGTGCGGTTCAGATACTGGATAAGCTCGTGCATGTGCAGGATCAGAGAGTTCTCCTGCGGCATCGACGTCTGGTATCCGTTGAGACTGTCGATGACGACCGCCTTTACCTGCTGGTCTGCCGCTGCCGAACGAACGGCGTGGGCGAATTCACCGGGCGAAAGTTCTGCCGCATCGAGTTGCGCGATGCACAGTTTTCCGCTGGCCCGCATCGCCTCGAAGTCGAAGCCGAGCGGCTTGGCGCGATCGAACAGAAGGCCGAGTTCCTCGTCGAAGACGAACATTGCAGCCTTATCACCCTTGCGCACGGCTTCCGCCACGAACTGCCAGGAAAGCGTCGATTTGCCGGAACCCGAGGGGCCCAGGATGAGCGTGCTCGAGCCCTGCTCGATGCCGCCGCCGAGCAACCTGTCGAGGGGCGAGATACCGCTCGTGACCCGGCCGCGCTTGAAATTCAGTCGATGTTCGCTCGCGACAAGACGTGGAAAGACCTGCGCACCGCCGGTGCGAATGATGAAGTCGTGGTAGCCACCTCGAAAGGGTTGGGCGCGATACTTGACCACACGCAGACGGCGGCGCTCCGCACCGTAGTCCGGAGTGAGCTCCTCCAGCCGGATCACACCATGGGCAACCGAATGGACCGTCTTGTCGAGCGTATCGGTCGTAAGATCGTCGAGCATCAACACCGTCGCGCCATGCCGGGCGAAATAGTGCTTGAGCGCCAGGATCTGCCGTCGATAACGCAACGAACTTTGCGCCAGGAGGCGAATCTCCGACAGCGAGTCGAGGACGATGCGCTGGGCGTTGCTCCTTTCAACCGCCTGAAAGATGAGCTTGATCGTTTCGCCCAATTCGAGGTCGGAGGAGTAGAGAAGGCTCTGCTGCTGATCGGAGTCGAGCAGGCTTTCCGGCGGCACGACCTCGAAGATGTCGATCTTTTCATCGAGCTCCCAGCCGTGAGCCATGGCCGCGCCGCGCAGCTCCTGCTCCGTCTCGGATAGCGTGACATAGAGGCCGCGCTCGCCCTGCCGGGCGCCCTCGACCAGGAATCGCAGGGCCATCGTCGTCTTGCCGGTGCCTGGGCTGCCTTCGAGGAGAAAGACCCTTCCGACGGCAAGGCCACCCAAGAGAATGTCGTCCAGTCCCGGAACCCCGGTCTGGGCTTTCGGCTTCTCCTTCTGGCGGTCCATCGTCCCTCTCCACCTCGCCTATGCTCTCGATGAGCAGCGAAAGGGTCGCAGCGAGGAGAGCGACTGGTTTAACGGTGCCGGGAGGCGGAAGTTCCGAAGACCGGCCTTTCTGCTACGCTGCGGCGCCCTGGATGACCTCCAGAAAGGCGGCGCCGTAGCGCTCCAGCTTGGCGTCGCCGACCCCGTGAATCTCCCGCATGGCCCGCTCGCTGGCCGGTCGATGGGTCGCCAGTTCCGCCAAAGTCCGATCCGAGAACACGACATAGGCCGGAACATTTTGCGCACGCGCGAGCTTGGTGCGCAGCGCCTTCAGCGCATCGAGCAGCACCGTGTCGCCGTCTCCGACGATCGTCGCTGCAGCGGCGCGTCGGTCGCGGCGCGAGCCCTTGCCGGCCGCGCCGGACGTCAGGTCCTTGCGCAGCTCGATCTTCTGCTCGCCTTTCAGGACGCGCCAGCCGTCGTCTGTCACCCACCACCGGCCGTGCTCCAGCAGGTCCTGCGCGATCAGGCCGACGGCCGAAAGCTGGCGGAAGATCGAGCGCCACTCGGCGGCCTTGCGGTCCTTGCCGACGCCGAAGGTCGGCAGCTTTTCGTGATTGAACTTCTGAACGTTGTCGGTGAGGTCGCCGATCAGGATGGCGACCAGATGCTCCATGCCGAATCGCTCGCCGGTACGGACAATGGCCGACATCGCCTTCTGCGCGTCGATCGTGCCGTCGAAGAGCTCGACGCCCTCCTGGCAGAGATCGCAGTTGCCGCACGTCTCCGACGGCTCGCCGAAATAGGCGAGCAGGGTCTGGCGACGGCAGCGCGGTGCTTCGGCGAGAGACAGCAGCGCCCCCAGCCGCTGACGCTCGATACGCTTGCGCTCGTCGGATGATTCACCCTGCTCGATCTGCAGGCGGCGAAGCTGCATGTCGCCCAGGCCATAGAGCGTCAAGGTATCGGCGGGCAGACCGTCGCGTCCGGCGCGGCCGATCTCCTGATAGTAGGCTTCGACATTGGCCGGCAGGTCGGCATGGCAGACGAAACGCACGTCGGGCTTGTCGATGCCCATGCCGAAGGCGACGGTCGCGGTCATCACCACGCCATCGTCCTGCTGGAACGCATCCTGGTTGGCGTCGCGTACCGCTTTGTCGAGGCCCGCGTGATAGGGCAGCGCGCGCACGCCCGCCGCCGCCAGGGCGGCCGCCAGCTCCTCGACCTTGCGGCGCGACGCGCAGTAGACGATGCCGCTCTCGCCCTGGTGGGCCTGCACGAACGACAGGACCTGCCGCGTCGAGCGCTCCTTCGGCTTGAAGGCCAGCTTGAGGTTGGGCCGGTCGAAGCTGCGGACGAAGATGCGCGGCGACGTGGCGAACAATTTCTCGACGATGTCGCCGCGCGTCGGCGCATCGGCCGTGGCGGTGAAGGCCAGCGTCTGCAGGCGACCGCCGATCTGGCGCGCCAGATTGCCCAAGGTCAGATACTCGGGGCGGAAATCGTGGCCCCATTGCGAGACGCAATGCGCTTCGTCGATCGCCATCATCGAGACATCGGCCTCGGCCAGCATCTCAACGGTGTCGGGCCGCGCCAGCCGTTCGGGGGCAACATAGAGCAGCCGCAACTCGCCGCGGCGCAGCAGACCCATGACCCTCGCATTCTCTGCAGGTTCGTTGCTCGAATTGAGACTGCCCGCCGCCACACCGGCTGCCGTCAGGGCGCGAACCTGGTCGCGCATCAGGGCAATCAACGGCGAGATCACCAGCGTGAGACCAGGACGCGCGATCGCCGGAAGCTGGTAGCACAGCGACTTGCCGCTGCCGGTGGGCATGACCGCCAGCACATTCTCGCCCGCCAGCACGGCACGCACGATTTCTTCCTGTCCGGGGCGAAACTCGCTGAACCCGAAGACCGAATGCAGAAGGTCGCGCGCGTGAGAGAGGGGGTCGTTCATCTTGGTTGGCGGCACTATTGCGCCAACACCTGCCCCCGTCATGTGGAAGAACGACGCCGCGCGGAAAGGCCGCCGCAGCCTAGTGTCGGGCCGCTTGGCCGCCGTCGAGGGTCATCACCACGCCGCTGATGTAGCTCGCGCGGTCGGAGGCCAGAAACACCGCAAGGTCGGCCACTTCGTCGGGCTCGGCGGCACGGCCGAACGGCATGTGCTTGGTAAGCTCGGGCCAGCGTTCAGGGTCGCCCCACTTCTGCTCCGCCTGGCCGCGCAGCAGAGTCAGCATGCGGTCCGTCCGCGTGGCCGGCGGGTTGATCGCCACGACCCGGACACCCTGGTCGACGCTGCGCGAGCCGACGGCGCGGGTGAAAGCCATGAGGCCGGCATTGCCCATCGTGCCGGCCACATAGTCGTAGTTGTAGCTTTCGCCCGCGAGGCCGATGACATTCACCACGACGCCCTTCTTGCGGGCATACATCTTCTCCAACATGGCGCGCGTGGCGTTCACGTAGCCGAACACCTTGAGTTCCCAGGCCTCGCGCCACTTCGGTTCGGTCATACCGAAGATGTCGCCGCGCGGGATGGCGCCGGCATTGTTCACCAGAATGTCGGCGTGCCCCACGGCGTCGACGACGCCGCGCGCCGTATCGCCCTTGGAAAAGTCGGCAGGATGAATCTCGACCGGCACATTGTGCCGCGCCCGGATCTTGTCGCGCGCCGCTTCCAGGGATTCCTTCGACCGCGAAGCGATGTGCACGGCGCAGCCCTCGGCCGCGAAGCCCATGGCGCAGGCAAAGCCGATACCGCGGCTGCCGCCGGTGATCAGGACGGTCTTGCCGCTCAACTTCAGGTCCATGGGATCAACTTCCTAGAGTCTGTAGGCCGAGTCGATGTCGGCGCGGCCGTCCTCGGTCTTCACGCGGCCGTCCTTCACCATCTGCACGAGATGGGCCAGCATCGACCGGCCCGCCGCCTTGTGCAGATGCACGGGCGTATCGGCGTAGTTCTTGGCGACCATCTGGGGAATGGTCTGCGGCCCGTCCTTGAGGCGCGCCAGGATCTGCGCCTCACGGCCCAGGCGATGCTCGATATAGGCCTGCACGAACGGATTGGGATCGCGGATCTCCGCCCCGTGCGTCGGGATGTAGAGCGTCTCGTCGCGCGGCAGGAGCTTGCGCAGGCTGGCGAAATAGTCGGCCATGTTGCCGTCGGGCGGCGAGATCACGGCCGTCGACCAGCCCATGACATGGTCGCCGGAGAGGAGCGCCTTGTCTTCCTTCACGGCGAAACAGAGATGGTTCGAGATATGGCCGGGCGTGTAGACGGCTTCGACGTTCCAGCCATCGCCCTGGATCACGTCGCCGTCGTTCAGTTTGATATCCGGCGCGAAGGACAGATCGCCGGGTTCCTCGGCGTGATCGCCTTCCGGCGGCTTGGGATGCGGCCCGTAGCTGTAGACCTTGGCGCCGGTTGCCTTGGCGAGCGCCGGCGTCGCCGGCACGTGATCGATATGCGTATGCGTGACGAAAATATGCGTCACCGTCTCGCCGCGCAGCGCGCGCAGCACGGCGTCGATATGGTCCTGCTGGTCGGGACCGGGATCGACCACGGCGACCTTGCCATGGCCGATGACGTAGGTGCCCGTACCCTTGAAGGTAAACGGATTGGGATTGTTGGCGACGACGCGACGGATCAGCGGCGTCACCTCCATGGCCGTACCGTAGTCGAACTTGAAATCCTTGATGAAGGGAATGCCGGGCATCGCGTACTCGCTAAGGGCTGGGCGGTGTCAATTTGTAGAGGCCATTGCGGATGTCGGCGCTGACATAGACGGCGCCGGAACGGCTCACCGCCACGCCGGTCGGCATCAGGGCCGGCGGTCCACCGGGGAACGGCGCCAGGCCGATATCGAGATTGGAGGCGATCACGACCTTTTGACCGTTGGCCGGATCGATGGCGACGACACGCTTCTGGCCGACTTCCGCGACATAGAGCTTGCCGTCCGGCCCGACATCGATGCCTTCCGGGCCGGTGAGATTGTCGGCCACGACCTTGCGTGCCCCCGAAGCCACGTCGATCTGGGTCACGGCGCCGGCCGCGATCTCGGTGACGTAGATCTGCGTGCCAGCTCCCTGCGCCAGCGCCACCGGGCCGCGCAGCTCCTTCACGATATTCGTGCGCGTCTTGCCGTCGGGGCTCACCTTCACGAGATTGCCCGTGGCGAGTTCGGCGACATAGATCGTGCCGTCGGCGGCCTCCAGCGCATCGACAGGCGCCGCGAACTCGCCGAGCGTGGCCGCCAGCTTGCCGGTCTTGCGGTCGATCTTTTGTACGGTGTTCGAGAACCAGCTCGAAAGCAGCGTGTGCTTGGGCCCGACCGAGATGCCTGTCGGATAGGAGTGCGTCTCGCCATGGACGCGCAGCATGTCAGTCACGGCACCCGTCGTGCCGTCGACATTGCGATAGCTGAACACGTCGGCAACGTACACAGTCTCCTTGGTTCCGTCCGTTACCACGGCGAGGTCGGCCGGAATGGCGAGCTTGCCTTCGACGATGGTGCGCCACGACCCGGTCTGCTTGTCGACCAGATAGATGCCGTTGTCGGTCATCGAGGTGACAAACAGTCGCCCGCGCGAATCGAAGGCGAGGTTGTCGAGGCCGGGCTTCATGGACGCGACCAGCTTCTTCGCCTTGCTGGTCAGGCTGATGCTCCAGATGCCGCCGGTGCCCGTGTCGACGACATAGAGGTTGTCGCGGTTCTGCGGATCGATGTTGGCGGCGGCCGGAATCTTGAAGCCGGATGCGATCACTTCGGATGCGCCGGTCTCCAGGTTCACCTTGACGATCTCGCCCTTGAACCAGATCGGCCCGTAGAGGAAGCCATCGTCCTTGTGGATCTCGAAACCGTTCAAGCCACCCATCTTCTCGGCGACGCGCCGCAGCTCGTTGCGGGCAAACGGCTTGAAGTCGGGTTTGTCGACGTTCTTGAGATCGACCTCGTAGAGCGCATCGCCCAGGAACACTTCGGTGACGAACAGACGGTTGTCCTTGCCGAAGGCGAGCGAGTTGGGACCGCTGAGGCCTTGTGCGACTTCGATGGTCTTGCCGTTGGGCTTGCGGATGTAAACCTTGCCCAAAAGGAAAGCCGTCCACGCCATCGTGCCGTCGTCGGCGAAGGCGATGTCGTCGGCCATGCCTGTCGGCGGATCGATGACGCGATCGACCTCGCCGGAATCCACCTGCACGCGATAGATCGTCTGGCCCACCACCGAGCCGGCGAAGAGCTGGTCGTCCTTGTTGAAGGCGAGCCCATGCACGCCATGGAACCACGAGCCCGGCACCAGGAACTGCTGATTGTATTCCTTGGCCACTGGGGCTGGCTTCGCCGACGGTGCAGCCTGCTGGGCCAGCGCCGATCCCGCCAGGCCAAATACCAGCGCTGCCGTCGTGACAATGCGGCCCAACTCCATCCCGATTCCTCCGACCGTCTTTATCGCGGCGCGAACTTTAGACCGGAGGACAGGTTTTGTAACGCCGAACCCTTCGGCTACCATTGGCGCATCAAGAATGGCGCATTCTGCAGGAGGGAATCATGGCGGGGCCGCTTTCGGGACTGACGATCGTCGAGCTGGCCGGCATCGGACCGGGCCCGATGTGCTCGATGATGCTGGGCGACATGGGCGCCGACGTGATCCGTGTCGATCGCACCAAGGCGCATGTCATGGACCGCCTCGCCGATCCCAAGTTCGCGGTGCATAACAGAAGTCGCCGCTCGGTCTCGGTCGATCTGCAGAAGAAAGAAGGCATCGAAGTCGTGCTGCGCCTGATCGAAAAGGCCGACGGCCTGACGGAGCCGTTCCGTCCCGGTGTCGCCGAGCGGCTCGGTCTCGGGCCGGACGTCTGCCTGAAGCGCAATCCGAAACTGGTCTATGGCCGCATGACCGGCTGGGGCCAGGAAGGCCCGCTCGCCAAGGCAGCCGGCCACGACATCAACTACATCGCCCTTACAGGCGCACTGCATGCGATTGGCGGCAAGGACCGACCGATGCCGCCGCTCAACCTGGTCGGCGATTTCGGCGGCGGCGGCATGCTGCTGGCCTTCGGCATGGTGTGCGGCCTGCTCGAAGCACAACGTTCGGGCAAGGGGCAGGTGGTCGATGCCGCCATGGTCGACGGCGCAGCCCTTCTGCTGGGCGGCATCTACGGCATGGCCGGCGCCGGTCTCTGGAACGATGCCGAGCGCGAAACCAACATGCTCGATGGCGGCGCGCACTTCTACGGCACCTACGCGACCAAGGACGGCAAGCATGTCTGCATCGGCTCGATCGAGCCGCAATTCTACGAGCTGCTCCTCGAAAAGACCGGGCTGAAGGGTGAATCGCTGCCGGCGCAGATGGATCGCAAGGCCTGGGGCCAGTTCAAGACCCGCCTCGAAGGCATCTTCAAGACCAAGACGCGCGACGAATGGTGCGCGATCATGGAAGGCACCGACATCTGCTTCGCCCCGGTGCTGACCATGAAGGAGGCGCCCAGCCACCCGCACGCTAAGGCCCGCAATGCCTATGTCGACGTCCAGGGCTTCCAGCAGCCCGCGGCAGCGCCGCGCTTCTCGCGCACCAAGGAAGGTGTCCGCGGGCCAGCCGCCAAGCGCGGCCAGCATACCGACGAGATCCTGGGCGAGCGCGGCTTCTCGGCCAAGGAGATCGGCGAGCTGAAGGCCGCGGGCGTCGTCGGCTCACAGGCCTAACGAAGGCGCATGATCCGCGCCTTCGAACTCGCGGTCCGGCAGCTCAGCGATCCCCGACTGCGCGGCATCATCTGGCAGTCACTGGCCTTGTCGCTGGTGCTGCAGGTGGGCATCGGCGTCCTGGCCTGGTGGGCGCTGCAGTCTTTCGCCACCTTCGAGTGGAGCTGGCTCAACGAGGGCATCCGCTGGCTGGGTGGCGGCGCTGTAATCGTGCTGGCGCTGATGCTCTTTCCCGCGAGCTTCGGCATCGTGATCTCGATCTTCATGGAGAAGATCGCCGATATCGTGGAGAGCGAGCACTACCCGAAGCTCGGGCCGGCGCGGGGCATCCCGGTCTGGACTGGCATCTGGTCGGGCATCCTGTTCCTGGTAACCCTGATTGTCCTGAACCTGCTGATGCTGCCCTTCTACCTGTTGGCGCTGTTCGTGGCCGGGCTGGGCGCCGTCCTGTTCTATGGCGTCAACGGTTGGCTGGCCGGTCGCGAGTATTACGAACAGGTGGCGCTGCGCCGCCGCGACCCGGCCGAGGTACGCGCCTGGCGCAAGGCCAACAGCGGCACGCTCTGGCTGACCGGCGCGGCCATCGTCTTCCTGGGCACCATCCCGATCCTGAACCTGATCGTGCCGGTCCTGGGAGTCGCGATGATGGTCCACATCGCGCAAATGCTACGGCCACCCCTTAATTTACCGGCAAGCCCGCGCTAAAGTGCGGGCATGAAATGGACGACGGGGGCACTGGCATCGATCCTCTTGGTGGGAGGATGCCAGACAGGCAATCAGCAATATTCGCTTTCCGGCGGCGAGAAGGGCGTCTTCAGCTCGCGAAACGCCGGGTCACCGATCCCTCAGGATCGCCTCAAGGGCCTCGACGAAGCGCAGCTGACGGCGCTTCTGGGCGCGCCACAGCTCGACCGTAAGGACGGACCCGCTCGGGTCCTGCGTTACCAGTCGGACGGCTGCACCTTGTTCGTCTCGATGTATCAGCGCGACGGCCAGCCCTGGCGCGCCGAGTTCGCCGACGCCTACGACATGCAGCTGCGTCCGTTGACCCCACCCGACCAGTGTACGGGCTCCATCGCGGCCCAGAGACGCCGCACCGCTTAGAGGCGCCTGCCGCTGCCGAGCGGCTTCCTATTTCCCGCCGCGATCCTCGCGCCACAGGTCGAGCTTCTCCTGCACCGGACGGTCGGAGAAGGAGAACAGCACCGCGTCGCTGTCGGCGCGATGCTCGACCTTGGCCCAGCTCGGCGCCACGAAATGGTCGCGCTTCTTCCAGCGCATTATCTTGTCGCCGATCCGGCTCTCGCCTTCGCCCTCGACCACCGAGAAGACCGTGCCGTCGGTGCTGCGATAGGGCGCGCAGGCGAAGCCCTTGGGCAGGAGCTGGATGAAGGTGCCCATGGTGGCGATCGGCGCCCCGCCGCTCGCCGGATTGACGTAGCGCAGCTTGTAGCCGTGGCAGGCATCGGGGGGACCCGCCTTGGCGAGCCCCTCCAGTGCCTCGCGCGTGCGGGCATAGGGGTAGTTGAAGATCGGTGATGTCTGACGGGCGGGCTTCCAGTCCACGGGAAGCAGCCCGCTGGCGAACTTCGCATCCGACGTACCAGCAGGCGCGGTGATGGCCTGCTCGTCCTCGGCACCGTTCTCGGCAAAGCCTGCGTTGAACATCGCGACCATCGGGATGTCGAGGCCGTCGAGCCAGACCATCGGCCTCGACGACTCGTTGCCGTGATCGTGCCAGGTCCAGGTCGGCGTGATGACGAAGTCGCCTTCGTGCATGATCGTGCGCTCGCCGTCGACGGCGGTGTAGGCGCCCTTGCCTTCGACGATGAAGCGCAGCGCCGATTGCGTGTGGCGATGAGATGGCGCCACTTCGCCCGGCAGGATGAGCTGCAGGCCGGCATAGAGGGTCGGCGTGATGCAGGCGCTGCCCGGCATTGCCGGATTCTCCAGGATCAGCACGCGCCGCACCGCCTCCTTGGCCGTGATCAGCGCGCCCGATTCCATCAGGAAGGGGCGGACCTTGTCATAGTCCCAATGCGCGGCCTGGTATTTCGGCGCGGGCTGCGGCGGCACGAGCTGGTGCAGCGACTCCCAGAGCGGCGCCATCGAAAGCCCGCCGATGCGCTCGTAGAAGTCGCGCCGCGCGTTGTTTCGGGTGGCCGGTGCTGACATCGGGTTCTATTCCGCCGCGCGCAGCAGCGATCCGGCGCGCTCCGTCATTCGCGTGCGACAGGCTGCGGCAAAAGCGTCGAACAGTTTCATGGAGATCGGATTTTCCAGCGCCTTGTATTCAGGGTGCCACTGCAGCGCGAGGGTAAAGGCCGGCGCATCGGGGACGCTCAGGGCCTCGACCTGTCCGTCCTCGCAGCAGATCGCCTCGATCTTCGCACGCGGCGACAGCATATCGACACCCTGACCGTGCAGCGAATTCACCTTCACGCGGCGCTCGCCCAGCAAGTGGTGCAGCATGCCGCCCTCGACGATGTCGATATCGTGCGCCGGCGCATAGTTCACATCCATGTCGGGCGACTTCGGCGAGCGATGGTCGCGGCGGCCCTCGACCTCGTGGACGTGCTGGTGCAGCGAACCGCCCAAGGCCACGTTGACTTCCTGCAAGCCGCGGCAGATCGCCAGCAGCGGGACGCCGCGGGCGATCGTGTGCCGGATCAGCGGCAGGGTGGTGGCGTCGCGCGCGGCGTCGTGCAGCGTGCCGTCGCGGCTTTCCTTGCCATAGTGATGCGGCTCGACATTCGACGGGCTGCCCGTCAACAACACACCGTCGAGGGCGTCGAGCAGGCGGTCGAAAGCCGGCAGCAAGCCGGTCGCGTCGTCCAGCTCGGGGCCGATGGCCGGGATCAGCACCGGCAGGGCGCCGACGGCGCGGACTGCTGCCTGGACGTATTTCTCGCCCACCGTATGGTGCCAGCCGCCCCGGCCATTCTCCTTGAGACAGGCGGAAATGCCGACCAGGGGTCGCAAAGTCGGGGGACGCGAAGACGAGCGGTTCATAGCCAGCCGGTACGTGCAAATAGTGGGAAAAATATCATCGTCTTTACGGGGGTTCTTGGCAATTGCTCGCCCCCTGATCGTGCCCGCATCTTGTGCAGTGCAGCCCTGCATGGTACCGCCGCGCCGCAGCAAAATATTGGAAAGAGCGCCCAATGACGACCACTCCTCCTCCGTCGAACCCGACTGCCGGCCAGCCGCAGCAGGGCCCCGCCGCGCCGCTCACCATGCACGGCCAATACATCAAGGATTTCAGCTTCGAGAATCCGCGCGCACCGCAGAGCCTGATCGAGCAGACGCAGCCGCAGCTTACGCTGAACGTGCAGGTCGCCAACCGGCAGTTCGACACCAAGACCTTCGAGGTGTCGCTGACCATCGAGGCTTCGGCGCACACGCCGGAGAAAGAGCCGCTGTTCATGCTCGAGCTGGTCTATGCCGGCACGGTGACCCTGGGCGACCTACCGCAGGATGCCTACGGCCCAATGCTCTACATTGAAACGCCGCGGCTGCTCTTCCCCTTCGCGCGCGCCATCGTAGCCAACACCACGCGCGAGGCAGGCTTCCCGCCGCTCAACATTGCGCCGGTCGATTTCGTGGCGCTCTACCGCCAGCAGCTCGAAGCCAATGGCGGCCAGGTCCCGGGCGTTTCGCCCGGTCCGGTCGGCCACGCCTGATCTTCCGCTTTTCAAGGACGCCGGGGGCACACGCCCTCGGCGTTATTCCTTCAGCCAGATCGGGTCGCTGACCTTCTTCAGGAACTCGGCATGCGCGGCGAGTTCGGCGGCACTCGCCGCATGCGGGCGCGCCGGGCGCACCGGACGCTTCATCGCCAGCATGCCGCTCAGCCCCGTCGCCGCCATCTCGGGCGCCAGACCCAGATCGCGCTGCCGGCCACCACTCAGCTCCAGATAGACCTCGGCCAACAGCTCGGAATCGAGCAACGCCCCGTGCTTGGTACGCTTGGTGTTGTCGATGCTGAAGCGGTCGCAGAGGGCGTCGAGGCTGGCGCGCTGGCCGGGGAACTTGCGCCGTGCCAGCGAAACCGTGTCGACATAGTCGTTCGTGAGCTTCGCACGGCCGGCCCGCGCCAGCTCGGCATTGAGAAAGCCCAGGTCGAACTGCGCGTTGTGGATCACCAGCTGCGCATCGCCCAGGAATTCGATGAATTCCTCGACCTTGTCGGCAAATAGCGGCTTGTCCGCCAGGAACTCGTCGGTGAGGCCGTGCACTTCCTGCGCGCCGGCCGGCATCGGCATCTCAGGATTGAGATAGAGCTGCAGCGAACGGCCGGTGGCCACCATGTTCACGAGTTCGATGCAGCCGATCTCGACCACGCGATGGCCGGCGAGAGGGTCGAGGCCCGTGGTTTCGGTATCGAGAACGACTTCACGCATCGCCTATTTCTAGCCCAGTTGCGCCGCTACTTACGACGGGCGCGTGCGAGCCTGGCTGTGAATTTCTCCCGCCACGGATTGGGCGGCCAGAAGCGTCCCGGCGATGTACGCAGTCTGGTCACGGCCCGAACCAGTGCCGCCCGCGTCGGCGCCAGGCCCATGCCCGTGGGGATCACGATCGTCGCCTTGCGACGCTTCAGCGTATCCGGCACCTGCTGGCGCAGGATGCCGGCGAATTTCTCCGCCGTCATGCCGGGGCGGGCCATGACGCGCCGGCGCTGCAGAAAGGCCGGCGCACTCACGACCAAAGTGGCATCCACGCGACGCTCCCCCAGCCCCTCGAAGAGCAGCGGGATATCGAGCACCACCAGCTTCTCGCCGGCCAGCGCGGCCCGCCGCAGGAAGGCGCGCTGCTTCTTGAAGACCAGCGGATGCACGATTGCTTCGAGCCGGCGCAGCGCCTCCTTGTTGCCGAAGACGCGCGCGCCCAGCGCCTGACGGTCGAGTACGCCCGCCTTCACGACACCGGGAAACGCCGCTTCGATCCCGGGGAGAGCCGCGCCACCCGGCGCCTGCAGCTCGTGAACGGCGGCATCGGCGTCGTACACGGGCACGCCCATCTCCCGCAGCATCTTCGCTGCGGTCGACTTGCCCATGCCGATCGAGCCGGTCAGTCCGACAATGACCATCTACGGCAACACTACACCAGACCTCAGGAATCGACTTAGGGAACCAGAACGGTCTGGCCTGTGGTCTTGCGGCTTTCGAGATCGATATGCGCCTGCGCCGCCTCGGCCAGCGGATAGCGCTGGTCGATGGCGATCTTCACCTTGCCGCTCTTCACCATCTTGAACAGCGACTTGGCGCTCGCCTCGAGTTCGGCGCGCGTGGCCGTATAGGCGCCGAGGCTCGGGCGCGTGACATAGAGCGAACCCTTGGTATTCAGGATGCCCAGCGACACCGGCGGCACCGCACCGGAGGCATTGCCGAACGACACCATCAGGCCGCGCGGCTGCAGACAGTCGAGCGAGGCATTCCACGTATCCTTGCCGACGCCGTCGAACACGACCGGCACGCCTTTGCCCTTGGTGATCTTCTTCACCTCGGCAACGATGTCGTCCTTGGTGTAGTCGATCACCCACTTGTAGCCGTTCTTCTTGGCGAGAGCGGCCTTCTCGGCCGAGGAGGTCGTGCCGATCACCTTGTAGCCGCGGGCCTTGGCCCACTGGCCAAACAGCAGACCGACGCCGCCGGCAGCGGCATGGAACAGGATGGTGTCGCCCTTCTTCAGCCAGCCCTTGGGCGTGTGGTCGACGAGGTATTCCGTCGTCATGCCCTTCAGCATGATCGCCGCGGCCTGCTCGTCGCTCACGCCCTTCGGCACATGTACGAGCTGATCGGTACCCATCAGGCGCTCTTCGCAGTAAGCGCCGAGCACGCCGCAATAGGCGACGCGGTCGCCCTTCTTGAAGCCCTTCACCCTGGGGCCGACTTCGACGATCACGCCTGCACCTTCGCGGCCGACGGCGTTGGGCAACGGCGTCTGGTAGAGGCCGGAACGGGTGTAGACGTCAATGAAGTTGAGGCCGATCGCGGTGTGACGGACCTTCACCTGGCCGGGGCCGGGCGAGCCGACTTCGACGTCCTCGAGCTTCATCTTCTCGGGACCGCCATTTTCACGCATCAGGATGGACTTGGACATCAGAAGCTCCCCAGTGAGGCGGTGGTCACTGAAGTCCCCCCGCTCGGCAGCGTCGAGTATAGTGACCGGCCTTTTTCGCGCCAGTCCGGCGCGGCCCTGTTGTCAGGAGGGTTTATTGCCGCGGCGCCGCGCTCTTCTTTTCAAGACAACCGCCGCCCTGCTGGCGGCGCCGGCGATCGCCCGCGCACAGATGGTGCTACGGAGTGCCAAAGCATCGTATCGCGTGGTGACGCTTACCCAGGACCTCGAACAACCCTGGGGCATGGCCTTCCTGCCGGATGGCCGCCTCCTGATCACCGAACGGCCGGGCCGGCTGCGCGTGTTCGCCAACGGCCGGCTGGAGCGCGCACCGATCGGCGGCGTGCCCAGGGTCGTGGCCAGCGGTCAGGGCGGCCTTCTCGACATCTGCCTGCATCCGCGCTTCGCCGAGAACCGGACCCTCTACCTCTCCTATTCCGGCCCCGGTGAAGGCGGCTCCGCCACCGTTCTGGCGCGGGCGGAGTTCCGCGACGGCGGCGGCCTGCGGAATGTCCAGCCGATCTTCGAGGCTCTGCCGCGCACTTCAGGCGGGCTGCATTTCGGCTCGCGCATCGTCTTCGACCGCGCCGGGCTGATCTACGTGACGACGGGCGAGCGCTATCAGATGCAGCGCGCCCAGAGGCTCGACGATCTCGGCGGCAAGGTCGTGCGGCTTCGCGACGACGGCTCGGTGCCTACCGACAATCCCTTCGTCGGACGTGCCCCCGTCAATGGCGTAACGGTGCGGCCGGAAATCTTCTCGTACGGCCATCGCAATCCGCAGGGCATGGCCATGCATCCCGCCACCGGCCGCATCTGGCTGGTCGAACATGGCCCGCGCGGCGGCGACGAACTCAATGTGCTGAAAGCCGGCGCCAACTATGGCTGGCCGCTGGCCACCCACGGCATCGACTATAGCGGCGCGGCCATCAGCTCCCACAAGAGCCTGCCCGACATGGAAGATCCGGTGCGCTTCTGGGTGCCGTCGATCTCGCCCAGCGGTCTTGCCTTCTACACCGGCGACCGCTTTCCCGGCTGGAAAGGCTCGCTGTTCACCGGCGCCCTCTCCAGCAATGCACTGTTTCGCATCGAACTCGATGGCGAGCGGTACGTGGGCGAGGAACGGTTGCTCGTGGACCTGCTTCCGTATATCCGCGACGTCCGGCAGGGCCCCGACGGCCTGATCTATCTCGTGACCCATACCGATTCCGGCGGTCTCTACCGACTGGAACCCGCCTGATCCATGCTCATCCTCGCCTCTGCCAGCCCCTCGCGCCGCCAGCTCCTGGCCAATGCCGGACTCGATTTCACCGTCGAACTGTCGGGCGTCGACGAAGACGAAGTGAAGTTGAGCCTCGTCGCCGAACGGGCCGGGCCGCAGGACATCGCCGAAACCCTGGCCGAACTCAAGGCGCAGCGTGTTTCGAAGCGACATCCGGCAGCGATGGTGATCGGTTCGGATTCGACCCTCGCCTGCAACGGCCGCCTGTTCGACAAGCCGCCAACGCTCGCCGCTGCCCGCCAGCAATTGCTCGATCTCCGCGGCCAGACCCACGAGCTTTGCTCGTCGGTCGTCGTGGCGCGTGGCGGAACCCGGCTCTGGCACCACAACGAGCGCGCACGCCTCACGATGCGGCCGTTCACCGAGTCCTTCCTCGACGCCTATCTGGCGCGCGCCGGCGAAGGCATCACGTCCTCGGTCGGCGCCTATCATCTCGAAGGGGTCGGCGCGCATCTGTTCAGCCGCATTGATGGCGACTACTTCACCATTCTCGGCCTGCCGCTGTTGCCGTTGCTTTCCTTCCTGGCAGGGCATGGGATCGGCCTGGAGGCGCCCGCAGGGAAACCCCGGAAGAAATCCGCGTGAACGCTTACGAACAACTCGTTGCCGAGGCCCAGGGCCGGCCCTTCGCCGCCATCGTCGGCTGGCCGGTCGAACACTCACGCTCGCCGGCGCTACATGGCTTCTGGCTGCGGCAGCAGCGCATCGACGGCCACTATGGCCGCCTGCCTGTGGAGCCGCGGCGCGCGGCGCTCGAGGAGCTGGTGGCCTTTCTCAAGCGCACGCCCAACGCGCGCGGCTGCAACCTCACCCTGCCGCACAAGATCGAGATCCTGCCGTTGCTCGACCGCATCGCTCCCGTGGCGCAGCGCATCGGCGCGGTGAATACGGTGGTCAAGCTGCCCGACGGCACGCTGGAAGGCCGCAACACCGATGGCTTCGGCTTCCTCGAAGCCCTGAAGTACAACGCGCCGCACTGGACCGCGGCCTCGGGACCCGTCGTCGTATTGGGTGCCGGAGGCGCGGCCCGCGCCGTCGTGGCGAGCCTGATCGATGAAGGCGTGCCCGAACTCCGCCTGGTCAATCGCACCCGCTCGTCCGCCGTCGATCTCGGCGTTGCCTTCACGCCCGCGGATGGCCGCCGCATCGTGATCGGCTCGTGGAACGAGCGGGCCGAGTTGCTTGCGGGCGCCACCCTGCTGGTCAACACGACGTCGCTCGGCATGAAGGGCCAGCCCGCGCTCGACATTGATCTCGCGCCGTTGCCGCGTCAGGCCGCGGTCTACGACATCGTCTATGTGCCGCTCGAAACCGGGCTGCTCGCCGCCGCCCGCGCCCGCGGCAATCGCTGCGTCGACGGGCTCGGCATGCTGCTGCATCAGGGCCGGCCGGGCTTCGAAGCGTGGTTCGGCAGGAAGGTCGATGTCAGCGTCGAGCAGCGCCGTGTCGTCGCGGCCGATCTCGGCGCGTAAGCGGTAGAGTTCCGGCATGGACAGCAATCCGCCCGATGGCTTCAAGCCTCTGTTCCGCACCAGCCCGTTCCTCGATCACAACGGGCCGTTCTTCTATCGCGAGAACGGCGACGGCACGTTCGTGGTCGGCCTGCGCATCCAGCCCAAGCACGCCAATGCGCGCGGCATCGCCCATGGCGGCTTGCTGATGACGCTTTGCGACATCGCCCTGGGCTATCGCACGACGCGCAGCCAGACTCCGTCGCCCCTGCTCACCACGGCGAGCGTGAAGACGGACTTTGCCGGCTCGGCCCGCATCGGCGATTGGGTCGAGGCGCATGTCGACGTGCACAAGGTCGGCGGCCGACTGGCCTTCGCCAATTGCTACCTGATGGTCGGCGAGGAACGCATCGTGCATGCCAGCGCCGTGTTCGCCAGGACCGGCGACCGCCCGGCGGAGAAGCCCTCTTGAAGCTTGTCCTGACGGCCTTCCTGCCGTTTGCCCTGGGTTACTTCCTGAGCTTCCTGTTCCGCTCGCTGAATGCCGTGGTGGCGCCGGCGCTGCGGAGCGAACTCGGCCTCGGCGAAGCGGCGATCGGCGTCGTCACCTCGATGTATCTCGCGGCCTTCGTGATCGCCCAGCTTCCCGCCGGCGTGGCGTTGGACCGATTCGGGCCGCGCCGCGTGGCGCCGGTGATGCTCCTGGCGACGGCTGTCGGCGCCGTGATCTTCGCCTTCGGCCAGGACGTGGTGACGCTCAGCATCGGCCGCGCCCTGATCGGCCTCGGCCTCTCCGTCGCGCTGATGTGCGGCTTCAAGGCCAATGTCCTCTACTGGCCGATCGGCCGCCTGCCGCTCGCCAATGCCATCATGATGACCTTCGGCGGGCTGGGTGCGGCCATGGCGACGCGGCCGGTGCAGTGGCTGCTGGCGGACTACGACTGGCGCCACATCTTCCTGGGCCTGGCCGTCATCACTGTCGCCGTGGCGCTCTATCAGTTCCTTGCCGCTCCCGCCTACGAACGCGGCGGCAAGGGCCGCGTGAGCGATGAAGTCCGCGGCCTGCTGGGCGTGCTCAGGACGCCGCTCTTCTGGCGTGCGGGCCTGGCCCCCACTTTCTCTCTGGGCGTCTGGGTCTGTTACGCGAGCTTCTGGGCGGCCGGCTGGCTGCGCGATGTCGCCCATCTCGACGAACCCTCGGTCGGCGTCGCGCTGTTCGCCCTCTCGATCGCCATCATCCCAGGCTACTTCTTCAGCGGCATGATCGTCGACCTGCTGCACCGTCGCGGGGTCCGCGGCGGGCGCGTACTGCTGGTCTACGGGCTGCTGTTCCTCGCCATCCACGTGCCGATCGCGCTGAACGTCACGGCGATGCCCAAGCTCTTGTGGTTCCTCTACGTCATGCTGGGCGGCATGCCGGTGGTCTGCTACGCGCTGGTCACGCGCGCCTTCGCGCCCGAGCTTGCCGGCCGGGTCAACACCACGCTCAATCTCGTCTGTATGGGGATTGCGTTCCTGGTGCAGGCCGCGATCGGCCCTGCCCTGGCCTGGATGGAGACGGCATACGGCCTGCCGCGCCCCCAGGCCCATCAGCTCGTGACCTTCGCCCTGCTGGCGACCCAGGCCGTAGCCTGGGTCTGGTTCGCCGCAAGCCGCGAGGCTCGCGACTTGCCGTAAGGTCGTTAGAGGGCGCTTGCGCGCCCTATTGGTTCATCGAACTGAAGAAGTCCTGATTGGTCTTCGCCGTGCGCAGCTTGTCGAGCAGGAACTCGATGGCGTCGACGGCGCCCATCGGCATGAGGATGCGGCGCAGCACCCACATCTTCGAGAGCGTCGCACGGTCGACCAGCAGTTCCTCCTTGCGGGTGCCCGACTTGGTGATGTCGATCGCCGGGAAGGTGCGCTTGTCGGAGACCTTGCGGTCCAGGATGATTTCGGAGTTACCCGTCCCCTTGAACTCCTCGAAGATCACCTCGTCCATGCGGCTGCCGGTATCGATCAGCGCGGTGGCGATGATGGTGAGCGAGCCGCCTTCCTCGATGTTGCGCGCCGCACCGAAGAAGCGCTTGGGACGCTGCAGGGCGTTGGCGTCGACACCGCCGGTCAGCACCTTGCCGGAGCTGGGCACGACAGTGTTGTAGGCGCGGCCGAGACGGGTGATCGAGTCGAGCAGGATCACCACGTCCTTCTTGTGTTCGACCAAGCGCTTG
>JAIUOY010000244.1:0-11146 GCA_020160995.1 Pseudomonadota bacterium | reverse complement strand
GCGCCGCCGCCGCGTGTCTCGTCGACAGCCACTGTCCCGGCCTCATAGCTGCGGTTGGCGCTGGGCGCCGGCAGCGCCGCGCTCGGCTGCACCTCGCGGTCCGCCCCCGGACGCGGCGGCGCACCCACCGGCGTCGAGCTGCCGAACCAGTCACAGCCGGCCACGAAGGCGAGCATGGACACACCGAGCAGGCCAAGCCATCGGCCTCTGCCGTTAGTGTCCTGTCGTCGCTGCATTGTCGTCACCACTGTCGCCTGTTGTCCGTTGCTGGGCCCCTGGGAAGCCTTGTTTAGCGGAGCCCGAGAGGAAAATTGACCCGTCTGTTGTCGCAGCCTACCAATTGGGGGCGGGATGCGACCCGGGAACATGACACAAGGTATGGTACCGGGCCGTTGAAATTACCGCAAGAAACGCCATAAAGGCAATGAATCAAAAGGGGAAACGCATGTCGGATACGCCCGCCCCCACGGCCTTTTCCGCACTGTCTCCAGAGGAAACCGAGAAACTCCAGACGGCCTTCAAGGATATCGCTACACGCAGCCAAAAGCTGCTGCAGGACTTCTCCGAGCGCTACAAGGCCGACGGGCCGCAGCCGGCCGACCCGCTGCAGCTCACCCAGACCTTCATGGACTTCACGGCCAAGATGCTGGCCGATCCGAACCGGCTGGTTCAAGCCCAGATGGAGCTCTGGCAGCAGTATATGAACCTCTGGCAAGTCACGGCGCAGCGGATGATGGGGCAGCCCGCCGCCCCGGTCGCCGAACCGGCCAAGGGAGACAAGCGCTTCAACGATCCCGCCTGGAAGGACGAGGTCGTCTTCGACTACCTGAAACAGTCCTACCTGCTCACGGCGCGCTGGCTGCAGGGCACGGTGAAGGAGGTCGAAGGCGTCGACGACAAGACCGCCAAGAAGGTCGTCTTCTATACGCGCCAGTTCATCGATGCGATGTCGCCCTCGAACTTTGCGATGACCAATCCGCAGGTCGTGAAGGCAACCGTCGAGTCCAAGGGCGAGAACCTGCTCAAGGGCCTGCAGAACATGCTGACGGACCTGGAGCGCGGCAAAGGCAAGCTGGCGATCCGGCAGACCGACATGGATGCCTTCAAGGTCGGCGGCAATGTCGCCACCTCTCCGGGCAAGGTGGTCTATCAGAACGAGCTGATGCAGCTCATCCAGTACGCCCCCTCCACGGCGGAGGTCCATCAGGTTCCGCTGCTGATCGTGCCGCCCTGGATCAACAAGTTCTACATCCTCGACCTCAAGCCCGAGAACTCGTTCATCAAGTGGGCCACGGAACAGGGCTACACGGTGTTCGTGATTTCCTGGGTCAATCCCGACGAGCGCCTCGCGGGCTTCGTGTTCGAAGACTACATGAAGAAGGGCCCGCTCGCGGCGCTCGACGCCATCGAGAAGGCGACCGGGCAGCACAAGGTTTCGGCAATCGGCTACTGCATCGGCGGCACCTTGATGGCGACGACGCTCGCCTACATGGCGGCGCGCGACGACGATCGCATCGCCGCCTGCACCTTCTTCACCGCCCAGGTCGACTTCACCGAACCCGGCGAACTGGGCGTCTTCATCGACGAAGATCAGCTCGCCGGCATCGAGCAGATGATGGGCAAGAAGGGCTATCTCGAAGGGGCCGAGATGGCGACGACCTTCAACATGCTGCGCGCCAACGACCTCATCTGGTCGTTCGTGGTGAACAACTATCTGATGGGCAAGGATCCCTTCCCCTTCGACCTGCTCTACTGGAACGCCGACGCCACGCGCATGCCGGCGGCGATGCACAGCTACTACCTGCGCAACATGTACCAGAAGAACCTGCTCAGCCAGCCGGGGGGACTGGTCGTCGACAACGTGCCGATCGACCTCCGGAAGATCACCGTCCCGGTCTACCTGCAGGCCGGCAAGGAAGATCACATCGCGCCCGCGAAGTCGGTTTACAAGGCGACGCAGATCTTCAAGGGACCCGTGCGCTTCATGCTGGCCGGCTCGGGCCATATCGCGGGAGTCGTCAATCCGCCGCGCAACAAGAAATACCAGCACTGGCTGAACGAGACGGCGACCAACCCGCCGACCCTGGCCGAGTGGCAAGCCGGCGCCAAGGAGTTTCCCGGTTCGTGGTGGCACGACTGGGACAAGTGGCTCTCCGCCCTCTCCGGCCCCAAGGTTGCCGCGCGCGTACCCGGTGAAGGCGGCCTGCCTGCCATCGAAGATGCGCCCGGCAGCTACGTGAAGGTGCGCTCGGGCGAGTAGACGCCCGGCGCACGATTACACGACCTCAGCGATCGGCGGCCAGAGGCGCCGCCTTCGCGGCGAGAACTTCCAGCGCCAGCTTCGGCGCGAGCCTCACCTGCAAGCCGCGCTGACCGCCGTTGATGAAGACATGGTCGTGGGCGAGCGCCTGCTCGTCGATGACCGTCGGCACCTGTCGCTTCTGCCCGAACGGGCTGATGCCGCCGACCTTGTAGCCGGTGATTCGTTCGGCATCCGGCGGCTTCATCATCTGCGCCGACTTGCCGTCGAAGGCGGCCGCGAGTTTCTTCATCGACACTTCGCTGTTCGACGGAACGATGACGCAGACCGGCTTGTCGTCGACCAGCGCCATCAGTGTCTTCAACACACGCTCCGCCGATTCTCCAAGGGCTTCCGCCGCCTGAAGGCCGATCCGATCCGCGTTCGGATCGTAGTCGTAGGTATGAACGGAGAAAGCGACCCCGGACTTCCTGAGTTGCTCGGTGGCGCGCGTCGTCTTGGACATCGATCGTGACTCATCTCACTTTTGTTGCGCGATTGTGACTCTGGACATCGGTCGCCGATTCGCAAGCGCCCCGGCGACAATTGCGCTCGCTCGCGACAGCAACACCGGCATGCGCGCCTGCGCCCTTGCCGGCCGATGGGCTGCCTCTCATCTCAGGCGCGGATGGAAACGCTCGTGCCGATCATGATCCCGGCCATTGCGATCATGCCTCATCGTGAGCCTTCAATGTTTTCAGGTTTGTTTCGTTCATCGTTCGTGTTGGCCGTCGTCCTTGTTGCCGGTGCAACGAACACCGTCTCCGCACAATCCGTCTCTGCCCAGACGTCGCCCGACAAGGCCCGCTGCAATCAGCTCATCTCGTACTTCGACCACTACGGCGCCAGTCGCGGCGAGAACTCCGACGGTGCGCGCAATCATACCCGCATCGGTGCGCGCATCGATTGCGACAACGGCCGTCCGGCGGAGGCCGTCGCGACCATGGAAAAACTTCTCACGCAGAAGAACATGGAGATTCCGCCCGCGCCCACCGGGCTCGCCCAGCCCTCGTCGCCTGCAGGCACGAAGCTTCAGCGGTAACCGCTACTCCGCAGCCTTCGGAACATCGCCGCGATAGGCCTGTGCGAGCTGCACGTAACCTGCGGCCGAACGGCGGAAGGACTCCAGGTCCTTCTCCGTGATGTCGCGCATCTTGACGGCAGGATTGCCGGCCCACAGTTCGCCCTTGCGCACGATCTTGCGCGGCGTGACGACAGCGCCCGCCGCCACCATCGCGCCGGTCTCGACGACGGCCTCGTCGAGCACGGTCGAGTGCATGCCGATGAAGGAATCGTCCTGCACCTCGCAGGCATGCAGCAGGGCAAGATGGCCGACGGTGACGTTGCGGCCGACGGTCGTCCCCACGCCCCGCGCGGCGATGTGGATCACGCAGCCGTCCTGGATGTTGGAATTTTCGCCAATCCTGATCGGCGGGCCGTCGCCGCGCAGGACGGCGCCGAACCAGATCCCGCAATTGGCGGCGATCTCGACATTGCCGATCAAGGTCGCGTTCGGCGCGATGAAGGCAGACTTGTCGATCTTCGGGACGAGGCCATTGAAGGGCACGATGAGGCCGGACATCGAATCGCTACTCCACTCCACAAAAACGAAGGGCGCCTCGCGGCGCCCTTCGAAGATAGACCAAGTCGCGAATTAGCGCTTGGAGAACTGGAAGCGGCGACGCGCACCGGCGCGGCCGTACTTCTTGCGCTCGACCACGCGGCTGTCGCGGGTGAGGAAGCCGCTGGTCTTCATGGCGCCGCGCAGGCCGGGCTCGAACTTCGAGAGCGCCTGGGCGATGCCGTGACGAACCGCACCGGCCTGGCCCGAGAGGCCACCACCGGACACGGTGGCAACGACATCGAACTGGCCATTGCGCTGCGACACGTCGAACGGCTGCTGGATCATCATGCGCTGCGTCGGACGCGCGAAGTAGATCGTCTGGTCGCGGCCGTTGACGGTGATCTTGCCCGTGCCGGGCTTGACCCACACGCGGGCGACAGCGTTCTTGCGGCGGCCAGTGGCGTAGGCGCGGCCCTGGCTGTCGACTTCCTTCTCGCGGATCGGCGCCGGAGTCTGGGTGCCGGCAACGACCGGCGCCTTCTTCAGTTCGGCAAAGGACGAAAGTTCGGTAGCCATGTTAGCCGATCCTCGAATTCTTGCGGTTCATTGCGGCAACGTCGAGCTTCTCCGGCTGCTGCGCCTCGTGCTCGTGGTTGGGGCCCGCGAAGACGCGCAGGTTCTTCATCTGCGCACGGCCGAGCGGACCACGGGTGATCATGCGCTCGACCGCCTTGATGAGGACGCGCTCGGGGAAGCGGCCTTCGAGGCGCTTGCCCAGGGTCTCGCCCTTGATGCCGCCGGGATGGCCGGTGTGCCAGTAGAAGACTTCCCGCTCGGCCTTGCGGCCGGTCAGGCGCACCTTCTCGGCGTTGATCACGACGATGTTGTCGCCGCAATCGATGTGCGGGGTGAATGTCGGCTTGTGCTTGCCGCGCAGGCGCATGGCGATGATCGAGGCGAGCCGGCCGAGGACGAGGCCGTCGGCGTCGATCAGCACCCACTTCTTCTGCACGTCGGCAGTCTTGAGACTGACAGTACGGTTGCTAAGGGTATGCATGGTTCTTTCTTCCAATGAGCGCGCGCTTATGGAGAGAGAACCGGGAGATGTCAAATCGCCAAAAATATCCAATTAGAATCAACAACTTAGAATAGCGGTATTATTTTACCGCCCTTTAACTCCTTGAAGCAGGCGGAATTGCATAGGTCAGCGTGGCATGGGCCACCGGGTCGGGCTTGCCGTCGCTCCACATCGTAAAATCGCCCACCGCCAGCGACTTTCCGAGCTTCAGCAGGCGTCCTTCGCCGATCACGTCGCCCGGCTCGGGCTTGCGCATGAAGTTGATGTTGAGGTTGGTGGTGACGGCCAGCGCCACCGGCCCGAGCTGGGCCAGGATCAGCATGTAGAAGCCGCAATCGGCCAACCACATCAGGGTCGGCCCCGAGATCGTGCCCCCCGGGCGCAAGTTCCGCTCGTCGGTCGGCAGGCGCAGCCGGATGGTCTTGTCGTCGAGATGCTCGATCGACAGATTGAGGTGCGACGACTGCGGAAAATGCTCTTCGAGGAACTTCAGCAGCTCGTCGGGCGACATCACCGGCATGACGCAACTCCCCTCTTCCCATAGACTGGCGCCATGACTGCCGCCCCCAACGAACCTGTCCTGTTGCGCCGCGACGAAGGCCGGGTCGCGATCCTCACGCTCAACCGCCCGCACGCCATGAACGCGCTCTCGGGCGAGCTTATAGACGCCCTGCAGGCGGAATTCGACAGGCTCGCGAAGGACCGCGAGATCCGCTGCGTCGTCATCGAGGCCCAGGGCGACCGCGCCTTCTCGACCGGCCACGACCTGCGCGAGGTCGCGTCGACGCGCGACTACGCCTTCCATCACGGCCTCCTGACGCGTTGCTCGGCGATGATGGTGTCGATCCAGCGCCTGCCGCAGCCCGTGATCGCCAAGGTAAAGGCCGTCGCGACGGCGGCCGGTTGCCAGCTCGTGGCCGCCTGCGATCTCGCCGTGGCGTCAAGCGCCGCGACCTTCGCCACGTCCGGCATCAACAACGGTCTCTTCTGCGGCACACCGTCGGTTTCCGTCGGCCGCAACGTCGGGCCCAAGCGCGCCCTCGACATGCTCTTCACCGGCGAGTTCGTCGATGCCGCAACGGCGTTGCGCGACGGGCTGGTGAGCCGCGTCGTGCCGCCGGCCGAACTGGACACGGCGACGATGGCGCTGGCCAACCGCATCGCCGCCCAGCCGCCGCAGCAGATCGCCGAGGGCAAGGCGATGTTCCACCGCCACATGACGATGGAACTGGGCCAAGCCTACGCCTACGCCACCGAGTTCATGGCAGGCGCGATCCAGCGCGAGGATGCCCAGGCCGGCATCGACGCCTTCGTGAACAAGAAACCCAAGCCGGAGTGGAACGGGCGCTAGACGCGCCCTCTCCGCCGACGGCCGTCTGCGTCGGGCATTACTGCCGCCAGTCGGTCCCCTTGTCTTGAACCTGGCGCAGCGCGGCGTTCCAGTAGGTCACGCCGTACTCGGGATTGGCCCGCATCTGCCGGGCGCGCTCGCCGTACTGGCGCACGACATCCGGGTCGATCGGCGCCGGCTCCTCGTCGAGGCTGCGGGCGATCACCTCGACCTCGCAGGCGCGTTCCAGCATGTACATGCGCCGCAACGCACCGGGGATGGTCGCGCCCACCGTCAGCAGGCCGTGATTGCGCAGCACCACCGAGTTGCCGCCCTGGCAAGTCACGCCGAGCGCCTCGCATTCCTCGTCCGAGGTCGGCATGCCGTACTCGTGATAGACGAGATCGTCGTACACCGAGAGCGCATCCTGGCTGATCGGCCGGATGCCCTTCTTCAGCACCGAGACGCCTGTGCCGGCGCGGGTATGGGTGTGCATCACGCAGTTGGCGTCAGGCCGCGCCTTGTAGACGCCGCTATGGATGGTGAAACCCGCGGCATTGAACCGGCCATCCTTGCCGTAGATCTTGCCGTCCAGGTCCATCTTCACGAGGCTGGAGGCGGTGATCTCGTCGAACAGGTCGCCGTAGTTGTTGATCAGGAAGCAGTTCGGCTCGCCCGGGATGCGCACCGACATGTGGGTGTCGATCGTGTCGGTCCAGCCGAAATGATCGGTGATCCGATAGAGCGCCGCGAGATCGCACCGTGCGGTCCATTCGGCTTCGCTCATGTCGACGCGACTGTGCACTACCGTATCCATCCCTCGCTCCGTTTTTTGTGTCGGCGTATCGGCCTTCAGCCGGCATTCATGCCTTTCATGTACGTCGACGGGACCACGCTCTTCACCGATTGCGCGCGCTTGGCGAGCCAGTAGGCCTGCGGCGGCGGCACCGAGCCGAATTGCCGGTCGACGCCGAGCTTCTGCGCCGCGTCCATCGGCCAGTTGGGATTGTAGAGCAGCTCCCGTGCCAGCGCGATCAGGTCAGCCCTGCCCTCCTGGAGGATCTGCTCCGCCTGATCGGCATGGACGATCAGCCCGACGGCCATGGTCATGATGTCGGCATCCTTCCGCAGCCGCTCAGCATAGGGCACCTGGTAGCCGTAGGTTACGGGGCCCGAGCCCACCACCGGCGCGCCGCGCATGCCGCCCGAGCTGCAGTCGATCACGTCGACGCCCTTGGGCTTCAGGATCTTGGCCAGGGCGACGCTCTGGTCTGGCCCCCAGCCGGCATCGTCCTCGACGGAGAAACGCACGAACAGCGGCTTCGACGCCGGCCAGTGGGCGCGCACGCTCTCCACCACCTCGATGCAGAAGCGCATGCGGTTGAGTTCGCTGCCGCCATACTCGTCGTTGCGCACGTTGGAGAACGGCGAGAGGAACTGGTGGATCAGGTAGCCGTGCGCGGCATGGACATCGAGCACGTCGAAGCCTGCCTCGTGGGCACGCCGGGCCGCCTGCCCCCAGCGCTCGACGACCTCGGGAATCTCCGCCCGGGTGAGCGCGCGCGGCGTCGGATCGGACTCGGGCGAGTTGATGCCGCTCGACGACACCAGTTCCCATTGATCCCAGTCGTCGATCTCGGGCGACGGCTTCAGCGGCGCACCGCCTTCCCAGGGCCGGAAGCGCCGCGCCTTGCGGCCGGAATGGCCGAGCTGGATGCCGGGCACCGAGTTGTGCAGCCGGATGAAATCGACGCAGCGCTTCAGCCCGGGCACGAAGGCATCGTCCCACAGGCCGAGATCGCCGACCGTACCGCAGCCGCGCCGCTCGACCTTGGTCGACTCCATGATGACGAGGCCGGCGCCACCCGCCGCATAGCGGCCGGCATTCATCAGGTGCCAGTCGGTGGCAAAACCCTTGACCGCCGAATACTGGTGCATGGGCGCCACGACGACGCGGTTCTTCAGGGTGACGTCACGGATCGAAATCGGTTCGAACAGCTTCGGCTGAGCCATGTATAATCCCCCCCATGCCAGCCGCCTTCAGCGACCACTACGAAGACAAGTACCTGCGCAAGATCCTGCGCGACACCAAGACCATCGCCATGGTGGGCGCTTCGGCCAACTGGAATCGACCGTCCTATTTCGCGATGAAATACTTGCTGGACCGGGGATACAAGGTCATCCCCGTCAACCCGGCCGCGGCCGGCCAGGAAATCCTGGGTCAGAAGGTCTACGCCTCGCTGGACGAACTGCCGGTCAAGGCGGACATGGTCGATATCTTCCGCAATTCCCAGGCCGCCGGCCCCATTGCCGACGAGGCCATCCGGCACGGCGCCAAGATCGTGTGGATGCAGCTCGGCGTCGTGAACAAAGCCGCGGCCGAGCGCGCCGAGAAGGCCGGCCTCAGGGTCGTGATGAACCGCTGCCCCAAGATCGAGCATTCCCGCCTTGCCGGCACCATCGAGTGGCACGGCATCGCCAGCGGCGTGATCTCCTCCAAGAAGCGCGCGCTTTGAAATTCGGCATCTTCGACCATATGGACCGCGCCGGCCCCGACCTCGGCCGGCAATTCGAAGATCGCCTGCGCCTGGTCGAACTCTACGAGCGCGCGGACTTCCACGCCTATCATCTGGCCGAGCATCACGCGACGCCGCTCGGCATGGCGCCGTCGCCCAGCGTCTTCCTCGCTGCCGTGGCGCAGCGGACCAAGCGGCTGCGCTTCGGGCCGCTGGTCTACACCGTGAACCTCTACCACCCGCTGCGGCTGATCGACGAGATCTGCATGCTCGACCAGATGAGCGGTGGCCGGCTGGAACTCGGCGTCGGGCGCGGCATCTCGCCCTATGAAGTCGGCTACTACGGCGTCGATCCCGCCACGGGGCCGGAACGTTTTGCCGAAGCGTTGCAAGTCCTCCTCAAGGGGCTGACGCAGGAGCGTCTCGACCATCACGGCAAGTTCTTCGCCTTCAAGGACGTGCCGATGGAGATGCGGCCGGTGCAACGCCCGCACCCGCCGCTCTGGTACGGCGCCAATTCGCTGGAGAGCGCCGACCGGCTGGCGCAGCAGGCCTGCAACACCGTGGTCGGCATGAAGGCCGAGGGCGTCGGCCAGTTCGCCGCCCGCTATCGCGCGGCCTGGAAGGCGCTGGGCCGCGCCGAACAGGACATGCCGCTGATCGGACTCAGCCGCCATGTCGTGGTCGGCGACACCGACAAGGAAGCGCAGTCGGCCGCCAAACGTGCCTTCGCATTGTGGTACGACGCCCTCATTCATCTCTGGCGCGCCCACGGGGTCGGCCTGCCGCGGCAGATGATCCCTGCCGAGTTCGAGGCCGCTCTGGAGGGTGGCTACATCGTCGCCGGGTCACCCTCGACCGTGCGCGACCGGCTGATGCGCGACAACGAGATTGCCGGCATCAACTACTGCCTCTGCCGGCTCGCCTTTGGCGATCTGTCGTTCGAGGAATCGGCGCGCTCGGTCGAGCTTCTGGCGAAAGAAGTAATGCCAGCCCTGTAGGCTGGCAGCGAAAAGAGTGGGTACTAGGTACGTACGCTGCCTAGCCCCACCCTCCCAAGACAGCCGTTGACCGGCTGCCTCCCCCTTAACGAATTCGCTCAAAAAAAACCGCCCAACACCAACCCGGGGATGAGTTTGCGGTGCGGGGCGGTAGGTAGTGGGTGGCGGCGGGGGCCTCCACCCAACTCGGATTAGGAACTGCGAACGGGGTTGGCACCCATGACCCGGGGAGAGATAGCCCAGGCACCAACCCCGCCCCCAAGTCTCCAGGCGTTACTGGAGCCTCCCTTGAGTGGGTCCTACCGGCCTCAGGCGCTGCGGGGAGAGATCGCGACGAAGCGGGTCACGCCTTCGCGATACACCTTCATCAGCACCGGCTTGCCGGTCTTCTTTGCTTCCGTGAGCTTCTCGACGGCGCTCTTCGGGCTGTCGACGGAGTCCTTGCCGACCTGCTGCAGGACGTCGCCGGCCTTCAGGCCCTGGTCGTCGGCCGGGCTGCCCGGCTCGACCGTGGCCACCACGACACCCTTCATCTCGCCGTCGAGGCCGAGCTGCTTGCGCGCCTCCGAGGAGAGCGGCGCCAGCGACACGCCGTAGGACAGCGGCTGAGCCTTGGCAGCCTCACCCGACTTGCCGTCGGCCTTGGCCTTGATGATCGCCGACTCTTCCTTCTGGTCGCCGACCTTCGCCGTCAGGCTCATGTCCTTGCCGTCGCGCCACACACCCAGCTTCACCGAGGTGCCCGGCTTGATGGCGGAGATCATGCGCGTCAGTTCCTTGACGCCCTCGATCTTCTTGCCGTCGACGCTCACGATCACGTCACCCGACTTCACGCCGGCGGCCAGAGCGGGGCTGTCCGGCTGGACCATCGCCACCAGGGCGCCCTTGTCACCGTCGAGCGACAGGCTCTCGGCGATCTCCTTGCTCATCGGCTGGATCTGGACACCCAGCAGGCCACGCTCGACCCGGCCGTTGTCCTTGAGCTGGGCCACCACCGGCTCGGCGAGCGAGGACGGAATGGCGAAGCCCAGGCCGATGTTGCCGCCGGTCGGCGAGAAGATGGCGGTGTTGATGCCGATCACCTTGCCGTCCATGTCGAACAGCGGGCCGCCCGAGTTGCCGCGGTTGATGGCCGCGTCGGTCTGGATGTAGTCGTCGAACGGACCGGAGTGGATGTCACGGCCGCGCGCCGACACGATGCCCGTGGTCACGGTGCCACCGAGGCCGAACGGGTTGCCGACCGCCATCACCGCCTGGCCGACGCGCACCTTGCCGGCGTCGCCGAAGGTGACGAACGGCAGCGGCTTGTCGCTCTCGACCTTGAGCACGGCCAGGTCGGTCTTCTCGTCGCCACCCAG